>NZ_JBIASM010000012.1:0-197677 GCF_042890765.1 Streptomyces sp. NPDC002032 | reverse complement strand
GCCTACGTCGAACAAGACCTCCACGAAATCTACGAAGGCGAAGTCCGCTACGCCCGCGACGCCTTCGAAGGCCTGCGCCTCATGGACGCCCTCATGGGCATCAAACGCAAGGTCCCCGGCGCCGTCCTCCCTCCCCTCAAGCAGCGCCGCGTTCCCGCGCGCCCCGCCCTCCTCGACGTCCGGGAACCGGAACGTACGGGCCGCTCCGACGTGGCCCTCGACAACCCGGTGCCGGAGCCGCCCTTCCTCGGGACCCGCGTCGTCAAGGGCATCCCGCTCAAGGAGTACGCGGGCTGGCTCGACGAGCAGGCGCTCTTCAAGGGCCAGTGGGGCCTCAAGGGCGCCGAGTCGATCGAGAGCGAGGGCCGGCCCCGGCTGCGCGGCTGGCTGGAGCGCCTGCACACCTCGCACCTCCTCGAAGCGGCCGTGGTCCACGGCTACTTCCCCTGCGTCTCCAAGGGCGACGACCTGATCGTCCTCGACGAGGACGGCGGCGAGCGGACCCGGTTCACCTTCCCCCGCCAGGGCCGCGGCCGCCGCCTGTGCCTCTCCGACTTCGTGCGCCCCGAGGAGTCCGGCGAGACCGACGTCATCGGCTTCCAGATCGTCACCGTCGGCAGCCGCATCGGCGAGGAGACGGCCCGCCTCTTCGCGGCCGACGCCTACCGCGACTACATGGAGCTGCACGGACTCTCCGTACAGCTCGCCGAGGCCCTCGCCGAGTACTGGCACGCCCGCGTCCGCGCCGAACTCGGCATCGCGGGCGCCGATCCGGACTCCGTCGACGGCATGTTCCGTACGGAGTACCAGGGCTGCCGCTACTCCCTCGGCTATCCGGCCTGCCCGGAGCTGGCCGACCGGGCGAAGATCGCCGAGCTGCTGCGGCCCGAGCGGATCGGGGTCCACCTCTCGGAGGAGTTCCAGCTCCACCCCGAACAGTCCACCGACGCCCTCGTCATGCACCACCCCGAGGCCAACTACTTCAACGCCGGAGGCCGCAGATGACCTCCGGCGCCGCACACCTCCAAGGAGCACCACCCATGCCTGCCGAGTTCACGGACTTCAAGGTCGCCGACCTCTCCCTCGCCGCCTTCGGGCGCAAGGAGATCACCCTCGCCGAGCACGAGATGCCCGGCCTGATGTCGATCCGCCGCGAGTACGCCGCCTCCCAGCCCCTCGCGGGCGCCCGCATCACCGGCTCCCTGCACATGACCGTGCAGACCGCCGTCCTGATCGAGACCCTCGTCGCCCTCGGCGCCGAGGTCCGCTGGGTGTCGTGCAACATCTACTCCACCCAGGACCACGCGGCCGCCGCCATCGCCGCCGCGGGCATCCCCGTCTTCGCCTGGAAGGGCGAGACGCTGGAGGAGTACTGGTGGTGCACGGAACAGGCGCTGACCTGGCCCGGCCACGCCGGTCCGAACATGATCCTGGACGACGGCGGTGACGCGACGCTCCTGGTCCACAAGGGCGTCGAGTACCAGAAGGCCGGCGCCGTCCCGGACCCCTCCACCGCCGACAACGAGGAGAGCGCCCTGGTCCTGGCCCTCCTCGCCAAGACCTCCATCGACTGGGCCGCGCTCGCCTCCGGGATCCGCGGGGTGACGGAGGAGACCACCACGGGTGTCCACCGCCTCTACGAGATGCACCAGGCCGGCGAGCTCCTCTTCCCGGCGATCAACGTGAACGACGCCGTGACGAAGTCGAAGTTCGACAACAAGTACGGCTGCCGCCACTCCCTGATCGACGGCATCAACCGCGCCACCGACGTCCTGATCGGCGGCAAGGTCGCCGTGGTCTGCGGCTACGGCGACGTCGGCAAGGGCTGCGCGGAGTCCCTGCGGGGCCAGGGCGCGCGCGTCATCGTCACCGAGATCGACCCGATCTGCGCGCTCCAGGCGGCGATGGACGGCTACCAGGTCGCCACGCTGGACGATGTCGTCGAGATGGCCGACATCTTCATCACCACGACCGGCAACAAGGACATCATCATGGCCGCCGACATGGCCCGGATGAAGCACCAGGCCATCGTGGGGAACATCGGCCACTTCGACAACGAGATCGACATGGCCGGCCTGGCCAAGGTCGACGGGATCGTCAAGGACGAGGTCAAGCCGCAGGTCCACACCTGGACGTTCCCCGACGGCAAGGTCCTGATCGTGCTGTCCGAGGGCCGTCTGCTGAACCTGGGCAACGCGACCGGCCACCCGTCGTTCGTGATGTCGAACTCCTTCGCGGACCAGACCCTGGCCCAGATCGAGCTCTTCACCAAGCCGTCCGAGTACCCGACCGACGTCTACGTGCTGCCCAAGCACCTCGACGAGAAGGTCGCCCGCCTCCACCTCGACGCGCTCGGCGTCAGGCTCACCACCCTGCGCCCCGAGCAGGCCGACTACATCGGCGTCAAGGTCGAGGGCCCGTACAAGCCCGACCACTACCGCTACTGACCGCCGTGGACGGCGTCGACGAAGCGGTACGCGACCCCTGGCTCCCGGACCGGCTCCTGCGCACCGAACGGGACGCGCTGGTCCCGCTGTTGCGCCGCACGCCCGAGGCCTCGTACGGGCTGCGCACGGCCTGTCCCGGCTGGACCGTGCGGGACGTCCTCGCGCACTGCGCGGCCGCCCTCGTACGGATCGTCGAAGGGCGGCTGGAGGAGGGGGTCTTCCTGCCCGCCGCCAACGCGGCGGACGTGGCCGAGCGAGCGGGCTGGCCGGTGGGGCGGATCGTGGACGAGCTCGAACGGGGCCTGAGCGAGGCCGGCGCGGCCATCGCCGCGGGCGACGGCACGCTGGACGCGGTGGCGCTGGGGGAGTGGATCCACGCGGGCGACGTACGCGACGCGTGGGGGGAGCCGGGGGCCTACGGCGGCGCCGGGCTGGCGCTGGCCCTGCCCCTGCTGCACACCACCAGCCGCAAGCGGGGCACGCCCCGGCTGGTCGCGGGCCTGGACGGGCACGCCGGGCCGCTGGTCCTCGGCAACGAGGAGGCCGGCCGCCCCGCCGCCCGGTTCGAAGGCGACGCCACGACGCTCATCCGCCTCTACTCGGGACGTCCGCTGGTCGCGACCCGCTACGAGCTGGCGGGCGCGAGCGAACAGGAGCTGCTCATCTACCGGTGACCGGTAACCGGTCACCGGTGACCGGGGCCCTGATGCCCTGGGGCTCACCTCGTGGCCCGCCCGCCGCCCGTCCCACGGGCGCGGGCGGGCCTCAGTCGATCCGCACGACCTGGAAGGCCTCCGCCATCCGCCCCGGCGGCAGCCCCGCCGACCGGGCGTGCTCGCCCAGCCAGTCGCGCAGCAGCCCCGACAGGTCGTCGAAGTGCGCGGTCTGCGAGGTGTGGATGCGCAGCGCCTCCACCTTGCGGTCGAAGACGGGGGTGACGTCGATGTACTGGTTCGGGGTGGGCCCCGTCATCAGCCACAGCTCCGGCACGATCCACGGCTCCAGCCCCTCCTCCTTCAGGAGCGACGGGTGGGCGAAGGGATTGCGGGCCTCCGGGTAGACCGCCCGGAGTGCGGCGTCGCCCACCGCGCGGTGGTCGGGATGCAGGTCGGCGATCCGCGCCCAGTTGATCTCGGGGCTCGGGATGACGGCCCGCTGCGGCCGGACCTGGCGGATCACCCGGCACAGGTCGCGGCGCAGCTCGACGCTGGACTCGACGTAGCTGTCGGGGTAGCCGAGGAAGCGGACGTCGTCGACGCCGCTGCGCTTGGCCGAATGGACCTGCTCGGCGCGCCTGAGGTCACCCATGGCCTGCCGGGGGAGCTGCTCGTCGTATCCGCCCGCCCCGCCGTCGGTGACGATGCAGTACGTGACCCGGGTGGTGCCCTGCGCGATCCACCGCATGACCGTTCCGCTCACGCAGAACTCGATGTCGTCCGGGTGCGCGGCCACGACCAGCAGGGATTCGGGTGCGCTGCGGTCTATGAGGTCTATGCGATCGGTCGCGAAGTGTTCCATGTGAGCAGCCTGTTGGGCGCGGCCGTGGCCCGCAAGGCGGCCCCTTTGGCGTACTCGCGACATGTCACCTCTACGCCACTCCCCGGCCGGACCCCGGTTCCTCCTGGCGTGTCCACGCAACGGCGCGAACGCGCAATCCAATACCAGACCAAGCGGTTCGTTTCTCTGTCAGGCTGAGAGGGCACCCCGCTCTCCCCGTTCTCGCCGAGAGGGCCCGGTCCCCTTCCGTCATCGAGCCTCGCTGCGTCCTTCGCACCACAGCGTCAAGGAGGTCCCATGAGCACCCCCGTCTGGATCACCGCGACCCCGCCGGCCACCCACGGCGAACTTCACGTCGGCCACCTTGCCGGACCCTACGTCGCGGCGGACGTGCTGTCCCGGTACCTGCGGGCCGAGGGCGAACCCGTCCTGTTCACCACCGGTACCGCCGACCACACCAGCTCCGTCCACGTCCGCGCGCTGCGCGCGGGACGCAAACCGGAGGAGGTCGCGGAGGGCTACCGGGCCGCCATCACCGCCGACTGGCTGCGCTCGGGCGTCGAGTTCGACCGCATCGTCCGCCCCCGCCAGGACCGGGGCTACGCGCGCTGGCTCACGGACCTCTTCCGGCAGCTCCACGCCGACGGGGTCATCGCCGCCCGGACCCGCCTGACGCCGTACTGCGAACCCTGCGGGCGCTTCCTGCACGGAGCGCACGTCACCGGCGACTGCCCGCACTGCGGTGCCGCCAGCGACGGCGGCATGTGCCACGAGTGCGCCCGCCCGAACGACGGCGGCGACCTGCTGGGGGCGCGCTGCGTCCAGTGCGGATCCGCATGCGTGCCCAAGCGCTGCCGCCGCCTCTACATCCCGCTGGAGCCGCACCGCGAGGCCCTCGCCGAGTACTGGGCCGCCACCGGTCTGCCGCCGCGGCTGGCCGCGCTGTGCGAATCGCTCGTCGAGGACGGGCTGCCGGACATCGCCGTCGCCCACCCCGCCGAATGGGGACTGCCCGTACCCGTCGACGCCTTCCCCGACCACCGCATCGACGGCTGCTTCGAAGCCGCCGCCATGCACCTGTTCGGCCACGGCGACCGCCCGCTGCCCGACCGGGCCGTCCACTTCTGCGGCTTCGGCCACGCCTTCTGCCACGCCGTGCTGCTGCCGGTCCTGCTGTTCGCGCGGGGCCTGAAGATGCCGCAGCACTTCTGCGTCAACGAGGCGTACGTCATCGAGGACGAGGCCCTGGTCTGGGGCTCCGGGCAGAAGGCCTGGGCGCTGGACCTGATCACCGAGTACGGGTCGGACACGCTGCGCCGCCACGTCCTCCAGGCCCGCCCGCTGGGCCGCCGTACGCAGTTCCGGCCGGAGCGGCTCGCCGCCGCCCGCCGGGAGCTGGACGAGAACTGGAACAGCTGGCTGTCCCGGCTGTTCGCCGCCGTCCGCGAGGAGTGCGCCGGGCTCGTACCGGCCGCGCTGCCCGGCGGCACCGGCTGGGAGGTGCTGGAGCGGCGGCTGCTGCGCGGGGTGGAGGACCTGCGCGAGGCCTACTCACCGGAGGCCTTCGACCCGCGCAGGGCGGTGGCCCTGCTCGACGAGATGGTGCGTTCGGCATCCGATTTCGGCCATGTCAACGCGCACGAGGCGCACCGGCCCACCGCCGGGGGCCGTCACCTGCCGGTCCTGGCCGCGCAGCTGGCGGTGGCCCGCGCGCTCGGCGCCTGGGCGCGGCCGGTGATGCCGGAAGGCGCCGACCGGCTGGCCGCGGCGCTGCGGACCGCGCCCGGGGGCGCGGTGGCCGCCGAGGCCCTCGCCCCGCCCGCGCCCGGCACCCGGCTGGCCCCGCCCTCGGGACCGGTGTTCGGCTTCTGACCCGGGCGCCGGGCCCCACCCCCACAGGCCCCCGCCCGCCGCCCGATCGCCCGATCGCTCACCGCCCGACCGCCCGCCCGCACAGACCGTACGACTGCACCACGACAGCACCCTCCTTCGCCGCGTGACCGCGCGTCGGTCCACCGGCGGCGGGGTGCGCGCGGCCCCTTCCCCAGGAGCTTCCCGTGTCCCTGCGCGTCGCCATGCTCAGTGTCCACACCTCGCCGCTGCACCAGCCCGGCACCGGTGACGCGGGCGGAATGAACGTCTACATGGTCCAGCTGAGCCGCGCGCTCGCCGAACAGGGCGTCGAGGTCGACCTGTTCACCCGCTGTCGGGGCGAGGCCCGCCCCCTCCGGGACACCCTGGCCCCCGGCGTCACCGTGCGCCACCTGGAGGCCGGCCCGCGCCGGCCGCTGTCCAAGGAGGACATGCCCTCCCTGGTGGTGCCCTTCTCTCTGGCGCTGCTGAAGGAAGAGCGGCCCTACGACCTGGTCCACTCGCACTACTGGCTCTCCGGCCAGGCCGGCCGCATCGCCGCCGCCGGCTGGCGGATACCGCTCGTGCACACCGCCCACACCCTGGCCCGGGTCAAGAACGCGGCCCTCGCCGAGGGCGACGTCCCCGAGCCCGAGCTGCGCGTCCGCGGCGAGCACCAGGTGGCCGGCTCCGCAGACCGGCTGATCGCCAACACCGCTGACGAGGCCCGGGCGTTGCGGGAGCTGTACGGGGCCGGGGCGGAGCGCACGGAGATCGTCCGGCCCGGTGTGGACCTGGGCACCTTCGCCCCCGGCGCGGGACGGGCGGCGGCGCGCGCCCGGCTCGGGCTGCCGGCCGACGCCTTCGTCCCCCTGTACGCGGGCCGCATCCAGCCGCTCAAGGGCCCGGACGTGATGGT
Source organism: Streptomyces sp. NPDC002032 (assembly GCF_042890765.1). Classification (NCBI taxonomy): domain Bacteria; kingdom Bacillati; phylum Actinomycetota; class Actinomycetes; order Kitasatosporales; family Streptomycetaceae; genus Streptomyces; species Streptomyces sp. NPDC002032. Next base: position 190,963 of record NZ_JBIASM010000012.1, on the reverse strand, counting down.
CCGCGCCGTCGCCGAACTGCTGACCGCGGCGCCCCACTTGCGCGGGCGCACGATCGTCCCGGTGGTGGGCGGGAACTCCGGGGCCGGGCCGCGCGGCGAAGCCTGGGAGCTGGCGCGCGAGCTGGGGGTGGCGGACGTGCTGCGGCACTGCCCGCCGGTGCCGCAGGCGGAGCTGGCGCAGTGGTACCGGGCGGCCGACGTGCTGCTGGTGCCCTCGCGCAGCGAATCGTTCGGGCTGGTGGCGCTGGAGGCACAGGCGTGCGGCACCCCGGTGCTGGCCTCGGCCGTCGGCGGGCTCCCGACCGCGGTGCGCGACCGGGTGACGGGGATGCTGGTGCGCGGCAACGATCCGGTGGAGTACGCCCGGTGGCTGCGCTGGTTCGCCGAACACCCCGAGGAGGCGGCCCTGATGGGGCGGGCGGCGGTGCGGCACGCCCGGACCATGAGCTGGCGGGCCGCGGCCACCCGCACCCTGGAGGTCTACCGGGACGTCCTGCGGGACGGGCGGCCGGGTGCGCGGACGAGTGAGGCAGGAGCGGCGGCACGCTCCTGCCTCGCCGGCGCCTCTCTCCTGGAGGGCCGAGAAGGCCGGAAGCCCACCCTAACAGCTCTTTTGGGCTGACCAAAGGTACGCAAGCGTAACGTCTGTATGAACTCGCCTCGGAATGCGCGGCATTGGCGCGTCCGGGGCGCTCGGGCATGCCCTCGAACGGCCCGGGCGCGGCGACTTCAGATCCGCCTCAGAGGCGCTACAGGAAAGTGGCTCGGCCGGGGACTCCGTAGGACAATGGAGATGTCTTCGACGGAATACCGGCGGCACGGCTCCGTGGAGATGGAATCCGCAATCCAATTCCTGGAGGAATCATGTCCGCTGCGCACGCCACCGGAATGTTCGGGAACTCCTGTCGTACCGTTCCCGCCCGTCCGCTCCGCACCCTCGCGGCCGCCGTCCCCGCGTCGTTCGGCGCGAACGAGAACGGCTGGGACTGACGGTAGGTCCTGCTCCGCGGCAAAGCCCCGTGAATGCCCTCCGGCAAGCGCGGGGCTTTCCGCGTTCCCGGAACTCCCGCGGCTACCGCTCCCGGAGTATTGCGGCAGTATTTCAGGGCGGCCGGCCCGTGGTGCGCGAGCCGTCCTCACGGATTCCCGGATCGCGCCGGGCGCGTTCCCGGGCGCGTTCCCAGGGCATTGCCGGGGCATTCCCCGTGCGTTCCCCGCCCCCGAGCCGCGCGCATTACCCGGGTTTCGCGTCGCGTCGCGTCAGTCCAGCCAGCCGAGCCGCTGGGCGCGCACCCCGGCCTCGAAACGGCTCGACGCCCCCATCTCCTGCATCAGTTCGGAGAGCATGCGGCTCACCGTGCGCAGGGACACCCCCAGGTTCCGGGCCACCTTCTCGTCCTTCATGCCCGAGGCGAGCATCTTCAGCGCGGCCCGCTGCTGTTCGGACAGCCCGTCGCCGCCGAGTTCCGGCGCGACGTCGTCACCGTAGGGGGTGGCCGCGTGCCAGCAGTGTTCGTAGAGCGCCAGGTACGAGCGCACCAGGGCGGGGCCGCGGGCGAGGATCGCGCCCGCCGCCCGGTCGTCCGGGTGCACGGGCAGCACCGCGAACTGCTGGTCCGCGATGATCATGTTCATGGGGACGGCGGGCGACAGCCGGATCTCCACGCCCGCCTCCACCCGGCGGCGGAGCATCTCCACGGCCTCCGGCGACGTGGTGATCCGCTGGTGGTAGATGGCGCGGATGCGCACGCCGTTGTCGATCTGCCGCCGGTCGCGGCTGAGCACCCGGTCCGCGACCTCCCGTACCAGGGCGGTCACGTGCATGGACGTCAGGTCGTGGCGGATGACGTCGGTGATGTCCTCCAGCACCTGCTGGATCCGGCCGTAGTCCTCCAGGACCTCCACCTCGACCTCGGAACCGTTCAGCGCACCGGCCCTCAGGAACCGCCCGGCCAGGGTCTCCAGCGCGCTGTACGTCCGGTCGGACTCGTCCAGGTGCTCGCGCAGCCGCTCGCGTTCGCGTTGCAGCATCCGCAGCAGGGCGATCTCCGGGTCGACGGCGGCGACCGCGTCGGGCCCCGGCTGCCAGGCGTCGGACTGGAGGTCGGCGCGGGTGGCGTGGGTGGTGCCCGTCGGCACGATCAGTCCGAGGGCGGCCAGTTCGGCGCCCCACTGCTCGGACTCCACGGGATCCAGGCCCAGTTCCCGGAAGACGTCGTTGAGGTTGGACACCCCGCGCAGGCGCAGCTCCTGATAGAGGGCCAGCACCCTGTCGGCCGACTGGATGCCGTCCCTGCCATCGCCCGTTGCCATCGCGAAGCGACCCCCTCATCTTACGAATCGACAGTCACACTTTGGCACATGCCTCCGCGAGAGCCCCCGCCCCCGCGTTTCGGATGTGACCGGCGTCACCTGTCGTCCGGGGTCCGCTCTTCCGCTTCCGGTGTCCGGACGGCCGCCGCGCGCTACTCCTGCGGCGCGCTCGCGCAGTCGGGGCACAGCCCCTTGAAGATGATCTCCACGCCGTCGCCCATCCGCCACGCGCGGAGCGACTCACCGGCCGGCTCGGGCGCCTCGGCCCGTACGTTCTCCACCCGCCCGCAGCGCACGCACAGCGCGTGCTGGTGCGGGGGACCGGCGACCTCGAAGACGGCGGGCAGCCCGGGGCGGTCGAACTTCGTCGCCAGGCCGGTCTCCAGGAAGTGGCGCAGCATCTCGTACACGGCCTGGCTGGTCAGGGTGCCGAGCCGCTCGCGGGCGGCGGCGGTGATGGACTCCACGTCCATGTGGCCGCCCGCCGCCAGCACTTGGAGGACCTCCAGGCGCGGCCCCGTGACGCGCAGCCCCACGTCGCGCAGGCGCTGGATCACCGCCTCGCGGCCGGTCGACTCCGCCACGACAGCCCCCACTCCGCCACCATCCGCTATTGGTCCGCTCAAACCTTTGTGGGCATCGTACCTCTTGTCCGTAAGGCGGGAACGGTACGGCGACTCCGGCCGGCCGGCGGTCAGCCCCCGGCCCGGCAGACGAGCAGGACGCTTTCGGTCCGCTCGTCCAGGGCGTGGCGGCGCCGCCGCTCCACCCGCAGGCCGGCCGCCCGCAGCTCCTCGCCGAGACGCTCCGGGTCGACGATCCACTTGCGGGTGGTCCGTACGACCCGCTCGGCGCTCAGTTTGCCCGTGCGGACGCAGTGGTAGGCGATCCGTTCGCTCATGTCGTCCAGGTCGAAGACCTGGCGGGCCACGGCCCACTCCTCCACCCCGTCGAACCGGGGCACCTGGAAGGCCCGGGTGCGCACGGGCTCCTCGGCCAGCCCGCGCAGCCGGTGCGCCGTGAAGTCCAGGGCGAGCACGCCGCCCGGCTCCAGGTGGGCGGCGATCTCGCGCAGCAGCGCGGGGCGGGCCGCCGGGGGCACGGCCGCGATCATCGTCCCGGCCAGCAGGGCCAGCCGGTAGGTGCGCCGCAGTCGCAGCTCCGTGAGGTCGGCGCGGGTGGTCGCCAGGAGCCGCGACACCTGCGGTCCGGTCCGCCGGCCCCAGGCCCGCAGCCGCTCCAGGGAGGCGGCGTCCCGGTCCACGGCCTCGACGGAGAACCCCTGGCGGGCGAAGGGCACGGCGAGGCGCCCGGCGCCGGAGCCGAGGTCCAGCACCGGTCCGCCGCAGAGCCGGGCGAGGCGCAGATAGCCCACGATGTCCGCGCTGTGCGGGCCCAGCAGGGCGTCGTGCAGCCAGCCCGCCTCCGCGTCGGCCGGGGCCGCCGACTCCAGTCCGGGCAGGAATTCCGGGGGAGCCGGCAGGGTGGCGCCGTCGTGTGCGGGGAGGGCGGCCGCCGGGTGCGCGGCGGGCGGGGCCGGCATGAGGGTCAGGGAAGTGCCGCTCGGCGTGTGCATCGCTCCTCCAGGGGCTCGGTCCGGCCGTCCGGGGCGGGGCGCCCGTGCCGCCGGGACCTCGCCGCTCATCGAATCCTGTCCCGTGGAGGGGACTTGGGCCAGAGCGGTGGGGCTGCGTGAACACGCGATGGCGTGGATCTGCCACGCTCCGGGCCGCGAGGGCGAGGGCGGGGGCGAGGGCGAGGAGAGGGGAGGGGAGGGGAGGAGGCGGGTGGGGACGGCCCGCCGGTCAGAGGGTGCGGCCGAACCGGACCGCGCCGAGCCCGGTGAAACCGTGGTGGGTGAAGAACGGCAGGTCCGGGGCCCCCTCGGCGGGAAGGCCGATCCTCTGGGACGTCGCCCCGTGCGCCCGCATCCGGTCGGTGGCCGCCTCCAGCAGCGCCGTGCCGACGCCCTCCCGGCGGCGGCCCGGAGCGGTGCACAGGGCGTACAGCTCGCCCTGGGAGGCGACGGGCACACCGCCGGAGACCGCCCCCAGCACGGAACCCTTCGCGTCCGTCGCCACCAGCCAGCCCAGCCAGCCGGGCGCCCCGCCGGGAATTTCTATTTCCGCTCTTATGCGGGGCAGTGCGCAATGGTCCGACACCAGCCGGCCGGCCCGGATTTCCCCGAGGAGGCTCCCGTAGGCCCCCCGAATCGCTTCGGCCAGGAGCCGGGAAATCGCCGTCGCGTCACCGGGCGCTGCCGTCCGCACGTCAGCCAGCAGCATTTGTTCCGCACCTCTCGCCGTACCGGTCCTGAGCCCGCACGCGCCCAGAATAGCGGGCAATTCGAGTGGCGGGGGCGAGGTGAAATCTACGAATTAGCTTAGTAAATGGCCGGGTTGGGGCCGGCGGCTATCACGAGGTCCAACAACAGGCGACGACGGCGGGGATGATCGCGGACATCGCCGCCGCCACCGCGAGCAGCCCGCGCAGCACCGGGTGCCCCGCACGCTGCGGTCCCAGGATCCGCCGCATGCGCACCGCGGCCGACGGACCGCCCGCCGCGAACGCCTTGCGCGGCGCGTGCCCGGCCGCCAGCGCGTACAGCGCCGTCGCCAGCGCGTCGCGCGAACACCCGCGCAGCGCACGGTCGTCGGCCGCCATCTCCAGCAGCAGCGGTACGGTCCGACCCCCGATCAGGGCCAGCGGCACCCTGCGGAACACCGCCGAGTACGCCCCGGCGGCGGCGACCAGCAGATGGTGGCGGCCGCCGATGTGGGCCCGTTCGTGGGCGAGGGCGGCGGCCAGCTCGGAGCGCGTCAGCACCTGGACGGCCCCCGAGGAGACCACGACCCGGCGCGAACGCCCCGGCAGGCAGTAGACCGCCGGTCGCGCGTCCTCCAGTACGGTCGCGCCCAGCGCCGCGTCGTAGCGGCCCACCAGCCGCAGCAGTTCGGCGTGCCGGGTGCGGGCCCGCCGCGCCCGCACCAGTTCCCGTACGAACACCACGCCCGGTACGGCCAGCACCGTCAGCGCCGCGGCAGCGGCCAGGGCCTCGCGGGCGGAGGCGGCCGCCAGCCGGGATGCGGAGGGCGGGTCCAGGGTCAGGGCCGCGTCCATCAGCCGGTGGCTGGTCTCCGCGGGCAGCACCAGCTGCGCCGGGAGCACCGCGGCGGCCAGCGCGAACACGGCCCCGCACATGACCCACACGGCCAGGCCCAGGCGCGGCACCTGCTGCGCCCACCGCGCGCGGACCAGCATCCAGGGAAGGACCAGCCCGGTGATCAGGGCCAGTCCGAGGGGCGGCAGGACGTGGTGGTTCACCGGCGGTCCTCGGGGGCGTCGGCCGGGCGGCCGGGGCGGGCGGTGCGCAGGGCCTCGTCCAGGGCCTCCACGTCCTCGTGGGACATGCGCTCCACGAACCGCAGCAGGGCGGCCCTGCGGTCCTGGCTGTCGCCGAGCGCGTCCTGCATCAGCGCCGCGGTGTACTCCTCGCGGCTGCGCACGGCCTCGTACATCCAGGCCCGGCCGGACTTCTCGCGGCTCAGCCAGCCCTTGCGGTACAGGATGTCGGCCACGGTCATGACGGTGGTGTAGGCCACCGTGCGCCGCCGGTTTATGTCGTCGACGATCTCGCGGACGGAGACGGGCCGCTCCCACAGCCACACCCGGTCCATGATCTCGGCCTCCAGCTCTCCCAGCCGGCGTACGCGCATCCTCTCGGCCCTCCCCCTCGCGAGCGGCTCATCGTACGGGCCGGGCCCGGCGCGCGGGCATACCCCGGCCCGGTAGGCGACCCCGCGCGGGCGCGGGAACGCCGATCGCCCCGCCACGGACTCGCGTGCGTGGCGGGGCGATCGGCGCTGCGGCCGGACTGCGTTGCGGCCGGACTACGTGCGGATCAGCCGGGCGATGGCCAGGGTGGCCTCGCCGACCCTGGCCTTCGCGGCCTCCCCGCCCTCGGCGATGGCCTCGGTGACACAGGAGTCGAGGTGCGCGTCGAGCAGGGTCACGGCGCAGGACTGCAGGGCGCTGCCGACGGCCGACATCCGGGCGAGCACGTCGACGCGGGCGACGTCCTCGGCGACCATCCGCTGCACGCCGCGGACCTGGGCCTCGATCTGCCGCAGGGCTCTGCGGACGTCTTCCTTGCGGTCTGGGTAACCGGCCACGGGGGCTCCTCAGTTGGCGGCGGCCCGGAAGCCGCGCAGACGCAGGCTGTTGCCGACGACGAAGACCGAGGAGAAGGCCATGGCCGCTCCGGCGATCATCGGGTTGAGCAGTCCGGCCGCGGCGAGCGGCAGGGCGGCCACGTTGTAGGCGAAGGCCCAGAACAGGTTCGAGCGGATGGTGCCGAGCGTCTTGCGGGCGAGCCGGATGGCGTCGGCCGCGGCCCGCAGGTCCCCGCGGACCAGGGTCAGGTCCCCGGCCTCGATCGCGGCGTCCGTGCCGGTGCCCATCGCCAGGCCCAGGTCGGCCTGGGCGAGCGCGGCGGCGTCGTTGACCCCGTCGCCGACCATCGCGACGCTGCGGCCCTCGGCCTGGAGCCGCTTGACCACGTCGACCTTGTCCTGGGGCATGACCTCCGCGATGACCTCGTCGATGCCGACCTCGGCCGCGACGGACTCGGCGACGGCCCTGTTGTCACCGGTCAGCAGGATCGGGGTCAGGCCCAGGGCGCGCAGCCGGCGGATGGCCTCGGCGCTGGTGTCCTTGACCGCGTCCGCGACCTCCAGGACCGCCCGCGCCTCGCCGTCCCAGGCCACCGCGATGGCGGTGCGCCCGGCGGCCTCGGCCGCGGCCTTGGCGCGCTCCAGGTGCGGGGGCAGCGCCATCGCCCACTCGGCCAGGAGCTTTTCGCGGCCCACGAGGACCGCGTGCCCGTCGACGACGCCCTGGACGCCGAGGCCGGGGATGTTGGCGAAGTCCTCCGGGGTGGGCAGGGTGCCGACCCGGGCGGCCGCGCCGGTCGCGACGGCCTGGGCGATCGGGTGCTCGGAGGCGTGCTCCAGGGCGCCCGCCAGGCGCAGGACGTCGGCCTCGTCCACTCCCTCGGCGGTGTGCGTGCGCAGCAGGGTCATCCGGCCGGTGGTCACGGTGCCGGTCTTGTCCAGGACGATGGTGTCGACCTTGCGGGTGGTCTCCAGGATCTCGGGGCCCTTGATCAGGATGCCGAGCTGGGCCCCGCGTCCGGTGCCGACCATCAGGGCGGTCGGGGTGGCCAGGCCCAGGGCGCAGGGGCAGGCGATGATCAGTACGGCGACGGCCGCGGTGAAGGAGGCCGCGAGGCCGGATCCGGTGCCGAGCCAGAAGCCCAGGGTGGCCAGGGCCAGGCCGATGACGACCGGGACGAACACCGCGGAGATCTTGTCGGCGAGGCGCTGTGCGGCGGCCTTGCCGTTCTGCGCGTCCTCCACCATCTTGGCCATCCGGGCCAGCTGGGTGTCGGCGCCGACCCGGGTGGCCTCGACGACCAGCCGGCCGCCCGCGTTGAGGGTGGCGCCGGTGACGGAGTCACCGACGGAGACCTCGACGGGCACGGACTCGCCGGTGAGCATGGAGGCGTCGACGGCGGAGGAGCCCTCGACGACGGTCCCGTCGGTGGCGATCTTCTCGCCGGGGCGGACCAGGAAGCGGTCGCCGGCCTGGAGGTCGGCGGTCGGCACGGTCACCTCGCGGCCGCCGCGCAGCACGGTGACCTCCTTGGCGCCCAGTTCCAGCAGCGCCTTCAGGGCGGCTCCGGCCTTGCGCTTGGAGCGCGCCTCGAAGTAACGGCCCGCCAGGATGAAGGCGGTGACGCCGGCGGCGGCCTCCAGGTAGATGTTCCCGGCGCCGTCGGTGCGGGCGATGGTGAACTCGAAGGCGTGGGTCATGCCGGGGGTGCCGGCCGTGCCGAAGAACAGCGCCCACAGCGACCACAGGAAGGCGGCGGTCGTGCCGACCGAGATGAGGGTGTCCATGGTGGCCGCGCCGTGCCGGGCGTTGGTCCAGGCGGCCCGGTGGAAGGGCCAGGCGGCGTACGTGACGACGGGTGCGGCCAGGGTCAGCGAGAGCCACTGCCAGTAGTCGATCTGCAGGGCCGGGACCATCGCCATCGCGATGACCGGCACGGCCAGGACGCCGGCGGTGACCAGGCGCTGGCGCAGTGGGAGCAGTTCGTCCCGCTCCTCGGCCGCGGCGCCGTCGCCCGGGGCGCCCTCGGAGCGCGGCGGGGCCGGCTCCTTGGCGGTGTAGCCGGTGGCCTCGACGGTGGCGATCAAGTCGGCGACCGACACCTCGGCGTCGAAGGTGACCTTGGCCTTCTCGGTGGCGTAGTTGACGGTGGCCTCGACGCCGTCCATGCGGTTGAGCTTCTTCTCGATGCGGGCCGCGCAGGAGGCGCAGGTCATGCCGCCGATGGCGAGCTCGACCTGGGCGGCGCCGGGGGTGAGGGTGGTCATGAGGGCTGCTCCTCGTTCGAGCGCGGGGTGGGTTCCGGGGGCCGGGGCGCCCGTGGACGGACGGGGCCCCGGCGGCCAGGTGGCCGGGGGCCGGGCGGTGTGTCAGGCCCGGCCGGTGAGCTCGTAGCCGGCGTCGTCGATCGCGGCGCCGATGGCCGTGTCGTCGGGGGCGCCGGCCGTCGTCACGGTGACCAGGCCGCCGTCGACGTCCACGTCGACGGAGAGGACCCCGTCGAGCGCGCCGACGGAGGTGGTGATGGCGGTCCTGCAGTGTCCGCAGCTCATGCCGGACACGCGGTAGGCGGTCGCGGTGCTGTCGGCGACGGCGGTGGCGGTCGTGGCCTCGCCGGCGTTCGTGCCGCAGCTGCCGTCGGGGGTGCAGCAGGAAGACATGCGTTTTCTCCTTGATCGGTTCGGATACCCACCGGGGGTATCCGGGCTGCTTCCAGATATACCCCCCTGAGGTATCCGTACGCAAGTGTGGTTCCGGCTTGACTTGGTACCCCCCGGGGGTATGATGAGCTCATGAAACCGCTGGATGCGGCAGTACGTCGTAAGGGAGGGCAGGCATGAACACCGGAGTGAGGATCGCCGTTTTCGCCGCTGCGCTGGCAGCGACCTTCGGGACCGCGTACGGGGTCGGCACGGGTGTGGGCCCCGTGGGCGCACCGGTCGCACCCGCACACGGCGACCACGCGGCGAACGGCCAGGCGGCGAAGGACCATGCGGCGAAGGAGCCGGGCGCCCCGGCCGCCGCCGGACACGCGGAGCACGGCCAGGCCGCCCAGGGACCGGCCGCCGGCGGCCTCCAGGTCTCCGAGGGCGGCTACACGCTGAGCCTGGAGTCCCCGCGGCTGGCCCCGGGCCAGGGCGAGCTGAGGTTCTCGGTCAAGGACTCGGCGGGCCGCCCGGTCACCGCCTTCAAGACCGAGCACGGCAAGGAACTGCACTTCATCGTCGCCTCGCGCGATCTCACCGTCTACCGCCACCTGCACCCGGTGCGGGGCGCGGACGGCACCTGGTCGACCCCCGTCGACCTCCCGGCGGCGGGCGGCTACAAGGCCTTCGCCGACTTCACCCCGGCCGCCGAAGGCGCGAAGGGCGTCACCCTCGGCGCGGACCTCGCGGTGCCCGGCGCCTACCAGCCCGCCGAGCTGCCCCCGGCCGCGCGGACCGCGGAAGTGGACGGCTACCAGGTCGCGCTCGGCGGCACCCTGGAGCCGGGCAAGGCCGGTGAACTCAAGCTCACCGTCGCCAAGGACGGCAAGCCCGTCACCGACTTGGAGCCCTACCTCGGCGCGTACGGCCACCTGGTCGCCCTGCGCGACGGCGACCTGGCCTACCTGCACGTCCACCCCAACGAGGGCGGGCCCGGCCCGGACGTCTCCTTCACCGCCACCGCCCCGAGCGCCGGAACCTACCGGCTCTTCCTGGACTTCCAGCACGGGGGCACGGTCCGTACGGCGGCCTTCACCGTCAGCGCGGGCGGCGCGGCCGCTCCCGCCCCGGCCCAGGCCCCCGTCCAGCCCTCCGCCACCCCCGCGGGCCCGCCCGCGGCCGAAGGGGACGGGCACGCGCACTGACCGGCCCGGGCCCCCGCCCGCCCGCTCCCGGACGGGCGGGGCCCGCCGCCCGCCACCGGCCTTCCGCGCCGGCGGCTCCACGTAGTACCCCCAGGGGTACCCGATCGCGGGAGGAAGGGATCGCCGTGCAGGGATACACCGGACACAAGGACGACGTCCTCAAGCGGCTGCGCCGCATCGAGGGTCAAGTGCGCGGCCTCCAGCGGCTGGTCGAGGAGGACACGTACTGCATCGACGTGCTCACCCAGGTCGGAGCCACCACCAAGGCCCTGCAGTCCTTCGGGCTCGCGCTGCTCGAAGACCACCTGCATTCCTGTGTCGCCGACGCCATCGCCGAGGGCGGCGACGCCGCCCGCGACAAGATCGAGGAGGCCTCCCGCGCGGTGTCCCGCATGGTCCGCGTCTGATCCCCGGGGCCGCGCCCGCGCCCGCGCCGCGCCCGCAGGTCCGGCGCCGCGCCCTCGGGCCCGGCGCCCCGCCCGGCCGCCCGTTCCCGGCCATACGCCCGTCTTCGACAAGAGTCTTCAACAAGAAAATTCTTGATGCCGCACTAGACTGGCAGGTTGTTCGGCGCTGGACCGGAACAACCCGGGCAAACCCGGGCTCCGCCGGCGCGGCCCGGGAGGTTTCCGGGATCGAGACGCGAGGGCCGATGGCAGTCACACCAGAGCGCGGCGACACCACCCTGCTCGACGACGGGGACACCTGCGCGGGGAGCGGCAAGTCCGCCCTGTTCACCGCCGGACCCGCCGCCCCGCCGCGCACCCTGGTCGACGTCCTGGAGGCCTCCGTACGCAAGCACCCCGACGAGCCCGCCCTCGACGACGGCACCGAGCAGCTGACCTACCGGGCCCTCGCCGCCGAGGTCGAGCGCCGGCGCCGGGCCCTGGCCGCCGCCGGCGTCGGTCTCGGCGACCGGGTCGGCGTCCGCGTCCCCTCCGGCACCAACGAGCTGTACACCGCGATCCTCGCCGTCCTCGCCGTCGGCGCCGCCTACGTACCGGTCGACGCCGAAGACCCCGACGAACGCGCCGAACTCGTCTTCGGCGAGGCCGGCGTACGGGCCGTCCTCGGCGCCGGAGCCCGCATCGAGACGACCCCCGCCGCCGCTGCCATTGCCACCGCCGGCCCGGGTGTCCGCGCCGCCGCCGCCCGGCCCGGCCCCGAGCACGACGCGTGGATCATCTTCACCTCCGGCTCCACCGGCAAGCCCAAGGGCGTCGCCGTCAGCCACCGGAGCGCCGCCGCCTTCGTCGACGCCGAAGCCGCCCTCTTCCTCGCCGACGAGCCCATCGGCCCCGGCGACCGTGTCATGGCCGGACTCTCCGTCGCCTTCGACGCCTCCTGCGAGGAGATGTGGCTCGCATGGCGGCACGGCGCCTGCCTGGTTCCCGTACCCCGCTCCCAGGTGCGCAGCGGCGCCGACCTCGGCCCCTGGCTGGCCGACCAGGAGATCACCGTCGTCTCCACCGTGCCGACCCTGGCCGCGCTCTGGGAGCCCGAAGCGCTCAACGAGGTCCGGCTGCTGATCTTCGGCGGCGAGGCCTGCCCGCCCGAACTGACCCAGCGCCTGGTCACCGAGGGCCGCGAGGTCTGGAACACCTACGGGCCCACCGAGGCCACCGTCGTCGCCTGCGCCTCGCTGCTGACCGGCGAGGAGCCCATCCGGATCGGCCTCCCGCTCGACGGCTGGGAACTCGCCGTCGTCGACGAGTCCGGCGAACCGGTGCCGATGGGCGGCAGCGGCCAGCTCGTCATCGGCGGCGTCGGCCTCGCCCGCTACCTCGACCCCGACAAGGACGCCGAGAAGTACGCCCCCCTCACCTCCCTCGGCTGGGAGCGCGCCTACCGCAGCGGCGACCTCGTGCGCGCCGAACCCGAGGGACTGGTCTTCCTCGGCCGCGGCGACGAACAGATCAAGCTCGGCGGCCGCCGCATCGAACTCGGCGAGGTGGACTCCGCCCTCCAGGCCCTGCCCGGCGTCGCCGGCGCGGCCGCCGCCGTCCGCACCGCCCGCAGCGGCAATCAGCTCCTCGTCGGCTACCTCGTCACCCAGGACGGCTGGGACCACGCCGCCGCCGTCGAACGGCTGCGTGCCGAACTGCCCGCGGCCCTCGTCCCGCTCCTGGCCCCCGTCGCCGAACTGCCCACCCGCACCTCCGGCAAGGTCGACCGCGACGCCCTGCCCTGGCCGCTGCCAGGGACGGAGCCCACCGGCCCCGCCGAACAGCTCTACGGCACCGAGGCCTGGCTCGCCGAACAGTGGAGCGAGGTCCTCGGCGTGGCCGTCGGCGGCGCCGCCGACGACTTCTTCGCCATCGGCGGCGGCAGCCTCGCCGCCGCCCAGCTCACCACCCGCCTGCGCACCCGCTACCCCAGCGCCGCCGTCCTCGACATCTACCAGCAGCCGACCCTGCGCAAGCTGGCCCGCCGGCTGGAGAAGTCCGTCCAGGACGACGGAGCCGCCCGCACCGTCGCCCCCGTCCCGCTCCGCGCCCAGCTCGCGCAGTGCCTGCTGGTGCTCCCGCTCTACACCCTCCTCGGCCTGCGCTGGACCGTGCCCCTGCTGGCCCTCGGCAACGTCCTGCACCTCCTCGGCCCCTACCCGTGGGCGCCCACCGCCCCCTGGTGGCTCCTCGCCGCCGGCGCGGTCCTGCTCTTCAGCCCGCCCGGCCGCCTCGCCCTCGCCGCCGGAGGAGCCCGCCTGCTGCTGCGCGGGGTCACGGCCGGGCGGCACCCGCGCGGCGGCAGCGTCCACCTGCGGCTGTGGACCGCCGAACGCCTCGCCGAGTACTCCGGCGCGACCTCCCTCACCGGCTCCTGGCTCGAACGCTACGCCCGCGCCCTCGGCTGCAAGATCGGCCCCGAGGTCGACCTGCACTCCCTGCCCCCCGTCACCGGCATGCTCAAACTGGGCCGCGGCTGCGCCGTCGAGTCCGAGGTGGACCTCTCCGGCCACTGGCTCGACGGGGACCGGCTCGTGATCGGCCCCGTCAAGGTCGGCGCGGGCGCGGTCGTCGGCACCCGCAGCCTGCTCTTCCCGGGCGCCCGCGTCGGCAAGCGCGCCGAGGTCGCCCCCGGCTCCGCCGTCGCCGGACAGGTCCCGACCGGGCAGCGCTGGGCCGGAGCCCCCGCCGTCAAACTCGGCAAGGCCAAGCGCAACTGGCCCAAGGAGCGCCCGCCGCGCCCGCTGCGCTGGCGCGCCGTGTACGGGGCCGCCGGAAGCGGCCTGACCGCCCTGCCCGTCCTCGCCGCCCTGCCCGCCCTCCTGGTGGCCGGCCGCTTCGTCCCCGCCGACGCCGGCCCCGGGCAGGCCCTGCGCGGGGCGCTGCTCGCCGTGGTCCCCGCCGCGCTCGCCTACGGGTTCGCGTACGCGCTGCTCCTGCTGGTCTCCGTACGCCTGCTCAGCCGCGGGCTGCGCACCGGCGTCCACCCCACCCACAGCCGGACCGGCTGGCGGGCCTGGACCGTCACCCAGCTGATGGACCTGGCCCGGGAGACCCTCTTCCCGCTGTACGCCGGGCTCATCACCCCCGTGTGGCTGCGCCTGCTCGGCATGAAGATCGGCCGGGGCGCCGAGGTGTCCACCGTCCTCGCCCTGCCGAGCCTCACCACCGTCGGCGAGGGCGCCTTCCTCGCCGACGACACCCTGACCGCGCCCTACGAACTGGGCGGCGGCTGGATGCGGATCGGACACTCCGAGATCGGCCGCCGGGCCTTCCTCGGCAACTCCGGCATGACCGCGCCCGGCCGCTCCGTGCCCGACGACGGGCTGGTCGGGGTCCTGTCCGCCACCCCGAAGAAGGCCAAGAAGGGCAGCTCCTACCTGGGCCTGCCGCCGGTGAAACTGCCGCGCTCCACCGCCGACGCCGACCAGAGCCGCACCTACGACCCGCCCGCCCGGCTGCTGTGGGCCCGCGGCCTGGTGGAACTGTGCCGGCTCGTGCCCGTGTTCTGCTCGGCGGCGCTCGGCGTCCTGACCGCCGCCGCGCTCTGCGCGCTGGCCACCGGGCGCGGCCTCGGCCTCGGCCCGGACCTGGACCTCGGCCAGGGCCCGGGCCGGGGGCTGGGCACCTGGGGCACCGCCCTGCTGTCCGGAGTCGTCCTGCTCGTCGCCGGAGCCCTCGCGTGCGCGGTCTCCGCCGCCGCCAAGTGGCTCCTGGTCGGCCGCCACCGCACGGGGGAGCACCCGCTGTGGAGCGGCTTCGTGTGGCGCAACGAACTGGCCGACACCTTCGTCGAGGTCCTGGCCGTGCCCTGGCTGGCCGGATCCGTACCCGGCACCCCCCTGATGTCGCTGTGGCTGCGCGCCCTCGGCGCCCGCATCGGCCGGGGCGTGTGGTGCGAGAGCTACTGGCTGCCCGAAACCGACCTGGTCACCCTCGGCAGCGGGGTCAGCGTGAACCGGGGCTGCGTCCTGCAGACCCACCTCTTCCACGACCGGATCTTGAGGACGGATACTGTGGTCCTGCGCGAGGGCGCCACCCTGGGCCCGGGCGGCATCGTCCTGCCCGGGAGCACGGTCGGAGCCCGCAGCACACTGGGTCCCGCCTCGCTCGTGATGGCCGGGGAATCCGTCCCCGCCGACACCCGCTGGCTGGGCAATCCGATCGAGGCGTGGCGGTCCTGAACGGCCGGGCACAGTGCAGGGAGCAGGGACGGCCATGAACGGCAGCGGCCAGAAGACACCGGCATCGGACCCGTACTTTCCGGCCAACGGCGACCCCCGGTACCGCGTCCACCGGTACGAGCTCGCCCTGGACTACCGCCCGGCCCCCAACCGGCTCGCCGGAACGGCCCGGCTCAGCGCCATCGCCGGCCGGGCCCCGCTCACCGAGTTCGCCCTCAACCTCGCCGAGTTCAAGGTCGGCCGGGTGCTGGTGAACGGCCGCGCCCCGTACTACGCCCACCGGGGCGGCAAGCTCCGCGTCAAGCCCGCCAAACCGCTCCCGGCCGGGGCCGCCTTCACCGTCGAGGTGCAGTGGGCGGGCAACCCCAAGCCCGTGAACAGCCCCTGGGGGGGCATCGGATGGGAGGAACTCACCGACGGCGCGCTGGTCGCCAGCCAGCCCGTCGGCGCGCCCTCCTGGTACCCCTGCAACGACCGGCCCGCCGACAAGGCCTCGTACCACATCTCCGTCAACACCCCCTCCGCCTACACCGTGGTCGCCGGCGGCCGCCTCCTCACCCGTACCACCAGGGCAAGCACCACCACCTGGGTCTACGAGCAGCCCGCACCGACCTCCAGCTACCTGGTCGGCCTCTCCATCGGCATGTACCAGACGGTGCTGCTCGGCGACCCCGGCCTCGGCGGCGTCCCGCAGAGGGCCCACGTCCCCGCGCACCTGCTGCCCCGGTTCTCCCGCGACTTCGCCCGCCAGCCCGCCATGATGCGGCTCTTCGAGGAGCTCTTCGGGCCCTACCCCTTCGGCGAGTACGCGGTCGTCGTCGCCGACGAGGAACTGGACGTGCCCGTCGAGGCCCAGGGCCTGTCCCTGTTCGGCGCCAACCACGTGGACGGCGTACGGGGCTTCGAACGCCTCATCGCCCACGAGCTCGCGCACCAGTGGTTCGGCAACAGCGTCACCATCGCCGACTGGCGGCACATCTGGCTCAACGAGGGCTTCGCCAAGTACGCGGAATGGCTCTGGTCGGAGCGCTCCGGCGGCCGCACCGCCCACGACCTGGCCGCCGCCGCACACCGGCTGCTCGCCTCGCAGCCCCAGGACCTGCGGCTGGCCGACCCGGGGCGCAAGCTGATGTTCGACGACCGCCTCTACCAGCGCGGCGGCCTCACCGTGCACGCGCTGCGCTGCGCCCTGGGCGACGGCGCCTTCTTCCGCATGCTCCGCGACTGGGCCTCGGCCCACCGCCACGGCGTGGTCACCACCGACGCCTTCTGCGCCCACGCGGGCCGCTACACCACCGAGCCGCTGGACGGCCTCCTCACCGCCTGGCTGCACACCCCCGCCCTGCCGCCCCTGCCCGCACCCCCCGCACCCCCCGCCGTCCCGGCCCGGCCCCCGTACCCCCCGGCCCCGGGCCCGGCCACCGCCTGACCGCCGAAACCCGGGCGGCCTCGACGCGCCGTCCGGGTACGGTGGGCCGGTGCCCGAGCTGAAGCGGCTGGACGCCGGCCATGCCCCGGCGGTCCTGGCCTTCGAGCTGGAGAACCGCGCCTGCTTCGCCGCGTCGGTCCCCGACCGCGGCGACGCGTACTACGACCACTTCACCGACCGGCACAGCGCCTTGCCGGCCGAGCAAGACGCCGGCATCTGTGCCTTCTACGTGCTCGTCGCCGAGGACGGTGCGGTGCTGGGCCGGTTCAACCTCTGCGACCTGGAGGACGGCACCGCCGAACTCGGCTACCGTGCGGGCGGCCACCTCCCGCGGCAACGCGGCGTCCCAGAGGGTCCTGGTCAAGGCCGGTTTCGTGCCGGCCGGACCGGCTGACCTCGGCGGTGAGCCGGACCTTTGGTACCGGCGTGATCTGACACTTCCGCAGTAGACCGTGATCTCGCCCGCGGCATACCGCGAGGCGGTGTGACGGGCTGGACCGCATGACGATCGGGCAGGGGCCGGAATCATGAGCACAGGACACGGGGACGGGGACAGACACGGACACGGGGACGGCGCGGCGGTGCCTCCCTTCGACCCCGAACTGGACCTCGTACTGGCGGCCTTGGGGCGGGGGCCGAGGGAGCCGATCACCCCGGAGAACCTGGCCCGCCGACAGGCGCGCGACGCCGCGGCCCGGCCCCGGCCGACGCTCGGGGAGCTGCGCGCGGACGGCCGCTTCGAGGTGGCGGAGCACCGCGTACCGGGCCCCCCGGGCGGGCCCGACGTCACGCTGGTGAGCGCCCGCCCGGCCGGGCTCGCGGGACCGCTGCCCCTGCTGTACTACCTGCACGGCGGCGCGATGATCATGGGCAACGCCTGGTCGGTGCTGCCGCGGATCCTGCGCGAATGGGCCCTCCCGCTGCGCGTCGCCGTCGTCTCGGCCGAGTACCGGCTGGCGCCGCGCACCCGCCACCCCGGCCCGCTGGAGGACTGCCGCGCGGGCCTGCTCTGGGCGGCCGCCCACGCCGCGGACCTCGGCATCGACGCGGACCGCATCGTCCTCGGCGGCAAGAGCGCCGGGGGCGGCCTCGCCGCGGCCCTCGCGCTCCTGCTCCGCGACCGCGGCGGCCCCGTACCGCTGGGCCAGCTCCTGCTGTCGCCGATGCTGGACGACCGCGGCGCCACCTTCTCCAGCCGCCAGATGAGCGGCGTCGACCGGTGGGACCTCACCTCCCACGCAACCGCCTGGCAGGCCCTGCTGGGCGAGCGCCGGGGCACCCCGGACCTCCCGCCGTACGCCGCCCCGGCCCGCGCCACGGACCTCTCGGGACTTCCCCCGGCCTACATCGAGGCCGGGTCGGCGGAGATGTTCCGGGACGAGGCGGTGGCGTACGCGAACGCGATCTGGCGCTCGGGCGGCCGGGCCGAACTGCACGTCTGGCCGGGCGCCTGCCACGGCTTCGACAGCCTCGCCCCCCAGTCCGCCCTCACCCAAGCCGCCCGCACCACCCGCACCACCTGGCTCCACCGCCTCCTCTCCCCGCCGCCGACTGGCAACGGTCATCTCTAGCTGGCGGGGGAGGGGGGCCACGCGCGCATGGGTCCTACAACTGCCACGGTGGGCAGGGTCCCCCCTGAAGCCGCCACCACCACAACGAAGGCCTTCGAGTCGGGCGGTCGCCGTACGGCAGCGGGTGGTCCGTCCGTAGGTGGCGGTGCCGCTTCCGCCCCGGGCGGAGTCAGGTGAGCCGGCGATGGAGAGGGGTGCTCGGGGTGACGGACACGACGCGAGAAGAAGGTCTGACGGCGGTGCTGCCCACCCTGTGCAGCGCGTTCGGGCTGGGCGAGGTACGTGATCGGCGGTTCCTTGCCCACGGCCTGATGAACCGGAACTGGCGGCTCGTGACGGCTGCCGGGGCGTTCGCGCTCAAGGAGATCACCGACGTTCCTCTGCCGAGGGTTCGCAGGAACCTCGCGGTCCTCGTGGACCTGGCCCGTGAGGGCATCCCGGTGCCGGCGCCGCTGTTCGACGCCGGTGGCGACCTCGTGGTGGAAGCCGGTGGTCACGGCTACTGCGTCCTTCCGTGGGTGGACGGCGAGCACCTTCAAGGGACGGACCTCCCGCTCGACGAAGTCCGCGATCTCGGTGCTCTCCTGGGCCGCCTGCACGAGGGCTTGCAACGTCATGGGCCCGGCCCGGTCCCGGAGCAGGCGCCGGGCGCGAAGGCCCGCGATGCGGCGGAAGCCGACCGGGCCGCCGTTGCCCTGGCCAGCCGCCTCCCGACCGATCCGGTCACCGACTTCGGCAAGGCCGCCGCCGAGGCCCTGCACGCCCGCCGCGGCCTCCTCGCGCGATACGCCGGTGCCCGGCCGAAGGGCGAGATGCCGGCCGGGCCGTACGGGTGGACGCACGGCGATTTCCAGCACCGCAACCTGCTGCGCCGGGACGGCCGGGTGGTGGCGGTCCTGGACTGGGACCGCCTCGGGGTCCGCCCGTACGGGGAGGAGGTCGCCCGGACCGCCCAGGTGCAGTTCGGGGTCGGCGGCGCCTTCGACCTCGACCGTGTCGCCGCGTTCTGCTCCGGATACCGGTCCGTGATCGACCTGCCCGAGGGCGACCTCGCCGACGCGGTGTCGCGGCTGTGGTGGAAGCGGCTGACGGACTTCTGGCAGCTGGAGTTCCACCTCGACCGCCAGGACCCCGTCTTCGCCGAGATGTTCCTGACGAACGAGGCGCTGCTGCACTGGTGGACCGCCCGCGCCGACGAGGTGCAGACGGCCTACGCCGCCCCCTAGCCGGCGCCGCGGTCGAGCGGAGCCCGGCGTCAGCCAGCCTGCGCCCAGCAATGTTCCAGCCCCGCCGTCACCTCTGCCTGGTCCGGGCCGCCCTCTGTCTCCAGCAGGTCCCTAGCCGTAACCATGGCTGTCCAGAACTCGGCAGGTGAGCCCCGCCCGTCCCGGAACCGGGTCCGCGCGAAGAGAAGGAAGATCTTCGTGAGTTCCCCGGTACGAAACCAGGGGATCATGCCGCCAGGAAAGCCTCCGCGCGCGCCGGCGGCAGTCCACAAGAGGTCGCGGATCCGCTCACCGAGACCGTCCAGCACCCGGTCCACGACGAACACATGCCACAGGCGAGGCATCCGGCCGGGGCACTCCCAGGGCCAACGCGCAGGCGTCCCACTCGCCGGTGCGCGCGGCCAGTTCGGCGAAAACCTCCTCCTCGCCCTGTCCGGTGGCCAGCATCTCGCGAGCCTCCAGAACCAGCGCGTTCTCGCCTTCCCCGTGATGCATGGCCAGAGGCTACAGCGACGCTTGGCAGTGGGTCGGAGAGTGGCGCCGATGAGGGGCTGCGATGTCCCTGTCGCAGGGGCCGCACCAGGCCAGGACCCTCTCTTCCGGATCTTGCATGGGGATCGCTGACCCACCGGCAGGCAGGCGGCTCGGCGCCGGGACTACCATGTCGCGCGCCCTGCCGCGGGTCGCGTGGAGGAGGTGCTGACCAGATGAACAAGACTGCCAGGAGCGAGTGGTGGGAGACGCTGCCCGCTGGAATCCGCGATGAGATCGATGGGTACGTTCTTCAGGACTCCTACTTGGGAGCGATCAGAATCGTCGTCGACGTCGGCCTCGCCCTCCACGGCATAGGGGTCGGTACCGCACAGCTCATAGTCGGTGACCGCTATCTCCACTACGGCGACACGGTCGCCCGTACGCCGGACAGTCCCCTTGACCTGGAGTCCCTGGCCTATCGCGCTGCCGCGAGCGACGGCCGCATCGTGGCAATCGAGGCGGTGTGGGACGGTGACACCGTCCACGACTGGTTCGTATACCTGACGGCTGTCACTGCCGACCCGGTAGGCGAGCACCGGTTGGCCACGATCTATCGCTCAGCAGCCTGCCTGTATCTCGGAGCGGACGATGGTCCGCGTCACCCGTCGGCGGTGGCCGCGGACCGGGCCGGCCGGGCCCTGGCCGCTCAGCTCGCGGTTCCGTTCCACTTCGCGAGTCCGGACACGCCGGACGACGAGGCTCCCCGCTGGGCTCCTTGAGCGATGAAGGGCCTTTCGAAGCAAGACCTGGCGACGGCCTGATGAAACGGGTGGCCCAGCATCTGCTGTGCCACCCTTTGTCGTTACCCTCCGCGACCGGGTGCGGTCGAAGGTGGTCGGCGGTGCAGGAGGGGCAGTCCCAAGGTGCGGGGGAGTACCCGGCACGGGCAGGGCGCGGGGGCACAGGTGACAAGACGGGGCTCCTGGCCGGAGCCAACGGCCGAGGGGCAGCCCGGTACGCGGTCTGAAGTCGCACGTGGCCGGATCGCCAGGCGGCCGTGACCGGTGGCAGGCGCAAGGCCTCGTACAGCGCGACGACGGGCCGACTCCAGGTGTTCGCCACCCACCACTTCACGGTGGCAGCTGCGAGCCGGCGTTGCGCCGGGGTCGTGCCGCTCAGCTACCGGCCGGCGCCCGCTCGGCGGGGCACGGGGCCGGTTCGCTGGAGCCGCGGACCACCAGACGGGTGGGGACCATGATGGTCCGGGCGCGGGTGCGGTCGCCGTCCAGGCGGGCGAGGGCGGTCCTGGCCGCCGCCTCGCCGATGGCCGCCGGGTCCTGGGCCACGACGGTCAGGGCCGGTTCGAGGACATCGGCGAGCGGGAGGTCGTCGAAGGTGACCAGGGCAATGTCCTTGCGCCCCGCACGGGTGAGTCGGGCGATGACCCCGAGGGCCATCATGTTGTTCCCCGCGAACACGGCGGTGGGCGGATTCGGCAGGCTCAACAGTGCGGTGGTCTCGGCGGCGGCCCCGTCTTGGTTGTGGGCGCCGGTCACCAGGGTCCGGTCGTAGGGCAGGTCGGCCTCGGCGAGCGCCGAGCGGTAGCCGGCGAGCCGCTCGCGCTGGGTGTAGAGCTTGGCGGGAAGGTCTCCGACGAAACCGATCCGGCGGTGGCCGCGGGCGATGAGGTGGGAGACGCCCTCGTGGACGCCGGTCCGGTTCGAGCTGACCACGCAGTCGGCGGACAGTCCGACTCCCGGCCGGTCGAGGAACACCACCGGCAGACCGGCCGCGCGCGATGCCTTGAGGTGGGTGTGATCGGCTCCGAACGAGGGGACGACCATCAGCATGCTGACGCGCCGGGCGAGGAAGGTCTGGATCAGCGTCCGCTCCTGGTCCGGATCTTCGGCCGACGAGCCCATGAGCAGCGTGAGCCCCCGGCTGCGCACGGCGTCCTCGATGCCGCCGGCGACAGTTCCGAAGAAGGGGTTGCCGAGGTCGGGGACGACCAGGCCGACGGTGGTGTCGGGGCCTCCGACACGGATGTTGCGGGCCATCAGGTTCGGCTGGAATCCGAGCTTCGCGACCGCTGCGAGCACGCGCTCGCGGGTCTGCGGGGAACTCGGCCCGTCCTCGTTGAGCACCCGGGACACCGTCTTGGCGCTGACGCCCACTTCCCTGGCTACATCGGCCAGCGTGGGGCGGCGGTTCGCGGCCATGTACCACCGTTCCTGTGCGTTCGTCGGGCCCGGCCCTTGCCCAGGGCCGGGCCCGCTGTCCTGACCGTGCGGCGACCCTGTGGTCTGCGCGGCGTTGCCCCTGCGGCGACTCAGTGGGCGGACACGCCTGCCGCCTGGGCGGCATCCGCGTCGGCAACGACCGTACCCCCATCGTCGTTCACCTTGAGCGCGCCCGTCATGATGGCGACGACCTCCGCCATGGAATGGTCGGACGGCTTGATCAGCGCCTCGCGACGGCCGAGCCGGTGGACGTGGATACGGTCGGCGATCTCGAAGACGTGCGGCATGTTGTGGCTGATCAGGACCACGGGCATGCCCTTGTCGCGGACCCGGCGGATCAGGTCGAGTACCTGCCCCGACTCCTTGACGCCCAGCGCGGCGGTGGGCTCGTCCATCACGACGACGCTCTTGGCCCAGGCGACGGAGCGCGCGACCGCCACGGCCTGGCGCTGACCGCCGGAGAGCGTCTCCACCGGCTGAGTCAGCGACCGCAATCCGATCTTGAGGTCGGCCATGTGAACCGCTGCCTCCTGGCGCATGCGCTTCTTGTCGAGCATGCGCAGCGCGCCGCCGAGGAAGCCCGGCCGGCGCAGTTCGCGCCCGAGGAACATGTTGGAGGCGATGTCCATGGAGGCGGCGACGGCCAGGTCCTGGTAGACGGTCTCGATGCCGTGCTGCCGGGCGCTCTGCGGTCCGGTGAACCTGATGGGTTCGCCGTTCAGCCGGATCTCGCCCTCGTCGGGGGTGAGCGCACCGGTGAGGGCTTTGATCAGGCTCGTCTTGCCGGCGCCGTTGTCGCCGATGACCGCGAGGACCTCGCCGGGCAGCAGGTCGAAGTCGGCGCCGTCGATGGCGGTGACATGGCCGTACCGCTTGACCAGGCCGCGGGCCTGGAGCACGGGCGTGACATCGGCAGGGCTCATCGTGCCTTCCTCCGGGAGATCTGGTCGACGGTCACGGCCAGAATCACCAGCACGCCGGTGATCAGGGTCTGGTAGATGGAGGCGACGCCCATCAGCTGGAGGCCGTTGCGGAACACACCGACGATGAGGACGCCGATGAAGGTGCCGAGGACGGCCCCCCGGCCGCCGAAGAGGCTGGTGCCGCCGAGGACGACGGCGGTGATGCTGTCCAGGTTGTCGGTCTGTCCGGCCTGTGGGTCGCCGACGCCGGTGCGGGAGAGCATGAGCAGTGCGGCGATTCCGTAGACGAGTCCGGCCAGGGTGTAGATCCCGATGGTCAGCCGGGAGGTGCGGATGCCGTTGAGCCGGGCGGCCTCGGGGCTGTCGCCCAGCGCGTACACGTGCCGGCCCCATGACGTGCCGCTCAGCGCGTAGGCGAAGATCAGGAACAGGGCGATGGTGACAAGCGAGCCGTAGGTGATGTCGGTGTTACCGAGCGGGAACGTCTCACCGAGGGCGGTCAGCGGTGCCGGCAGGTTGGTGATCGTCTGCTCGGCCGAATAGATGTGGGTCAGGGCGAACGCCACGTTCAGCATGCCGAGGGTGACGATGAACGGCGGGAGCGGGATCATCCGCACCAGCAGGCCGTTGACCAGGCCGAAACCCGCGCAGACGATCAGACCCAGAGCGATCGCGGCGAGTGGTGGCAGGCCCCCCTGGGCAGCCGTCTTGGCGATGACGATGCTGCCGAACGCCATGACGGCACCACAGGAGAGGTCGATGCCGGCGGTGAGGATGATCAGGGTCTGACCGATGGCCAGCGTGCCCACGACCATGACCTGCTGGACGATCAGCGAGAAGTTGCCGCCGGAGAGGAACTGCTCGGTCGTCAGGGAGAAGAAGACGCAGGCCAGCAACAGTGCGGCGAGTGGGCCCGTGGTCGGTGTGGCGAGCAGCCGACGGACCGTGGTCGGTCCTTTCAGCTGGTCGTAGGGCAGGGCTGTGGCAGTCATGGTGGTCCTTGCCGGTGGTTGATGGTCGGCGGAGCGGAGTTCGTTCGTCAGGGGCTGCGTGCCGGAGGGCCGTTCGCCGCGGGCGGCGTTCGCCGGAGGTGCCGAAGGAGTGATACCCGAAGGGCGGGGGCGGTCCGGTCTGGGGGACGGGGAGGTCGGGTTCGGACCGTTGCGCGGCCGCGGGAGCGATCGGCCGGGAGCGGATTTCCGCGGCGCGCGCTGATGCCGGGGGTCAGCCCCAGCACTTCTCCAGGCCGTACGCGGTGTCCTTGGCGTCGACACCCGGCTGGGCCGCGTCGGTGATGAGGGTGACGCCGGTGTCGGTGTAGCCGGAGGCCCTGTTGCCGCCCTTGGCGAAGTCGGCGACCGCCTTGACGCCCTGGGAGGCCATCTTGAGCGGGTACTGCTGCGAAGTCGCCGCGATCTTGCCTTCCTTGACGGCCTTGGTGCCGGTGCAGCCGCCGTCGACGGAGACGACCAGCACCTTCCTCTCCAGGCCCTTCGCCTTCAGCGCGGTGTAGGCGCCCAGCGCGGCCGGCTCGTTGATCGTGTAGACGACATTGATGTCCGGGGACTTCTGGAGGCAGTTCTCCATCGCGGTCTGTCCCTTGGCTTGGTCGCCGCCGGTGTCCTGCATGCACACGACCGAAGGATCGCCCTCCGCCATGCCGAAGCCCGTGAGGAAGCCCTGGTGGCGCTGCACACCCACCGCGACGCCGGGCGCGAGGTCCAAAGTGGCGACCTTCGCCTCCTTGCCGGCCATGGCGGCCTTGGCGTAGCGGCCGATGAGCTCGCCCGCCTTGACGTTGTCGGTGGCGAAGAGGGCGTCGGTGGCGTCCTGCGGATCGGTCGGGCTGTCGAGTGCGATGACCAGGACGCCCTTGGCGCGTGCCTTTGCGAGGGCGGGGACGATCGCCTTGGAGTCGTTGGGCGTGATGAGGATGCCCTTCACGCCGGAGCTGAGCATGTTCTCGATCGCGGCGACCTGTCCCGCGTTGTCGCCGTCGAACTTTCCGGCCGCGCTGACGAGTTCGATGCCGTTGTCCTTCGCGGCCTGCTCGGCGCCCTCCTTCATCTTCACGAAGAACGGGTTCGTGTCGGTCTTGGTGATCAGCCCGACCTTGGTTCCGCCGCCGGAGCCTCCCTGCGCACCGGAGCCGCAGGCCGTCAGGGTCAGCGCCGAGACGGCGGCGAAAGCGGTGAATCCGACGGAGGCGCGGATGGCGCGGTTTCTGCGAAGCATGCTGGTCTCCTGCTGGACGAGGCGGAACGGCCGCGCGGATCGAAAGGACTGCGGCGCAAAGGGGATGCTGCCGTCGAAGGCGCTGTGGGAATGTCATCGTTGACTGATGTCATCGTTGACACCGCTTGCGGAGGATGATGGACTCCGTCACCCGGAAACGTCAATGCCTTGACGCCGTCACAAATCGGCAACGCCGGCCGTGCCGCCTCACACCGAGAGCCCTGCTCTCCGTGAGCTTCCTCAAGTCCCTTGCGCACTCAGCCTTCTCGCGCTGCCCACCTGGAGAGATGATCCATGCGCCTGCCCCTGGTCACCGTCCTCGGAGAATGCGTCGCGGACGCCTTCACCGTCCCCGCGCCCACGCCGGGCGAGCTTGCCCTGCGGGTCCTGCCGGGGGGTGGTCCGGCGAACACGGCTGTGGCGCTCGCCCGGCTGGGCACGCCCGCCCGCTTCCTGGCACGGCTGTCCGACGACGTCTTCGGCCGCCTGTTCCGCGATCACCTCGACGCCTCGGGTGTCGATCTCACGGCTGCCGTACGCGCGGCCGAGCCGAGCACACTGGCCGTCGCCGAACTCGACGCCCAGGGCCGAGCGGCGTACTCCTTCCATGCCCACGGCACCGCGGACTGGCAGTGGACGGCGGACGAACTCGCCGCGACGGACCTCACCTCCATGGCCTGTCTGCACTCGGGCTCCCTGGCCCTGGTGCGCGAGCCCGGCGGCGCGGTCGTGGAGGAGTTCCTCGCCCGAGCCTTCGCGACGGCCACGATCTCCGTCGACCCGAACGTCCGGCCGCTGCTCGTGGGGCCCGAGGTCTACCGCGAACGCCTGCCGCGCTGGTGCGCGTTCACGGACATCCTCAGGCTGAGCGAGGACGATCTGGAGCTGCTGCTCCCCGGGTACGCGATCGAGCGAGCCTGCGACACCTGGCATGCGGCGGGCGTCCCACTCGTCGTGATCACCCGCGCGGAGCACGGCGCGGTCGCCTCCCTGGACGGCGAGCGGGTCTCCGTACCGGCGCCCCCGACCGACGTGGTCGACACCGTCGGCGCGGGCGACTCCTTCACCGCAGGGCTCCTGCATCATCTCGGCGCCAAGGGCCTCCTCGGTGGACGGCTGACGGATCTGCGGGTCGACGACGTCTTCGACGCCTGCGCTTTCGCTTCCCGGGTGGCGGCGCTGACCTGCGGCGTCGTCGGGCCGAACCCGCCGTGGGCCGGCCAGTTGCGGCTGCCGGCACCCACGGCCGGACTCATCGCCGGCTGAACGGGCGGTCCGGACGAACTCACTCCAGGCCATTGACGCGCCGCCCCGAGCTCGCACATCATCACTCCCCAGCGGATGTCAGCGCTGTCACATGTCATCGATGACAATCTGGTTCCCGGGTCGCCGCCCCACCGCCCGGCACTGCGAATTCCCCGGCGCCGTACCCCCGTAGTGGACGCGGACACGACGCCGCCGCCCCCAGTGCAGGAGAAACCATGAGCCGAGTCCCCGCACGCCGTCGCATCCCGCTGCGCCTCGCCGCCGCCGCGGCCGCGACCCGCGCGCTCACCGTCACCGCCGTCGCCCCGCGGGCGGCGGCGCAGGACAGCGCGCCGTACACGGAGACGTACCGCCCCCAGTTCCATTTCAGCCGCGCGAAGAACCGGATGAACGACCCCAACGGACTGGTCTGGGTCAAGGGTGAGTACCAAACCCCGCGATGGTGGCCGTCTACACCAGCCACTACAAGGACGGCGGCAAGCAGGCCCAGTCCCTGGCGTACGGCACCGACCGCGGCCGCACCTGGACCAAGTACGCCGGGAACCCCGTGCTCGACATCGGGTCGACGGAGTTCCGCGACCCCAAGGTCCAGAGGTACGCCCCCGCCAAGAGCTGGCTGATGACGGTGTCGCTGGCCACCGAGCACAAGGTCCGGTTCTACTCCTCCAAGGACCTCAAGAGCTGGACGCATCTGAGCGACTTCGGCCCGCAGAACGCGGTGGGCGGCGTCTGGGAGTGTCCGGACCTCTTCCCGCTGCCCGTCGACGGCGACCCCGAGCGAATGAAGTGGGTGCTCGTCGTCAACGTCAACGCCGGAGCAATCGCCGAAGGTTCGGCTGCCCAGTACTTCGTGGGCGACTTCGACGGCAAGCGGTTCGAACCCGACGACGACGGCTCCAACACGCCGCCGGGCGGCCTGGTGGTACAGGACTTCGAGGGGGCCGGCTACGGCACCTGGCAGACGGCCGGCACGGCCTTCGGTGACGGACCCGCCCCCGCCCCGGCGCCCGGGACATCGGGCACGAGCGGCTTCGAGGGCAAGGGACTCGTCGACAGTTTCCACGGCGGCGACGACGAGACCGGCACCCTCACCTCAGCGCCCTCCACCGTGGACAGCAAGTATCTCAACTTCAAGGTGGCCGGCGGCCGTCACCCGCACGTCCCCGGCTCGGTGATGGGCGAGTCTCCCGCGCCCGCCGGAAAGGTCCCCGCCGACTTCGAACAGGACGGCTACGGCTCCTGGACGGCAACGGGGCCTCATCGGCGGCGGCAATCACCCCTCCGGATCCGACGCGCCCACCGCCGTCCGGCTCCTCGTGGCCGGCAAGCCCGTGCGCAGCGCCACCGGCACCGACTCGGAGGACCGACCAGCCGGCCGTCTCGCACCTCCAGCGGGCCGACTGGGTCGACCACGGCAAGGACTACTATGCCGCCGTCTCCTGAGAGGGCGCCCCGGACGGCAAGCGCCGCATGATCGGCTGGTTGAACAACTGGCAGTACGGCAACGACGTCCCGACCTCCCCCTGACGCAGCGTGCAGAGCATCCCGCGCGAGATGGCACTGCGCACCGTGAACGGCCGGCCCCGGCTGACGCAGCAGCCCGTGTCCACGGTGGAGTCGCTCCACGGCCCTTCGGTCAGCCTGCGTGACATCAGGACCGCGGAAGGTTCCGTGCCGCTGGCGGCGGGCCGGGCCGATGGCAAGGCCGCTCGACATCCGGGCCGCGTTCGCCCTCGGTGACGCCGAGCGTTTGGGGTTCAAGGTACGCACGGGTGACGGGCAGGAGACCGTCATCGGCTATGACAAGGAGACCCGGGAGCTGTATGTCGACCGGACGCGTTCGGGTGCGGTGGACTTCCACAACGACTTCCCCGGCATCCAGCGCGCACCGCCGACGGCCCGGAGCGGCAAGATCGAGCTCCGGATCCTGGTCGGCTGGTCATCCGTCGAGGTGTTCGGCGGCGAAGGCGAGGCCGTGATCACGGACCAGGTCTTTCCCGGCCCGGACAGCGACGGCATCCAGCTCTTCGCCGAAGGCGGCCCCGCCCGCCTGGACAGCGCCCAGGTCTGGCAGGTGCAGTCGTACCACGACTGACCATTTATGCAGGTCCGTTGACCGTGCGGAGGCGCGCCCACCGCGTCGTCGGGCCGGCTGTAGTCGGTGCGCGGCAGATCGGGTACGGCGCTCGCCGCCGTCAGGTATCGGTCGGCAGCCCGCTCCAGCTGACCGGCCAGGTCGTGTATGGCCCCGCTCGCCGCGAGCTCGTCACCTATCGCGGGAATCTTCACGTCCTGGAGACCGCAGCCCGTTCTGGTATGGATATCCCTATTTTTCGCGGGTAGGGGTCGTTCATGCCCATGCTCGTCGGAACCTCGGGGTGGCAGTACGAGGACTGGCGCGGCGCTCTCTACCCGACCGGCCTGCCGCAGCGGCCGTGGCTGTGGCTGGAGGAGTACGCCCGGCGGGTCGCGACCGTCGAGAACAACAACGCCTTCTACCGGCTTCCGACGAAGAAGGTCTTCGGGTCTTGGCGGGGGGAGCGGACGCCCGAAGGGTTCGTCATGGCGGTCAAGGCCAGCTGCTATGTGCCCCGTGCAGGCCGGGGTGCGAGAGCTGATCGCGATCCCGGGTCCGGCCCCCGCAAGGCGGTAGCCGTAGTGGGTCGTGATCATTCGGTGGTGCGATGGCACATGGCCGACCCCTTGTCGTGCGGGATCGGCCATGCGTGGGCGGGGCGGCTTAGTGGAGCGCGGTGCCGGCGGTGGTGCAGG
Organism: Streptomyces sp. NPDC002032; assembly: GCF_042890765.1. Lineage (NCBI taxonomy): Bacteria > Bacillati > Actinomycetota > Actinomycetes > Kitasatosporales > Streptomycetaceae > Streptomyces > Streptomyces sp. NPDC002032. The sequence goes on along the minus strand of NZ_JBIASM010000012.1, from coordinate 161,861 downwards.
TGGTGCCGTTGAGGGTGAAGCCGCCGGGTGCGGGGTTGGCGCCGGAGTAGGCGCCGTTGAAGCCGATCGTGGTGCTACCCCCGGTGGGCAGGGACGCGTTCCAGCCGACGTCCTTGAAGGTGACCGTGGCACCGGTCTGTGCCCAGGTGCCGTTCCAGCCTTGGGTGACCGTCTGGTTGCCCGCGAAGGTGAATCCGAGGTTCCAGCCGGTGACCGGTGCCGCCAGGTTGGTGATCTTCACGCTCGCGGTGAAGCCGGCGCCCCAGTCGTTGCCGACCTGGTAGGCGACGGTGCAGCGGCTCGTCGTGGCCGGGCCGGTGGTGACGTGCAGCGGAGCCGACGGAGGTGAGCTGCGGCCCCCGGTGTCGACGGCCAGCACGCGCAACGCGTAGGCGGTGGCCGGGGTCAGTCCGGGGACGGTGGCGGTGGTGGCCGGTGCGGGGACGGTGGCCAGCGGCGTCGTGGTGGCCGGGTCGCCCGCGTACACACGGTAGTCCGCCAGGGGGGAGGTCCCGGGTGTGGCGGCCGGCCAGGTCAGAGTCACGCGGTCGGGGCCGGTCGCTGAGGCCGTGGGAGTGCCTGGTGCCGAGGGCGGGGTGGCCTGGGCCGAGCCGGCGGGGATGACGTACTCGGTGATGGAGTACGCCGGGAAGGTCGCGGTGAAGGAGCCGCCGTTCAGCGGCTGATCGGCTGGGTGCTGGATCGTGGTGGGGTCGCCCTGGCCGTAGCGGTAGACCTGCGCCGCAGCCGGGAGCGCGGTGCCGCTCGTCATGGAGACGGGTGCGGTCAGGTCGCCGGTGCTCTTGTTGATCACCATGACCGTGGTGGCGTGGTCGCTGCTGCGTTCGGCCGCGTACACCGACAGCTTGTCCTGGTCGGTGCTCGCGGCCTTGACGGAGGTGTCGCCGAAGGTGCCGCCGTGGCCGTCGTAGTTCAGGAACATGCGGAAGGCGTACGCTCCGGGGTCGGTCGCTTTGGGCGGTGACCACAGAGTGGCCAGGTCCAGCCCCTGACGTCCGAAGATCCCCAGCACGTCGGCCTGGGCGAGGCCGCCGTCGATGTGGTCCAGCGCGCCCCAGTTGTACTCCGAGATGGCCAGCTTCGTACCCGGGTAGTTCTGGTCGACGAGCGAGCGCATGCGGGGGACGAACTGGATCGGCTGGTTGATCCAGCTCTCGTCGACGTACGAGGGATCCCAGAGCTGCCGGGTGGAACGCAGCCGCAGGGCCTGCGTCGCCGCATCGTCCGCGCTGCCCGACACACCGGACTGCTGCGGGTAGATGTGCTCGTCGAAGTAGTCCAGGATCCGGCGCCCGTGCGACTGCTCGTACTCCTTCATCTTCTGCAGGTACCACGGGGCGAACTGCACGCCGCCGTGCGCGGCGGCGTCCGGCGGGTTCGACCAGCAGCTGCCCCCCTGCTGGCCGCACACCTGCTGGTCCAGGCCGGAGTAGATCAGCGAGTTGAAGCCCCAGCCGACCGGGCCGAGGGTTTGCGCGGCCGGGTCGGCATCCTTGACGGCTGCGGCGATGGCATAGGTGCTGTCGCGCAGTTCCTCGTAGCTCGGGCCGGCCGGGTGGACGTCGCGGTGAGTGCCGAACCACAGGTCCGGTTCGTTGTCGAGGTTGTAGAAGCGCACGCCGCCTCTGTTCGCGGTGCCGTAGGTGCCTTTGAGGTACTGCACCCAGCCCTTGACGAAGTCCGGCCCCGCGGGCGTGCTGGTCTCGGCCGGAGCGTTGCCTGTGATGAGGGAGCCGTCGGGCTTCCTGCCGTTGCCGCAGTCCGGCCGCCACTGGGCGTCGGTGTCCTGCTGAGAACCGTACTTGGCGACGCTGAACCCGCAGCCGCTGTCGCGGCCGGCCGCCGTCCAGCCGATCATCGGCGCGGTCATCAGGGTGTCGGTACCGGTCCTGCGGTTCTGCTCGACGAACTTGTTCGCCTGCGATCCGGCGGGCAGCGACGCGGTGTCGTTGTTGTAGTGGAGGTCCTCGAAGTACCAGTCCGACCCGGCGTTGTAGGCGTCGAGCTTGTAGTTGTAACGGCTGGTGGCGTTGCCGCCCCAGCGGCCCAGCGGCAGACGCAGTTCCTTGGCCAGTGCCTCGTCGGGGAAGTTCATGCCGTAGATGTGGGGGTCGATGGTGTGCTGCCCGCTGGTGGCGTCCACTGTGATCGCCGGGCCCGCGGTGGCAGCTGCCGTCGCCGCCGCTCGCCCGGGCGCGGTGGCGACGGCCTGCGCCGCTCCGGTACCGGCCAGCAGTACCGCGACCGCCGCCAAGGCGGCCGCCTTGTGTGTCGTACGCATGGTCTCCTTCTCAGCAGCCGACGGCGCGGGCGGTACGGCCCGCGACGCCCGAAGCGTGCGATCGACACGTACCGCCGGCGGCGCCGCGGCCTTGGGTGGGGGATGGAAACGACCGCGCTGTGGGAACCCGGTCCTCAACTCGCCGCTCAGTAGAGCCAGTTGTAATGTGGGAGCGCTCCCATGAAGGAGTCTGGAGCGCCCGGACCGGGGTGTCAACACGTATGCACTTGGAGGGCGGGGCGCTGGGGTCGGCTGGATCGGATACCCGGAACGGCAGATGCGGGTGGAGTGGCCTGCTCCCGCGCGAATGTGAAATTGATCAACGGAGTGGGGTTGCCGGCTACAGCCAGTCGCGCTTCTTGAAGATGATGTACAGGCTGACGCAGACCACTGCCATCAGGAGGATGGCGAAGGGGTAGCCCGCTGCCCACTTGAGCTCCGGCATCGTCTCGAAGTTCATGCCGTAGATCGTGCCTACCAGGGTGGGGGCGAAGAGGATGGCCGCCCACGAGGAGAGCTTCTTGAAGTCGTCACCCTCACGCCGCTGACCTGTGGAAACCGACTGGAGAGGCGCTCTGACCTGCGGCGATCCGCCTTTCCGGCCCTTTCGTCGTGCTACCCGCTCGTACAGCCGATTCTCCCCAGCCGCCCCCCAACGGGGCTCCATTCCCCCCGGATTCCCCTCAGCCGCAGCCCGTTCCTGGCAGCGTTTCCGCTGGTGAGGCGGCCCTTCGTTGGGTCGGGGTGTGGTTACGCGCCGTTTCGGAGGGGTCTCGGGGCGAGTGTGCCGGCGTCGCGACCTTGCGGGTTCGCGCCCGTGACACTGCGCGGATCCCGTCCTTGACCGGTTGTGCGCTGACGTGCCAACCCCTGGGCGCAGGAGGTCAACGCGGTCGGTGGGTCGCTCGTAGCTTGAAGAAGTGCCGAGCCGCGGACGTGGCGGGCGCGATACCGATTGCTTCGAGAGGACCCCTCATGTTCGACATCACCAAGGTGCAGGCCGCCCCGAGCAAGGACCTGCTCACGCCCGACAACTCGGTCATGCTCTTCGTGGACCACCAGCCGCAGATGTTCTTCGGCACCGGCAGCGGCGACCGTGCCGCGATCATCAACAGCACCGTGGGTCTCGCCAAGGCGGCTCGGGCCTTCGACGTTCCGACCGTTCTGACCACGGTGGCCGCCGAGTCGTTCTCCGGGCCCCTGCTGCCGCAGCTCGCCGAGGTGTTCCCCAAGAACGAGATCATCGACCGCACCACCATGAACGCCTGGGAAGACGAGGCGCTCGTGGCGGCGGTCAAGGCGGCCGGGCGCAAGAAGATCATCCTGTCGGGTCTGTGGACCGAGGTCTGCCTGGTGCTGCCCGCGCTCTCGGCGCTTGAGCAGGGTTACGAGGTGTACGTCGTGACCGACGCCTCCGGTGGCGTCAGCCCGGCCGCCCACGAGCACGCGCTGCAGCGGATGATCGCCGCCGGCGCCGTCCCGGTGACCTGGGTCCAGGTCCTCCTGGAGCTGCAGCGCGACTGGGCGCGTCAGGAGTCGTACGGCGCGGTCATGGAGATCGTCAAGGCTCACGCGGGTGCGTACGGCCTGGGCGTCGTGTACGCGCAGAGCGTCATCGGCGCGCACGCGGCCGGCTGACCCCTGTGGACACCGGCATTCTGATCCTGCGTCTGCTGGTGGGACTGCTCGTCGCCGGCCACGGTGTGCAGAAGATCAGCTCGCACCTGGGCGGCAAGGGACTTGAAGGCGGTGCGGAGGAGTTCCGCGCCGACGGCTTCCGCGGCGGAGCCCTCACCGCCCTGGCGGCGGGCGGTGGCCAGATCGGATCGGGCCTGCTGCTCGCGGTCGGCCTCCTGACCCCGCTCGCCGCGACCGGCGCCATCGGGGTCATGACGGTCGCGCTCACCGTGAAATGGCGCCACGGGCTCTGGGTCCAGAACGACGGGTACGAGTACCCGCTCGTCCTCATCGGCACCGCCGCCGCCCTCGCCGCCACCGGACCCGGTGACTGGTCCCTCGACGCGGCTCTCGGCCTCAGACCGTACCCGCTGTGGTGGGCCGCCCTCGCGCTCGTGGCCGGTCTCGGCAGCGGACTGCTCACCCGGCTCGTCCTGCACCGGACCGCTGCCCCGGCGATCGCTGAGCGCTGATCGCTGAGCGCTGAGCGCGAGCCCCACAGACCGGGTCCGGCCGCCCGCGTACCCCCGACCGGGCGGCCGGGCCCTTCCCACCTTCTCTCCCGAACAGGGGCACTCGATGGACACCCTCACGACCCCGCGCGGCGGCGGCCAGCCGCTGCTGCACCAGAAGGGCGCCGAGACCCAGGCGTTCGGCACGCTCAAGCAGTTGCCGATCGGTCTCGGCCACGACACCCGCATGTACGCGTGCCAGCGGCTGAACCGCGTACTCGCCGACACGCAGATCCTTTACTCCCTCTACAAGAAGCACCACTGGCTCATGCGCGGGGCGACCTTCTACTCGCTCCACCTGATGCTGGACAAGCACGCGGAGGCCCAACTGGCCATAGTGGACGCGCTGGCCGAGCGGGTTCAGAGCCTCGGCGGCGTCGCCGTCGGAGACCCGCGTCACGTCGCCGAACTGACCGCGATACCCCGGTCGCCGGACGGTGTGGAGCTGGTGCCCGTCATGCTGTCGCGGCTCCTCGACGCGCACGAGCGGATCCTGATCGACGCCCGGGACGCAGCCGCCCGGCTCTCTGGGGAGGGCGACGAGGGCAGCGCCGACCTGCTCGTCTCCGATGTCATCCGCACCGGCGAGGCGCAGGTGTGGTTCCTGGCCGAGCACCTCGTGGACACCCCTTTGGTGCGCGGCTGATGGACATGTACGACGTCGTCGTGGTCGGCGGCGGTCCGGCCGGCGAGGTCGTCGCCGACCGGGTCGTCCGGTCAGGACTGACCGCCGTCGTCGTCGAGACCGAGGCGGTCGGCGGCGAGTGCTCCTACCGTGCCTGCGTGCCGAGCAAGGCCCTGCTGCGGCCCGGCGCCGCCCGGGCGGAGGCCCGCTCGGTCGACGGGGCCCGGCAGGCGGTCACGGCGGCACTCGACCCGGCGCGCGTCCTGGCCCGCCGTGACCGTTTCACCGGGCGGGGCGACGACACCGGCCAGGCCGACTGGCTCGACGGTGCGGGCATCGCGCTCGTACGGGGGCACGGACGGCTCGCCGGTGAGCGCCGGGTGGAGGTGACAGGGGCCGACGGCACGGTCCGTACCCTCCGGGCCCGGCGCGCGGTCGTGGTCTGCACCGGCACGGAACCCGCCCTTCCGTCAGTCGAGGGGCTCGACCGGATCGGTGTGTGGAACAGCCGGCAGGCCACCACGGCCGACGCGGTGCCCGAGCGGCTCGTCGTCATCGGCGGGGGAGTGGTGGCCTGCGAGATGGCCACCGCGTGGCGCTCGCTCGGCTCCTCCGTCACCCTGCTGGTCCGCGACCAGGCCCTGCTGACCGGCTGGGAGCCGTGTGCCGGCGAAGAGGTCACCCGGGGGCTGAGCGATCTGGGCGTCACGATCCGCTTCGGGGTGTCGGCCGTCCGGGTCGCCCGTGACGAGGACACCCGCGCGGTGACCGTGGACACCGACGACGGCACCGCCCTCGTCTGCGACGAGGTCCTGGCCGCCGTCGGCAGGCGCCCGCGGACCGCGGACCTCGGCCTGGACTCCGTCGGACTGGCGTCAGGCGACTGGCTCCCGGTCGACGACACCTGCCGCGTCACGGCAGTCGAGGGCGACTGGCTCCATGCCGTCGGCGACGTGAACCACCGTGCGCCGCTGACCCACATGGCCAAGTACCAGGCCCGCGCCTGCGCGGCGGCGATCGCCGAGCGAGCCGCGGGGCGCCCGGCCGTCACCGGAGGCCGGCAACCGTGGAGCGCGGAAGCCGACCACGCCGCCGTTCCGCAGGCCGTCTTCACCCGTCCCGAGGTCGCGAGCGTCGGTCTCACGGAACGCGCGGCACGCGAAGCGGGTCTCGCAGTACGCGTGGTCGAGTACCGCGTCGACGACGTCGCCGGTGCCGCGCTCCACGCGGACGACTACCGCGGCGTCGCCAAGCTCGTCGTCGACGAGACCCGAGGAGTCGTCGTCGGCTGCACACTCACCGGCCCGATGGCGACCGAACTCATCCACACGGCAACGGTCGCCATCGTGGGAGAAGTCCCGCTCGAACGCCTGTGGCACGCCGTCCCCGCCTTCCCGACGGTCAGCGAGATCTGGCTACGGCTCCTGGAGGCGTACGGCCTCTGAGGTGAGGGCCCGCCCGACCGAGGCGTTCCCGCCCGACCGAGGCGCCCCGCCCGCCCGAGCGCACCCGAATGCTTCACCACCCGACAAGGAAACCCCATGCATCCCAAGAGGCGCACCCTCGCCCTCGCCCTGCCGGCCACGCTGGCCGCCCTGCTGGGCGCCGCACCCGCCACATCCGCCGCATCCGAGAGCATCCCGTCCGCCGCCGGCGCCGACCGGCACGGTCCCAAGCCCACGATCGTCCTGGTCCACGGGGCGTTCGCCGACGCCTCCAGCTGGAGCGGCACGATCAGGCGGCTTCAGCGCGCCGGCTACCCCGTCCTGGCCCCCGCCAACCCGTTGCGCGGTCTCGCCGCGGACACCGCCTACCTGCGCAGCGTGTTGGCCGCCGTGGAGGGACCCGTCGTCCTGGTCGGCCACTCCTACGGCGGCGCCGTCATCAGCGGCGCCGCGCTGGGCGACATCCGTGTGAAGGCCCTCGTCTACATCGCCGCGTTCATCCCGGACAAGGGCGAGAGCGCGGCCGGGCTCGCGGCCAAGTTCCCCGGCTCCACCCTCGGCGACACCGTGAACCCGCGGTCGTACCCGCTGCCCGGCGGAGGCACCGGCACCGAACTCGTCATCGAACGGGCCAAGTTCCACCGGCAGTTCGCCGCCGACGTCCCCGCCGCCGACGCGGCCGTCATGGCAGCGACCCAGCGCCCGGTCGCCACCGCCGCGCTGGAAGAGAAGGCCGGGGACGCGGCCTGGAAGACGATCCCTTCCTGGGCGCTGATCGTCACCGCCGACAAGAACATCCCGCCGGCCGCCGAACGGTGGATGGCCCGGCGCGCCGGCTCGCACATCACGGAAGTGGACGCGTCGCACGCCGTGGCCGTCTCCCGTCCGGCTGTGGTCACCGACGTGATCCTCGACGCCGTACGGGCGACCCGCTGAGCCCCCGACCCGCGCTTTCCCGTACATCCCCAGAAGGAGAACCCCTGATGAAGAACCGACCGATCCTCGAACCCTCCGCCCAGGCCTTCGCCGAGGCCACCGCCCAGCCGCCGTACCTCTACCAGATCCCCGTCGCCGAAGGCCGTAAGGCCGTGGACGGTGTCCAGAGCGGTGAGGGCGTCCCCTTGCCCGAGGTCGACGAGGAGTGGATCACCGTCCACGGCGGCCCGACCGGCGACGTCCGCGCCCGGATCGTCCGCCCCCGCGGCGCCACCGGCCCGCTTCCCGTCATCCTCTACATCCATGGCGCGGGCTGGGTCTTCGGCAACGCCCACACCCACGACCGGCTCGTCCGCGAACTCGCCGTCGGCACCCGGGCGGCCGTGGTGTTCCCCGAGTACGACCTCTCGCCCGAGGCGCGCTACCCCGTCGCGATCGAGCAGAACTACAGCGTCGCCCAGTGGGTCGCCCGCGAGGGCCACCACAAGGACCTCGACGGCACGCGGATCGCCGTCGCGGGCGACTCCGTGGGCGGCAACATGAGCGCCGCCCTCACCCTCATGGCCAAGCGGCGCGGCGACGTCACGCTCGTCCAGCAGGTCCTGTTCTACCCGGTCACGGACGCGAGCTTCGACACCGACTCGTACCACCAGTTCGGCGAGGGCTACTTCCTGCGTCGGGACGCCATGAAGTGGTTCTGGGACCAGTACACGACCGAGGAGGCCGAGCGGGCCCAGATCACCGCCTCCCCGCTGCGAGCCTCCACCGAGCAGCTCAGCGGCCTGCCGCCGGCCCTGGTCATCACCGCCGAGGCCGACGTCCTGCGCGACGAGGGCGAGGCGTACGCGGCGAAGCTCCGTGCTGCCGGCGTCCCCGTCACCGCCCTGCGCGTCCAGGGCGTCATCCACGACTTCGTGATGCTGAACGCACTGCGCGAGACGCAGGCCGCGGAACTCGCCATCAGTCTCGCCACCGACACCCTGCGCAAGGCCCTCGCATGACCGGGCCGTCGACGAGCATGCCGGTGGCGGGCCTCGTCCCCGCCCCGCGTCGGGAACACGAGCACGCCGACCTCCTCGTCCGCAACGCCAAGGTGTTCACCGGTGACCCCGACCGCCCCGAGGCCCGTGCCGTCGCCCTCCGCGACGGCCGGGTCGCGGCCCTCGGCGACGACCACGACCTCGCCCACCTCGTCGGGCCGGGAACGAAGGTCGTCGACGCCCTCGGCCGCCGGATGATCCCCGGCCTCAACGACTCGCACCTGCATGTCATCCGGGGCGGCCTGAACTACGTCCTGGAGCTGCGCTGGGACGGCGTACGAAGCCTCCGCCACGCCCTCGCGATGCTGCGCGAGCAGGCCGGCCGCACCCCGAAGGGGCAGTGGATCCGGGTGGTGGGCGGCTGGACCGCCGAGCAGTTCGCCGAGCGCAGGATGCCGACCGTCGCGGAGCTGAACGCCGCTGCCCCCGACACCCCGGTTTTCGTCCTGCACCTGTACCAGTCGGCGCTGATGAACCGGGCCGCGGTGCAGGCAGCCGGATTCACCCGCGACACCCCGGATCCCCGCGGCGGGCAGATCGTCCGCGGCAGGGACGGCGAACCCAATGGCGTGCTCCTCGCGGCGCCGAGCGCCCTCATCCTGTACTCGACCCTGGCCAAGGCGCCGGCCCTCGACGAGGCGGACAAGCGGACGTCGACGCGCCACTTCCTGCGCGAGCTGAACCGCTTCGGACTGACGTCCGCGGTCGACGCCGCCGGCGGGTTCCAGAACTTCCCCGACAACTACGCGACGGTCGTCGACCTCGCCCGGTCGGGGGAGCTGACCCTCCGGATCGCCTACCACCTGTTCCCGCAGACGGCCGGGCAGGAGCTCGCCGACCTGAAGCGCTGGACCGAGGCGGTCAAGCCCGGGGACGGGGACGAGTGGCTCCGCCTCAACGGTGCCGGAGAGAATCTGACCTGGGCCGCCGCAGACTTCGAGAACTTCTCCGAGCCGCGGCCCGAGCTCGCCGCAGGGTACGAGACCGAGTTCGAGAGCGCCGTCCGGCTTCTCCTTGAGAACGGCTGGGGCTTCCGGCTCCACGCGACCTACGACGAGACGATCCGCCGCGACCTGGCCGTCTTCGAGAAGCTCGCGGCGGAGGGGCTCTTCCCCGGCGGCAACCGCTGGCTCTTCGACCACGCGGAGACGGTCTCGGCCGACAGCCTCGACCGGATCGCCGCCCTCGGCGGCGCCGTCTCGGTCCAGAACCGGATGTCCTTCCAGGGCGCCGCGTTCCTCGATCGCTACGGCGCCGGGGCCGCCGCCCACACCCCGCCGGTCCGGGCCATGCTCGACCGTGGCCTGACCGTCGCCGCGGGAACCGACGCCACCCGCGTCTCCTCGTACAACCCGTGGGTCGCCCTCCACTGGCTGGTCACCGGGCGCACCGTCGGCGGTACGGCCCTCTACCCAGCCGGGAACCTGATCGACCGGGAGACCGCCCTCGGCCTCTACACCCGGGGCGGAGCGCAGCTCACCGGCGAGCAGGACGTCAAGGGAACCCTGAGAGAGGGGACTTACGGCGACTTCGCGATCCTCTCCGACGACTTCCTCACCGTGCCCGAGGACGTCATTCCCGACATCGAGTCCGTCCTCACTGTCGTCGGCGGCCGGATCGTCTACGCGACCGCCGAGTACGAGGGGCTCGACGAGGCCATCCCGCCGGTGACACCCGAGTGGAGCCCGGTGGCCCGCTTCGGCGGGTACCAGAGCGGTGCCCGCCAGGCATCGGCCGTGGCCGAGGCCGTCGCCGAGTCCGAGCAGCACCGCCGCTGGCGCGTCGCACGCGGCTCCGTTCCCGACATGACGCCGTCCTTCGTCGATCCCTGCTTCGATCACTGAAAGAGAGGTCCACCCGATGTCCGCAGCCTCCCCCGCCGCCGACGGCGGCGACACGCCGGAAACCCTGCCGGAGGTTCCCCCGGGACGCCGTTTCGAGCCGGACCTCCGGTCGATGACACGGATCAACCTGCGCCCCATCGCCTCACCCATGCCGCTCGGCTTCTTCACGATAGCCATCGCCTCCGTGATGACAGGCTGTCTGCAGCTCGGGATCTTCGACACGACGGCCCGCAGCGCCGTCGCCTTCACCGTACTGCCGGCCTTCGCCCTGCAACTCCTGGTGAGCTTCCTGGCCTTCGGCGCCCGTGACGTGATCGCGGCGACGCTGATGGCGGTGTTCGCCGGCAGCTGGCTGCCCTACTCGCTCATCATGCTCAGCGGCGCGGCCGACGGCCTTCAGGTCCTCGGCGTGTTCAACCTGGCGCTCCTCTGCTTCGGGGTCCTGATGACCGCCGTGACCCGGCCCAAGCGCGCGCTGTGGCTCGTCCTCGCGGTCTCCCTGCCCCGCTGGGCGGCCACCGGCCTCGCGGGCATCACCGGCGCCGAATGGCTGACGCGCACGTCCGGCGCGCTCGGCCTCGTGGTGGCGCTCGTCGCGATGTACACGGCGTTCGCCCTGATGCTCGAGGACATGCGCAGCGAGCAGGTCCTGCCCATCGGCCGCAGCGGCCCCGCCCACCTCGCCGTGGAAGGCGACCTGTCCGTCCAACTCCGCAACCTGGAACGCCAGGCGGGCGTACGCCGCACGCTCTGACAGCACCCGCCCGGGGGCTGGATCGGCAAGCACCCCGAGTACACCGACCTGCCTCCCCCGTCCCCAACCGCATCCCCAACCGCATCCCCAGCCCCAGCCCCAGTCACGCACCGAGGAGTTCCCCCATGTCCCGACACGCCCGCCCCACCGTCGTCCTGGTCCACGGCGCCTTCGCCGATGCCTCCAGCTTCGCCCGCGTCATCCCCGAACTGGTCGCCGCCGGCATGGAAGTGGTGGCCCCGGCCGTGCCCAACCGCGGCCTCGTCGACGACGCCGCGTACATCGCCTCGGTGGTCCGCGCCGTCGAAGGTCCCGTGATCCTGGTCGGGCACTCCTACGGCGGTGCCGTCATCACCCTCGCCGGCACGGAGGACAACGTCCGCGCCCTGGTGTATCTCGCGGGATACGCGCTGGAGGAGGGCGAGAGCCTGGGTGAGCTGCAGGGCCGCTTCCCCGACTCCGGTCTCGCCGACGCGCTCGTCTACACCCCGTTCCCGGTGGCCGGCTCCACCGAGACCGGCACCGACGTCTCGGTGGAGATCGAGAAGTTCCCCGCCCTCTTCGCGGCGGACGTCGACCCTGACCTCGCCGCGGTGCTCGCCGTCTCCCAGCGCCCCCTGGCGGCACGGGCCTTCTCGGAGGCGGCGCCTGTCGCGGCGTGGAGGACCAAGCCCTCGTGGGGCCTGGTCGCCACCTCCGACCGCACGATCAACCCCGATGTGGAGCGCTACGGGTACGAGCGCGCCGGCATGACCACCGTCGAGGTCGACTCCTCCCATCTGGTCATGCTCGCCCATCCCAAGGCCGTGGCGGAGCTGATCCAGGACGCGGCCCGGTCCACCGCCCACTGACCCGATCGTTCAGGATCGAACGATTAGTCGATAATGTTCGAGCGCTGGTAGCTTCTGATCGCCCCCGAGGACCCCTTCGGCGGGTGATCGGAGAAGATACGCCCATGAGGTTCGGCGCGAGGCTCGCGCTCGCCGTCATCCCCCTCGCCGCCCTTGCCGCCGCCTGTGGTGTTCCGCGGGACAGTGGTTCGCAGTCGCACACCGCCGTGGACTGTGGGCCGTACGCCAGGTACGGCAAGCACCCCGGGACCAAGGTCACCGTCTACGCGGAGAACCGTGACCGGGAGGCCGACCTGTTCGAAGAGACCTGGGCGGACTTCGCGCACTGCACGGGAATCGACGTCCAGTACGAGGGGGACGGGGCGTTCGAGGCCCAGATTCAGCTCCGGGTCGACGGCGGGAGCGCGCCGGACGTGGCGTTCTTCCCTCAGCCCGGGCTCCTGGAACGCTTTGCGCGGGCGGGGAAGCTCAAGCCCGCGAGCGCCGGGGTCGTGGCCCTCGCACAGCAGGGCTGGTCGGCTGACTGGAACAGCTACGCGACCGTGAACGGCACCCTCTACGGCGCGCCGCTGGTCGCGAACGTGAAGTCGTTCGTCTGGTACTCGCCGAAGTTCTTCCGCGACAGGGGGCTGAGTGTTCCCCGCACGTGGTCGGAGCTGATGGCCGTGACGGAGAAGGTCGCGGCGTCGGGCGTCAAGCCGTGGTGCGCGGGCATCGAGTCTGCCGAGGCGACCGGCTGGCCCGTGACGGACTGGATCGAGGACGTCCTGCTGCGTCAGCAGGGCACGGATGTCTACGACCAGTGGGTCGCCCACAAGATCCCGTTCAACGACCCTCGGGTGATCAAGGCCGTGGACACCGTGGGGTCCATCCTCAAGAGCGACCGGTACGCCAACGGCGGTTTCGGCCAGGCCCGTTCGATGGCGTCGATCTCCTTCCAGGAGGCCGGCACACCGATCCTCTCCGGCGACTGTGCGATGCACCGCCAGGCCTCGTTCTATGCCGGCATGTGGCCGAAGGGCACCGAGATCGGACCGGACAAGGACGTCTACGCCTTCCTCCTGCCGGGGGACGACCCTGCCGACCGCCCCGTACTGGGCGGTGGGGTGTTCACCGCGGCGTTCGCAGACCGTCCCGAAGTGCGGGCGTTCCAGGAGTATCTGGCCTCCGCGGACTTCGCGAACGCGCGTATGAAGAGGGGCCCGTTCGTCTCGGCGAACAGGGGCGTGGATCCGGCGAACGCTGCGACCCCGGTCGACAGGCTCTCGATCCAGCTGCTCCAGGACCCCAGGACACAGTTCAGGTTCGACGGTTCGGACCTGATGCCCGCGTCGGTCGGCGCCGGGACGTTCTGGAAGGGAGCCGCCGACTGGATCGGCGGCGCGAGCACCCAGCAGGTGGCCGACTCCATCGAACGGTCCTGGCCGAGCCACTGATGCCGTTCGACACCGTCGCCCAGCAGCCCAAGCTGCTGTACCTGCTCCAGGGCGTCGCCGCCTTCGCGGCGGTGGTCTCCCTGATCCTGCTCGCGCTGCACCGGGGGCCGGTACGGAGGAGGGCCGCGGCCCTGATCCTGCTGGCCCCCGCGCTGCTGCTCCTCACGGTCGGTCTTCTCCTGCCCGGTCTGCGCACCCTGGTCCTGTCGTTCACCGACAGCGGGGGAGACGCGTGGGCCGGCTTCGACAACTACGTGTGGATGGTCACCGACCCCCGGGCACTGGTGGCGCTGCGCAACACCCTGGCGTGGGTGGTGCTTGTGCCGCTGCTGGCCACCTCGGTCGGTCTGCTCTACGCGGCGGCCGTCGTACGGTCGCGGTTCAGAGCGTTCGCGCTGTCCCTCGTCCTGATGCCGATGGTGATCTCCTTCGTCGGCGCGGGTGTCGTCTGGAAGTTCGTCTACGCCTACCGTCCCGCGGAGGCCGGGCAGATCGGGCTGCTGAACCAGCTCGTCGTCGCGTTCGGCGGCGAACCGAGGCAATGGCTCGTGGACTCTCCCTGGAACGTGCTGTTCCTCATCGCGGTGATGGTGTGGACACAGGCGGGCTTCGCGGCCGTCCTGCTGGCCGGTGCGATCAGGGCCGTTCCCGGAGAGCTGACCGAGGCGGCCCGGCTCGACGGCGCGTCCCCCCGGCAGATCTTCTGGCGGATCACCATGCCGTCGATCAGGCCCACGCTGCTCGTCGTGGTCCTCGCCCAGGCGATCGCCACCTTCAAGGCCTTCGACGTCGTCAAGACCATGACCGGCGGACAGTTCGGCACGGGCGTCATCGCCCACGAGATGTACGACCAGGCCTTCCGCTACGGCGAGACGGGCCGCGGCGCGGCGCTCGCCGTGCTCCTCTTCGTCCTCGTCACCCCCTTCGTCGCCCACCAGGTCCGGGCACAGCGGAGGACGGCGTGAACGGCGTCCGGGAGCGTCTCGCCTCCCGCGCCTTCACGTCGATCGCCGTGGTGATCGCGGTCCTCTGGACGACACCGACCCTCGGTCTGCTGCTCTCCTCGTTCCGTCCCGAGGAGGAGATCAAGACGACGGGCTGGTGGACCGTGTTCGGTACGCCGCGCCTCACGCTCGACAACTACGGCGAGGTGCTGTCCGGCGGCGGGAACGGGTCGGGGCGGCTCGCGGAGTACTTCGTCAACTCCGTCGTCATCACCGTTCCCTCGGTGCTGTTCCCGCTCGTGCTGGCGTTCTTCGCGGCGTACGCCCTGGCGTGGATCGACTTCAAGGGGCGGGACGCGCTCGTCGTCGGCATCTTCGCGCTCCAGGTCGTGCCGCTCCAGATGGCGCTCGTCCCCCTCCTGAAGCTGTTCTCCCAGGGCTGGCTGTTCCTGCACGCGTGGAACCTCACCGGTCCCGCGCGATTCGGGCAGGTCTGGTTCGCCCACACGGCCTTCGCGCTGCCGTTCGCGGTGTTCCTCCTGCACAACTTCCTGGCAGGGCTGCCCAGGGACCTGATCGAGGCCGCCCGCGTCGACGGCGCGTCACACGGGACGCTGCTGCTCCGGATCGTGCTGCCCCTGGCCCGCCCGGCCCTGGTCTCCTTCGCCATCATCCAGTTCATCTGGGTGTGGAACGACCTCCTCGTCGCACTGACCCTGTTGGGCGGAACGGCCGAGACCGCGCCGATGACGGTCAGACTGGCGAGCCTGGCCGGGACGTACGGCAACGAGTGGCAGCGGCTCACCGCAGGAGCCTTCGTGGCGGCGTTCGTCCCGCTGCTCGTCTTCTTCTCCCTCCGGCGGCACTTCGCGCGGGGACTGCTCGCCGGATCGGTCAAGGGATGAGCCCCGAGCGGCCCGAGGGAGCAGGCATCGCGGTGCCCGGGAGCGCGGGGCTGAGCCGGCCCGGGCTGCGGGGCCGCGAAGCCGAGCTGGAGCGGCTGCGCGCCCTGGTCGAGGCGGTGCGCGACGGCGAGGGAGGAGCGATCGCGCTGCTCCTGGGCGAGCCCGGGATCGGGAAGACCGTACTGCTGCAGGAGACCGTCTCGATCGCGCGGGCTCACGGGTTCGTCGTCAGCCATGGACGCGCCGAGGAACTGCACGAGCTGGCACCGCTCGCCTCACTGGCCTCCGGCCTCCTGCACGGCGACCCGCCGCTGCTGTCGAGCACGGACTTCGCAGACCTCGCGGGCCATCACGACCAGCGCGTCTGGCTCGTCGAACGACTGGCACAGCTGATCGAGGAACGCTCGGCGGGCACGCCCGTACTGATCGGTGTCGACGACGTCCAATGGGCCGACCCGCTGAGCCGGTTCGCCCTGAGTGTCATGCCGGCACGGCTGCTCAGCTCCCCGGTCCTCTGGCTGCTCACGGGCAGGAGCGATCCGGAACTGTACCGGCAGGGGCCGCGGACGACGACCCTCCCCCTCCGGCCGCTGTCCGACACGGCCCTGGCCGAGCTGGGACGGGACGTCCTCGGCGGGGACGTGCCGAAGAAGGTCGCGGAACTCCTCGACGGGGCCGGAGGCAACCCCTTCCTCGCGGCCGAGATGCTCACGGGCATCGCGGCGTCGGGCGCGGACGCGCCGGAGCCGCCGGAGCGGCTGGTCCGCGGTGTACGCGACCGGCTGGCCGACCTCCGGCCGGACACCCTCCACTTCCTGCGGATCGGCTCGGTCCTCGGCCGCGCGTTCTCGCTCGCGGACGCCGCCGCCCTGTGCGGCCGGCCCGCCTCCGGACTCGGCGCAGAAGTGGACGAGGCGATCGCCGCCGCCCTCCTCCACGATGACGGTGAACGCCTCCTGTTCCGCCACGACCTGCTCCGCCAGGCGGTGTACGCCGATCTCACCCCCTCCGTACGCCGGGCGCTGCACCGGGAGGCCGCGAGCCGGCTCGTCGCGGCGGGCCGGAGCTCCACCGACGCGGTCCCGCATCTGCTGAAGAGCGCCGAACCCGGCGACCAGGAGGCGATCGGGCTGCTCGGCACGGCCGTCACGGACGTGATCGCCGTGATGCCCGACCTCGCCGCCGACCTGGCCGTGCGCGCCCTGGAACTCGTACCGCCCCATGCGCCCATGGTGTTCGACGTGGGAGAACGGGCCATCGTCGCGCTGACCCGTGCGGGCCGGTACACCCAGGCGCGGGATACCGGCGACGCGCTGCTCGCCCGGCAGCCGCCCCTGGATGTCTTCGCCCGTCTGCAGTCCGTGCTCGGCGACGCGCTGTGGCACCTCGACGACGTCCACGAGCTGACCCGCCGCTCGACGGCAGCACTGGCAGCCGTCACCGACCCGACGATCCGCGCCCGGCTCACCGCCCGGCAGGCCCTCGCCCGTTCCCGCGGGCGCGACCTCGGGGCCGCCCGCGAGACCGGCGAACGGGCGCTCGCCGAGGCGGAGCGGTCCGGTGACCGGGAGGCCCGTGTCCTCGCGCTGTGGGGCCTCGGCGAGATCGCCCTCAACGCGGGCGACTGCGCCGCCGCCGTCGAACACCACACGGCGCTGAGCGTGTTCGACACGGCCTTCCTGCCCGAGGAGGCCGTCGCCCGGATCCACATGGACGACTTCGACACCGTACGACGACTGCTCCGGACGGGGGGCGACGCTCCCCTGCGCCCCGCCATGCTGATCTGGGCCCAGGGAACCCTCAACATGGGGCTCGGCCTGCTCGACGACGCGGACGCCGACTTCGTCACCGCCGAGCGGCTCGAAGCGGACCTCCACTTGCCCGGCAACCTCGTCAACATCCGCGTCAACCGCGGCCTCCTCGCGATGCTGCGCGGCGACCGCGAAGCCGCGCGGGAACACCTGGACGTCGTGCGGGCGGCCGTGGCCGAGCGGCCGAACACGGGCAACCACGCCACGCACCAGTACTTCGAGGCCGTCGCCGCCGACGCCGACGGCGACCACGCGGCAGCGGCCGAACTGGTCCGGTCCGTGCAGCGTGACCACCCCTTCCTCCGATGGCGGCTCCTGCGCCCCCATGTCGTCCAGGCCGTGCGCATCGCCCTGCGCGGCGGGGACCGTCACCTGGCCGAGGACCTCGCGGCCCAGGCTGTCGAACACGCCACCCGCAACCCCGGCGTGCCGACCGCCCAGGGGGCGGCCGCCCACGCGTCCGCCCTGGCGAACGCCGACCACGGACTCCTGGAGCGGTCGGTCCGCGTCCTCCTCACCGGCCCCCGGCCGCTGCCCCTCGCCGCCGCATCCGCCGACCTCGGGCGCGCGCTCCTCACCGCAGGCGACCCCGCCGCGACACCCGCCCTGACCAGGGCCCACGACATCTACACCCGGGCGGGGGCCGATGCCGAAGCCGAGTGGGTCCGGGCCGATCTGGAACGGGCCACCAGCCGCTCCGGCCGGCGCACCGGAGGCCTCCGGCCGCGCCCCGCCCAGGGCTGGGACGCGCTCACGGCCTCGGAACGCAAGGTGGCCCGGCTGATCGCCGCGGGCCACACCAACCGGTCGGCCGCGGAGGCCCTCGTCGTCTCCCCGCACACGGTCAACACCCACCTGGCATCGATCTTCCGCAAGCTCTCGGTGCGCTCACGGGTCCACCTGGCCCGGATCGCGCTTGCGGAGGGCGACACCGCAACCGCCACCGGTGGCTGAGTGACCTCTGCGCCCCCGTGCAAGGCGTGGTGCGCGGTACGGCAACAGGAGGTGTGGGACCGGTCCTAGCGTGACGGGCATGCCGCGCCGCTTCGACGCGCGGACCAGCCGAACCCGAATCGAGGAAGCCTCCCCATGCCGTACATCACCGTGGGCCAGGAGAACACCAACCCCATCGAGCTGTACTTCGAGGACCAGGGTGCCGGGCAGCCCGTCGTCCTCATCCACGGCTTCCCGCTCGACGGCCACTCCTGGGAGCGCCAGAGCGCCGCGCTGCTCGACGCCGGCTACCGCGTGATCACGTACGACCGCCGCGGTTTCGGACGGTCCTCGCAGCCGACCATCGGCTACGACTACGACACCTTCGCGGCCGACCTGAACACCGTGATGGAGACCCTCGACCTGAACGACGCCGTCCTGGTCGGTTTCTCCATGGGCACCGGCGAGGTCGCCCGCTACGTGTCCACCCACGGCTCCGGCCGTGTCGCCAAGGTCGCCTTCCTGGCCTCGCTCGAGCCCTGCCTGCTCAAGAGCGACGACAACCCGGACGGCGTCGCCCCGAAGGAGTTCTTCGACGGCGTCGTCGCCGCCGTCAAGGCCGACCGCTACGCCTACTACACGGCCTTCTTCAACGACTTCTACAACCTCGACGAGAACCTGGGCACCCGCATCAGCGAGGAGGCCGTCCGCAGCAGCTGGAACACCGCGGTCCGCGGCGGCTCCTTCGCCGCGTCCGCCGCGCCGGCGACCTGGTACACCGACTTCCGCGCCGACATCCCCGCCGTCGACGTGCCGGCCCTGATCCTGCACGGCACCGCCGACCGCATCCTGCCGGCCGAGGGCACGGCGCGCCCGTTCCACGAGGCGCTCCCGTCGGCCGACTACGTCGAGATCGAGGGCGCCCCGCACGGTCTGCTGTGGACCCACGCCGAGGAGGTCAACACCGCCCTCCTCGCCTTCCTGGCGAAGTGACCCCGCACCGTTGACCCGCCGGGGTGACGCCGGAGCCCCCGGCGTCACCCCGGCCCCCGGTTCCCCGGCGCGGGAACCGGACGAGCTCAGGAGAGCAGACACCCATGCAGTTCGGCATCTTCACCGTCGGGGACGTGACCCCCGATCCCACCAACGACCGCACTCCGACCGAACGCGAGCGCATCAAGGCGATGGTCACCATCGCGCTCAAGGCCGAGGAGGTCGGCCTGGACGTCTTCGCGACCGGCGAGCACCACAACCCGCCGTTCGTACCGTCGTCGCCGACCACCATGCTCGGCTACATCGCCGCCCGCACCGAGAAGCTGATCCTGTCCACGTCCACGACGCTGATCACCACGAACGACCCGGTGAAGATCGCCGAGGACTACGCGATGCTCCAGCACCTGGCCGACGGCCGTGTCGACCTCATGCTGGGGCGCGGCAACACCGGTCCGGTCTACCCGTGGTTCGGCCAGGACATCCGCCAGGGCATCAACCTCGCCAAGGAGAACTACGCGCTGCTGCGCCGGCTGTGGCGCGAGGACGTCGTGGACTGGGAGGGCACGTTCCGGACGCCGCTCCAGGCCTTCACCTCGACACCGCGGCCCCTGGACGGCGTCCCGCCCTTCGTCTGGCACGGCTCCATCAGGTCCCCCGAGATCGCGGAGCAGGCCGCCTTCTACGGCGACGGCTTCTTCCACAACAACATCTTCTGGCCGGCCGACCACACCCGGCGCATGGTGCAGCTCTACCGGCGCCGGTTCGCGCACCACGGCCACGGCCGGCCGGAGGACGCCGTCGTCGGCCTGGGCGGACAGGTCTTCATGCGCAAGAACTCCCAGGACGCCGTCCGGGAGTTCCGGCCCTACTTCGACAACGCGCCGGTGTACGGCCACGGCCCGTCGCTGGAGGACTTCACCGAGCAGACCCCGTTGACGGTGGGCTCTCCCCAGCAGGTCATCGAGCGGACCCTGTCGTTCCGGGATGCCGTCGGCGACTACCAGCGCCAGCTGTTCCTGATGGACCACGCGGGCCTGCCCCTGAAGACCGTCCTTGAACAGCTCGACATCCTCGGTGAAGAGGTCGTGCCCGTGCTGCGGAGGGAGTTTGCGAAGGGACGTCCGGCCGACGTGCCGGAGGCCCCCACGCACGCGTCCCTTCGAGCCGTCCGGGAGGTGTCCGCCGCATGAAGCTGACCGTCGTCTCCGCGGGGCTGAGCACCCCCTCCTCCACCCGCCTGCTCGCCGACCGGCTGGCCGAGGCGGCCCGCGACGAACTCGCCGCCCGGGGACGGGCGCCGTCGGCCGAGGTCGTGGAGCTGCGGGAACTGGCCGGCGACATCGCCAACCACCTCGTGACCGGCTTTCCGCCGCCGCGGCTGAGCGCCGCGATCGACGCGGTGACGGCGGCTGACGGTCTGATCGTGGTGACTCCCGTGTTCGCGGCTTCCTACAGCGGTCTCTTCAAGTCCTTCTTCGACGTGATCGATCCGGACGCCCTCTCCGGGAAGCCGGTCGTGATCGCGGCGACGGGCGGTACCGCCCGCCACTCCCTGGTCCTTGAGCACGCTGTGCGCCCGCTCTTCGCCTATCTCCGCGCCGTCGTCGTCCCCACCGCCGTGTTCGCGGCCTCCGAGGACTGGGGCTCGGGGGGAGACCAGTACACCGACGGCCTGCCCGGCCGCGTCCGCCGGGCGGGTGTCGAGCTCGCCGCACTCATGGCGGCGCGCCCGGTCGGTGAAGAGCCCGAGGGCGACGTCACCGACCTCGAACGGCAACTCGCCGACCTGCGCTTCGACTGAGACGGGCCCCTGGGCCGGGCGACGGCGGTGGTGGTTCATATGGTTCATACTGTTCCGCCGTATGAGCGTGAACCGAGTGACGACGAAGACCGTGCCCGAGGAACTCGAGGGTGTACGGACGCCGCTCCGTGGCAGGGACGCCGAACTGGCGTTCATCGAGGCGCGGCTCGGCGCGCTCGACCGGGGCGAAGGCGGGATCATCCGCGTCGAAGGCCCCGTCGGCATCGGCAGGTCCAGGATCCTCGCGGAGGCCGCGGCGGCCGCGAGGCGGCGGGGGACGAGGGTGTTCGAGGGAGCGGCGGACCCGGGCGAACAGTTCGTGCCGCTCGGCCCGCTCCTCGACGGTCTGCTCTCCGCCGAGGTACCGCTGTCGGGCGCCGTCCGTCTCAGGGATCTCGCCACGACGCCCGGCCAGCGCTTCTGGCTGCTCCAGGAACTGGGGGACCGCCTGCGGGAGACGGCTCGAAACGGCCCCCTGCTCGTCGTCCTCGACGACCTCCAATGGTGCGATGACCTGACCCTTCTCACCTTCAACACCCTCGCGGCCGGGCTCTCGTCGCACGCCATCCTCTGGCTGGTCGCCGTGCGCGGCGGCAGCGTGCCGTCGGGAGTGCGCACGACCCTGGACCGGATCCGGCAGGCAGGCGCACACGAACTGGCGCTGGGAGCGCTGGACGACCAGACGACCACACGGATCACCGAGGACGTCCTCGGCGCCGCTCCCGACCCCGACGTCCTCCGCATCGCCCGCCGCGCCGAAGGAGTCCCGCAGCTGCTGGTCGAGCTGCTCGGCTCGCTGCGGCAGGCGGTGACGATCGAGAACGGCACGGCCAGGCTGTCGGCCGGACCTCCCGCCCCACGGGAACTCCCCTCTGTCGTGCGCCGCCTCGACCAGCTGTCCGACGAGGCACGGGAGCTGGTGCAGACGGCGGCCGCCGTGGGCGTCCCGGTCACCGTCGCGCTGCTGGCCGAACTGCTCGGCAGGTCTTCGGCGGCGCTCATCACAGCGGTACGGGAATCCCTCGACGCCGATCTGCTCACCGAAAGCGGCGATCGCCTCGCCTTTCGCCACGACTTGATCCGCGAGGCGGTGGAAGCCGGTCTCCCCCTGCCCCTGCGTCAGGCCCTGCGTGGTCAAGCCGCCGAGCTGCCGCCGGGGAGCCCGGCCTGCCCCGTCGAGCGTCCCGGGCCGTCGGCCGGGAGAGCACCGGCAGATGCGGCGGAGGCCTGGAGAGCGGGGCCGGGAGACGTGGCGGAGGCCGACCGGCTGCGCACCGCCGCGGCGGAACTCGCGGCCACCGCTCCCGGGCCCGCCGCGGAACGCAGCCTCAAGGCCCTGGAACTCACCACGGCGGACGCTCCGGAGCGGCCGCGGGTCATCGCCGAGACGATCCCGCTGCTCTGGCAGACGGGCCGGGCCGCCCAGGCACGTGAGCTGGGAACCTCCGCCCTGGCTACCGGCGGTCTCGGACCTGAGGACGAGGCACGCATACGCCTTGCCCTGGCACGCCTCGCCGTACCGTTCGACTTCTCCGAGGCGGCCCGGCAGGCCCGCGCCGGGGCGGCACTGCCCGGGATCCCCGTGGAGGTGAGGGGGCGACTGCTCGCCATGCTCGCTGTCGGCCTGTCGATGGCGGGTGAGCACTCGGCGGCCGAGCAGGTCGCCGCGGAGGCGTGGGAGACCGCAGCGGCAGCGGGGGACCGCTCCGCCGAGGCCACGTTGACGACGGTCCGCTCGGCCGTGAGTTTCCACCGCATGGACCTGGCCGAGGCGTTCCGTCAGGCCGAGCGGTCCGCCGCGCTGGCCGACGCCCTGGGCGTCAGCACCTCGCTGTGGGTTCCGGAGGCCTTGTGGCACGCTCTCCTGTCGAACACCACCGGACGTTGCGCGGAGGCGCTCGCCGCCGCGGAGGACGGCATCCGGGTCACCAGGGAGCAGGGCCGGACGGCCGCCACCCGTATGTGGCTCATGACCCGCTCCCGCATCCTTCTGGAGGCCGGACGGCTGACGGACGCCCGGGCCGACGCCGAAGCCGCGTCCGCGACGGCCGACGATCTCGGCCCGGGCAACCTCGCCGACGTCACGCTCCGGTACGTGATGATGCGCGTCGCCCTGCACACCAACGACCGGCGGACCGCACGGGCGTACGCGGCGGAGGCGAGGCGCATGCGGAGCGACGGCGCACCCGTCGTCCGGCACTTCGGCTCCTGGATGCTGGCACTGATGGCCGACTTCGAAGGCCGGCCCGACCGTGCCATGGCCGAACTCGACGAGGTGATGACGTCGCGCGCCGCGGACCGGCCGGCCTACGCCGGCTTGGTCGACCCCGCCGACGCCCCGGTCCTCGTCCGCCTGGCGCTGCGTGCCGGCGCGCACGAACGGGCCGCGCAGGCAGTGGCCCTGGCCGAGCGACTGACCGTGCTCAACCCCGGTCTCACGTTCCTGGCCGCCACCGCCGCGCACGCCCGGGGGCTCCTCGACAACGACCTCGCCCCTCTCGTACGTGCCGTCCGGCTGTACGAGGACTGCCCTCGGCCGTTGGCCCGGGCGTCGGCACTGGAGGACGCCGGACGCAAGCTGGCGGTCACCCGCAGGTCCGAAGCGGTGCCGTACTTCGACACGGCCCTCGCCCTCTACGTGAGAGCCGGCGCCGAGCGGGACGTCGCACGCGTCCACCGGCGCCTGAGGGCCGCCGGCGTCCGCCGCCGGCCCTCGACGGCCGGCCTCTCCGGTGCATGGCCCGAGCTGACGGCCGCGGAGATACGGGTGGTACGGCTCGTGGCCCGTGGGCTGACCAACCGACAGGTCGCCGAGCACCTCTCCCTCTCGCCGCACACGGTGGGTTCGCACCTGCGCCGGGCCTTCACCAAGCTGGACATCACCTCGCGTGTGGAGCTGACCCGGCTGGTGAAGCATCGCGACAGCGGAGAGTAATCACTTCGTATCCTCCGTAGGCGTCATGGCAATGGACGATTCGTGTGATGTGCCGACGTCGTCGCTTCCTCAGACTGATCAAGAGCCGCGGAATGGAAAAGTCCGCGGGGAACCGTTGGTCGAGAGAGGAACAGCGCATGACCGTAAGGCTCCAGCGAGCCCGCCCCGGCAGCCCTGAGCTCCAGGCGCTTGTCGACGAGCTCGCGGAGCGGCTCGGCCGGTCCGTCGCCGTCGACGACCCGCTGGTCCGCATGGTCTGCACGAGTCGCCACTTCGGCGACGAGGACCCGGTGCGCATCGGCACCCTGTTGCAGGGCCGCGCCGACAACGCGACCATCCGCTACGTCCTCGCCCAGGGCGTGACCCAGTGGTCCCGAGCCGGATTCATCGATGGCCGTGACGATCTCGGACTGCTGCCCCGTTACGTCGTGCCCCTGCGCGAGCGCGGGCATCTTTTCGGACTGCTCCTGGTGGTCGTGCCCGAGAAGACGCTCGCAGAGCACGAGACACGTGCCATCGCCCGGGCCGCGGACGCCATGGCCGTCCAGATGCACGGAGAGCAGATCGCAACCGACACCCGGAAGTCCGACGAGCGGGACCTCGTCCTCGAACTCGTCGGCACCGACGTCGCCGCCCGTACCACCGCACGGCGGCGAGGCAAGGAACTCGGACTGCTCGGAGCAGCCGAGCACGTCCTGGTCACCGTAGTCCAGCTGAGCTGCGCGACGGAGCTCGTGCGGCAGTCCGAGGCGGCCCTGTGGGGGGCACTGGAGGGGTTCCGGCAGACGCGTTCGGCCCAGGGCCTCATCGCGATCGGTAAGGAGCGGGCGACACTGCTCCAGCTGCGCGACCGCCCACCCGGCCAGGACGAGGTCACCGCACAGTCCGCTCGCATCCTGGACGAACTCCGCACCTTCCTGGGCCCGTCGGCGGGCCCCGTGATCGGCGTCGGCGGCCGGCACCCCAGCCTGGACGACGCATGGACGTCGTACGAGCAGGCGCTCGTGGCGGCACGCGCGGCACGCCGACTGCCCACCCTGAACAGCGCCGGTGACTGGGAGCTGCTCGGGGAGCTCGCGGTGCTGCTCCAGCTCCCCGAGCACGCCCTGAACGCGTCTTTGGTCCCGAAGCCGCTCCGTACCCTGAGCGACACTCATGGCGGCGACCGCCTGCGGGACACCCTGCGCTGCTTCCTCGAACACGCGGGATCGATTCCCCGGACCGCGGACACGCTGGGAATCCACCGCACCTCGCTCTACTACCGCCTGCGCCAGATTCAGGAGATCACCGGACTCGACCTCGACAACGGCGCCCACCGGCTCACTCTGCACCTCGGCCTCAGGATCGGGGAACTCCTCGCCCCGGTCGGCGACGGGGCCGTCTGACCACGGACTCGCTTCGACAAAGCGAGGAGGATCCACGGCCCGATTCCTACAGCTCGCGGTGGTGCGGGCGGCGGGCCCCATTCGATGATGTTCGGGACGGGCGGGACCGATGTACCGCCTCTGACCAGGGGAGAGGTCATGAAGGAACTGATCACGACGGACGGCGCGCGGCTCGCGTACCAGGACACCGGCGGCGAGGGCGTCCCGCTGGTGATGCTGCACGGCTGGGGGCAGACGCAGGCGATGTTCCGCCACCAGATCGAGGGGTTGGCGCCCGGCCGTCGCGTCGTCACCGTCGACCTCCGCGGCCATGGGAAGTCCGGCAAGCCGCGTCACGGCTACCGCATCGCCCGGCTCTCCCGCGATGTGCTCGAACTCGTCGACCATCTCGGTCTTGACCGTTTCGACGCACTGGGCTGGTCCATGGGCGTCTCGGTGTGGTGGAGCTTCATCGACCAGTACGGGACCGGCCGGATCCGGCGCTTCGTCGCCGTCGACCAGCCCGCGGCGGTCGCGGCCGTGCCCTGGATGACCGAGCGGGAACAGCGGGACTCCGGTGCCATCTTCGATGTCTCGGGGCTGTTGTACCTGGGTGCGGCCCTCGCGGGGCCGGAGGGCGACACGGTCCGCGCCGACTTCGTGCGCGGCATGTTCTCCGGCGAGCCCGACCCCGAGGTGCTGGCCTTCGTCGGCGAGGAGATCCGGTCGACACCCGCCCCCGCGGGCGTACCGCTGCTGTTCGACCACTGCGCGCAGGACTGGCGCGACGTGCTTCCCCGGATCGACGTGCCGACCCTGGTGATCGGCTGTGAGGGAAGCCATGTGCACCCCGATTCGCAGCGCTTCGTCGCCGAGCGGATTCCCGGCGCACGCCTGCACGTCTTCGCCTCCGACGTGGCGAGCTCGCACTTCCCCTTCCTGGAGAACCCGTCGGCCTTCAATGCCGTGGTGGAGAAGTTCCTGGCCGAGGAGCCGGCGAACGGCGCGTGAGTCCGCCCTCCGCCCGCAGGCACCTACGGCTAGGAATCCCCATGACCCTCACACTGATGTCACGTGCGCCCCGACGGGTGCCCCGGCCGGCGCCCGATCCGGCCTCGCCCTCCCCCCGCTCGGGGTGGCTGGTCCAGATGCTTTCCGAGATGCCGGAGACGAACGACCGGACCCACGTCTACCTCGGCGTCCATGTCCGTGGGCCCGTCACCGTCGTCCACGAGCACGCCAAGACCCTGTTGGAGCCGAACGACCTGGTCTTCTGCGACCCGGCCCGACGGCGTCTGCTGCAGTTCGGAGAAAACTGCCAGATGATCTTCTTCCGAGTGCCCCGGTGCTACCTGGGCGTCACGGAGTCGGAACTGAACCAGGTGCTCGGCGTACCCGTACGCGGCGGGGAGGGGATCGGGGCGCTGGCGTCCGACTTCCTGACCTCGCTCGCCGCCAAGGCGGAGTTCCGACGGTCCACGATCGGGGACCGGCGTGCCCGGACGGCCGTCCACCTTCTCTCCGTCCTGGTCATGGAGCTCCTCGAAGCGGACACGTCGGAGGAGGCCGACGACGCGTCCGGGGCCGTCAACGAGATGCTGTCCCGTATCCACGGCTACATCGAAGAGCATCTGATGGACCCGGACCTCTCACCGGAGTCGATCGCACGCGCCCACCACATCTCCGTCCGGTACCTGCAGAAGCTCTTCCAGAACGACGGCAGCACGGTGAGCCAATGGGTGCGGCGGCGCAGGCTCGAATTCTGCCGGCTCGAACTGGGCCGCTCCAACCGGAGGATCACCATGGCCGCGGTGGCACACCGCTGGGGCTTCAGCAGCCCCTCGCACTTCAGCCGCACGTTCCGCGGGGCCTACGGCATGAGCCCCAGCGAATGGCAGGCGCTGGCGACCTCGGCCTTCGCGACGACGACGTGACGACGACGTGACGACGCCCCTCACGCGGCCCGACACCGAGAAGAGAACTCGCATGACCAACCCCACCGTCGTCCTCGTGCACGGTGCCTTCGCCGACGCGACAGGCTGGATAGGCGTCATCTCGGAACTGCGCAGCAGCGGCATCCCGGTGATCGCTCCGTCGAACCCGCTGCGGGGCCTGACGTCGGACGCCGCCTACCTCGCCTCCGTCCTGGCCCAGGTCGACGGCCCGGCCGTGCTCGTCGGCCACGCGTACGGCGGTGCGCTGATCACCGTGGCCGGCACCGCGGAGAACGTAGTGGGGCTCGTCTACGTGGCCGCCTACGTGCCCCACGAGGGCGAGAGCCTCGGCCAGCTCCAAGGGGGCTTCCCCGAGTCCCCGCTGACGGGCAGCCTGAAGGAGTGGACCTACCCGCTCCCCGACGGCGACTTTGGGGTCGAGGTCACCATCGAGGAGAAGGCCTTTCCCTCCGTGTTCGCGGCGGACGTGCCCGAGGACGTCGCCGGCATCCTGGCAGCGGCCCAACGCCCCCTCGCCACGGCCGCCTTCACCGAGACCGCGTCCGCGGCGGCCTGGCGGACCAAACCGTCCTGGGCCCTGGTGGCCGGGGCGGACCGCACGATCAGCCCCGAGGTCCAGCGCTTCGGCGCCGCACGGGCCGGCGCCGTCGTCGTCGAACTTCCGGACGCCTCCCACGCCGTCGTCCTCTCCGAGCCCACACGGGTCGCCGACCTGATCAGGGACGCGGTACGGGCGACGAGCTGACCGACCTACGCAACGACAGGAGCGGGACCGGGCCAGTCGGGGTGTCACCCCGCGCTCGGGCCGGGCCCGGCCCGAAACGGAGGACCTACCCACCTGGCCGTGCAATCCGGCCGTGCGCAGCAGGGTGGCGACGGCCTGGGTGACCGGTTCGACCCGCAGTTGGGATGGCGTCCACTTCAGGGCGGCGTCGTTGATCCGGGGGTGGATCACCTCGACGAGAACCGCGGCGGAGGTGATCACCGGTAGGTCGGCGTCGCGGGCGGCGGCGAGCCATTGGCGGACCTTGCGATCGCGTTGCAGGGCCTTGGCCAGGCACTCGCCGTCCAGGACGAGCGCGCCACTCACGCGGCCGCCCCGGCGTCGGAGGCCGGCCGCCGGTGAGCTGCGCCGGGGCTGGCCGACCGGCCGGCGGGCGGGCTTGATGGCGCAGGCATGAGGACCGGTTGGCGGCTCCCGTTCTCCCCCAAATCCCCCCACCGTCCTTGGAGCCTCGAAAGCCGAGGTCAGGGGCCCCTTTGGGGGTAGGGCGAGGAGATCACCCGCATGTATTCCCCCCAGGGACTCCCCACGGCCACTTCCGGGGCGATCTGTGAGTGACGCGAAAGCGAAGTGCGAAGGATTGCTGAGTGTGATGCGAGGGGTGCTTAGAGCCAGTCCCGTCGCTTGAAAATCACGTACAAACTGATGCAAACCACCCCCATGAGGCAGATCGCCAGAGGGTATCCGAAGCTCCAACCCAACTCAGGCATGGACTCAAAGTTCATGCCGTAGATAGTTCCGACGAGTGTGGGAGCAAACAAAATGGCGGCCCAGGAGGAGATCTTCTTGATCTCCTCGTTCTGTTCGAAGCCGGCTTCGGCCAGGGCGCGCATTTCGGCGTTCTGTTGTTGGGAGACCAGGGTGGCGTTGACCGTGAGGATTTCGGTGAGGGCCTGGCGGAAGCCGTCCACGCGTTCGCTGGTGTGGGTGACGTGGTCCGCCACGTCGCGGAGGTAGCGCTGGAGTTCCTCGTCCGTGCCGTATTTGGCGAAGCCGGCCATCAGGCTGTGGAGCATGCCGACCAGGGGGCGGGTGGCGCGTTGGAACTCGACCATTTCGCGGGAGAGTTCGTAGATGCGGCGGGAGACTTCCGGGTCGCCGCGGAAGACCTCCGTCTCGATTTCGTCCATGTCGTTCTGGACGCCCGAGACGACCGGGGCGTAGCCGTCCACCACCGCGTCGAGGATCGCGTACAGGGCGGCTTCCGGGCCGAGGGAGAGGAGCTCCGGGTTCGCCTCCATGCGGCGGCGGACGGCGGAGAGGTCGGGGGCGGCGCCGTGGCGGACGGTGATGAGGAAGTCCGGGCCGACGAAGACGTGGAGTTCGCCGAACTCGACCTCCTCCGGGGCGTCCAGGTAGCGGGCCGCGCGCAGAACCACGAAGAGGGTGTCGCCGTAGCGCTCCAGCTTCGGGCGCTGGTGGGCCTCCAGGGCGTCCTCGATCGAGAGCGGGTGGAGGTTGAACTCGGCTGCCAGGGAGTGGAGTTCTGCTTCGGTGGGGCGGTGCAGGCCGATCCAGGCCATGCCGCCCCGCTGTTCGCGCAGCTGGCGGAAGGTGTCCGCGAGGGTGGCCGGGGAGGCGACCCGGCAGCCGTCGCGGTAGACGGCGGAGTCGACCACGCTCCGGTGGTCCGGGGGGAGGGGCGTGGGCGGGCGGAGGCCTCCCGAGCGCTTCGCGGGCGGGGGGCGGCGGTCTGGGCGCTCCGGCATCGCAGGTCAGCTCCCGGTCGGACGCGTAGGCGGGGGGTGTGGGGCGGTATCGGGTGGTATGGGGGTTTCTGGTGCGGGCAGCATATCGGGGTGGGCGGGGCGGGGCGTGGTCCGCCGGGCGAGGTGGAAATGAGGACAGGAGCTGGCCGCAAAGGGGACTAGCGTGCCCGTATGGCATCCACGACGAACCCCGTACTCGGCACCCGGGCGCTGAACCGCGCCACGCTCGCCCGGCAGCTGCTGCTGAGGCGTGCCGAGATGTCCGCCGCGGACGCCGTCGGGCATCTGCTCGGGCTCCAGGCGCAGAACGTCACGCCGCCCTACTACCAGCTGCACGCCCGGCTCGCCGGATTCCGCCCCGAGGAGCTGGCGGGGCTCATGGAGTCCCGGGACGTGGTCCGGATGGTCACCATGCGCTCCACCCTCCACACGCACACCGCCCGCGACGCCCTCACCCTCCGGCCCCTCGTCCAGCCCGCCCGCGACCGCGAGGTCGGCGCCTTCCGGAAGGGGCTGACGGGGGTCGACCTGGACCGGCTCAAGGCCCGGTCCCGGGCCTTCGTCGAGGCCGAGCCCCGCACCATGGGGGAGATCCGCGAGGAGCTGCTCCGGGAGTGGCCCGCGGCCGACCCCCAGTCGCTTTCCGTCGCCGCGCGCTGCCTGCTGCCGCTCGTGCAGGTCACCCCGAGGGGGGTCTGGGGGCGCAGCGGCGGGGTACGGCTCACCACCGTCGAGCGGTGGCTCGGGGAGGAGCCCGGGCGGGCCCAGCCGGTCGACGAGGTCGTGCTGCGCTATCTCGGCGCCTTCGGGCCCGCCTCCGTCAAGGACATGCAGACCTGGGCCGGGCTCACCCGCTTGCGCGAGGCCTTCGAGCGGCTCCGCCCGCGCCTGTCGGCGTTCCGCGACGAGAACGGGGTCGAGCTGTTCGACCTCCCCGACGCGCCCCGGCCCGACCCCGACACCCCGGCGCCGCCCCGCTTCCTCCCCGAGTTCGACAACCTGCTGCTCTCCCACGCCGACCGCTCCCGCGTCGTCGCCCCCGAGATCAGGGGCCGGACATGGACCGGGAACCAAGCCCACCGCACCCTCCTCGTGGACGGCTTCGTCGCCGGGCTGTGGCGCGTGGACGAGGGGGAGGGCGCGGGCGATGGCGCGGGTGAGGGGACCCGTCTCATCGTCGAGCTCTTCGGTACGCACACCCGTACGCGCAAGGAGGAGATCGAGGCCGAGGGGCGCGAGCTGCTCGCCGCGATGGCCGGCGGCGCCGGATCCGTGCGCTTCGGGTCAATCCACGGCTGACGCCGCCCTGGTGGAGCCCCCGTCCGGCGCGGCACGATGCCTGTCATGACCCAGAACAGCGCCACCGACTCCTTCCTGGCCGCGCGGGACTTCCTGCTCTCCCACCGCGGCGACTACGAAGCCGCCCACAACGGATTCACCTGGCCCCGCCCCGAGCGCTTCAACTGGGCCCTCGACTGGTTCGACCGCATCGCGGCCGGCAACGGCGCCGAGGCCCTGCGCATCGTGGAAGAGGACGGCACCAGCCAAGGGGTCACCTTCGAGCAGCTGAGCGGACGGTCAGCCTCCGCCGCGAGCTGGCTGCGCGCCCAGGGCGTCGCCGCGGGCGACCGGATCCTGGTCATGCTCGGCAACCAGCGCGAGCTGTGGGAGGTGATGCTCGGCGCGATGAAGCTGCGCGCCGTCGTCATCCCGGCCACCCCGTTGCTCGGACCGGCGGACCTGCGCGACCGCGTCGACCGCGGCCGCGTACGCCACGTGATCACGCGCGCCGAGGACACGGCGAAGTTCGACGAGGTCCCCGGCACCTACACCCGCATCGCCGCCGGAGCCGGCGTCCCGACCGGCTGGCGCCGCCTGGAGGACATGTACCAGGCTGACGAAAACTTCAGTCAGGACGGGGAGACCCTCGCCACCGACCCGCTGATGCTGTACTTCACGTCAGGCACCACCGACCGCCCCAAGCTCGTCGAGCACACCCACGCCTCGTACCCGATCGGGCACCTCTCCACCATGTACTGGCTCGGACTGCGCCCCGGCGACGTCCACCTCAACATCGCCTCGCCCGGCTGGGCCAAGCACGCCTGGTCCAACCTCTTCGCCCCCTGGAACGCCGGCGCGACCGTCTTCGTCCACAACTACACCCGCTTCGACGCCGACCGGCTGATGGCGGAGATGGACCGCGGGGCGGTCACCACCTTCTGCGCCCCGCCCACGGTCTGGCGGATGCTGATCCAGTCCGACCTCACCAAGCTCAAGAACCCGCCGCGCGAGGCCGTCGCCGCGGGCGAGCCCCTCAACCCCGAGGTCATCGAGAAGGTGCGGCAGGCCTGGGGGATCACCATCCGCGACGGCTTCGGCCAGACCGAGACCACCCTCCAGGTCGGCAACTTCCCCGGCGCCCCGGTCAAGCCCGGCTCCATGGGCCGGCCCGCCCCCGGATACCGGATCGTCCTGCTGGACGCCGTCACCGGCGAGGAGTCCCCGGACGAGGGCGAGCTCTGCGTGGACCTGCGGCCCGTCCCCGCCGGAACCCCCGCCGGAGTGATGACCGGCTACCACGACGACCCGGAACGCACCGCCGAGGCCATGGCGGGCGGGCTCTACCGCACCGGCGACATCGCCTCCCGCGACGCGGACGGCTACCTCACCTACGTCGGCCGCGCCGACGACGTCTTCAAGGCCTCCGACTACAAGATCAGCCCGTTCGAGCTGGAGAGCGCCCTGCTGGAGCACGAGGCCGTCGCCGAGGCAGCCGTCGTCCCCGCGCCCGACGCGCTGCGGCTCGCGGTACCGAAGGCGTACGTGACCCTCGCCGCGGGCTGGGAGCCGGGCGCGGAAACCGCCCGGGTGCTGTTCGCGCACTCCCGGGCGGTCCTGTCCCCGTACAAGAGGATCCGCCGCATCGAGTTCGCCGAGCTCCCGAAGACCGTGTCCGGCAAGATCCGCCGGGTGGAGCTGCGCGAGCTCACCGCGTCCGGATCGGCCGGGGAGTACGACGAGGCCGACCTGTAGACGGGGCCGGCCTGTAGACGAGGCCGGCCCGGAGGGGGCGGCCCGCCGGCATCGCCGGCGGCCCGCCCCGGGGCCGTACGCACGGTGCTACGCGGGCAGCTGCGCCTCGATCGCCGCGATGACCTCGGGGGCCTCGGGCTCGGTGCGCGGACGGAAGCGCGCGACGACCTCGCCGGCGGGGGAGATCAGGAACTTCTCGAAGTTCCACTGGATGTCCCCCGCCTCGCCCTCGGCGTCCGCGGCCTTCACCAGCTCGCGGTACAAGGGGTGCCGGTTCTCCCCGTTCACCTCGGTCTTCTCCAGCATCGGGAAGGTCACCCCGAAGCCCGCCGCGCAGAAGGTCTGGATGTCCTCCGCGGTACCCGGCTCCTGGCCGCCGAACTGGTTGCAGGGCACGCCGATGACGGTGAAGCCCTTCGCCTCGTACGCGAACTGCAGCCGGGCCAGACCCGAGTACTGGGGGGTGAGACCGCACTGCGAGGCGGTGTTCACCAGCAGGATCGCCTTGCCCTTGTGGGCCGCGAGGCTGGTGGGCTCGTCGTCCAGGGTGGTCAGCGGGATGTCGTAAAGGCTCATCGGTCTCTCCTCGGCAGGCTGTCGAACGGACGGACAGGCCTCCGAGCCTAGGCCCCCCTCGCCACCAGCTCCTCCGCCGGGTCGTTGACCGGCTGCGGAACCCCCGTGAGGTCCATGACGAACAGCGGTACGGCCAGTTCGTCCGCCCGCTCCCGGGCCGCGTCCGTGTACCCGGCCAGGGAGAAGCAGACGCCGGCCGCCGCGGCCGTCAGGGCGTTCAGCCAGACGCATTCCACCGCCCGCAGCCCCGTCGGGGCCGTCGTCGGGTCCACCTGCGCCACCACCCCGGGGGCCCGCAGGTCCACCGCCGCCGACGGCAGCGGCACCCCGTCGGGCCGCCGGACGTCCCGGAAGCCGAGCCAGCGCAGGTAGAGCGCGGCCGTCGCCACCGCGTCCCGGCCCGTACGGATGGTCACCGGGAGGAACGGCGGCCGCGCCCCGGGCCACCCCGGCTCCGGACCCCGGGCCCGGTCCCCGCCGGCCGGGCCCGGACGGCCCGTGTCCTGCGCGAGCGCGCCCGGCCCCTGCCCGTCCGCCTCGCCCACCCCGTCCGCACCGTGGCCGTCCGCGCCGTGGCCGTCCGCGCCGTGGCCGTCCGCACCCCGGTCGTCCGGCGACCGCACCGGCAGCCGGGCCACCGTCCCGCAGGAGGCGCAGCCCACCTCCGGCTGCGGCCACTCACCGTCCCGGCCGCAGGCGCCGCACCGTACGGTCACCCAGCTCTCGGCCCAGGTGCGGTGCGTCAGCGTGCGCGGCGGCGCCGACAGGTCCAGCTGGGGCGCGACCGGGCTTCCGCAGGCGCAGGGGAAGACCGGAACGGCGTACCCGTTCTCGCGCCGGCACTCCGGGCAGCGCACCGGTACTGCTTCCGCCATGAGCCTGGACCCCCTCCGCCGTCGGCTGCCCGTACGCGGGTCCATGCTCCACCACCCGTCACCGCCGGGGCGAGCGGTGGCGTGGAATCCAGCCGAATCGGACAGATGGCCCCGTCATTTGTGCAACTCACCGAACAAGATGCGCCTTTTGGTGGCTTCCGAGGTCCTCGGGCGCCTTGACGTGCGCGAAGTGGCCGCCTAGCTTGTTCCGTATAGCAGAACAAAACTTCCGGATTACGGAAAAGCCTGACCGCCAGACCCGCAGGAGAACTCGATGCCTCGTATGACAGCCGCCGCCGCTGCAGTGGAGATCCTCAAGCTCGAGGGTGTCGAACAAGCGTTCGGTGTCCCCGGTGCTGCGATCAACCCGTTCTACCGCGAGCTCAAGAACGTGGGCGGGATCGGCCACACCCTCGCCCGCCACGTCGAGGGCGCCTCGCACATGGCCGAGGGGTACACCCGTGCCAAGGCGGGCAACATCGGTGTCTGCATCGGCACGTCGGGTCCGGCCGGCACCGACATGATCACCGGTCTGTACTCGGCGATCGCCGACTCCATCCCGATCCTGTGCATCACCGGTCAGGCTCCGGTCTCGAAGCTCCACAAGGAGGACTTCCAGGCCGTCGACATCGCCTCGATCGCGAAGCCGGTCACCAAGAAGGCCACGACCGTCCTGGAGGCCGCACAGGTCCCGGGCGTGTTCCAGGAGGCCTTCCACCTGATGCGCTCCGGCCGTCCGGGCCCGGTCCTGATCGACCTCCCGATCGACGTCCAGCTGACCGAGATCGAGTTCGACCCGGAGACCTACTCCCCGCTGCCGGTCTACAAGCCGCAGGCCACCCGCGCCCAGGCCGCCAAGGCGCTGCAGTTCCTGCTGGAGTCCGAGCGTCCGCTGATCGTCGCCGGTGGCGGCATCATCAACGCCGACGCCTCCGACCTGCTGGTCGAGTTCGCTGAGCTGGTCAACGTCCCCGTCATCTCCACCCTCATGGGCTGGGGCACCATCCCGGACGACCACGAGCTGGCCGCCGGCATGGTCGGTGTGCAGACCGCGCACCGCTACGGCAACGCCACGTTCCTGGAGTCGGACTTCGTCTTCGGCATCGGCAACCGCTGGGCCAACCGTCACACCGGTTACAACCTGGACGCCTACACCAAGGGCCGCAAGTTCGTCCACGTCGACATCGAGCCCACCCAGCTCGGCAAGATCTTCGCCCCGGACTTCGGCATCGCCTCCGACGCCAAGGCCGCCCTCGAGCTCTTCATCGAGATCGCCAAGGAGCTCAAGGCCGAGGGCAAGCTGCCCGACTTCAGCGCCTGGACCGCCTCCGCGCAGGAGCGCAAGGGCAGCCTGCAGCGCCGGACGCACTTCGACAACATCCCCCTGAAGCCGCAGCGCGTCTACGAGGAGATGAACAAGGCGTTCGGCCCGGAGACCCGCTACGTCACCACCATCGGTCTCTCCCAGATCGCGGCCGCGCAGTTCCTGCACGTCTACCGCCCGCGCAACTGGATCAACTGCGGCCAGGCCGGCCCGCTCGGCTGGACCATCCCGGCCGCGATCGGTGCCGCCACCGCGGAGCCGGAGACGCCGATCGTCGCGCTCTCGGGCGACTACGACTTCCAGTTCATGATCGAGGAGCTGGCGGTCGCGGCCCAGCACAAGGTCCCGTACGTCCACGTCCTCGTGAACAACGCCTACCTGGGTCTGATCCGTCAGGCGCAGGGCGGCCTGGGCATCAACTTCGAGGTCAACCTCGAGTTCGAGAACATCAACACCCCCGAGCTGGGCGTCTACGGCGTCGACCACGTCAAGGTCGCCGAGGGCCTGGGCGTCAAGGCCATCCGCGTCACCGACCCGGACAAGCTGGGCGAGGCCTTCGAGGAGGCCAAGAAGCTGGCCCAGGAGTTCCAGGTCCCGGTCGTCGTCGAGGCGATCCTGGAGCGCATCACGAACATCGCGATGAGCAAGACGGTCGACATGAGCGACGTCACCGAGTTCGAGGAGCTGGCGACCGAGCCGGGCCACGCCCCGACCGCGATCCGCCCGCTGTCCGTCTGACGTATCCCCGCCCGCCGGCCCCCCTCGGGCCGGCGGGGGCGGAGAGCAGCAGCGAACGGCCCCCGCACCTCCGTCAGGAGGTGCGGGGGCCGTTCCGCGTTCCCTTCTACGGGGCTACGGGGCTACGGGGCTACGGGGCCCGGTCCCGGAGCCGGTCCTGGTCCCGCCCCCGGACCCGAGCCCCCGTCAGCGGCCCGGGTGCGGGCCCAGCTCGGCGTCCACGGCGCCCTCCAGCAGGGCCCGGGCCCGCGCCAGCTCCAGGGAGCCGCTCAGCCAGCGCTCGCTCAGGCCCTCCACCAGCGCGTTCAGCCGTTCCGCCACGTCCAGCGGGACCGCGGCGAGGTCGGCGAGCCCGGCCGCCTGGGCGTCCGCGACGGCTTCGGCCGTGTCCCGGGTCCAGTTGCGGGTGGACTCGGCGAGGGCCTCGCGCAGGTCGGTGTCGAAGATGGCGCTGGCCCGCAGCTCGCCCCAGGCGATGCTGTTCTCGCGGACCCGCGGGGTGTCCTGGAGCTCGCTGAGCAGCAGCTGGAGCAGCACCGCGCGGGCGTCCTCGGAGTCCTCGACGGCCTCGTCCGTGTAGCCGGTGGCACGGTCGCTGATGAAGGCGAGGGTGCGCTGGACCAGGCCGGCGCGGTCTTTGAAGTGGTAGTAGATCAGGGCGGTGGAGACGCCGGCCTCCGTCGCCAGTTCCTCGACCCGCAGCCCTCTGACGCCATTGCGCGCGATGACGCGTACGGCTGCTTCCAAGATCAACGCTTGACGGTCGGCCACTCTCGTTCGCACCTTTCGGTCGGACACCCCTTGACTGACCTTTCAGTCAGGTCCCACGATAGCTCCCACGTGATCTTCTGACTGAAAATTCAGTCAGTCGCGCCGAAGGAGCACCCCGTGACCCTGACGACCACGCCCGCCACCACCTGGCGCATGCCCGCCGAATGGGCCGAGCACGAGGCCTGCCTGATGGCCTGGCCCGCCCGCGCCGAACTGTGGGGACCCGCCTTCGAGGCGGCCCGCCGCGAGTACGCCGCCGTGGCCCGCGCCATCGCCGCCTTCGAGCCGGTCATCATGATCGCCGCTCCGGGCCAGGCCGCCGTGGCCCGCGCCGCCTGCGGTGACGACCCCGCCATCGAGGTCATCGAGCTGCCGATCGACGACTCCTGGCTGCGCGACTCCGGCCCGGTCTTCGCCCACGACGCGCACGGCGCCCGCGTCGGCCTCGACTTCCGGTTCAACGCCTGGGGCGAGAAGCACCACCCCTGGACCGCCGACGACAAGCTCACCGCGCTCCTCCTGGACCGCCTGCGCGTCCCCCGCGTCCACTCCTCCATGGTGCTGGAGGGCGGCTCCTTCACCGTGGACGGCGAGGGCACGCTCATCACCACCGAGCAGTGCCTCCTGCACCCCAACCGCAACCCCCGCATGAGCCGCACCGAGATCGAGGACGAGCTGAAGCGCCGCCTGGGCGTCGAGAAGGTCATCTGGCTCCCGTACGGCGGCCTGGAGGACACCGAGACCGACGGCCACGTCGACGGGGTCGCCGCCTTCGTGGCTCCCGCCAAGGTGGTCGTCTCCCTCCCCTCGGACCCCGGCCACCCCGACCACGCCCGGATGCGCGCCAACCTCGCCGTGCTGGAGGCCTCCACCGACGCCCGCGGCCGCGCGCTGGAGATCGTCCCCCTGCCGCAGACCGCCCACGGAGAGGTCGAGGGCGCCCGCGTCGAGGTCGGATACCTCAACTTCTACCTGCCCAACGGCGGTTGTGTGGTCCCCGTGGCCGGTTCCCCCGAGGACGGGGCGGCCCTCGCCGTGCTCGCCGCCGCGCTGCCCGGCCGCAAGGTGGTCGGCGTGCCGACGCCGGTGCTCGCGTACGGCGGCGGCGGCGTCCACTGCATCACCCAGCAGTTCCCCAAGGAGGCCCGCCCGTGACCTCGTACGCCCACCCCGGCCCGTCCGCCCACCCCGGCCCGTCCGCCCACCCCGGCTCGTACGCCCTCCTCACCTCCTACGGCTCCCCGCTCGGCTCCCCGGCCCGGCTGGAGCCGGCCGAGCGCGTCCCGCTGCGCGTCGGCCTCGTCCAGACGCGCTGGTACGCCGATCCGCGCGAGCACGACGACCGGCTGCGCGAGGGCGTGGCCCTGGCCGCCGGGGAGGGCGCGAAGGTGGTGTGCCTGCCCGAGCTGACCCGCAGCCCCTACTTCTGCAACACCGACGACCCGATGGCCGACGGCGCCGCCCGCCACCTGGAGGACCTGGAGGACGGCCCCACGGTCCGCCTCGCCGCCGAACTGGCCACCGGCCTCGGGATCACCGTCCACGCCTCCCTCTACGAGCGGGCCGTGGACGGCGGGCTCGGCTACAACACCGCCGTCTGCGTGGACCCGGACGGCAAGCTGATCGCCCGGACCCGCAAGAACCACATCCCCGCCTTCCCCGGCTACCGCGAGGACCTGTGCTTCCGCCCCGGCGACAGCGGGTTCCCCGTCGTCGCCCACGAGGGGGCCCGCTTCGGCTTCCCCACCTGCTGGGACGAGTGGTTCCCCGAACTGGCCCGGGCCTACTCGCTGGCCGGCGCGGAGATCCTCGTCCACCCCACGGCCATCGGCTCCGAGGTGGACCTGCCGGACTTCGACACCCGGCCCCTGTGGGAACACGCCATCAGCGCCAACGGCCTGGCCAACGCGCTCTTCATGATCGTGCCGAACCGCGTCGGCACCGAGGGCCGCTCCACCTTCTACGGCTCCTCGTTCATCTCCGACCCCTACGGCCGGGTCGTGCTCCGCGCACCCCGCGACCGGCCCGCGGTCCTCGTGGCGGACCTCGACCTCGACCAGCGGCGCGACTGGCTGGAGTTCGGCCTGATGCGGACCCGCCGCCCCGAGCTCTACGGACGGCTCACCGAACCGCGCGCGTAGCGGTCGGCCACCGGGAACGGGGGAGGGGGACACGGCAAAGCGCCGAGTCACGGGACCGTCCGTGACTCGGCGCTCTGGCTGGTTACCGCCCGACGGTGCGAGGCTGGGCGCGACAGGACGTTCGCGCCGCCGGGCGGAGTGGAAGGGCTCCTCCGTCGTCCACAGGGCGCTCTGTGCGCAGCCCCTGTACACGAGCACGAAGAAGAGGTGGCTGGGACCGCGACGGGCGGTGACGAGAACTCCGGCATCCGTCTCCCTCAGGTCAAGAGACGGGCCTCGGAACCCATTACCACCGCACTGGCTCACTCGCCCGTCGCGGTCCTCGTCCTGCCCCCACCGCGTACCACCCCTCATCCGGGTCCGCGGTGCGGGCCAGCACCAGGGGCATGACCTCCCGTCAGGCCCCCGGTACAGCTGTTGGCTCAGGCGTCGCGCAGGGCGCGGACGGCCTCCTCGACGCGCTTGCCGTAGTCGGCGTCGGCGGCGTGGAAGTGAGCCAGGTTCTTCTCGATGACGTCTTCCAGGGTGACCTGGGAGAGCCCGCCGGCGATGTTCGCCACCAGACGCTCCTTCTCGGCCTCCGACATCAGGCGGTAGAGCTCGCCGGCCTGGAAGAAGTTGTCGTCCTTGGTGTGCGCCGGAGCCTCGTGGGTGCCCGTGTAGCCGGAGACGGCCTGCGGGGCGCCCAGGCCGAGACCGGTCTCGGCCGGACCCTGGTACGAGTTGGGCTCGTAGTTCTTGTCGTGACGCGAGCCGTTGCGCAGCGCCATGACGCCGTCGCGGCCGTAGTTGTCGGCCGTCGTCGCCTTCGGGGCGTTGACCGGCAGCAGGGTGTGGTTCACACCGAGGCGGTAGCGCTGGGCGTCGGCGTACGCGAACAGGCGGCCCTGGAGCATCTTGTCCGGCGAGGCGGTGATGCCCGGGACGAAGTTGTTCGGGGAGAACGCGGCCTGCTCGACCTCGGCGAAGACGTTGTCCGGGTTGCGGTCGAGGACCAGGCGGCCCACGCGCTGCAGCGGGTAGTCGCTGTGCGGCCACACCTTGGTGAGGTCGAACGGGTTGAAGCGGTAGTCCGCGGCCTCGGCGGCGGGCATGATCTGGACGTAGAGGGTCCAGCTCGGGTGCACACCGCGCTCGATCGCCTGGAGCAGGTCGGTCTGGTGCGAGTTGGCGTCCTTGCCGACGAGCTCGGCGGCCTGCTCGCCCGACAGGCAGCGGATGCCCTGGTTCGTCTTGAAGTGGTACTTGACGAAGAAGGCCTCGCCCTGGGCGTTGGTCCACTGGTACGTGTGGGAGCCGTAGCCGTTCATGTGGCGGTAGGACGCCGGTATGCCGCGGTCACCCATCAGCCAGGTGATCTGGTGCGTCGCCTCGGGGGCGTGCGCCCAGAAGTCCCAGACGTTGTCCGGCTCCTGCTTGCCCGTGAAGGGGTCGCGCTTCTGGGAGTGGATGAAGTCGGGGAACTTGATCGGGTCCTTGATGAAGAACACCGGGGTGTTGTTGCCGACGAGGTCGTAGTTGCCCTCTTCGGTGTAGAACTTCAGGGCGAAGCCGCGCGGGTCGCGGACCGCGTCCGCGCCACCGAGCGAGTCGGCCACGGTGGAGAACCGCAGGAAGGTCTCGGTCTTCTTGCCGACCGTGTTCAGGAACGCCGCGCTGGTGTAGGCGGTGACGTCGTCGGTCACCTCGAAGTGGCCGTAGGCGGCCGAACCGCGGGCGTGCACCACGCGCTCCGGGATGCGCTCGCGGTTGAAGCGGGCGAGCTTCTCAAGGAGCTGCTGGTCCTGGACCAGGAGCGGGCCACCGACGCCGGCGGTGGCGGAGTTCTGGTTGTCGGCGACCGGGGCGCCGGACTCGGTCGTCAGCGTGCGCTTCGACATGGTGACCTTCCGTACGGGGCAACTGCTGACGGAAAGCGTCTTCCGTCATGCGGAACAGCCTAATTTCGGCGTGAACTCGACGTCAACAGTTTGTTGAAAAGAAAGAAGAAGAGAGAGGAGAGGTGATCCGGACGGTGCCGGCGCTTGGGCGCGACAGGACAGGTGTCAGCACCGGCACCATCCGGAAACTCAGGCCCCCGT
Organism: Streptomyces sp. NPDC002032; assembly: GCF_042890765.1. Lineage (NCBI taxonomy): Bacteria > Bacillati > Actinomycetota > Actinomycetes > Kitasatosporales > Streptomycetaceae > Streptomyces > Streptomyces sp. NPDC002032. Next base: position 120,766 of record NZ_JBIASM010000012.1, on the reverse strand, counting down.
GGAGGGGGAGGGGCGGCCGGGCACAGCCGGCCGCCGCGGGGTGGATCAGATCTGGGCGCCGGAGAGGCGCTCGACCGCGCGCAGCAGCGCGGAGTGGTCCAGACCGCCGTCACCCTGGGCGCGCAGCGAGGCGACCAGCTGTGCGACGACCGCGCCGACCGGGAGGGCCGCACCGACGTTGCGGGCGGCGTCGGTGACGATGCCCATGTCCTTGTGGTGCAGGTCGATCCGGAAACCGGGCTTGAAGTCGCGGTTCAGGAAGTTGTCCTTCTTGCGGGTCAGGACCGTGGAGCCGGCCAGACCGCCGTTGAGGACGTCCAGGGCGGCCTGGAGGTTCACGCCCGACTTCTCGAGGAAGACGACGGCCTCGGCGCACGCCTGGATGTTCACCGCGACGATGAGCTGGTTGGCGGCCTTCACCGTCTGGCCCGAGCCGTGCGGACCGCACAGGACGATGACCTTGCCGAGCGCCTCCAGGATCGGGAGGGCCTCGTCGAAGTCGGCCTGCTCGCCACCCACCATGATCGACAGGACGGCCTCGATGGCACCGGCCTCGCCGCCGGACACCGGGGCGTCGATGACGCGGATGCCCTTCTCGGCGGCGTTCTTCGCCAGGTCGACCGAGGTCTGCGGGGTGATCGACGACATGTCGATGATCAGCGCGCCGGACTTCGCGTTCTCCAGGATGCCGTTCTCACCGTAGGAGATGGCCTCGACCTGCGGGGAGGCGGGCACCATCGTGATGATGACGTCGGCGTCCTTGACGGCCTCGGCGATCGAGCCGGCCGCGGAGCCGCCGGCGGCGGCGAGGCGCTCCAGCTTGTCCTGCTCCAGGGTGAAGCCGGTGACCGAGTAGCCGGCCTTCAGGAGGTTCTCGGCCATGGGGGAGCCCATGATTCCGAGACCGATCCAGGCAATCTTGGGGAGGGTGCTCATGATGAGGGTCCTTCTCTTAATGCTTCGTACGAAAAGTGCGTGGTGTGCCTGGCTGATCGCCCGGACTTGGTCCGCCTACTCGGCGGCGCGGGCCTCGGCGGGGAGCCACGCGAAGGACGCGGCGGCGTCGGCGGCCTTGTACTCGAGGCCTACGTAGCCCTCGTATCCGGCCTTCCTCAGCTGGTCCAGGAGCTCCTCGAGGGGAAGCTCGCCGGTGCCGGGAGCACCGCGTCCCGGCTTGTCCGCGATCTGGACGTGGCCGGTCTTGGCGGCGTACTTTTCGATGACCTCGGAGAGGTCCTCATCGTTCATCGCCAGGTGGTACAGGTCGAGCAGGAACTTGGCGTTCCCGAGGCCGGTAGCCTCGTTGACCTTGTCCACGATCTCGATGCCGGCCGGGGCGCTCACCAGGGGGTAGAGCGGCGACTCGGGCTTGTTGAGGGTCTCGATCAGGAGGATCGCACCCACCCGGTCGGCGGCCTGCGCCGCGACGACCAGGTTCTTCAGGGCCAGCTCGTCCTGGACGGCCGGGTCGACGCCGTCGACGCGGTTGCCGTACAGGGCGTTGAGCGCCTTGCAGCCGACCGAGGCGGCGAAGTCCGCCGCCACGTTGATGTTGGCGTTGAAGCGGTCCGACTCCTCACCGGGTACCGAGACCGCGCCGCGGTCCGGGCCCGGCAGCCGGCCGGCGTAGAAGTTCAGCCCCACCAGCTGGGTGCCGGCGTCCTCGAGAGCCTTCTTGAGGGCGTCGAGTTCCGCCTGGGCGGGGGTGGGGGTCTCGATCCAGGGCCACCACAGCTCGACCGCGGTGAAGCCCGCCGCGGCGGCAGCCGCGGGACGCTCCAGGAGCGGGAGTTCCGTGAAGAGGATCGAAAGGTTCACATCGAAGCGCTGGTCCGTGTATCCCATGAGGGGTGTGCGCTCCTTCCGTATTGCGGAAGTTAGTTTCTGCTTGATGGAAGACTGCATCGGGCCCGTCGTGGATGTCAAGTACGGACTGCCGAAAAAAGCTGACCGGGAGGTAGCTTGACCAGCGTGCGATTGAGAGTGGAGTTCACGACCGAGCCCTTCGATCTCGAAGAGGCCCCCGCCCATGCCGTGGCCGCTCGCGAGGTCATCCAGAAGGCGCAGCTGGACGCGGTGGACGTCGGCCCGTTCGGCAACACCGCCGAGGGCGAGTCCGACCGGGTGCTGAGCGCGGTGGCCGCGCTGCTGCGCGATTCGCTGGAGGCCGGGGCGACGCGCGTCTCGTTCCAGGTCAATGTGATCGGGGAGGACACGCCATGACCGAGCCCCGTGACCACCCGTTCGTCGTCGCGGTCAAGCCGCTGGTGGACGCCATGGGCGGTGAGCTGATGGATCCGGCCCTGGCGCAGCCCGACGACGTCGTGCTCACATGGGAGGGCCGGGAGCTGCTCGCGGTGCGTCTGCCGCAGCTGTCCGACTCGCTGGACCACATCCTGGCCGCCCTGGAGCGCCGGCACGGCGTGCCGCTGGCCCAGCTCGACCGCAAGGCCAAACAGGACGTGGTGCGGATACTGGAGGCGCGCGGCGCCTTCTCCGTACGACACGGCGTGGAAACGGTCGCGGGAGCGCTTGGCGTCAGCCGCTTCACCGTCTACAACTACTTGAACAGGGAAAACGCAAACAAGACAGCCAAGAGTGAAGACTGATTCACGCTTCGTGAGGAGCCGCCGCCCAATTCACCCGGGCGGCGGCTTTTGTGTACGGGAAGTTTCAACAAAGTGTTGACGCCGTGTTGCCGAGGGCGTTAGCTATGCGCAGCCCGTCAAAAAGCAACAACAGGCCACGGAGGCCTACCGTGACTTCGAGTCCGACCCCGGGTCTCACCCGGTTCAACGCCTTGGACGACAGCGAGGCCACGGCCGAGCTGCACGAGGTGTGCGCCAGTTCGGCGTGGGGCGCCAAGCTGCTCGCGCAGCGCCCCTTCGCCAGCGTCGACGCCCTGTTTTCGGCCAACGAGTCCGCCATGGCGGAGCTCACCGCTGAGGACCTGGGCGAGGCGATGGGAGGCCACGCGCCGATCGGCCGGCCGAAGCCGGGAGACCCGACCTCCGCCCGCGAGCAGCGTGGCATGGCCGGCGCCTCGGAGGAGCTGAAGAACGAGCTCCTGGAACTGAACCTGGCGTACCAGGAGAAGTTCGGCCACGTCTTCCTCATCTGCGCCACCGGTGCGACCGGTGAGTTCATGCGGGACGCGGTCAAGGTCCGGATCGACAACTCGCCGGAGCAGGAGCGGGAGACCGCCCGCGGTGAGCTCGTCAAGATCAACAAGATCCGCCTGACCCGCCTCGTCGAACTCGCAGAAGGAGCGTGAGCATGAGCACCGAGACCACCGCGTCGGTGTCCACGCACATCCTGGACACCAGCATCGGAAAGCCCGCCGAGGGCGTCGCGATCTCCCTGTCGGCCCGTACGGGCCGAGGCGGCGAGTGGGCGGCCCTGGGCGGTTCCGCCACCGACGCCGACGGGCGTTGCAAGGACCTGCCGGCGCTGCCGGAGGGCACCACCCACGTACGCCTCGATTTCGAAACCGAGACGTATTTTTCCAGTAAGCACAGTTCCAAGAAGCAAGCCGAGGCGCAGCAGGACGCCCCCCGCGTAAGGGACAGCGGTGCGTTCTTCCCCGAGGTAACCATCACCTTCGCGGTGAACCCGGGCGAGCACTACCACGTACCGCTGCTGCTCAACCCGTTCGGCTACTCCGTTTACCGAGGGAGCTAGCATGGCCACGATTCTCGGCCAGAACCAGTACGGCAAAGCAGAGAACCGCGTCGTCAAGATCACGCGGGACGGCGACACGCACCACATCAAGGACCTGAACGTCTCGGTCGCCCTCTCCGGCGACATGGACGACGTCCACTACTCCGGCTCGAACGCCAACGTGCTCCCCACGGACACCACCAAGAACACGGTGTACGCGTTCGCCAAGGAGCACGGCATCGAGTCCGCCGAGCAGTTCGGCATCCACCTGGCGCGCTGGTTCGTCAACAGCCAGGAGCCGATCCAGCGGGCGCGCATCCGGATCGAGGAGTACTCCTGGGACCGGATCGCCACCTCGGACGCCAACTCCAAGTTCATCGGCTCCGACGAGGTGAACCACTCCTTCGTCCGCCAGGGCATGGAGACCCGCGTCACCCAGATCACGTACGACGGTACGAACTGGGAGGTCATCTCCGGCCTCAAGGACCTGGTCGTCATGAACTCCACGAACTCCGAGTTCTGGGGTTACGTGAAGGACAAGTACACGACGCTGAAGGAGGCCTACGACCGCATCCTGGCCACCCAGGTGTCGGCCCGCTGGCGCTTCAACTGGTCGGACGATGAGCAGCGGATGCCCAACTGGGAGAAGTCCTACGCCGAGACCCGCAAGCACATGCTGCAGGCCTTCGCGGAGACCTACTCCCTCTCGCTGCAGCAGACCCTGTACCAGATGGGTTCGCGGATCATCAACCACCGTTCGGAGATCGACGAGGTCCGCTTCTCGCTCCCGAACAAGCACCACTTCCTCGTCGACCTGGAGCCCTTCGGCCTCAAGAACGACAACGAGGTGTACTTCGCCGCGGACCGTCCCTACGGTCTGATCGAGGCGACGGTCCTCCGCGACGGCGTTGACGCCCGTATCCCCGTGGACATGACCAATCTCTGAGTACGCCGCGCCCGTCCCGGAGCTCCGCAGTGGCCCCGGGACGGGCGACACCCCCACAACTTCCTGAATCGGCACCCGGACGCAACACACGGGGCGGCAGTACTGTCAGCTGCCAAGGCCCCCGGCTCCGGCACTCAAATCCCCTGGGTTTTGCCGTGCCCGCACCGCCACTGAAAGCACGAGGAAGTCCCATGGCAGCATCGGCAGCCCCTGACAGCGCCGTCGAGCGCATCGTCATCGAGAACTGTGCGATTGCGACCGTCGACGCCAATGACACCGAGTACGCCTCGGGCCATGTGGTCATCGCCGGCAACAAGATCGAGTCCATCGGCGCGGGCAAGGCCCCCGAGAACCTCGTCAACGTCGTTCGTCGCATCGACGGCACCGGGCACCTCGTGACTCCCGGTCTGGTCAACACGCACCACCACTTCTACCAGTGGATCACGCGTGGCCTGGCCACCGACCACAACCTCTTCAACTGGCTCGTCTCGCTGTACCCGACCTGGGCGCGCATCGACGAGCAGATGACGTACACGGCCGCGCAGGGCTCCCTCGCCGCGATGGCCAAGGGCGGTGTGACCACCGCGATGGACCACCACTACGTCTTCCCCAAGGGCTCCGGCGACCTGTCCGGCTCCATCATCCGCGCCGCGTCCGAGATGGGTGTCCGCTTCACCCTCGCCCGCGGCTCGATGGACCGCAGCGAGAAGGACGGCGGCCTGCCGCCGGACCACGCCGTCGAGACCCTCGAAGGCGCGCTCGCCGACACCGAGGCGACCGTGAAGAAGTACCACGACGCCTCCTTCGACTCGATGACCCAGGTCGCCGTCGCCCCCTGCTCCCCCTTCTCGGTCTCCACCGAGCTGCTGAAGCAGGGCGCCGAGCTGGCCCGCCGCCTGAATGTGCGCCTGCACACGCACGGCTCGGAGACCGTCGAGGAAGAGCAGTTCTGCAAGGAACTGTTCGGCATGGGCCCGACCGACTACTTCGAGTCGACCGGCTGGCTCGGCGAGGACGTCTGGATGGCGCACAGCGTCCACATGAACGACTCCGACATCGCCGCGTTCGCCCGCACCAAGACCGGTGTCGCGCACTGCCCGTCCTCCAACGCCCGTCTGGCCGCCGGCATCGCCCGCGTCCCGGACATGCTGGCCGCCGGCGTACCGGTCGGCCTCGGCGTGGACGGCACCGCCTCCAACGAGTCCGGCGAGCTGCACACCGAGCTGCGCAACGCGCTCCTCATCAACCGCCTCAACCCCGTCCACCGCGAGCGCGCCCTGAACGCGCGCCAGGCCCTGCGCCTCGGTACGTACGGTGGCGCGCAGGTCCTGGGCCGCGCCGACAACATCGGCTCCCTGGAGGCCGGCAAGCTCGCCGACCTGGTCCTGTGGAACGTGAGCACGTTCCTGCACTCCTCCATCGCCGACCCGGTCACCGCCCTGGTCTTCGGCGCGGCGGCCCCGGTGACGGCCTCGTTCGTCAACGGCAAGCAGATCGTCGAGAACAACCGACTCCTCTTCGCCGACGAGGACGCCATCGCCGTGTCCACCCGGGAAGAGGCCCAGCGCCTGGCGCGCATCTCCGCGCAGGCCTGATCCCACGGAGTCCGGTCGGGGGGGACGGCCCCCGGCCGGCGGCCGCGGACCCGAGCGGGGTCCGCGGCAGCCGTTCCCGGGAAGCGCCCGAGGAGAGATCCGACGGCGCCCCCGGGGGCGGTGACTCGTGACAACCACTGCACCCCGCAGCGCAGCACGTCTCGCGCCACTGCCACGGCACCACCAGCTCGAAAACGCGTGGAACCGGTTTGGGCGAATCGTTTCCGCACCTCTTGGGACATGAAGTCGCAGGATCCACAACTCCATACAGGCTCGACTAGCAACGCTTTCGCACCACCTCCATGACACCCACGTCCCTGCCGACGTGTCTAACCGACCGGAGGAAGCCGTGGCCGAAACGCCCAGGTTTCGCAAAGATGCAGTCGCAGTACCGGAGGAGAAGCACCCGGTCGACGAGACCTTGCCTCCGCTGAAGATGTTCACCAGCGGCCTCCAGCACGTGGCCGCCATGTACGCCGGTGTCGTTGCCCCGCCCATGATCGTCGGCCCCGCCGTCGGACTCTCCGCCACCGAGACCGCCTTCCTGATGGGCGCCTCGCTCTTCACCGCAGGGCTCGCCACCCTCCTCCAGACCCTCGGGTTCTGGAAGATCGGCGCCAAACTCCCCTTCGTCAACGGCGTCTCCTTCGCCGGTGTGACCCCGATGATCGCCATCGGCAAGGACCAGGGCGCCGACGCCATCCCCGTGATCTTCGGCGCGATCATCGTCGCCGGGGTCATCGGCTTCTTCGCCGCCCCCTACTTCGGCAAGCTCGTCCGCTTCTTCCCGCCCGTCGTCACCGGCACGGTCATCACGCTGATCGGCGTGTCCCTGCTCCCGGTGGCGTTCAACTGGTCGCAGGGCGGCAACCGCACCGCCACCGACTACGGCTCGATGAAGAACATCGGCATGGCCGCCCTCACCCTGGCGATCGTCCTGGTGATGCGGAAGTTCCTGCGCGGATTCCTCCAGCAGATCTCGATCCTGCTCGGCCTGGTCGCGGGCACCCTCGTCGCGATACCGCTGGGCATGACCCACTTCGACGCCGTCAAGAACGCGGACGTCATCGGCTTCCCGACCCCGTTCCACTTCGGCGCCCCGCAGTTCCACGTCGCCGCGATCATCTCCATGTGCATCGTCATGCTGGTCTGCATGACCGAGTCCACCGCCGACATCCTCGCCCTCGGCCGGATCGTGGGCCGGCCGGCGGACGAGAAGACCATCGAGGGCGGCCTGCGCGCCGACACCCTGGGCAGCGCGCTCAGCCCGCTGTTCAACGGCTTCATGTGCAGCGCCTTCGCCCAGAACATCGGACTCGTCGCGATGACCAAGGTGCGCAGCCGCTTCGTGGTCGCCGCGGGCGGCGGCATCCTGATCCTGCTGGGCCTGTGCCCGATGGCCGCCTCCGTCATCGGGGTCGTCCCGCTGCCCGTCCTCGGCGGCGCCGGCGTCGTCCTGTTCGGCTCGGTCGCGGCCAGCGGCATCCAGACCCTGGCCGGCGCGGCCATGGAGAAGGGCGAGAACGCGCTGATCGTCGCCGCCTCGGTGGGCATCGGCCTGATCCCGATCGCCGCCCCCGGCTTCTACCACGCCTTCCCCAAGGACCTCCTCGTCGTCCTCGACTCCGGCATCAGCACCGGCTGCGTCACGGCGATCGTCCTCAACCTCGCCTTCAACCACCTCGGCGTCAGGAAGGACGCGGAGGCGGAGGCCGCGGCCGGACCGGCCTTCGTGCACTGACCCCGGCGCCCGCGCACCGGTCCGGCCCCCGCGCACGGACCCGGCGGCGGGAGGCACCCGCGGCGGCACGTACGTCACCCACTGCGGGCGTGGCGTACGCGCCGCCGCAGGTGCCTCCCGCCGCCGTAGGCGTGGCGCGTACGTGTCTCGCGGGGACGCGCGTGAGCCCGGCCGCCCCGCCGGGCCGGGCGTGCCCCGTCGGGCCGGGCGTGCGGCGCCGGGTCAGGCGTGCGGCGCCGGGTCAGGCGTGCGGCGCCGGGTCCTGCCAGATGTCCGGCCGGACGGTCCGCAGCCGCCGCCCCAGCTGGTCCAGCTCCTGCGCCTCCGACTTGCGTACGTGCAGCGCCACCGCCGTGTCGGTGATGCGCAGCCCCGGCAGCCGCCTGGAGAGATCGGCGGTGTAGCGGGACAGCCCCTCGACCGAGCGCAGCCGGGCGCTGATGATGAAGTTCCAGGGGCCGCTGACGGACATGCAGGTCCGGGTCTCGCGCAGGCCCGAGGCCACCGCCGCGCAGCCCGCCACCTCGTACTCCGGCACCTCCGCCCACAGCGTCGCCGACACCGGCCAGCCGGACAGCGCCGAGGCCATCGAGCAGCTGTAGCGCAGGCTCTGCCCCGCCTCCAGCCGCGCCAGCCGGCGCCGTACGGTCGACTCGCTCATCCCCGACTCCCGGGCCAGGGAGGCCACCGTGCGGCGCGCGTCGCCGGCCAGCGCCAGGACCAGGAGCCGGTCCTCCCGCGGCATGGCCGCCACCACCCCCGGCGTCGGCACGACCGGTCCGGCCGCCCGCCGGGTGCGCCCGGTCAGCAGGTCGCTCTGGGCCGGGGTCAGCTGGTCGAGGCGCCACCGGTCGGGGGCGATGTGCACCGCCGTCACCATCGAGGAGCGGGTTCCGGTCACGCCGGGGATCCGCTGGACCCGGAAGTACAGGTAGCGGTACAGCGTGTGCAGATCCGGCACCGCGACGAAGACCAGCAGCTCACGGCCCCCGGTGGTGTGCTCCACGCCCATGGTGTGCGCGTCCTCGACCAGGGCGGCGCCGACGGCGGGGGAGGCGCCCGGCTCGCACATCACCTCCACCCACGCCATGCACGGAGCGAGCGCTCCCGTCCGCAGCCCCAGACCCGTGATCCAGGCCTCTCCGGCCGAGGTCAGCCGCTCCCAGCGCCGCGCGAGGGTCTCCGGGCGCGTGCCGAGCACCGGTGCCAGCCGCTCCCAGCTGGCCCGGGGTGCGAGTTGCAGTGCGTGGACCAGCGCCCGGTCGGTGTCGTCGATGGCGGAAATGGCCGAGTTCATACCCTCCCCTGGCGGTTCTCCCGGTCGCTGTCCGGGCAACCGGACTTTCGACTGATCATCTCTCTTTGTGTGCTCACCTGTGGAATCGGCCGGTTGTGCACACCTTCGTGAACGCAGCGGGAGGACGTGTGGGGGACCCCGGCACGAACGTGCGCCAGGCGGTGCCGGCCGAGCTGTCCAGCTTCATCGGCCGGGAGCGCGAGCTCACCCGCGCCACCGCCCTGCTCGCCACGGAACGCCTGGTCATGCTCACCGGACCGGCCGGAATCGGCAAGACCCGGCTGGCCGGGCGCATCGCCTCGGCCCTCGTCCGGAGCCGGGGGTGCGACATCGTCTGGGTGGATCTGGCCGGGCTCCCGCGCGGCGGCGGCGGCCCGCTGGAAGCGGAACTGCTCCGGCGGCTCGGCGGCAGGGCGGCCCTGCTGGTGCTCGACGGCTGCGAGTCGCTCGGCGGGCGGGCGGGCCCCTTCGCCGCCCGGCTGCTGGCGCGATGTCCCGGGGTGCGGATTCTGGCCACCTCGCAGCGCCGGCTCGGCACCGAGGGGGAGAAGCGGATCCCCGTACCGCCGCTGTCCGTGCCCGCCGCCGCGCCCGATCCCGCCCGGCGGCACCCGGTGCCCGAGGTCGCCGGGTACGAGTCCGTACGCCTCTACGAGGAACGGGCGCGCGGGGCCGACCCCTCCTTCGTGCTCACCGACCGCAACGCGGGGGCCGTCGCCGCCCTGTGCCGGGCCCTCGACGGGATCCCCGGCGCCCTGGAGCTGGCCGCCGGGCGCGCCCACCGCTACGCCCCCGCCGAGGCGCTGCGCCGGCTGACCGCCGACCCGCTGGGCTTCCTCGAAGGCGGCGCGGGCCGGGCCGGCGGGGCCGACGCCCTGCGCTCCCACCGGCTGTCCACGCCCGAGGAACGGCTGCTGTGGGAGCGGCTCTCCGTCTTCGCCGGGTCCTTCGACCGGGCCGCCGTGGCCGAGGTGTGCGGTTTCGGCGCGCTCGGACCGGGCGCCGCCGGCGAGGCCCTGCGCAGCCTCGCCCCGGCCCTGCTGACGGAGGGCGGGGCCCCGGTCCGCTACCGGCTGCCGCTGTCCGTACGCGTCCACGCGGCCCGCAGCCTCGCCCGCGATCCCGGCGGCGACGGGGAGACCGCCGCCCGCCGCCACCGCGCCCGGTGCCGGGTGACCGCCGAGCGCGCCGCGGGGCTGTGGCGGGCCGGGGCGCAGCGGGAAGCCCGCGCCCTGGCCGTACGTGAACTGCCGGAGCTTCGCCTGGCGATGGACCCGCTGGCGGCGGCCGGTCCGGGAGGCGCGCTGGAGATCGCCGTGTCGCTGTGGTTCCTCTGGGCCCCGTGCGGCCTGCTGGCGGAGGGGCGCCGGCACTTGGAGCGGGCGCTGGCCCTGCACCCGGCGCCCCGGCCCGCCCGGGCGCTGTGGCTGGCGGCCTGGCTGGTGGCGAGCTCAGGGGAGCCGGAGGCCGCCGATCCGCTGCTGGCGGAGGCGTGGAGCGCGGCCGTACAGGAGGGCGAGGACGCCTGCCTGGCCTACCTCGCACACACCCGGGGCATCGTCGCCCTCTGGAAGGACCGCCCCTGGGAGGCGGCGGCCGAGTTCCGCGAGGCGCTCGAACAGCTGCCGGGGGAGCCGGGGTTCGGCCCCGGCCCCGACGCGCTGCGGGCGGCGCTGACGATGGCGCTCGCGCACACCGACCCGGCGTCCGTACCCGTCGAGGAAGGCCCCCCGGACGGTCCCGTGGACCTGTGGGCCCGTTCTCGTACCGGTTACGCCCATGCCGCGGTCCAGCGCCGCGAGGGCCGCCCCGCGCTGGCCCGGACCGAGCTGAAGCGGGCCCTGGAGATCCAGCTCGCGCTGGGCGACCGGCTCGGACTGGCCCTCTCGGTGGAACTGCTCGCCGAACTGGAGGCCGACACGGGCCGGTACGAGGAGTCCGCGCGGCTGCTCGGCGCGGCCTCCCGCAGCCGCCCGGGCGGCGCCGCCGCACCGCGCGCGGAGCGGATCCTGCGCCTGCGGATGGATCCCGGGGCCTTCCGGGCCGCCCACGCCGAGGGCGCCCGGACCCCGCTGCGGGAGCTGCTGGCGCAGCCCTGAGCCGGGGGAGGCCGGAGGGGGCGTACGGGGCGCCGGGGACCGGAGTTGCCGGGCCGATCCGGCGTACGCCGTATACGAGGCGGAAAGACATCGCATGAGCGAACCCACCCCTCTGGACGGACAGGTGGTACAGCCATGCCGCAGCACTCCCAGCTCTGGATGCGCAGCGAGACCCGCCCCACCGAACGCCGTGCGCCGCTCACCCCCGAGGACGCCGCCCGGCTCGTGCGGCGGGGCGTACGGATCACCGTGGAGGAGTCCGGCCACCGGGTCTTCCCGCTCGACGCCTACGCGGCCGCCGGCTGCGACCTGGCCCCCGCCGGATCCTGGGCGGGCTCCGCGCCCGGATCGGCGTACGTCCTCGGACTGAAGGAACTCCCGCCGGTGCCCGAGCGCCTGCACCACCGGCACGTGTACTTCGGGCACGCCTACAAGGGCCAGGCGCAGGCCCCCGAACTGCTGCGGAGGTTCGCCGCGGGCGGCGGGACCCTGCTCGACCTGGAGTACCTCGCCGACGCGCAGGGCCGCAGGCTGGCCGCCTTCGGCTACTGGGCGGGGTACGTGGGCGCCGCCCTGGCCGCCCTGCGGGCGCGCGGCCGGCTCACGGCCCCCCTCGCCGCGCTGCCCCGCGCGGAACTCGACGCCCGGCTGCGCGCCTTACCCGGGGACCGGCCGTTACGGGCCCTGGTCATCGGGGTGGGCGGCCGCAGCGGACGCGGCGCCCGCGACGCGCTGACCACCGCCGGGATCGAGGTCACCGGCTGGGACCGCACCGCCACCCGCCGCCTGGACCGGGCCGCGCTCCTCGGCCACGACATCCTGGTCAACGCGGTGCTCACCACCCGCCCGGTGCCGCCCTTCCTCACCCCGGCCGACCTGGACGCCGCCGCCGGGCGCCGCCGGCTCTCGGTGATCGCCGACATCACCTGCGACACCGGCTCCCCGCTGCACCTGCTCCCGGTCTACGACCGCCTCACCGACTGGACGGTCCCCGCCCTGCGGCTGCGCGAAGGGAGCCCGCCGCTGGACGTGATCGCGATCGACAACCTGCCCTCGCTGCTCCCGGCGGAGGCGGCCCGCGCCTTCTCGGCGGACCTGCTCCCCAAGCTCCTCGCCCTGCACGCGCCCTCCCCGGACCCGGACTGGCTGCGCTGCCGCGACGCCTTCACCACGGCCCTGGCCGCGCTCCCGCAGGACCCGTACCGGGCGGCCTAGCCGGCGATCGGCGGGGTGCGGTACGGGCCGTCACCGGGTGGGACGACAGCCCGTACCGGGTCCCGCTCCCGGCTTACGGAGCCGCGGTCAGGTACATGCCGGTGTGGTCGCCGCCGGCGGTGTTCTTGCAGCTCGCCCCGGAGTTCGCGGGCTGGGCCAGCGCCAGGGCCAGGCAGCGGCCGGCGGCCAGCTGGCCGTAGTGGTTCGGGTGCATGGACTCCTGGACGGGGCCCTGCGTCTCGTTGTTGTCGATCCAGCGCGCCCACTCGCTCGTCTTCGCCGAGGCCGGGACGGAGGAGCTCACCAGCTTGCTGGACTTCGCGCAGACCTCGCGCCCCTGGAGCATGTCCCGCAGGTCCAGGAACTGGACGCCCTTGGCCGTCGCGACCCCCTTGATGCGGTTCGCGAGCTGCGGCACGAGCGAGTCCCGGGCCCAGTCCGAGTCCCGGTTCCAGAAGGGACAGCCGCCGGTGTTGAGGCGGCTCCAGTCGCTCTGCGTGTACCGGTTCTCCGCGCCCCGGGGGATGGGCGAGGGGTACGACTGCAGCACGATCCGGTACGAGGTGTCGGCGTACCCGGCGTCGCGCATGACGGCCCGGATCTCGTCGACGGACTTGCCGATGCCCGCGACGACCCCGTCGATCCTGCCGTCGACGACCGCCTGCTGGTCGTCATAGCAGTAGGAGCCCCACAGCACGAAGTCGAGGGCGCACTCCTTGATGATGTCGGCGAAGCCGAGGTCGTTGCCGCCGATGGACAGGGCGATGACCTTCACGTTCTTGGCGGCGGCCACGGCCGCGAGCTGGTCGGCCTGCGGGGCCTCTCCCTTGAACGCGACGCCGCCGCCGGAAGCGCGGAAGACGTTCTGGGAAGTGGCGCCGGAACAGGCGAGGTTGACGGCCACATCGGCGACGGCGCCCGCGCTCAGCACCTCGGCCGAGTCGGAGCGGTCGCACCCCGAGGCCGCCGTCGTGCCGTACACCCTGGCCGGGTCGTAGGTACTGCCGCTGACCCAGGCCCGGTCGGTGCCGTTCCTGGAGCCGCTGTTGGTCAGGCTGTTGCCCTTCCAGCGTCCGGCCTCACCGGAGATGTAGCTGTCGCCCATGGACACCACGGCGGTGGGCCCGGCGCCCGGGCTGGCCGCCGACGTCCCGGCGCCGGCGCCGAGCAGCGCGCCGGCGACGAGCGGCACCGCCATCGCCGCGCCCGTCAGCCGTCGCACACGACTGCGGGCGGCCCTGTCCTTGCCGGCCTTGCGGAATCCGATCACTGCGGAACTCCTGCGGTCGGCCACGCCGCGTCGACCGCCAACGCTGGGCGGCAACTGCGGTGCGTGGCTTGGAAAGTGGGGGTACCGCCGGCGCCGGTGGCATCGGAAAGGTGCCACGCCCCCACTTGTTACCGCTAGGTACAGAAAGGTTACGATGAAGTAACGCCCGACCATTCGGTCGGCTCGGGCGACGGCTCCGTGAACATGTCCCCGAGCAAATCCGAACATGCCTCCGCCCCCGCCACGGCGACCGTGACGGGGGCGGAGCGCCCGTGGGGTGGAGCCGAGCCGCCTATGCCCGGACGGACACCAGAGCGGGGCTGATCAGCTCCCTGAGCTTGTCCCGGGTCTCGGGATCGGTCGAGTACACGATCGTTCCCACCATCCCGCGGGTGAGGAGCACCTTGTAGGTGTTGCGGATGAGCCGGTCGACCTGCTCCTCGGGGGTTGCCTTGGTGAATACCGGATCCTTCGAGGCGGTCCGGTCCACGCGCCATCGATCGCCGCGCCAGACGAGGTCCGGCCCGAGGATGACACCGCTCCAGTCGTACTCGAACCCCTGGGCCGTGTAGACGCAACCGACCTGCCCGAAACCGTTCGGGTCCGTGGCCCACAGCGCCGCGGGAGGAGCGCCGTCCACGGAGCGGTCGCCGTACACGTTCCACGGCCGCGACCAGTCCCCGATGACCACGTCGGCGGGAAGGGGCTGACCCGGCTTGGGGTTCGTCGTCCACTTCCAGCAATAGCCCGCGGAGATTCGCGCACCAAACTTCTCCGCACGCCGTTCCGAGAGGAAGGCCTCCATCTCCTGCGGGCTGTCCGCGACACGCAGCAGCATCTTGCCGTCGGGTTCCCACCGCACGGGCCGTCCGCCTTCCAGCCCGAGCAGGTTCACCACCCAGTCCAAGTAGGCGTCGCTCCCCCCGCACCGGAACTGGCTGTCCAGTTCCACCAGGTGGCAGCGAAGGCCCCTGTCCCGCGCCGCCTTTTCGATCCGGCGCAGGTCGCCCATTTCACCCGGCCTCACCACCTGGTGGTCGTCGAGCAGGAAGACCGGCACCCGTGCCACGTCGATCAGCTCGTCCACCTGGGGCCGGCCCGTGCGGTGTTCCGCCCGGGTGTACCGATTGGCGGAGGTCTCGCGGATCCGGTGCGCCTCGTCGCAGATGAGCACGTCGATGCTGTTGGGCTCGGCGGCCATGAAGCTGTTGAAGTACTTGAAGAGGTTCTGGACCTCCCGGCGCCTGGCACCCGCGACCTTGCGCATCGTCTTGGTGAAGGACTGCGATCCCGTGGCGTGGAGCGTGGGTACGCCCCGACGGAACAGCTCGCCGAGCAGGGACAGCGCGATGACGCTCTTCCCGCTGCCGGGGCCCCCCGTCACCACCACGACCTCCTTGTGGTCCGAACGCTTCGCCCGCTGCACGGCGTTGAGCACGGTCCGGTAGGCGATCTGCTGCTCGTCGAGAAGGACGAACTGTTCCCGCTCGCGCACCTCGTCCGCGGCGACCGCCATCAGTTGCTTCGACGGCTGCGTGCGGCCCGACAGCAATTGGTCGGCCGCCTCAGCGCCGGAGGCCGGTGCGAGCCGCGAACGGAGGTAGGCCAGGAAGTCCCCGCGTCGCTCCCCCGTGAAGAGGCGGCCCTGCTGGTCCTGGGGAACTTCGGTGAGGCCGGCGACGCCGAATTCGCTGGCGTTGTGCAAGTACGCGACTCCGTGGACCCGTTCGGGGGCGGCGCTCAGGGCTCCGTTGAAGTCGACCAGGTACTGGCAGTACCGCCGGACCTGCTCGATCGGGTTCAGGACGGCGCGCGGGTAGGCGTCGATGCGGCACAGCAGGGGATCGTCTTCGTCCGGGGTCGCGTCGCTCCACTGCTTCAGCTCCACGACCACGTAGGACGGGGCCCCTGTGGCCGGATCCTGTCCGGCCAGAACGACATCGGCCCGCTTGCTCGTCAGGGGGAGGTCGTACTCGATCATCATCTCGACCTGGCCCAGGCCGGCGTCGTTGAGCGCGTTGGCAAGAACAGGGATGCTCCGCTCCCACGAGCGCGTCTCGCCGGGGCCGGGCCGGTGGCCGTGTGCGTGCACGAACTGTTCGGTCAGCCGGAAGAAGAGAGAACTGGCGAGAATCTCGGCGGCGACCGCGGCGGCAGAGTCGCGGAACAGCAAGGAAGCCCCCAGGCAGCACGAAGCAGTCGTGCGGGTGGGGGCGTGTCCTTCGGTGCTCCGAGGGCCGGAGCGGAAGCCCGGCGGGCCGCGTGGATGTCAGGTGCAAGGGTATCGCGGCGTGTGATCACCCGCGTGGCGGGTGGGGGCACCGTGATCCACAGGACGATCTATGATCGCCGAATCAACGCGGACCGACGGGCTTCCGGACCGGACATGCCCCCACCGCACGGGATTTCTCGTGCCCTGGGGGTTCATCGTGCTCTTGCTGCAGCTCTCGGCGCGCCATCTCCTCGACCTTCACCGCCGGGGCAGGCTGCTGCCCCATATGGAGGCGCGGTGGGTGGAGTTCAGGGGGAAGGAGGCGTCGCGCGGAGAGAAGGCGGCATGGAAGGAAAGTCTGGTCAGGCTCGCCCAGGAACTGGTTGAAGCCGGGCACGGCGGCATCCACATGTTCGTCGAGTGCCAACCCGACGGGGTCGAGGCCTCAGCCGACGTGATCCTGGTGGGTGTGCATCCGGAAACCGCCGAGGACTCGCTGCTCTTCGTCGAACTGAAGCGGTGGCGCTCCGTCGACCCGTCGGTGAACCCGGAGAAAGTGGCGGTGCCCGGATTCAGCAAGCCGAAGCCGCATCCCAGCGCGCAGGTCCGGCGCGTCATGGACTATTTCAGCGAGGACGGTCGGGGGAGCGGGCTGAGGATCTCCTATGCCGGGCTCAGCTACCTCCACAACGCGACGCAGGAGTCGATTGCCCCGCTGCTGGGACCCGGGGCTGCAAAGGGCGCGCACGCTCTCTATTTCACGATGGACACGCGCCAGGACCTGCTCGAGGAACTGCACGACCGATTCCGGCCGGAGAGCGGTGCGCCCGCTGCCGAGCGCCTCCTCGAGAGGCTGGGGCTCCGCAACGCCCCCCTCCTGCAGGCCGTGGCGCTGTCGGAGGGCGTCGACACCGCCTTCACGCTCCGCGGTGAGCAAAGGACGGTGTGGAGGGACGTGAAGCGTGCCGTCGACCGTTGCCGCAACGGCCGGTCCGATGGTGCCGGGCGTGCCGTGTTCCTGGTCAGGGGCGGCGCCGGAACGGGGAAGAGCGCCATTGGACTGCAGCTGCTAAGGCACTTCACGCATCTCGGTCTGCGGACCAGGTACGCCACCGGATCGCGCGCCTTCGACGCCTCGCTCAGGGAGTTCATCGCCCGGGACCATCTTCTGGTGAAAGAGCAGCTCGCTTACTTCATGAACTTCGTCGAGCCGCCGGTGCCGCCCCTCGACCTGTTGATCTGCGACGAAGCACACCGTCTGCGCGAACGATCCTCGCTGCAGTTCTGGGCTGCCGAGGACCGGGGGCAGCAGCCGCAGGTCGACGAGCTCATCCAGGCAGCCCGCGTGACCGTTTTCCTGCTGGACGACAATCAGTCACTGCGCCGGGGCGAGGTGGGGTCCAGCGACTTGGTCTTGGAGGCGGCTGCCCGGCACGGCAGCACGGCGCAGATCTACGATCTGCACACGGAGTTCCGGTGTGGAGGCAGCGACACCTACCGCT
This sequence comes from Streptomyces sp. NPDC002032, assembly GCF_042890765.1. NCBI lineage: Bacteria > Bacillati > Actinomycetota > Actinomycetes > Kitasatosporales > Streptomycetaceae > Streptomyces > Streptomyces sp. NPDC002032. The sequence goes on along the minus strand of NZ_JBIASM010000012.1, from coordinate 103,229 downwards.
CCTGGGTGCTGGATTTCCTCGGGATTTCCGGAGCGGAGCCTGAGGAATGGGCGCCTGACGGTCTGATGCACCTCGAAGTCGCGGACAGCGTCGAGCGCCTCGAGGAGATCGTCCTCATGGAGGAGCAAGACGGCGCGACCGCACGCATGGTGGCGGGCTTCTGCTGGCCTTGGAGCGAACCTCATCCGAAGACCCGCGCCCTCCACTCCGACGTCAGGATCGGCAGTTGGCACCGACCGTGGAACGCGAAGGGCAATTTCGCTCGGCACGCCGGTGGTGAGCCGCCGGCCAGGCTCTGGGGCGTCAAGAAGGAAGGGATCGGCCAGGTCGGCTGCGTCTACACCGCACAAGGCCTGGAGTGGGACTGGTGCGGCGTGGTGATGGGGGACGACATGGTGTGGCGCAACGGCGCCTGGGTGTTCCAGCGCGGTCGCGCCTCGGGTGCCGACACGAAGACCGGGGAGCGTCACGCTGTGGGGCGGGGATCGATGGATCCGGGACTGCCCTCGGACTCCGACGAGTTCGCCCGGTGTGTTCGGAACGCCTACCACGTGCTTCTGACACGGGCGAGCCGGGCCACGGTCCTCTACTCGACCGACGGGCCCACTCAGAAGTATTTGAAGGAAATCGTGGCGCCCGTAGAGGATCAGGGGCTGCGTCCCTCGTGGGCATCGCTCTCCCCGGAAGAGAGACTGCGGCGTTCCATCCGGGCTCACGCCACTCGGACACGACGTGCCAGTCGACCCGGCAGCGTGGCGCAGCCGGACCTCTTCGGGTTCTGAAAGCGGGTGGGGCGGCGGGCCGCACGGACCCGCCGCCTGTCTCACCGGAGACCGGTGAGGGACGCCGCCATCCGGCCGATCCACAGGACCAGTTCCGTGGCCAAGCCCCCGGCCAGGCCGAGAGCGAGGTCACGCAACCAGGTGGAACGGGCGGACTCGTACTTGACAGGCTCCATGCCGTGCATCTCCCCAAGGAGTCGGATGTGGCCGGGAGTTCCCCAACCGGGGTGCCAGGCGATCCGAAGAGCCACGTCTTGTACCGCCCCTTCGCGAGAAGGGGGCAAGCGCCCGAACATGGTAGCTCAAGGCCCCCGCGTGAGAGCAGCGGCTCGACGGTGGAACCGGGTGTGTCCACACACGTCCGCCCCCGGCGCCTGGAGGGCGGCGGGGGCGGGCGGGGGTGTTCGGCTGCTGTGCGTATCAGCCGAAGCGGGGGGTGGCGGTCAGCCGGTCAGCTGGTCGTACGCGGGGAGGGTGAGGAAGTCCGCGTAGTCGGCGTCCAGGGAGACCTGGAGGAGGAGGTCGTGGGCCTGCTGCCACTTGCCGGCCGCGAAGGCCTCGTCGCCGATCTCGGCGCGGATCGCGGCCAGTTCCTCGGCGGCGATCTTCCGGGTCAGTTCGGCGGTGGCCCGCTGGCCGTTCTCGAACACGACTCCGGCGTTGATCCACTGCCAGATCTGCGAGCGGGAGATCTCGGCGGTGGCCGCGTCCTCCATGAGGCCGAAGATGCCGACGGCGCCGAGGCCGCGCAGCCAGGCCTCGATGTAGCGGGTGCCGACCTGGACGGCGTTGCGCAGGCCGTCGTAGGTGGGCTTCGCGTCCAGGGAGTCGATGGCGATCAGCTCGCCGGGCGCGACGTGGACGTCCTCGCGCAGGCGGTCCTTCTGGTTGGGCTTCTCGCCCAGGACCGCGTCGAAGGAGGCCATCGCGATCGGGACCAGGTCGGGGTGGGCGACCCAGGAGCCGTCGAAGCCGTCGTTCGCCTCGCGGTCCTTGTCGGCCTTGACCTTCTCGAACGCGACCTTGTTGACCTCGGCGTCCTTGCGGGACGGGATGAAGGCCGCCATGCCGCCGATGGCGTGCGCGCCGCGCTTGTGGCAGGTGCGGACGAGCAGTTCGGTGTAGGCGCGCATGAAGGGGGCCGTCATCGTGACCGCGTTGCGGTCCGGCAGGACGAACTTCTCGCCGCCGTCGCGGAAGTTCTTCACGATCGAGAACAGGTAGTCCCAGCGGCCCGCGTTGAGGCCGGCCGCGTGGTCCTTGAGCTCGAAGAGGATCTCTTCCATCTCGTAGGCCGCGGTGATGGTCTCGATGAGGACGGTCGCGCGGACGGTGCCCTGCGGGATCCCCACGTAGTCCTGGGCGAAGACGAAGATGTCGTTCCAGAGGCGGGCCTCCAGGTGCGACTCCGTCTTCGGCAGGTAGAAGTACGGGCCCTTGCCGAGGCCGATCAGACGCTGGGCGTTGTGGAAGAAGTACAGGCCGAAGTCCACCAGCGAACCGGAGGCGGGGCCGCCCTCGAAGCTGAGGTGGCGCTCCGCCAGGTGCCAGCCGCGCGGCCGCATGACGACGGTGGCGAGCTGGTCCGCGGGCTTCAGCGCGTACGCCTTGCCCGTGCGGGGGTCGGTGAAGTCGATGCGGCGCTCGTAGGCGTCGATCAGGTTGAGCTGGCCGAGGACGACGTTCTCCCAGGTGGGAGCCGAGGCGTCTTCGAAGTCGGCGAGCCAGACCTTGGCGCCCGAGTTCAGGGCGTTGATGGTCATCTTGCGGTCCGTCGGGCCCGTGATCTCCACGCGGCGGTCGTTCAGCGCGGCCGGGGCCGGCGCGACCTTCCAGTCTCCCTCGCGGACCTGTGCGGTGTCCGGGAGGAAGTCGAGCGTGGAGGTACGGGCGATCTCGGCGCGCCGCTCACCGCGTCGGGCGAGGAGCTCCGCGCGGCGGGGGGCGAACCGCCGGTGGAGCTCGGCCACGAAGGCGAGGGCCGCTTCGGTGAGGACTTCGTCCTGCCGGGGCAGGGGCTCGGCGTCGACGATGGCCAGCGGGGACGGCGCTGGTGCGGACATAACTGTCACTCCTTCAGCGGCGGTGCCTGGCGGCCGCGGGGAATGCTCGCGCGAGACGGCACCGAGTGCCGTCGGGTGTGGAGAGTTCCGGGTAACGGTCGCGGGCGCCGTCTGGGGGTTCAGGGCGCTTCTGACCAGTGGATAGTAATTTCCTCATGGTGGAAGTTCAATGGTTTGTTGATGTCGAGATTCTCTGAGTCGACAGAGTCCGGTTGCCCGTGGCCCTCAGTGCCACCCCGGTTACGCCCCGGTTACGGCCCCCATCGCGCCCCGCTCCGGAGCCGCCCGGGCCGTCCTCACACCAGACGTGCCAGGTCGGGCGGGGTGTCGATGTCGAAATCGGCCGCGACGTCCCCGCACTCCACCAGCATGACCTCGTCCGCGTGCTTCTTCAGGTGGACACGCGCACCGCGGTCCCCGGTCGCCGTCGCCACGATGTCCGGCCAGCGGTCCGCCCCGAACAGCACGGGGTGCCCGCGCTCCCCGTCGTACGCGGCCGCCGCCAGACTCGCCCGGGAGCGGTACGCCGCCCGTACGCGGGCCACCGCCGCCGCGCCGATGCCCGGCTGGTCCACCAGCGAGACCAGGGCCGCCTCCGCCCCCGTACCGGCCAGGGAGGCCAGGCCGACGCGGAGCGAGGAACCCATGCCCTCGGCCCAGTCCGGGTTGTCCACGACCACGCACCCCGTCAGGTCGGCGCGCTCGCGCACCTCGGCCGCGGACGCCCCCAGCACCACGTGCACCGGCCCGCAGCCCGCCTCCCGCAGCACCCGTACGGCGTTCTCCACCAGCGGCCGCCCCCGGTACGCCAGCAGCGCCTTCGGCCGCCCCCCGAGCCGGCGGCCGCCGCCCGCGGCCAGGAGCAGCCCGGCGACCACCGGGGGCGGCCCCTCGCCCGCCCCGGGGCCGGTCAACGGGGGAGCGGACCGCTCGGGCCGGGGGACGGGTGCGGGCGGGTGCTCTGCTTCGGCTGACATGACAGCGATTCTCGCCCCTCCGGCACCCCGCGCGGCCGCCGGGCGAGCAGCGCCCGTACGGCGCCCAGCACGGCCCCGACCGGCAGCGGCCGGGAGATCCGGTTCTCGGCGCGCCGCAGCAGTTCCCGTTCGTCACGGTCGGTGAGGGCGTCGTACGGCATGGGGGTTCTCCTTGCCAATCGGGGGCCAATACGGCGAGTCTGGACCTGGATTGGCCTGGCAGGCAGAGCCAATCGGGGGAGGTTGGCATGGCATACGGGCGAGTGGTCCAGACGGCGGACAGGACGATCGGCAGCCGCCCGCTCACCGCGATGCTCCCCGCAGAGGTGCTGGCCCGCCCCGGCTACCGCTCCCTCGCCGACGCCGTCCGCACCCTGATCCTCGACGGCCGGATCGCGCTGCACGTACGGCTGCCCGCCGAACGCGAACTCGCCGAGGCCCTCGGCGCCAGCCGCGCCACCGTCACCGCCGCCTACGACCTGCTCCGCGAGAGCGGCTACGTCCGCAGCCGCCGCGGCTCCGGCACCTGGACGGAGCTGCCCGACGGCCACCGCCCCGTCGGCGCCCACGCGCTCGTCGGCGCGGGCGGCTTCCGGGCCGACGGCGAACCCGGCATCGACCTCGCCATCGCCGCCATGGGCGCCCCCGACGGCAGCCTCGCCGAAGCCCTCGCCTGGGCCGCGCCCCGGCTGCCCGCCCTCGCCCGCGATCCCGGGTACCACCCCTTCGGCCTGCCCGACCTGCGCACCGCCGTCGCGGACCGCTTCACCCGGCGCGGCCTGCCCACCCGCCCCGAGCAGATCCTGGTCACGGCCGGGGCGCAACAGGCCTTCGCCCTCGTCGTCAGCCTGCTGTGCCGCCCCGGGGACCGGGTGGTCACCGAGAACCCCACCTACGCCAACGCCCTCGACGCCCTGCGCCACGCCCGGCTGCGCACCGCCTCCGTGCCCGTCTCGGACGCGGGCTGGGAGATGGAGATCGCCGAGTCCACGCTCCACCAGACCGTGCCGCGGCTGGCCTACGTGATCCCCGACTTCCACAACCCGACCGGCTCCCTCATGCCCGAGGAGCAGCGGCTGCGGCTGCTGGCCGCGACCCGGGCCTGCGGGACCTGGCTGGTGGTCGACGAGACCATCGCCGACATCGCCCTCGACGTGCCCGCGCCCCCGCCCCTGGCCTCCCTGGCCGCCCGCCCCGGCGCCGACCACGTGATCACCATCGGCTCGCTGAGCAAGACGCACTGGGGCGGCCTGCGCGTGGGCTGGATCCGGGCCACCGCCAAGCTGGTGACCGAGCTGGCCGCCGTACGGGTGTGCGCCGACATGACCGGCTCCGTCCTCGACCAGGTGGTCTCCCTGCCCCTCCTCGCGGGCCTGGACCGGAGCCTGCCGGCCCGGCTCGCCCAGCTCCGCGCCCAGCGCGCCGCCCTGGTCGGCTCCCTCCAGCGGCACACCCCCGAATGGTCCTGGCGGCTGCCGCCCGGTGGCCTCTCGCTCTGGGTGGACCTCGGCGAGCCCGTCAGCTCCGCCCTCGCGGAACGGGCCCACGCCGCGGGGGTGCACATCGGCCGCGGTGCCCGCTTCGGCGTGGACCCGGGCACCTTCGAGCACCGCCTGCGCATCCCGTACACCCTCTCCCCGGGCCGCCTGGACGAGGGCGTACGCCGCCTCGCGCGGGCCTTCCACGACGGCGTGCCGCTGGCCCCGGGCGTGGAGCGGCCGTACTGGGTCGCCTGAGCGCGCCTACGGGGTGCGGATCAGGCGGCGGGTGGCGGCCGCGGCGACGGCGGAGGTGCGGGAGTCCACGCCGAGCTTGGCGTACACGTGCACCAGGTGGGACTTGACGGTGGCCTGGCTGAGGAAGAGTTTCTTGGAGATCTGCTGGTTCGACAGTCCGTCCGCGACCAGCTGGAGCACCTCCAGCTCCCGCTTGGTCAGCGCCTCCGCCGGGGTGCGCATGCGGTCCATCAGCCGCAGTGCCACCGCCGGGGCCAGCGCCGACTGGCCGGCGGCCGCCGTACGGACCGCCGCCGCGAGCTCCTCCGGCGGGGCGTCCTTGAGCAGGTAGCCGGAGGCGCCCGCCTCGACGGCGGCCAGGATGTCCGCGTCCGTGTCGTAGGTGGTCAGGACCAGCACGCGGGGTCCGCCCGGCCGCGCCGTGATCGCCGCCGTGGCCGCCGAACCGTGCATCCCGGCCCCGAACTGGAGGTCCATCAGCACCACGTCCACCGTCTCGGACGCGGCCAGCTCCACCGCCCGCTCCGCCGTGGCGGCCTCCGCGACCACCTCGAAGTCCGGCTCGGTGTCCAGTACGGCGCGCAGCCCGGCCCGCACCACCGGGTGGTCGTCGGCGAGCAGGAGACGGATGGTCACGGTGCCTCCACGGGCAACGGCAGGGTGACGGCCACGGCGGTGCCCTGGCCGGGGTCGGACTCCACGGTGAACAGGCCGCCCAGCGTCTCGGCCCGCGCCCGCATCGCCGGCAGGCCGAAACCGCCCTCGCCCGAGGGGGCCGCGGCGGCGGGGTCGAAACCCCGGCCGTCGTCGACGACGTCCAGGGTCACCGAGGCGTCCATGAAGGTCAGGGTGATCTCGGCGCGACCGGCCCGGGCGTGCCGCACCACGTTGGCCAGCGCCGACTGGGCGATCCGCAGCAGCGCCACCTCGTACGGGGTGGGCAGCTCCCGGGGCGTGCCGCTCACGGAGAACCGCACGCGCGGCCCCGGCACCCCCGAGCACAGCCGCTCCAGCGCCCCGGCCAGCGAGCCGTGCTCCAGGTCCGGCGGGGTCAGGGCCCGTACGAAGCGACGCGCCTCGGCGAGGTTGTCCTGCGCGGCCTCCCGGGCGCGGGCGATGTGCTCCGCGGCGGGGGCGTCCTCGGGGAGCGTCCGCTCGGCGGCCCGCAGCAGCAACTGGATGGACGACAGGCCCTGGGCCAGGGTGTCGTGGATCTCCCGGGCGAGCCGCTCACGTTCGGCCAGGATCCCGGCGCCCCGCTCGGCGGCGGCCAGCTCGGCCCGGGTGGCGATGAGCTCCTCGATCAGCTCGCGGCGGCGCTCGCTCTCCCGGTACAGCGCCTGGTAGCCCAGTACGGTCGCGACGGCCACCGCCCCGCCCAGCAGCGGCCCGAGGAAGGCCCCCGGCGTCACCGCCCCGCTGTGCGCCAGGAAGCCCCCGATCGCCGCGCCCGCCGTGGCCACGACGGCGGCGAGGCCCCAGCGCAGCCGCAGCAGGTGCAGCTCCAGGAAGTAGAGCGGGAAGGCGATCCACAGCCCCTCGGGCGACAGGGCCAGCAGGGCGGCCCACACCGCCCCGAGCGCGGCCAGCCACACCGCCGCGGCGCGCGCCGAGCGGCCCACGGCGGGGGTCGCCACCCCGGCCGCGTACACGCCGGCCAGCAGGGCGCAGACGGCGACGGTCCACCCGGCGCCGGGCGCGGAGCCGGTGACGGCCCGCCCGGCGGCCAGCGCGAGCAGCCCGAGGAGCAGCGCGTGCAGACACAGCCGCAGGACCCGCGAGACGGGGGTCGGCGGCCGGCCCGGGGCGCGGCGGGAGGCGGACCGGGAGGCGGAAGCGGCGGCGGACCGGGAGCCGGAACCGGCGGCGGAACCGGCGGGGGAGCCGGGGCCGGAACCGGCGGCGGCGGAAGCGGCGGCGGGCCGGGAGGCGGCGCGGGCACGGGAGCAGGGAGCGGCAGACATGGCCCGACCAGCGTAAGTCGCCGCCCCGGGCCCCCGGTCAACCAAAAGTTCGATGTCCGGGCCCACCCTTCGATACGAGGATCCCTCCCGTGGCGCGATGCCCTGTGCCCCTGCGGAAGACCAAGGTGGGGAACATGTTCGTCGCATGGAGAGATCTCCGGTTCGCCAAGGGCCGCTTCGCCCTCATGGGCTCGGTCGTACTGCTGATCACGCTGCTGGTCGGCCTGCTGTCCGGGCTCACCTCCGGCCTGGCCCGGGAGAACGTCTCGGCCGTCACCGGCCTGCCCGCCTCGCGGCTCGCCTTCGCCGCACCCCCCGGGGACCAGAAGGTCTCCTTCACCAACTCCCAGGTCGCCGAGAAGGCCTGGCTGGCCTGGCGCTCCCGGCCCGGGGTGAGCGCCGCCGAACCCCTCGGCATCCGCACCACCAACGCCCTCTCCGGTGAGCGCACCGCCGCCGTCTCCGTCTTCGGCGTGGAGCCGGCCGGGCGGCTCGCGCCCGCCGGGGTCCGGCCCGCCCAGGGCCGGGTCGTCCTCACCGAGAAGGCCGCCAAGGAGCTGGGCGGCCTGACCACGGGCGGCCGGCTGAAGATCGGCCCGCTGGAGCTCACCGTCGCGGCCGTCTCGGGCACCGCGGCCTTCAGCCACACCCCGGTCGTCTGGATGGACCTCGACGACTGGCAACGGGTGGGCAACCCCGGCGCCTCCCCCGACCCCACGGCCACCGCCACCGCCACCGTCATCGCCCTCGACGGATCCGGCGCCGTCGACTGGGCCGCCGGTGACCGGGCCACCGCGACGAAGTCCCAGGGCATCGACGAGGCGCTGGGCGCCATCGGCTCGTACCAGGCCGAGAACGGCTCCCTCCAGCTGATGCGCGCATTCCTCTTCGCCATCTCCGCACTGGTCATAGGGGCCTTCTTCACGGTGTGGACGATCCAGCGCAGCGGCGACATCGCCGTGCTCAAGGCACTGGGTGCCTCCACCCCGTACCTGCTGAAGGACGCCCTGGGCCAGGCGGTGGTGATGCTGGCCGTCGGCACCGGGGCCGGTACCGCGCTGGCCGTCGGCTCCGGCGCGCTGATCAGCGGGGGCGACGTGCCCTTCGTCCTCGACCCCGCCACCGTCCTGGTGCCCGCCGTGATCATGATCGCGCTCGGGGTGCTGGGCGCGGCCCTGTCCATCCGGCGGATCACCGCCGTCGACCCGCTGACCGCCCTCGGGAGCGCCCGATGACCCTCCTCGTCCACGACGTCACGCTCACCTACCCCGACGGCGACGGCCGCCTCACCGCCCTGGACGCGGTGTCCCTGGAGGTGCCCGCCGGGACCCTGACCGCGATCGTGGGCCCGTCCGGCTCCGGCAAGTCCAGCCTGCTGGCCGTCGCGGCCACCCTGGTCACCCCGGACTCCGGCCGGGTCGTCCTGGCCGGCCGGGACACCACCCGGCTGAGCGCCGCCGAGAAGTCGGCGCTGCGCCGCGAGGAGATCGGCATCGTCTTCCAGCAGCCGAACCTGCTGGCCTCGCTCACCGCCGCCGAACAGCTCCAGGTCATGGCGCACCTCTCCGGGCGGCCCTCCCGGCAGCTGCGCCGCCGCGCGGTGGAACTGCTGGACGCGGTGGGTCTGGCCGACAAGGCCGACAAGCGGCCGCACCAGCTGTCCGGCGGCCAGCGCCAGCGCGTCAACATCGCCCGCGCCCTGATGAACGAGCCCGCCGTGCTGCTGGTCGACGAGCCGACGAGCGCGCTGGACCACGAGCGGGGCGCGGCGATACTCGACCTGCTGGTCGCCCTGACGCGCGAGCGGTCCACCGCCACGGTGCTGGTCACGCACGACCACGCGCACCTGGAGCGGATGGACCGCACCGCGACCATGGCGGACGGCCGCCTCACCCAGAGCCCGGACCAGGTGGCCGTCGCGTAGGCCGCCCGCCCGCGCCCCTACCGCCCGATCGGCGTCTGCGACAGGAGGCCGAGGCGCTGCCGGGCCAGCTCCAGGTGGCGGGGATCGAGGGACGGCAGGGCCCGCAGCAGGCGGATGAGCTCCGGGCCCGTCTCGGCCGCCGCGCCGCGGTCCTTGAGCTGGGTCCAGCAGTACAGAGCGCCCGCGGCCGCGCCCTTCACCTCGGGGGCGTCCGGGGACTGGCGGGCCAGGCGGGTCCGTCCGACTCCGGTCCACAGCCGGGTGGCCAGGTGGAAGTCGCCCGCCATGCGGGCCAGGTCGGCGCGGATCTCCGCCCAGTGGACCGCCTCCGGCGAGTCGTGGCCGTGGGTCCGCAGGACGTGCTCCTCCCACACCTGGGCCAGCGCGGCCGCCTCGCCGTGCCGCCCGGAGGTGGCGAGCGCGTGGATGTGCGGGCGCGGATCGGGAGCGGCGCCGTCCGCCCCCGAGGCCTCACCGGGCCGCTCCCGGACGGGCTCGTCGGCGCTGTCCGGTACGCGTCCCCGTACGTGCTCCCGTACGTGCTCCTGTACGTGTTCACGCCCGCCGGGGTCCGCATCCCCCTCCCACCCCGGCCCCGGCACGCCCCCGCGCGCCACCCCGTACGCCGCCTCCGGGGCCGGTCCCCGCGCCGTCCCGTGCGGGGGTTCCCCGGCCGGGCGGGCGGCGAGTTCGTGGGCGGTGGGGAGGACGAGGGTGCCCGGGGGGAGGGCCGCGGCCCCCACCGCGAGGGCGTGCACCCGGAGGTTGTCCGGCCGGGCCGGGCTGCTGCGGAGCTGCTCGATCCAGTGCCGGGTGTAGCCGCTGACCCGGTTGCCCCCGCCCGGGAAGCCCGGCGGCACGACCACCCCGTACACCTCGGCGGAGGGAGAGGCGGGCAGGGTGCCGTACTCCTGGAGGAGCGGCCAGGCGGCCTTGTCCGCGGCGAGGTCGAGGAGCACGGTGGTCAGCCCGGCCGGCCGGTCGCGCAGCTCGGCGCCCAGCCACTCCCACGGCAGCCCGGTGTAGCGCACGGAGGCCGCAGTCGTCCCGGCGAGGCACAGGTGCAGCCGCCGGGCCCGCCGGTCGACGGTCAGCCGCCCCGAGAGGTAGACCAGCAGCGGACCCGGCGTCGCGGCCGCGGTCCGCAGCCGCATCAGCACGGTGTTCGGGTCGCGGGCCCCGTCGAGGTAGGTGGTGTCGCTGGGGATCCCGCTGTTCAGGAGCGCCGGTACGGGCACCACCCCCAGCGCGGCCAGATTGGCGCTCGGCGCGACCTGGACGGTGCGGCGGCGCACGGCCGCCTCGCCCGCTATGAGGAGTACGTGCCCCCGCTGCTGCTCCACCGCGATGCTGTGCATGAGCAGACCGTACTCACTTCACGAAGGCCCCGGTGCCCCCTCGCGAAGGAGGGGGCACCGGGGCCCGCGGAGGTCCGCCTGCCGGCGGGGTGTGCCGGTCAGGCCGGGTTCTGGCTCTGGAGGGCCACCGAGAGTTCGGCGGCCACGCCCTGGAGGATCGGTACGAAGGATTTGGCCACGGCCTCGGTGACGCGGCCGGCCGGCCCCGAGATGGAGATCGCGGCGGCGGTCGGCGAGTTCGGCACCGACACGGCGAGGCAGCGGACTCCTATTTCCTGCTCGTTGTCATCGACCGCGTAGCCCGACTTGCGGACCTTCTCCAGGGCGTCGAGGAAGCCCTCGGGCGTGGTGATGGTCTTCTCGGTCGCGGCCGGCATCCCGGTGCGGGAGAGCAGGGCGCGCACCTCGTCGGCGGGGGTGTGGGCGAGCAGCGCCTTGCCCACGCCGGTGGAGTGCGGCAGCACGCGGCGGCCGACCTCGGTGAACATGCGCATGGAGTGCTTGGACGGCACCTGGGCGACGTAGACGATCTCGTCCCCGTCGAGCAGGGCCATGTTGGCGGTCTCGCCGGTCTCCTCGACGAGCCGGGCCAGGTAGGGGCGGGCCCAGGTGCCCAGCAGGCGCGAGGCGGACTCGCCGAGGCGGATCAGCCGGGGCCCGAGGGAGTACCGCCGGTTGGGCTGCTGGCGTACGTAGCCGCAGGCGACGAGGGTACGCATCAGGCGGTGGATGGTCGGCAGCGGGAGTCCGCTGGCGGCGGAGAGCTCGCTGAGGCCGACTTCGCCCCCGGCGTCGGCCATGCGTTCGAGCAGATCGAAGGCGCGCTCAAGGGACTGGACGCCACCGCTGGCGGCGGTGGGCTTGGCGGAAGCGTCGGTGGTGCTGGCGCTGGACGTCGGCACGGCGCGGTCCTTTCGGTGCTGGCAGGCAAGGAAGCAGCCTACCCGTCGCTCGGCGTCCGCCCTAGAGCCGGGCCTTCGCCGTCCCCGCCGGTCAGAGGGGGTTTGTCCGGGTGGCGGACATGCTGGGGAAGTTACCCCTCCGGCCCCCGGTGGTGGTAGCTACATTCTGGATAGTGAAATCTTAATTCCATCCTGTGGAAACATCCAATTGCCGTGTCAGTGGCTGGGCGGTCCGTCCGGCGGCTCTTGACTGGCCCCCGATCGCGGGGAAGACTCCGTCAACAGAACGTTGAATTTCGCTCTGTGGAAGTAGATGGGGAGGTTCCGGTGGCCGACGTGGCTGTGGAACTGGTAGTGCGCTCGACGCGCGTCATCACCCCCGAGGGGACGCGCGCCGCCTCGGTGGCCGTCGCCGGCGGGAAGATCACGGCCGTGCTGGACCACGACGCCGAGGTACCGGCCGGAGCCCGGCTGGAGGACTTCGGCGACGACGTCCTGCTGCCCGGCCTCGTGGACACCCACGTGCACGTCAACGACCCCGGCCGCACCGAGTGGGAGGGCTTCTGGACCGCCACCCGCGCCGCCGCGGCCGGCGGCATCACGACCATCCTCGACATGCCGCTCAACTCCCTCCCGCCGACCACCACGGTCGACAACCTGCGCGTCAAGCAGGAGGTCGCCCGCGCCAAGGCGCACGTGGACGTCGGCTTCTGGGGCGGCGCCCTGCCGGACAACGTCAAGGACCTGCGCCCCCTGCACGACGCCGGCGTCTACGGCTTCAAGTGCTTCCTGTCGCCCTCGGGCGTGGACGAGTTCCCCGAGCTCGACCAGGAGCAGCTGGCCGCCTCCCTCGCGGAGATCACCGGCTTCGGCGGCCTGATGATCGTGCACGCCGAGGACCCCCACCACCTGGAAGCGGCCCCGCAGACCCCGGGCCCCAAGTACGCGGACTTCCTGGCCTCCCGTCCGCGCGACGCCGAGAACACCGCGATCGGGAACCTGATCGCCCAGGCGAAGCGGCTTAACGCCCGCGTCCACGTGCTGCACCTGTCCTCCTCCGACGCGCTGCCGCTGATCGCCGCCGCCAAGGCCGAGGGCGTCAAGATCACCGTCGAGTCCTGCCCGCACTACCTCACCCTGACCGCCGAGGAAGTGCCGGACGGCGCCAGCGAGTTCAAGTGCTGCCCGCCCATCCGCGAGTCCGCGAACCAGGACCTGCTGTGGGACGCGCTCGCCGACGGCACCATCGACTGCATCGTCTCGGACCACTCGCCCTCCACCGCGGACCTGAAGACCGGCGACTTCGCCACCGCCTGGGGCGGCATCTCCTCCCTCCAGCTGGGCCTGCCGGCCATCTGGACCGAGGCGCGCAAGCGCGGCCACACCCTGGAGGACGTGGTGCGCTGGATGTCCGCCGCCCCGGCCGCGCTCGCCGGACTCGCCGCCAAGGGCGGCATCGAGGCCGGCCGCGACGCCGACTTCGCGGTCCTGGACCCCGACGAGACCTTCACCGTGGACCCGGCCCACCTGCACCACCGCAACCAGGTCACGGCGTACGCGGGCAAGACCCTGCACGGGGTCGTGAAGTCCACCTGGCTGCGCGGTACGCAGATCGCCGACCACGGCACCCCGACCGAGCCCACGGGCCTCCTCCTCGAAAGGCAGAACTGACAGTGGCGATTCCCTCTTTCACCGGTAACGCGAACCCGTACGGAGGCGGCGACCCGTACGCGGACTACCGCACCGCGGACTTCCCCTTCACCCAGTACGCGAACCTCGCCGCCCGCGAGCTGGGCGCCGGTGTCATCGCCGCCAACGACGAGTTCTTCGCCGAGCGCGAGAACCTGCTCATCGCCGAGGCCCCGCACTTCGACCCCGAGCACTTCGGCCACAAGGGCAAGGTCATGGACGGCTGGGAGACCCGCCGCCGCCGCGGTGTGTCCGCCGACCAGCCCTGGCCGACCGCCGAGGACCACGACTACGCGCTGATCCGCCTCGGCGCCCCCGGCGTCATCCGCGGCATCGTCGTCGACACGGCCCACTTCCGCGGCAACATGCCGCAGGCCGTCTCCGTACAGGCCGCCTCGGTCCCGGGCTCCCCGACCGCCGAGGAGCTGCTGTCCGAGGACGTCAAGTGGACGACCCTCGTCGAGCGCACCACGGTCGGCGGCCACGCCGCCAACGGCTTCGAGGTCGGCGTCGAGCAGCGCTTCACGCACGTGCGCCTGAACCAGCACCCGGACGGCGGCGTCGCCCGCCTCCGCGTCTACGGCGAGGTCCGCCCCGACCCGAAGTGGCTCGCCGCGCTCGCCACCTTCGACGTCGTCGCCCTGGAGAACGGCGGCTCCGTCGAGGACGCGTCCAACCGCTTCTACTCCCCGCCGACCAACACCATCAACCCGGGCCGCTCCCGCAAGATGGACGACGGCTGGGAGACCGCCCGCCGCCGCGACAACGGCAACGACTGGATCCGCTACCAGCTGGTCGCCGAGTCCGAGATCCGCGCCGTCGAGATCGACACCGCCTACCTCAAGGGCAACTCGGCGGGCTGGGCCTCGCTCTCGGTCAAGACGGGCGAGGAGGGCGAGTGGACGGAGTTCCTGCCGCGCACCCGCCTGCAGCCCGACACCAACCACCGCTTCGTGCTGGACGCCCCGGCCGTCGGCACGCACGTGCGCATCGACATCTTCCCGGACGGCGGCTTCTCCCGGCTGCGCCTGTTCGGCTCCCTGACGCAGGACGGCGCCGCCTCGCACGCCGCCCGTCACCAGGAGCTGGGCGGCTGACGCCACCCCGTCCCACCCGACCGCCCCGGGGGCCGACACCCCCGGGGCGCGAGCACCCTCCCGTGGGGCGCACCGCACACGCGGTGCGCCCCACGGGCGTGTCCGGGGCGCGGCGCACACGCGGCCCCGGGCGGGCCGCGGGAGACCGGCGGCGGGATCCGGCGCCCGGGTCCGCGCGCGCCGCACCGACGAGTCCCGCGCCGGGCGGGAGTCTGAACGGTGCACGGCGGCGGACCGAGCGCCGATCCCGACCCCCGACCCCAAGGAGCGCAGTGCCATGGGCCAGCTGACCCTCACCACCTTCCTCAGCCTCGACGGCGTCATGCAGGGCCCCGGCGGCCCGGACGAGGACACCCGCGACGGATTCGCGTACGGCGGCTGGGCGGTCCCGTTCGCCGACGAGGCCATGGGGGCGTTCGTGGACGAGCACGTCGCACGCGCCGGGGCGTTCCTCCTCGGGCGCCGGACCTACGAGATCTTCGCCTCGTACTGGCCCGCCCACGACGACCCGGCCTCCCCGGTGGCGAGCCGTCTGAACCGGCTGCCGAAGTACGTCGCCTCGACCACCCTCAAGGATCCCGAGTGGGCGGCCACCACCGTGATCGACGGCGAACACCTCCAGGCGGAGGTGGTCCGCGCCAAGGACGCCACCGAGGGGGAGGTCCAGGTCCACGGCAGCGGGCAGCTGGCGCAGTGGCTGCTGGCCCGGGACCTCGTGGACGAGCTGCGCCTGCTGGTCTTCCCCGTCTACCTCGGCACCGGCCGCAAACTGTTCCCGACCGGCGGGCTGCCGACGGCCTTCGCGCTGGCGGACTCGCGCACCACCCCCTCGGGCATCGCCCTCGGCACCTACCGCCCGACGGGCCGGGCCGCCTTCGGCACGTTCGCCGACTGACGCCGCCCGCCGCCCGCCCGCCCGACCACCGCCCGCCCGACCACCGCCCGCCCGACCACTGCCCGCCGCCCGCCCGACCGCCGCCCGCCGGCCGCTGGGGCGGGCCGTCCGGCCCCCGGAATCCGGTCGCCCCGGGAAGATCGCTCCGACTACGGTGAGCGCGCATCCGTGCGAGCCGCCGCCGTCTCCACACCCATCCCCCCCGTCGGAGCCGCCCGGTGTCCACCCTCGCCGCCCCCGCCCCCGCGCTCGCCCCCCGCCGGGCCTGGGTCGCGGACCTGCCCGTCCTGCTCGTCGCCGTCGTCTGGGGCGGCAGCTACCTCGCGGCCAAGGGCATCACGACCCCGCACACCGTGATCGCGGTGCTGGTGCTGCGCTTCGCGCTGGTCGTGCCCGTCCTGGTCCTCGCCGGGTGGCGGCGGCTGCGCGCGCTGACCGCTGCCCAGCTGCGCGGCGCCGGCCTGCTGGGCCTCGTCCTCGGCGGGATCTTCCTGCTGGAGACCTACGGGGTGGTGCACACCTCCGCCACCAACGCCGGGCTGATCATCAGCCTGACCATGATCTTCACCCCGCTCGCCGAGTCCGCCGTACGGCGCACCGCCCCCTCGGCGGCCTTCCTCGGCGCCGCCGCCGTCTCCGTCACCGGAGTGCTGCTGCTGACCCAGGGCGCCGGGTTCACCGCCCCCGGCGCCGGTGACCTGCTGATCCTCGGCGCGGCCCTGGCCCGCACCCTGCACGTGCTGCTGATGGCCCGGATCAGGGCCGTCCAGGACGCCGACCCGCTCTCGCTGACCACCGTGCAGCTCGGCGGCGCCGTGCTGCTGTTCGCCGCCCTCGCCGCCGTGCCGGGCACCGGCTCCACCCCCTGGGCGGCCGCGGCCGGGTTCGGGCCCGCAGCCTGGGCCGGGCTCGTCTTCCTGGCCGTCTTCTGCACCCTCTTCGCCTTCTTCGTGCAGATGTGGGCCGTACGCAGGACCTCGCCCTCCCGGGTCAGCCTGCTGCTCGGCACCGAACCGCTGTGGGCGGCCGGGGCGGGCATCGCCATCGGCGGCGAGCACCTGGGCCCCCTCGGCCTCGCGGGCGTGCTCATGGTCCTGGCCGGCACGGCCTGGGGGCGGCGCGCCGCGGGCTGAACGATGGCCGGGAAACGCCTCCTGCGGGCTTGATCACCGGACCTACTGTGGCCCGCATGTCCGCCCTAGAGATCCGGGAGCTCGTCCATGCGCACGGGGCGGCGCTCATGTCGGGACCGCTCGCACGCCTCCGCGACCCGGAACGCGGCCAGCGCCTCCCGGCCGTCGCACGGATTGGGCCCCTCGCCGCGCACCAGCCGGACGAAGGCGCCCATCTCGGCCTCGTAGGCGGGACCGAACCGTTCCAGGAAGCCGGACCAGGGCTTGCCCGCCGGGGGCGGCCCGTCCGGCTCCGTCGAGGCGATCGGCGTCCGGTCGTCCAGCCCGGAGGAGACCTGGTCCCGTTCCCCGGCCAGCTCCATCCGCACGTCGTACCCGGCGCCGTTGCACCGGGTGGCGGTGCTGCTGACCAGCGTCCCGTCGTCCAGGGTGAGCAGGGCCGCCGCGGTGTCGACGTCCCCGGCCTCCCGGAACCGGGCGTCGCCCGCGTCCGAACCGGCCGCGTACACCTCGACGGGCTCGCGGCCGGTGACCCAGCGGACCACGTCGAAGTCGTGCACCATGCAGTCCCGGTAGAGCCCGCCGGAGCCCGCGAGGTAGGCGGCGGGCGGCGCGGCCGCATCGGCCGTCATCGTCCGTACGGTGTGCAGCCGGCCCAGGGCACCCGAACGGACCAGGTCCCGCGCCGTGCGGCAGCCCGCGTCGAAGCGGCGCATGAAGCCCAGCTGGAGGGTCCCGCCGGCCGACTCGACCGCGCGCAGCACCGCCAGGGTGCGCTCCAGGTCCGGGGCCAGCGGCTTCTCGCAGAACACCGGCAGCCCGCCGCGCACCGCGCGGACGACCAGTGCGGCGTGCGCCTCGGTGGCGCAGGTCACCACCAGGGCGTCCACGCCCCAGGTGAAGACCTGCTCGACGGAGGGCGCGGCGGTGGCGCCGAGCCGGTCCGCGAGGCGCGCGGCCCGCCCCGGGTCGGCGTCGGCGAGGAGCAGCGAACCGGCGTCCGCCCGGCGGGCCAGGGAGGCCGCGTGGAAGGAGCCGATCCGGCCCGTTCCGATGAGCCCGATGCGCATGCACTCAACGTGACCCCGTCCGGGGGAGCTGTCAATCTGCCCGGCCCCGGCCACGGAAGGCCACGATGGTGGCGAAGGCCCCGATGGGCTCCCAAGGTCCACTGTGGCGGATACTGGGCGGCTGGAACCGGAATGACCACTTTGAGTTCAGTGGCGGGTACGACGAGGGAAGGGCACGGCGACGTGGCTAGGGTTCGGACAGGGGTACGCGTCGTGGGCGCCGTGCTCGCGGTGGTACTGGGAGCCTCCCTCGCGGGCTGCAGCAGCACGGGCGGCAAGCGCGCCGAGGAGCGGGCGAAGGCCGACCGCGCGGGCCGGCCCGCCGTGTCCACGCCGCGCTGGACCTTCGCGATGGTGACCCACGCGGGCGACGGCGACACCTTCTGGGACATCGTCCAGAAGGGCGCCAAGGAGGCCGCCGCGAAGGACAACATCAACTTCGTGTACTCGCACGACGACCAGGCGCAGCAGCAGGCCCAGTTCGTGCAGAACGCGATCGACCAGAAGGTCGACGGCATCGTCGTCAGCCTCGCCAAGCCCGAGGCGCTCAAGGACGTCATCGGCAAGGCCGTCAAGGCGGGCATCCCGGTGATCACGGTCAACTCCGGGTCCGCCCAGTCGGCCGAGTACGGGGCCCTGACCCACATCGGCCAGGACGAGCAGATCGCGGGCGAGGCGGTCGGCACCGAGCTGAGCCGCCGGGGCCGCAAGAAGGCCGTCTGCGTCCTGCACGAACAGGGCAACGTCGGTCACGAGCAGCGCTGCGCCGGGGCGAAGAAGACCTTCGGCGGCAGCATGGAGAACCTGTACGTCGAGGGCACGAACATGCCCTCCGTCCAGGCCGCCATCCAGGCCAAGCTCCAGGCGGACCCCTCCGTCGACGCGATCGTCACCCTCGGCGCCCCCTTCGCCCCCACCGCCGTCAAGGCCAAGGACGCGGCGGGCAGCAAGGCCGAGGTGGACACCTTCGACCTCAACGAGTCCGTCGCCCGCGACCTGAAGTCCGGCGCCCTCGGCTTCGCCGTGGACCAGCAGCCCTACCTCCAGGGCTACGAGGCCATCGACCTGCTGTGGCTCTACCGCTACAACGCGGACGTCCTCGGCGGCGGCCGCCCGGTGCTGACCGGGCCGCAGATCGTCACCGGCGCGCAGGCCGCCGCGCTGGAGGACTACATCAAGCGGGGCAGCCGATGAGCAGCAGCGCCACCGCCGCGGACGAACGGCTCGCGCCGACCTCGTACGTCCGCAGGCTCCTGGGCCGCCCCGAGCTGGGCGCGGTCGTCGGGGCCGCCGCCGTCTTCGTCTTCTTCTCCTTCGCCGCCGACAGCTTCCTGCGGGCCTCCAGCCTGAGCACGATCCTCTACTCGGCCTCCACGATCGGGATCATGGCGGTCCCGGTCGCCCTGCTGATGATCGGCGGCGAGTTCGACCTCTCCGCCGGTGTCATGGTCACCACGTCGGCGCTGTTCAGCTCGATGTTCAGCTACCAGATGACCGCCAACGTGTGGGTGGGCGTGCTGGTGTCGCTGCTGGTCACCCTGGCCATCGGCTTCTTCAACGGCTTCATGCTGACCCGTACCAAACTGCCGAGCTTCATCATCACGCTCGGCACGTTCCTGATGCTGACCGGCCTGAACCTCGGCTTCACCAAGCTGATCAGCGGCTCCGTCTCCACCAAGACGATCGCCGACATGGAGGGCTTCTCCTCGGCCCGGGCCCTGTTCGCCTCGCAGTGGAACGTCGGCTCCGTCACCCTCAAGGTCACCATCCTGTGGTGGTTCGCCCTGGTCGCAGTCGCCACCTGGATCCTGCTGCGCACCCGCGCCGGGAACTGGATCTTCGCGGTGGGCGGCGGGGCCGACGCGGCCCGGGCCACCGGCGTCCCCGTCGTCAAGACGCGCATCGGCCTCTACATGGGCGTCGCGCTGTGCGCCTGGATCTCCGGCCAGCACATCCTGTTCTCCTTCGACGTGGTCCAGTCGGGGGAGGGCGTCGGCAACGAGTTCCTCTACATCATCGCGGCGGTGATCGGCGGCTGTCTGATGACGGGCGGCTACGGCTCCGCCATCGGCTCGGCGGTCGGCGCCTTCATCTTCGGCATGACCAGCAACGGCATCGTGTACGCCCAGTGGAACCCGGACTGGTTCAAATTCTTCCTCGGCGCCATGCTCCTGCTGGCGACGCTGCTCAACGCATGGGTCCGCAAGCGGGCGGAGGCGAGCAAGTGACCACGAAGACCGCGTCCGGCGCGGACACCGGGAGCGCCCTGGTGCGGCTGACCGAGGTCAGCAAGTACTACGGCAACATCCGCGCCCTTCAGGGGGTCTCCCTGGAGGTCTCGCCCGGCGAGATCACCTGTGTGCTCGGCGACAACGGGGCCGGCAAGTCCACCCTCATCAAGATCATCGCGGGGCTGCACCGGCACGACGCCGGCAGCTTCGAGATCGAGGGGGTGCAGACCGTCCTCGCCAACCCGCGCGCGGCCCTGGACCACGGCATCGCCACCGTCTACCAGGACCTCGCCGTCGTCCCCCTCATGCCGGTCTGGCGCAATTTCTTCCTCGGCTCCGAGCCCACCCGCGGCCGCGGCCCCCTGCGCCGCCTCGACGTGGAGCTGATGCGCGAGACCACCCGCGCCGAACTGCTGCGCATGGGCATCGACCTGCGCGACGTGGACCAGCCCATCGGCACCCTGTCCGGCGGCGAGCGCCAGTGCGTGGCCATCGCCCGGGCCGTGTACTTCGGCGCGAAGGTCCTCGTCCTGGACGAGCCCACCGCCGCCCTCGGCGTGAAGCAGTCCGGCGTGGTCCTGAAGTACGTCGCGGCCGCCCGCGACGCGGGCCTCGGCGTGGTCCTGATCACGCACAACCCGCACCACGCGTACCTGGTCGGGGACCGTTTCGTGCTGCTCAAGCGCGGCACCATGGCGGGCAGCCACACCCGCGACTCGATCACCCTGGACGAGCTCACCCGGCAGATGGCGGGCGGCTCGGAACTGGACGAGCTGAGCCACGAGCTGGAGCGGGTGGCAGAATCAGGTGCGGGCACCCCCGCCGGGCCCGTTCCCGGCGGCCCCTCCGACCCCGCATCCGCCTCCGACAGGGACGACACGACTCGATGAGCACGTACCGGGACTTCGCGCTCTCCCACCGGGGCGCGGCGCGCGGCACCGTCCTGCGGACCGTCGGCACCCGTGAGCGCCGGTCGCTGCTGACCGCCCCGCGCGTCCCGACGGTCGGCATCGACATCGGCGGCACCAAGGTGATGGCCGGCGTCGTCGACGCCGACGGGGTCATTCTGGAGAAGATCCGCGCCGAGACCCCGGACAAGTCCAAGAGCGCCAAGGTCGTCGAGGACACCATCGTCGAGCTGGTGCTGGACCTCTCCGACCGGCACGACGTGCACGCCGTCGGCATCGGCGCCGCCGGCTGGGTCGACGCCGACCGCTCCCGCGTGCTCTTCGCCCCCCACCTGGCCTGGCGCGACGAGCCGCTGCGCGACGCGCTCCAGTCCCGGCTCGCGGTCCCGGTCATGGTGGACAACGATGCCAACACCGCCGCCTGGGCGGAGTGGCGCTTCGGCGCGGGCCGCGGCGAGGACCACCTGGTCATGATCACCCTGGGCACCGGCATCGGCGGGGCCATCCTGGAGGGCGGCCAGGTCAAGCGCGGCCGCTACGGGGTGGCCGGCGAGTTCGGCCACATGCAGGTCGTCCCGGGCGGCCACCGCTGCCCCTGCGGCAACCGGGGCTGCTGGGAGCAGTACAGCTCCGGCAACGCCCTCGTCCGCGAGGCCCGCGAGCTGGCCGCCGCCGACTCCCCGGTCGCGTACAACATCATCGCCAAGGTCGGCGGGAACGTCCACGAGATCACCGGGCCGCTGATCACCGAGCTGGCCCGGGAGGGCGACGCCATGTGCGTCGAGCTGTTCCAGGACATCGGCCAGTGGCTCGGCGTCGGCATCGCCAACCTCGCCGCCGCCCTCGACCCGTCCTGCTTCGTCATCGGCGGCGGCGTCAGCGCCGCCGACGACCTGCTGATCGGGCCCGCCCGCGAAGCCTTCCGCCGGCACCTCACCGGCCGTGGCTACCGCCCCGAGGCGCGCATCGCCAAGGCCCAGCTCGGCCCCGAGGCCGGCATGGTCGGCGCCGCCGACCTCTCCCGGCTCGTCGCCCGCCGCTTCCGCCGCGCCACGCGGCGTCGTGTCGAGCGGCACGAGCGCTACGCGCAGCTCGGCCTGCGCCCGGCCGCCGGCCCGGCGCGGCCGAAGGACACCCAGGCCCCCAAGGACCAGGACGACCAGTGACACCGCCCCCCTCCGTGCCCAGACAGGCGTCCTCCCCCGAGGCCGGCGGCGACCGCCCGCCCACGGCGGAGGACGGCCGGGCCCGCCAGGACCGCCGCAGCACCGTCCGGCGCCGCTGGATCACCGCGATCATCATCCTGCTGCTCGTCGGCGTCCCGGCGGGCTACCTCGCCGTCTCCGCCCAGCAGAGCCGCGAGAGCGGCCGGGACAAGGCGGCCAAGGTGGGCGCCGTCAAGGTCCGCGGCGGCTGGCCGTCGAAGGTGCAGCGCAGCATCTACGAGATCCCGCTGCCGATGATGGCCTCGCTGGTCGGGTACCTCGAGACCAACAACTGGCACACCAGCCGGCTCTACATGCAGTTCGGGCTCACGCCCGCCGAACTCGACACCTTCCTGGCCGACGTCGGCACCAGCCGTGCGGCGCTGACCCCCGGGGTGTCGATCTCCGAGCACGACGCCGAGATCGCGGGCTGGAGCTGGAGCAAGAAGCACAAGTGGGCCGGGATCACCCTGGACGCGAAGGACCCCCGGCCGACCCGGGACATCACCGTGGACCTGACCAACCCGAAGAACCCCCGGGTCTACGTCGTCTCCACCACCGTCCCCTGAGGGGTGTCCGGCGGACCGGGGCCGGACACCCCCCGGACCGTCGGACCGTTCCCCGGCCGGTTCGCCCTAGGGTGAGCGCATGAAGCTCACCAAACGGCTGCACTCCTGCGTCCAGTTGGAGAAGGACGGGCGCACGCTCGTCATCGACCCGGGCGCCTTCAGCGAACCGGACGCCGGTCTCGGCGCGGACGTCCTCCTGGTCACCCACGAACACCCGGACCACTTCGAGGAGGGCCGGATCCGCGCGGCCCTCGACGCGCGTCCCGGGGCCGAGCTGTGGACCCTGCGCGATGTCGCGCGGAAGCTGTCCGCCGCCTATCCGGGCCGGGTGCACACCGTGGGCGACGGCGACGCCTTCGAGGCCGCCGGCTTCTCGGTCAGCGTCCACGGCGAGCTGCACGCCGTGATCCACCCCGACCTGCCGCGGATCACCAATGTCGGCTTCCTCGTCGAGGATTCCCTCTTCCACCCCGGGGACGCGCTGACCGTGCCGGAGGTCCCCGTCGACACGCTGATGCTGCCGCTGCACGCCCCGTGGAACAAGATCGCCGAAGTGATCGACTACGTCCGCGAGGTCAAGCCGCGCCAGGCGATCGACATCCACGACGCCTACCTCGCGGACATCGCCCGGCCCATCTACGACAAGGCCCTGGAGGGCCTCGGCGGGGCCCCGCACCGCCGCCTCGGGGCGGGCGAGAGCGCCGCGCTCTGACTGTCGGTGCCGGGCGGTAGGTTTGACGGCATGCGTATCGCCACGTACAACGTCAACTCGATCACCGCCCGGCTGCCGCGCCTGCTGGCCTGGCTGGAGACCTCCGGCACGGACGTGCTCTGCGTCCAGGAGACCAAGTGTTCGGCGGAGCAGTTCCCCGCCGCCGAGCTGCGCGAGCTGGGCTACGAGTCGGCCGTCAACGCCACCGGCCGGTGGAACGGCGTCGCCCTGCTCTCCCGGGTCGGGCTCGACGACGTCGTGACGGGGCTGCCCGGCGGTCCGCTCTACGAGGGCGTGGAGGAACCCCGCGCCATCTCCGCCACCTGCGGCGGGGTCCGCCTCTGGTCGGTGTACGTCCCCAACGGCCGCGAGGTCGAGCACGACCACTACGGCTACAAGCTGGAGTGGTTCCGGGCCCTGGCCGGGGCCGTCGCCGAAGACGCCGCCGGTCCGCGCCCGTTCGCCGTCCTCGGCGACTTCAACGTCGCGCCCACCGACGAGGACGTCTACGACCCGGCGGTCTTCGCGGGCCTGACGCACGTCACCCCGGCCGAGCGGGCCGCCCTGGAGGCCCTGCGCACCGCGGGCCTGTCCGATGTGTTCCCGCGCGCCCTCAAGTACGACCGCCCGTACACCTTCTGGGACTACCGGATGCTCGCCTTCCCCAAGAACAGGGGCATGCGCATCGACCTCGTCTACGGGAACGAGCCCTTCACCAAGGCGGTCAAGGACGCGTACGTCGACCGCGAGGAGCGCAAGGGCAAGGGCGCCTCCGACCACGCCCCGGTCGTCGTCGACCTGGAGATCTAGCGCCCGCCCCGCCCCGGCCCGCCCCGAACGGGGTGCGGTGATCAAGGCGCGCCCTGTGGCCAGCCGGGGGTCCTGGTGCCAGGCTGGGCGATATGAACATCCCTTTCCTGGCCAACTGGCTGAACCGGCACGAAACGGAACAGGGTGCGGGGCTCGTCGTCGCCCTCGCGGATGATCCCGAAGGCGTCGCCGAGCTGTTCTCCGAGTGCGAGATGCTGCGTGCGCAGGCGAGGGCGGCCGGGCTGGAACTCGACCAGACCCCGGCCTCCTTGGAGTCCCTGGACCAGCTGATGCCCCGCTGGCGCAGGGATCCCGAGGCCGTTCCCTGGCTCGGCAACGACGCGGGCTTCTACCTCGGCACCGTGATCATCCGCACCATCCCCGGCTCCTCCTGGCAGGTGTGGCCCAACGGCCAGCCCGTGATCCGGCTGGAGTCCGGCCGCGAACTGAACGTGGTCGAGTCCGGGGTCTCCTGGGCGATGACCGGTTCCCCCGAGCTCAGCCAGGCCTACGCGGAGGCCTCCGAGGGCTGATCCCCGCCCGGGCCTTCCCGTAGGACTGAAGACCCAATGCGCTTTATGTCCCGTTCAGGCGTGTCGAGGTGAAGCCCCTCCGGCGGCTGGATAGTTTGCGCTGACCTCGACACACCGACAAGTGGGCAGGGCAGCGTATGGCCGTCGATCCGTTGATCGAGCTGCGGGACGTCAACAAACACTTCGGGAAACTGCACGTCCTGCGGGACATCGACCTCACCGTCGGCCGCGGGGAGGTGGTGGTGATCATCGGCCCCTCCGGCTCCGGGAAATCCACCCTCTGCCGGACCATCAACCGGCTGGAGGTCATCGAGTCCGGCACGATCACCCTCGACGGCCGGCCCCTGCCGGCCGAGGGCAAGGACCTGGCCCGGCTGCGCGCCGAGGTCGGCATGGTCTTCCAGTCCTTCAACCTCTTCGCTCACAAGACCGTCCTGGCCAACGTCTCCCTCGCGCAGGTCAAGGTCAGGAAGCGCAAGAAGGACGAGGCCGACAAGCGCTCCCGCGAGCTCCTGGACCGGGTCGGCCTCGCCGACCAGGCCGACAAGTACCCCGCCCAGCTCTCCGGCGGCCAGCAGCAGCGCGTGGCCATCGCCCGCGCCCTGGCCATGAGCCCCAAGGCCCTCCTCTTCGACGAGCCGACCTCGGCCCTCGACCCGGAGATGATCAACGAGGTGCTGGAGGTCATGCAGCAGCTCGCCGCCGAGGGCATGACCATGGTCGTGGTCACCCACGAGATGGGCTTCGCCCGCTCCGCCGCCAACCGGGTCGTCTTCATGGCCGACGGGAAGATCGTCGAGGACCGCACCCCGGAGGCGTTCTTCACCGCTCCCGAGAGCGAGCGCGCCCGGGACTTCCTCTCCAAGATCCTCAAGCACTGAGGGGCGGCCCGATGAAACGCACCGCGCGCGCCCTCGCCCTGACCCTCGCCCTCCTCGCGGCGGCCGCCTGCGGCAAGCCCGGCAGCCCGCCGGTCAAGGGACCGCAGCCCGAGGACCTGCCCGTCTACCACGTCGCCACCGATTTCCAGCTGCCGCAGTCCCCGACCTGGCAGCGGGCCAAGAAGCGCGGCCACCTCGTCGTCGGGGCCAAGGAGGACCAGCCGTACATGGGGGAGAAGGACCCCGCGAGCGGCACCTACTCCGGTTTCGACATCGAGATCGCCAAGATGATGTCCGCCTCGCTCGGTTTCGACCCCAAGACGACGGAGTTCAAGACGATCGCCTCCGCCAACCGCGAGACCGCCCTCCAGAACGGCCAGATCGACTACTACGTGGGCACCTACACGATCAACGACAACCGCAAGAAGCAGGTCGGCTTCGCGGGCCCCTATTTCATGGCCGGCCAGTCCCTGCTCGTCCGCAAGGACGAGAAGGACATCAACGGCCCCGAGGACCTGGCCGGCAGGAAGGTCTGCTCGGCCGCCGGCTCCACCCCCTACCAGCGGATCCAGAAGGAGTACCCGAGGGCGGTGCTCGTCGCCTACGACACCTACTCGGCCTGCGTGGACAACCTGCTGACCTACCAGGTCGACGCCGTCACCACCGACGACTCCATCCTCCTCGGCTACGCCGCCAAGGTCCCCGACGAGCTCAAGCTGGCCGGCAAACCCTTCTCCCAGGAGCCCTATGGCATCGGTGTCCCGCGCTCCGACAACGCCCTGCGCTTCGCCCTCGACGACGCCCTCGCCGAGAACGAGAAGAACGGCAACTGGAAGAAGGCCTACGAGGCCACCCTCGGCCTCTCCGGCGTGCCCGCCCCCACGCCCCCGCCCATCGACCGCTACCCGGCGAGCTGAGGGGAGAACGCACCGCCATGAACGTACTCACCGACAATTTCGCGCTCTACGGCAAGGGCTTCCTGGGCACCGTCCAACTGACCGTCTACGCCTCGCTCCTCGCCCTGGCCCTGGGCTTCCTGATGGCCTCCTTCCGCGTCGCGCCCGTCGGCTCCTTCCGCGTCTTCGGCACGGTCTGGGTGACCGTGCTGCGCAACACCCCGCTGACCCTGCTCTTCTTCGCCGTGCTGCTCGGCCTGCCCCGCTTCGGGCTGGTGCTGCCCTTCCAGCTCTTCGCCGTCCTCGCGCTGGGCTGCTACACCTCGGCCTTCATCTGCGAGGCGCTGCGCTCGGGCATCAACACCGTGCCCAAGGGACAGGGCGAGGCGGCCCGGAGCCTGGGCATGTCCTTCGGGCAGACGCTGGGCACGGTGGTCCTCCCGCAGGCCTTCCGCTCCGTGATCCCGCCCATCGGCTCCACCCTGATCGCCCTCGCCAAGAACTCGGCGATCGCGGGCGCCTTCAGCGTCAACGAGCTGCTGGGCACCTACAAGACCCTCAACGAGCTGGGCTACAGCATCATCTGGACCTTCGTCTGGATCGCCGTCGGGTACCTGATCATCACCCTCTCCATCAGCGCGCTCTTCAACGTGCTGGAGAAGCGCTACGGAGTCGCCCGATGACCGCGCACGCGCTGCACGGGGACACGCAGTCCACCGCCCTCTACGACCTGCCCGGCCCCCTCACCCGGCGCCGCCACTTCCTCTACGGGATCGTCTCGACCGTGGTGATCCTGGGTCTGCTGGCCTGGATCCTCTACCTGCTCTTCGACACGGACCAGTTCACCGCCGCCAAGTGGGGCCCCTTCGCCTACAAGGGCATCCAGGAGCTGCTGCTCAGGGGCCTGGGGAACACCCTCAAGGCCTTCGCCTACGCCTCGGCGCTCTCGCTCCTGCTCGGCGCGGTCCTCGCCACCGGGCGGCTGTCGGTGCACCGGCCGCTGCGCTGGCTGGCGACGCTGTGCGTGGAGTTCTTCCGGGCCATGCCGGTGCTGGTGATGATCTTCTTCATCTTCGTCGCCCTGAAGGTGCAGCCGCTGCCCGCGCTGGTCGCGGGGCTGACCCTCTACAACGGGTCGGTGCTGGCCGAGGTCTTCCGTACGGGCATCAACTCGGTGGACCGGGGCCAGCGCGAGGCGGCGTACGCGCTCGGCATGCGCAAAACGCAGGTCATGACCCACGTGCTGGCCCCGCAGGCGGTCCGCGCGATGCTGCCCGCCATCATCAGCCAGCTGGTGGTGGCTCTGAAGGACACCTCGCTCGGCTACCTGATCACCTACGAGGAGTTCCTGCACGCGGGCAAGCTCATCGCCTCGAACCTGGACTACGACCTCCCCTTCATCCCCGTCGTGATGATCATCTCCCCGGTCTACATCGGCATGTGCATGCTGCTGTCCTGGTTCGCCACCTGGGTGGCCCGGCGGGAGCGGCGCAACCCCAAGACCTCCGCGGTCGAGGTCGCGCCCGCACTCCAGGAGACCGTGCTGCCGGGACGCTGAGCCGGCGCCCCGCCCCGGCGGCAGCCGTGGATCACTGCTCGCGCAGAGGTACCGAGACGTACGAGGGATCGGTGCGCGGCGAGGAGAAGGTCAGCTGCGCCCCGGCGGGGTTGTGCTCGATGTAGAGCGGGTCGACCGTGTCCACGACCAGGGCGAGCCGGTGGCCGGCGGGCACGTCGTAGGCGGTGGAGAACAGGTCCAGGTCCACGCCGAAGGACTCCCCGGGGGTCTTCCCGTGGAAGGTGTACGGGGCGTTGCTGACCAGCTTGCCGAGGCCGAGGGGGCCGACGTCGTAGAGGTAGGCGACGAAGGTGCCGTCGCCCTTGGTGGGGGTGACGGTGGTGTGCAGGCGTACGGTGCCGCGGACGCGGCGTTCCTGCGCGTAGCGCTCCGACTGCCAGACGGCGGCGAAGGCGCGGGGGAGCAGGGGGATGGAGGCGACCGGCGGGGCCTTGGCGAACTGGTCCAGGACGCTGGAGAGCAGCACCACGCCGCCGTCGGCCCCGGAGTCGACATTGGCGAAGACGTGCTCGCTGTCGGGCAGGGCGATCTTCTCGGCGCCGCCGGAGCCGACCGCCTTCCAGTCGGCGTATCCCTCGTAGCCCGCGTCGCTGCGGGACTTGATCTGGACGGGGGCCTCGGTGTCGACGCCGTTGCGGTCGCCCTTGAGGTAGCGGTCGAACCAGCGGTGGGCGTTGGTCCAGGTGTCGTTGGGCAGGCCGAGCAGGCCGGTGCCCTCGGCGGTGGCGTGGTCGCCGGGGCGGAACTCCAGCCGTTTGGGGCCGGTGAGCTTCTCGTAGAAGGCGGCGTACTGGTTGGGCGGGAAGATCGTGTCGCCCCAGGCGTTCCCGAGCATGATCGCGGCGCCGTTGGCGTTGATCCGGTCCAGCTGCTCGGAGGCGGAGCGCTTGCGGCCCCAGTCGATCATCGCCTGCTCGTTCTCCAGCTTCGAGCCGAGGAAGTCACCGAGGATCTGCTGGAGTTCGGGGCCGGGGCGGCCGGTGAGGTAGCCGGCGGCGCCGAGCAGTCCGGCGGCCTGGAGGTGTTGCGTACGGCCGGAGTAGATGGAGTCGATGAGGTTCGCCCAGCCGCTGAGGGCGACCACGGCCTTGACGCGGGGGTCGTGCGCGGAGGCCAGCAGGCTGATGCCCGCGCCGTACGAGACCCCGCCGAGGCCGATCCGGGCGGGGTCGGCGGGTGTGGTCGCGAGGGCCCAGTCGATGACGGCGGAGACGTCCGCGATGTCGGCGGGGCCCGCCGTCTCGATCTGGCCGCCGGAGAGCCAGAAGCCGCGCGAGGTGTAACTGACCACCACGTAGCCGGAGTCGGCGAGCTTGCGGGCCTGGGCCACGTACTCGATCTGCGGCATGCCCCAGCTGGTGGGGAGCACGATCAGCGGGTACGTGCGGCCGGCTCCGGCTCCGGCGGGGGTGAAGACGTTGCCCTTGAGGGTGATGCCGCCGGAGCCCGGGATGTCGTGGAAGCGCAGTTCCGGGGCGGCGGCCGGGGCGGCGGGTGCGGCGGCGGGGGCCGCCTGGGCCTGATGGGGGGACAGGCCCAGGGCGGCCGCCGCGAGCACGGCCGCCAGGGCCGTTGCGGTGGTGGGGCGGACTCTCATCGATCGCTCCTCGCGTGCGCCGGTGTCCGAAGTGACCCGACGGTAACGGGAGGGGCTTACCGGAGGTAACCCGCCAGTAAGTTACGTAGAGGTAACAATTGAACGAGAGTCAGTCTCCCGGTGGGCGCGGCCGCCCGGGGGCGGCCGCTCAGGGGCGTCGCAGGAGTCAGCCGTTCTGGGGTGCGCCGCCGGCGAGCGCGCTCTTGGCCTTCCACGCGTCCCACGAGAGGTTCCACTCGCCGTAGCCGTTGCCGAGCTCGGCGTTCCCCTTGGAGCCCTTGCCGACCACCTCGAAGGCGTCACCGGCCTGGACCATGTCGTAGAAGGACTTCGCGTTGGCGTCGCTCATCCCCACGCAGCCGGAACTGGTGTTGGCGCTGCCGAAGTTGGCGTTGTTCCAGGGCGCGGCGTGCGCGTACATGCCCGACCACGTCAGCCGCATCGAATAGTCGACCATCTTGTCGTAGGAGTCGCCCAGGCCCACCGTCTGGGAATCCATCCGGATGGTGCCCTCCTTCGCCATCAGCACCATCTTCCCGGACCAGGAAGCCTTCTGCCCGCCCGGAGTGCCGGCCGAAATCGGAATCGTCTTCACCACCTGGCCGTCCTCGGTGACCGACATCTTCTTGGTGTCGAGGCTGACCTCCATCCGGCGGTCCTTGCCTATTTTGAATTCGGTGTTGTAATCGCGGGCGAAGAGCCCGCCGCCGGCGCCCGAGTCCACCCCGTTCAGGTTCATCTCGACCTTCACGTCGGTGCCGGACTTCCAGTAGTCCTTCGGCCGCCAGTCCACCCGGTCGTTGCCGGAATAGTCCTTGAACCAGCCCCACGAACCCTCGGTGCCGTTCGAGGTGGTGACCTTCAGCTGCTTCTCCACCTCGGCCTTGTTCTTCACCGGGTTGTCGAAGACCAGTGAGACCGGCATCGCGACGCCGACCGTGCTGCCCTTGGAGATGTTGATCGAGACCTTGTTCACCTTGTCGGCGGGCGAGGTCTTGAACTGGGCCGTGGCGCTCTGGCTCTCGGAGTTCTGCGCCTCGACCTTGTACTCGGTGCCGGGGGAGGCGTTGCGCTCCGAGGTCCAGGTCTTCCCGTCGGGGGCTATCCGGCCCGCCAGCTCCCCGCCCTTGCCGTCCGTCACCTTCACCTGCGCCAGCTTGCCGTCGGCGATGGTCACCTTCACGGGCTCCCCCGCCTTGACCTGATCACCCGTGAGGTTCACCGAGACCGCCATGGCCGGCTTGTTCTTCGCGTCGGCCGCGCCGGAACCGCCGCTGCCCTTGTCCGAACCGCTTCCGCAGGCGGTCAGCGCGGCGGCCAGAAGTGCGGTGCCCGCCAGTACGGCGTGGCGGCTCCCAAGACGCGGCAGTGCGGTACGGCGTGTGCGGCTCAACGAAAACCCCTCCAAGTAATGATCGTCCGTAAACAAGGAGCGAACGGAACGACTTTAGGTTGCGTTTCCGCCGGAAAATGTCCGCCGGCGCCTTGTGACGTACACCGCAGCGGAACAGTTGCCATTCGGTCACATGGCAGAGCCCATTCCGGAAAGGGACCTTCGTCCCGGCGACCGGGCCGAACGGCACTACCCGTACCGCCACATCGCCCCCCGCAGTCACCGGGGTACCCTCCACCTTCGACCAGGTGAAGGGAATACGCCCCCATGGACAGCGCCACCCGTACGGAGCCCGGGGCGGCGGCCGCGCCGCCGGACGCGCGCGGAAGCCGAACAGCCGCGCGCGGAAGCTCCGTCCTGCGCAGCGGGGCGCTGATGGCGGCCGGCTCCGTCGTCTCCCGGGCCATCGGCTTCGTCCGCTCCGCCGTGGTCGTCGCCGCGATCGGCACCGGCGTCCTCGGCGACGGCTACACCGTCGCCAACACCGTCCCGAACATCCTCTACATGCTGCTCATCGGCGGCGCCCTCAACGCCGTCTTCGTCCCCGAACTGGTGCGCGCCGCCAGGGAACACCGCGACGGCGGCGCCGCCTACACCGACCGGCTGCTGACCGCCTGCACGGTGGCGCTCCTCGCCCTCACCGCCGTCGCCGTCCTCGCGGCCCCGCTGATCGTCGGGACGTACGCCCCCTCCTACAGCGGCGCGCAGAAGGACACCACCGTCGCCCTGGCCCGGTACTGCCTCCCGCAGATCCTCTTCTACGGGCTCTTCACCCTGCTCGGGCAGGTCCTGAACGCCCGGGGCCGGTTCGGCGCCATGATGTGGACCCCCGTCCTCAACAGCCTGGTCGTCATAGGTGTTTTCGGGCTGTTCCTCTACGTGTCCCACGGGCCCGCCGAAGGCCTCACCGCCGACGGGACCCGCCTGCTCGGCATCGGCACCACCGCCGGGATCGCGGTCCAGGCCCTCGCCCTGGTCCCCGCGCTGCGCGCCGCCGGCTTCCGCTGGCGCCCCCGCTTCGACTGGCGCGGCAGCGGCCTCGCCCGCCCCCTGCGCAACGCGGGCTGGCTGGTGCTGCTCGTGCTCGCCAACCAGATCGCCTACTGGGTGGTGACCCGGCTCTCCACCGGCGTCGGCCACGACCTCGGCAACGCAGGGTACGCCGCCTACACCAACGCCTACCAGCTGTGGGTCGTACCGCAGGGCATCGTCACCGTCTCCCTCGTGACCGCGCTGATGCCCCGGATGAGCGCGGCCGCCTCCGACGGCGACCTGCCGGCGCTCCGCGCGGACGTCTCCTACGCCCTGCGCTCCAGCGCCGCCCTCGTCGTGCCGGCCGCCGTGCTCTTCGCCGCGCTCGCCCCCTGGGTCATGGACTGCGTCGCCGGATACGGCAACAACGACCCCGCCTCCGTCGAGGCGATGGCGGGCATGCTGATCGCCTTCGCGCCCGGCCTGATCGCCTACTCCGCCCAGTACGTGCTCGCCCGCGGCTTCTACGCCCTCTCCGACACCCGGACCCCCTTCTTCCTCAACCTGGTCATCGTCGCCGTGAACGCCGGGCTCTCCTACGCGGCGTACCTCCTCCTGCCGCTGCGCTGGGCCGTGACCGGCATGGCCGCCGCCACCACCCTCGCCTTCGCGGCGGGCGCCGCCGTGACCGCGTACACCCTCGCCCGGCGGCTCGGACCGCGCAGGGGGACCCCTGCCGCCTCCGCCCTGCGGACCCACCTGCGCCTGCTCGCCGCCTGCCTGCCCGCGGGCGCCGCCGGGTACGCGGCCGCCCGCGCCGCCGACGGCCTCGGTTCCTACGCGGCGGCCGGGGCGGGAACCATCGTGCTCGCGCTGGTCGTCGTACTCCTCGCCGGGCCGCTGCGCCTGGCGGAGATCACCGACCTGCTCGACTCCCTGCGCCGGAAGACCGGCCGATAGCGGGAGGAGACGTACGAAACTCCCTGGGATACTGAACGGATGCCACGCGTACTGCTGATCGAGGACGACCCTTCCATCCGGGAAGGAGTGGGACTCGGGCTGCGCCGCCGCGGACACGAGGTCAGGGCCGCCGACACCGGCGAGGCGGGCCTCGCCCTGATGGGCGGCTTCCACCCCGAACTCGTCCTGCTCGACCTCATGCTGCCCGGCATCAACGGCGTCCAGGTCTGCCGCCGCATCCGGGAGACCAGCGAGGTCCCGATCATCATGCTCACCGCACGCGGCGACGACTTCGACATCGTCGTCGGCCTGGAGGCCGGAGCCGACGACTACATCGTCAAGCCCGCCCGGACCGAGATCATCGAAGCCCGCATCAGGGCCGTGCTGCGCCGCCTCAGCGATCCGGCCGGCCGCCCCGGGGTGGAGCAGCACGCGGAACTCACCGTCGACCGTGCCGGGCTGACCGTCGCCAAGAACGGCGAACGCGTCCCGCTGGCCCCCAGCGAGATCAAACTGCTGCTCCACCTGTCGGCCTCGCCCGAGCAGGTCTTCTCCCGCCAACAGCTCCTGGAGTACGTGTGGGAGCACAGCTACCACGCCGACGCCCGGCTCGTGGACGCCTGCGTGCGCCGGCTGCGCAACAAGATCGAGGACCCCGCGGGCAGCCCCCGCTACATACAGACCGTGCGGGGCTTCGGCTACCGCTTCGGACCGCTCTAGGCCGGCGGTCGTGCGAAACCTCGCGCCGCTCGGGCTGCGCACCCGGCTCATCGCCGCCTTCCTGCTGGTCGCCGCGATCTGCGCGGTCAGCACGGCCGCCCTCACCTACCGGCAGGCCCGCAGCGCCGTCCTCACCCAGAGCCAGGACACCGCCGTCAGCACCCTGCGCGACCAGCTGGAGGCCCAGGCGCTGACCCTGCCGATGGACCGGGCCCAGCTCCAGCGGGTCGTCAGCGAGATCGGCAAGCGCGGCAAACCCCACCCCTGGACCGTCTACGCCGAATACGGCGCCCTGCGGGTCTCCTCCAACGTCGCCCCCACCACCAGCACGGTGCTCACCGACGCCCTGCGCGCCCAGGTCGCCGACCAGCCGCACGGGGCCTTCCAGCGCGTCGAGGACGAGCGGGGCGAGCCGTACCTGACCATCGCCATGCCCGCCGTCTTCTCCCACAACGGCATGCGCGAACCCACCGGTGTCGTCCTCTACGCGGTCATGCCCCTGCTCACCGAGCAGCAGACCGTCGACGCCATGGTCCAGGCCGCCCGCCAGGGCGCCATACCCGGCCTCGCCATCGCCGTCGTCCCCGCCCTGCTCGCCGCGCGCAGTGTCCTGCGGCCCGTGCGCAACCTGCGGCGCGCCGCCCAGAACATGGGGCGCGGCCGCCTCGACACCCGCATCGAAGTCCGCGGCGCCGACGAACTGGCGGGCCTGGCCCGCACCTTCAACGAGACCGCCGGGGCCCTGGAACAGTCCGTGGCCGAGCTGCGCGAGGCCGAGAGCCGGGCCCGCCGCTTCGCCTCCGACGTCTCCCACGAACTGCGCACCCCGCTCGCCGGGATGCTCGCCGTCACCGAGGTCCTCGACGAGGACGCCGAACGGCTCGACCCCGACACCGCGAAGGCGCTGCGGCTGATCAGCGCCGAGACGGGGAAGCTGGCCGTGCTCGTCGAGGACCTGATGGAGATCTCCCGCTTCGACGCGCGCGCCGCCGAACTCAACCTCGACGACGTGGACGTGGCCGAGGCCGTCCGCAAGACGCTGGAGCGCCGCCACTGGGACGACGACCGGGTCCGCGCCGACCTCCCGGACGAGGTCCGCGCCCGGCTCGACCCGCGCCGCTTCGACGTGGTCCTCGCCAACCTCGTCGGCAACGCCCTGCGGCACGGCGGCGCGCCCGTACGGGTCACCGTGCGCACCGGACCCGGCACCGACGGGGAACGGCTGCTCATCGAGGTCGCCGACAGCGGTCCCGGAATCGCCGAGGAGGTGCTCCCGCACATCTTCGACCGGTTCTTCAAGGCCGACGCCGCCCGCACCCGTTCCGCGGGCAGCGGACTGGGCCTCGCCATCACCCTGGAGAACGTCCGGCTGCACGGGGGCACGCTGAGCGCCGCCAACGGCCCGGGCGGGGGAGCCGTGTTCACCCTCGACATGCCGCTGGAGGCCACCGCGTGACCCGGCTCCTCCTCCTCTTCCGCCGGGCCGGCCGGCCGGGCCGCCGCGCCGCCGTGGCGGTGACCGCCGCCCTGCTGGCGGCGCCGCTGGTCGCCGGCTGCGGCATCAAACCCACCGATGTCGTGGAGAGCGGCGCCGCGGCCCGGGTCCTGGTCGCCGCACCCTCCCGGACCCCGATGGCCTACTTCGTCTCGGGTGAGGGCCGCCTGGTGCCCGCGCCCGACCCCGACTACGCCGACAACAGCCCGCAGGGCAGTCTGCAACTGCTGCTGCGCGGGCCCGGAGCGGTGGAGCGGGAGGCCGGCCTCGGCACCCGGCTGCCGCCGGTGGAGGGGGTGCTGGGCGGGAGCGCCAGGGCCTTCTACACCGCCAAGGACCGCCTGGAGGTCCGGGTCCCCTTCCCGGTGGCCGCCCTCGACCCGCTCGGCCTGCGGCAGCTCGTGTGCACGGCCCTGTCCACGGTGGGGCCCTCCGCCGAGGCGGTGGTGCACGGGCCGGACACCACGCTGGCACCGTCCCGCTGCGACGCCGGGCACTGACGACCGGTCCGGCGGACCGGGGACGGCCCGGACCGCCGCCGGGCTGCCGGGGGCCGCCGGGGGCCATCAGGGCGCAGGCGTGTGCGGGGGCGGGGCGGGGCGGGGCGGGGCCCCCTTGCGGGGCGGCCCGTCCGGCGCCACCGTGTGCCCATGGACCGCGCCCCGGCCACCCCCGGCACCCCCGACGTGTTCGATCCCCGCCTCTACGCCGAAGGCGTCCCGCACGCCCGCTACCGGCTGCTGCGCGACCACTGCCCCGTCTCCTGGCAGGCCGAGCCGGAGGTCGGGGGATGGCCGGCCGGGCCCGGCTTCTGGGCCGTCACCCGGCACGTCGACGTCGTCCGCGTCCTGCGCGACCACACCACGTACTCCTCCTGGGCCGGCGCCACCCAGATCCGCGACCCCGACCCCGCCGACCTGCCGTTCCTGCGGAGCACCATGCTCAACCAGGACCCGCCCGCGCACGGCAGGCTCCGCCGCCTGGTCTCCCGCGCCTTCACCCCGGCCCGCGTCGACGCCTTCGCGGGCCGGGTCCGCGAGCGCGCCCGCATCCTGCTGGCCGCCGCCCGGGACCGCGCCGAGGACGGGGCCGTCGACGTGGTCGGGGCCGTCACCGACGAGTACGCCCTGCTGAACCTCACCGACCTGCTGGGCGTCCCGCCCGCCGACCGGGCCCTGCTGCTGGAGTGGACCGTACGGATCATCGGCTACCAGGACCCCGAGGACGCCCCGGCGCCGCTCCTGGGCCCCGATGGCATTCCCCTGAACCCGCGCTCCCCGGCCCTGCTCGGGGAGATGTTCGCGTACGCCCGCGAACTGGCGGCCCACAAGCGGACGCACCCGGCCGACGACGTGATGACCGCCCTCGCGCAGGCCGCGCTCGACCCCGCCGAACTGGAGATGTTCTTCTTCCTGCTGACCGTCGCCGGGAACGACACCGTCCGCAGCGCCGCCCCCGGCGGGCTACTCGCCCTCGCGGGCGACCCGGACGCCTATCGCCGGATCGCCGACGGCGACGTCCCGCCGGACCGGGCCGTCGAGGAACTCCTGCGCGTCCACCCGCCCGTGCTCAGCTTCCGCCGCACCGCCGTCCGCGACACCGAACTCGGCGGCCGGCCGGTCCGCGCCGGGGACAAGGTCGTCGTCTTCCACGCCTCCGCCAACCACGACGAACGCGTCTTCGAGGACCCGCACCGGCTCGAACCCGGCCGCTCCCCGAACCCGCACGTCTCCTTCGGCGAGGGCCCCCACGTCTGCCTCGGCGCCCACTTCGCCCGCCTCCAGCTGCGCGTCATGCACGAGGAGTGGCGCCGCGCCCTGCCCGCGCCCGAACTCGCCGGTCAGCCGCGCCGGCTGGTGTCCAACTTCATCAACGGGATCACGAGGCTTCCGCTACGGGTGTCCGGGCCGCCCGCGTGACATCGGCGACGAGCTCCGTCACGTCCGGCCCGTAGGCGTCGGAGTTGACCACCTTCAGCAGCAGGCAGAAGGAGTCCCGCCCGTACGTACGGGCCAGTTGGCGGTGGTGCCGGGCCAGGTAACGCGCGGCGGCCTGATTGCTGGTGGCCGTCTGCCCCGACAGCAGGAACACCGGCCGGGCGCCGCGCTCCGTCGTCAGCCGGGCCAGCAGCACGTGTTCGACCATCCCCGCCTCCCACCGGTACGTCTGCCCGCCGACGCTGATCGCCCCCCGGTCGGGACCCGGTTCGGTCCCCGTCCCGACCCGGACCCCGGGGAGCAGGGAGGTCAGATGGGCGGTCGTACGGAGGTTGGAGGCGGGCCCGCCGACGCAGAACTCGGCGCGCTCGCCGAAGCCCTGGCGGGCGCCGTCGTGGGTGATGACCTGCACCGTCGCCCCGCAGTCCTTGATCAGTGCGGATATCTCCAGCAGTGCGAAGGCGTCGTTGCGGTGCAGGGAGGATTCCTTGCCGCCCATCTGGCGGTTGGCCACGAACACGCAGTCGGAGCCCGTCGGCAGGCCGAAGAACGCCTGCTTGCGGCGCAGGTCGCGGCGCCACAGATAGGTCCGGGCGAACCAGCCGAACCCGCCGCTGACGGCGGTGGCCACCACCCCGAGCACGATGTTGCGCACGTCGTCGTTCATGCGGCGGATGGTAACCGCCGCACCGTCGTCCTGACGCGGGCGGTTGCCTGAAGTTACGCTGCGGCTCGCAGGTCTGACAGCCCGTCGACTGGAGGAACCGGATGCGCCGTCCCGCCGCACGAAAGTTCGCGCTCGTCGCCCTCGCCGGGGCGCTCGTCTCGACCGGGGCCGCCGCCCCGCCGTCGGACGCCGCCGCCCCGCCCAAGGTCCCGGTGGCGGCCGGCTACGGCGGGGCCGTCGCCACGGTCGACGCCGACGCCTCCGCCGCCGGGATCGCGGTGCTGAAGGCGGGCGGCAACGCCGTGGACGCCGCCGTGGCCGCGGCCGCCGCGCTGGGCGTCACCGAGCCCTACTCGGCGGGGATCGGCGGGGGCGGCTACTTCGTCTACTACGACGCCGCCGCCCGCCGCGTCCACACCATCGACGGCCGCGAGACCGCGCCCGCGAGCGCCACCGCCAGCCTGTTCCAGGACAACGGCGTCCCGATCCCCTTCGAGGAGGGCCAGACCAGCGGGCGTTCCGTCGGCGTGCCCGGCACCCCCGCCACCTGGAAGAGCGCCCTGGACGCGTGGGGCACCCGGCCGCTCGGCCAGTTGCTGCGCCCCGCCGAGAAACTGGCCCGCGACGGCTTCACCGTGGACGCCACCTTCCGGGCCCAGACCGAGCTGAACCAGGGCCGCTTCAAGGACTTCCCCGCCACCCGCGAGCTGTTCCTGCCGGGCGGCCGGCTGCCGGTGGTCGGCTCCACCTTCAAGAACCCCGACCTGGCCGCCACCTACGCCGAACTCGCCCGCAAGGGCGTCGGCGCGCTCTACCGGGGCCCGCTCGCCGAGGACATCGTCCGGGCCGTCCGCAGGCCCCCCGTCGACCCGGCCGCCACCCGCGTGGTGCGCCCCGGCGACCTGACCACCGACGACCTGCGCGCCTACAGCACCAAACGGCAGGCGCCCACCCAGGTCGGGTACCGGGGCCTGGACGTGTACAGCATGGCGCCCTCCTCCTCCGGCGGCACCACGGTCGGCGAGGCGCTGAACATCCTGGAGCGCACGGACCTCTCGAAGCTGTCCGAGTCTCAGTACCTGCACCGCTACATCGAGGCCTCCAGGATCGCCTTCGCCGACCGCGGCCGCTGGGTCGGCGACCCGGCCGCCGAGGACGTCCCGACGCGCGAGCTGCTCTCCCAGAAGTTCGCCGACACGCGCGCTTGCCTGATCCGCCCCGACCGGGCCCTGACCAGCCCGCTGGCCCCCGGCGACCCCCGCCACCCGGCCCCCTGCGCCACCACGGGCGCGGCTGCCCCGACCACCTACGAGGGGGAGAACACCACGCACCTGACGGTCGCCGACCGCTGGGGCAACGTCGTCTCCTACACCCTGACCATCGAGTCCACCGGGGGCAGCGCCATCACCGTCCCCGGACGCGGCTTCCTGCTCAACAACGAGCTGACGGACTTCTCCTTCGCCCCGGCCGCCCCCGGCGTCCCGGACCCGAACCTGCCCGGCCCGGGCAAGCGCCCGCGCTCCTCGATGTCCCCGACGATCGTCCTGAAGGACGGCCGCCCGGTCCTGGCCGTCGGCTCCCCGGGCGGCGCCACCATCATCACCACCGTCCTGCAGACCCTGCTCGGCCATCTGGACCGGGGCCTGCCGCTGGTCGACGCCATCGCCGCGCCCCGCGCCAGCCAGCGCAATCAGACCACCACCGAACTGGAACCGGGGCTCTGGAACAGCCCGCTGCGCACCGAACTGGAGGCCCTGGGCCAGGGCTTCCGGCAGAATCCCGAGATCGGCGCCGCCACCGGCGTCCAGCGGCTGCCGGACGGCCGCTGGCTGGCCGCAGCCGAACCCGCCCGGCGGGGCGGCGGGGCGGCGATGGTCGTCCGTCCGTCCGGGAGGCCGTAGGGCTCACAGGGCGGTGAGGATCCTCGGACCGTCGGAGGTGATCGCGACCGTGTGCTCCGCGTGGGCGGCGCGGCTGCCGTCGACGGTGCGCAGGGTCCAGCCGTCCGGATCGCAGGTGTAGTCGTCCGTGCCGCCCGCGATCACCATCGGTTCGATCGCGAGGACCATGCCGGGGCGCAGCTTCGTACCGCGCCCCGGCGGGCCCTCGTTGGGGACGCCCGGGTCCTCGTGCATGGCGCGGCCGATGCCGTGGCCGCCGAAGCCGTCCGGGATGCCGTAGCCGGCGGAACGGCAGACGGTGCCGACGGCGTGGGCGATGTCGCCGACGCGGTTGCCTGGCACGGCCGCGGCGATGCCGGCCGCGAGGGCGGCCTCGGCCGTCGCGATCAGCCGCAGATCGGCGGGGCGGGCCCGGCCGACGGTGAAGCTGACGGCGGAGTCGCCGCACCAGCCGCCGAGCTCCGCCCCGAAGTCGGCGCTGACCAGGTCGCCGTCGCGCAGCCGGTAGTCGTCGGGGACGCCGTGCACGATCGCGTCGTTGACGGACACGCACAGCACCGCGGGGAAGGGCACCGGCGCGAACGACGGCCGGTAGCCCAGGAAGGGGGAGGAGGCTCCGGCCGCGCGCAGGACCGCATGGGCCACCGCGTCGAGTTCCCGCAGGCCGACCCCGACCTCCGCGGCCTCCCGTACGGCGGCCAGGGCCTGCGCGACCACCCGGCCCGGGGCTCGCATCTGTTCGATCGCTTCGTCCGTCTTCAGCTTCACCATGCCAATTACTATACCGGTATAACTTTACCGGGATAGTAATTGGGGCCGGGTGGGTAGGATGGATACATGGTCCGCACCCCGTTGACACCCGAAGAGCGCGAGCGCGGCGAGCGTCTGGGCGCCCTGCTCCGCGAGGCCCGCGCGGGCCGCAGCATGGTCGAGGTCGCTGCCGCCGCCGGGCTCTCCGCCGAAACCCTGCGCAAGATCGAGACCGGCCGGGCCCCCACCCCCGCCTTCTTCACCGTCACCGCCCTCGCCGCGGCCCTCGGCCTCTCGCTCGACGAGGTCGTCCGCCGCTGCGCGCTGGTCCCCGTCTGACGGGGCGGCGCCGGTCCGGGGCGTGTCCGGCGGCCGATCGGCCCAAACGGCGTGGGGAGCGGTGCGGCGCGGGGCAGAGGTCAGGGCGTGTCAACCATGAACGCAGTCCAGCGGATCGGTCTCGGACTCCTCGGCGCCCTGCTCGCGGCGGCCCTGCTGCTTGCGGCCTGCGCCGCCCCCGACGGGCGGGCGCGCAGCGACGGCGTGGGCGCGGGCAAGGCCGCCCGGCCGCGGCCGGCCGGGCGGGCCTGACGTGCGGTCCTGGCGGGCGGTCCTGGGCGCGCTGCCCCTCGCGGACGATGCGCGCCGCACCGCCGAGACCGGGCTCTCCGGGCCCGCCGACGGGCGGCTCGTCCGGGGTGGACGCGGGCGGCCCGCGCGTCCCGGCCCGCCCCGGCGGCGGATGCCGGTGGGGCGGGAGCGGGCGGCGGTGGGCGGTGGGCGGCGCCGGATCGCCGTCTGACTTTGAGACTC
This sequence comes from Streptomyces sp. NPDC002032, assembly GCF_042890765.1. Taxonomy (NCBI): domain Bacteria; kingdom Bacillati; phylum Actinomycetota; class Actinomycetes; order Kitasatosporales; family Streptomycetaceae; genus Streptomyces; species Streptomyces sp. NPDC002032. The sequence goes on along the minus strand of NZ_JBIASM010000012.1, from coordinate 62,110 downwards.
CCGTAGTCCGCCCGTAACACGGATGGGATGCAATGCGGGGATGGAGACGCCGACTGCGCTGGTGATCGGGCAACTCGCGGCATATATGCGGGAGTTGACGCGGAGACTGGATCCCGCGGCGGGCTGGTACGGGGAGTTCCTGCGGCGGGACCCGGAGGGCATGCGCGCCTGCCTCGACGGGGTGGCGATGCCGCCGTGGGACGTACTGGAGTCGCTGCTCGGGGACCTGCCGGGGGATCCCGGGGACACGGCCCGGGAGGCCGTCTACGCCGCCGGGCTGAGAGCGGCCGCGGTCGCCGCGTGGGACGCGGTGCCGGGCGGGGACCGCGAGCTGCGCACCCTCCTCGACGCGGCCGCCGGGGAGCGGGCCGCCGCGGAGGCGGCGCTGCGCGGGCTGACGCGGCGCCTCGACGCCGCCGCGGACCCCGAGGAGGCGGCAGCCCTGTCCCGGGAGCTCGCCTGGACCCGCGACGACGCCGCCCGCGCCGCCGCCCGGCAGGCGGACCTGACCGCCCGCCTGCGCGCCCTGCCCCACCCCCTCCCCGCCGTCCCGTCCCAGCGCCGCCCCCATGACCAGCCGCCGCCCGCCGAGCCCACATCGCAAACCCCCCTCCCGGCTGCCGACGGGGCGTGGGCCCAGCCGGTCCGGTCCGGGGTCGGGGACCTGTTCAGCGGCTCCGGTGAGCCCGGTATCGGTGATCCGCTTCCGGGTGCCGGTGGGGGGCCGGGGCCGGGTGGCCGTGAGCCCGGCGCGGGGGCCGGGGGTGTGCCGGCCTCAGCGGGCCCGGCCGGCCCGGGGCCGGCGGCTGCCGAGCGGACCCCGGTCGGGCGGGCCGAGGGGCGGTGGCTGCGCGGGGCGCGCCGGTCGGGCGGTGCCCGGTACGCGGGCCGGCCCCAGCCCGGGGCGGACCGGCCCGGGCCGGCTCCGGTCCCCGAGGCCCCGCTTCCCCCGCCCCGGGGCGCCCGCTTCGCCGGCCGGGCGGGCGCGTCCGCGCCCGCTCCGGACGCCCCGCGGCGCGAGGCCGCCGCCGGGCCGGCCGGGGCCCCCGCCCGGCCGGACGGGGTCCCCGGCCCCACGGGCGCCGGGCCCCGGCCGGGTTTCATCGCCGAGCTGGTGGCCCTGCGGGAGCGGGGGCGGACCGGCGAGGCGCACGCGCTGCTGTGCGAGGCCGCCGCCTGGCCCGCCGCGCACCTGCCCGCCCTCGCCGACGGCCTCGCCCGCGCCGGGCTGGCCGCCGACTGGGCCACCCTGCTCTGGGAGGCGGCCTCGCTCCCGCCCGAGCGGCTCGCCGCCGCGGCCGCCGCCCTCGGCGCGGCCGGCCGGGACGCCGACCGCGACGGGCTGCTGCGCCAGGGCGTGGCCCGCCCCGCCGTCGAGGTCGCCGAAGCCGCCCTCGCCCTCGCCGCGGCCGGCCGGGATCGGGAGGTCGACGCCCTGCTCGGGGCCTTCGTCCGGCTGCGCACCGCCGAGGAGGCCGCCGCCCTGGCCCGGCGCGACCCGCACTGGTTCGCGCCCCGGCTGCTGGCACAGGCCCGTGCCGTGCCCGGCACCCGGCACCGCGACCTGGCGCACGCCCTGCGCGTGGCGGGGGTCCCGGCGAGCTGAAGCGCGCCCGTCTGCTGACCGCAAACGACCGCGTGGCGACGTAACTTGATCGACTACTCCAACCGTGCAGGGTGGTCTTGCCCCGCGCTGTGACGAGGCCTACCTTCGACTCCCTACGCACACCGTCTACGTGCGTAGAAGTCGGCGTAACCGTCGCGAGGAGCAGCTCATGGCCCAAGTCGTCCGCGCCGCACTCGTCCAGGCAACCTGGACCGGAGACACCGAGTCGATGATCGCCAAGCACGAGGAGCACGCCCGCCGGGCGGCCGCCCAGGGCGCGAAGGTGATCGGCTTCCAGGAGGTCTTCAACGCCCCGTACTTCTGCCAGGTCCAGGAGCCCGAGCACTACCGCTGGGCCGAGGCCGTCCCCGACGGCCCCACCGTCCGCCGGATGCGGGAACTGGCCCGCGAGACCGGCATGGTGATCGTCGTACCGGTCTTCGAGCTGGAGTCCGAGGGCTTCTACTACAACACCGCCGCCGTCATCGACGCCGACGGCAGCTACCTCGGCAAGTACCGCAAGCACCACATCCCCCAGGTCAAGGGCTTCTGGGAGAAGTACTACTTCCGCCCGGGCAACCTCGGCTGGCCCGTCTTCGACACCGCCGTCGGCAAGATCGGCGTCTACATCTGCTACGACCGCCACTTCCCGGAGGGCTGGCGCGCGCTCGGCCTGGCCGGCGCCCAGCTGGTCTACAACCCGTCCGCCACCTCCCGGGGCCTGTCCGCGTACCTGTGGCAGCTGGAGCAGCCCGCCTCCGCCGTCGCCAACGAGTACTTCGTCGCCGCCATCAACCGCGTCGGCCAGGAGGAGTACGGCGACAACGACTTCTACGGCACCAGCTACTTCGTCGACCCGCGCGGCCAGTTCGTCGGGGAGGTCGCCAGCGACAAGGAGGAGGAACTCCTCGTCCGCGACCTCGACTTCGACCTGATCAAGGAGGTCCGCGACCAGTGGGCCTTCTACCGCGACCGCCGCCCCGACGCCTACGGAGGACTCGTACAGCCGTGACCAACCCCATTCCCCTGCACAGCCGCCACGCCGCCGTCCTGCCCGACTGGCTCGCGCTCTACTACGACCGCCCGATCGAGCTCACCCACGGCGAGGGGCGCCACGTCTGGGACGCCGACGGCAACCGCTACCTCGACTTCTTCGGCGGCATCCTCACCACGATGACCGCCCACGCCCTCCCCGAGGTCACCAAGGCCGTCTCCGAACAGGCCGGGCGGATCATCCACTCCTCCACCCTGTACCTGAACCGGCCGATGATCGAGCTGGCCGAACGGGTCGCCGCCCTGTCCGGCATCCCCGACGCCCGGGTCTTCTTCACCACCTCGGGCACCGAGGCCAACGACACCGCCCTGCTGCTCGCGACGACGTACCGGCGCTCCAACCAGATCCTGGCGATGCGCAACAGCTACCACGGCCGGTCCTTCTCCACCGTCTCGATCACCGGCAACAAGGGCTGGTCCCCGACGAGCCTGTCCCCGCTCCAGACGTACTACGTGCACGGCGCCGTCCGCACCCGCGGGCCCTTCGCCCACCTCGACGACACCGCCTTCACCGCCGCGGCCGTCGCCGACCTGGAAGACGTACTGGGCCAGGCGCGCGGGGGAGTGGCCGCGCTCATCGCCGAACCCATCCAGGGCGTCGGCGGGTTCACCTCTCCGCCCGACGGGCTCTACGGAGCCTTCCGCGAGGTCCTCGACCGGCACGGCATCCTCTGGATCAGCGACGAGGTCCAGACCGGCTGGGGCCGCACCGGGGAGCACTTCTGGGGCTGGCAGGCCCACGCCCGCAGCGGCCCGCCGGACATCCTCACCTTCGCCAAGGGCATCGGCAACGGCATGTCCATCGGCGGTGTCGTGGCCCGCGCCGAGGTGATGAACTGCCTGGACTCCAACTCCATCTCCACCTTCGGCGGTTCCCCGGTCACCATGGCGGCCGGCCTCGCCAACCTCACGTACCTCCTCGAACACGACCTCCAGGGCAACGCCCGCCGGGTCGGCGGCCTGCTGCTGGAGCGGCTGCGCGCCGTCACCGCGGCCGTGCCCGCCGTACGGGAGGTCCGCGGCCGGGGCCTGATGGCCGGACTGGAGCTGACGAAGCCCGGTACCGACGAGGCCGACCCGCAGGCGGCCGCCGCCGTCCTGGAGGCCGCCCGCGCCGGCGGCCTGCTGCTCGGCAAGGGCGGCGGCCACAACACCAGCGTGCTGCGCATCGCGCCGCCGCTCTCCCTCACCGTCGCCGAGGCGGAAGAGGGCGCCGAGATCCTCGAAGAGGCCCTCCGCAGCATCCAGTAGCCCAGCCGTAGGGGAGTTCCATGAGCACGCGCACGCTGATCCGCGGCGGCCTGGTCATCACCGCCGCCGACGAGCTCCACGCGGACGTCCTCATCGAGGACGGCCGGATCGCGGCCCTCGCCGCACACGGCTCGGCCGCCGCCGACGTCTGGACCGCAGAACGCACCATCGACGCGAGCGGGAAGTACGTGATCCCGGGCGGGGTCGACGCGCACACCCACATGGAGCTCCCCTTCGGCGGCACCGCCGCCTCGGACACCTTCGAGACCGGCACCCGCGCCGCCGCCTGGGGCGGCACCACCACCATCGTCGACTTCGCCGTGCAGGGCGTGGGCCGCTCCCTGCGCGAGGGGCTCGACACCTGGTACGCCAAGGCCGACGGCAACTGCGCGATCGACTACGGCTTCCACATGATCGTGTCGGACGTCAACGAGCGCACGCTCAAGGAGATGGACGGGCTCGTCGAGGAGGGCATCAGCTCGTTCAAGCTGTTCATGGCGTACCCGGGGGTCTTCTACTCGGACGACGGGCAGATCCTGCGCGCCATGCAGCGGGCCTCCGGCAACGGCGGACTGATCATGATGCACGCGGAGAACGGGATCGCCATCGACGTGCTCATCGAGCAGGCCCTGGCGCGCGGGGAGACCGACCCCCGCCACCACGGCGAGGTCCGCAAGGTGCTCCTCGAAGCCGAGGCCACCCACCGCGCGATCCAGCTCGCCCGGGTCGCCGGCGCTCCGCTGTACGTCGTGCACGTCTCGGCCGACGAGGCCGTCGCCGAGCTGGCCGCCGCCCGCGACAAGGGGCTGCCCGTCTTCGGGGAGACCTGCCCGCAGTACCTGTTCCTGTCCACCGACAATCTGGAGGAGCCCGACTTCCAGGGCGCCAAATACGTCTGTTCCACCCCGCTGCGCCCCCGCGAGCACCAGGCGGCGCTGTGGCGGGGCCTGCGGACGAACGACCTCCAGGTGGTCTCGACCGACCACTGTCCGTTCTGTTTCCGGGGCCAGAAGGAGCTGGGCCGGGGCGACTTCTCCAAGATCCCCAACGGGCTGCCGGGGGTGGAGAACCGTATGGACCTCCTCCACCAGGCCGTCCTGGACGGGCACATCAGCCGCCGCCGCTGGATCGAGATCGCCTGCGCGACCCCGGCCCGGATGTTCGGCCTCTACCCCCGCAAGGGCACCATCGCGCCGGGTGCCGACGCCGACGTCGTCCTCTACGATCCGCACGCCGAGCAGGTCATCTCCGCCGAGACGCACCACATGAACGTGGACTACTCGGCGTACGAGGGCAGGCGGATCACCGGACGCGTCGACACGGTCCTCTCGCGCGGCGAACTCGTCATCGACCGGCGCGAGTACACCGGCCACGCGGGTCACGGCGCCTTCGTCCACCGCTCCACCTGCCAGTACCTCTAGAGGGTGCCGGGGCCCGCACGCCCCGGCACCCGCACTCCCCAGCAAGGAGCGACGCATGGACTTCGGCCTCGTCCTGCAGACCGACCCGCCCGCCTCGGCGGTCGTCAGCCTCATGAAGCGCGCCGAGCGCAACGGCTTCCGCTACGGCTGGACCTTCGACTCCGCCGTGCTGTGGCAGGAGCCGTTCGTCATCTACAGCCAGATCCTGGCCAACACCCAGCGGATGCACATCGGCCCGATGGTCACCAACCCGGGCACCCGCACCTGGGAGGTCACCGCCTCCACCTTCGCCACCCTCAACGACATGTACGGCAACCGCACGGTCTGCGGGATCGGCCGCGGGGACTCGGCGATGCGGGTCGCCGGCCGCGCCCCCAACACCCTGGCCCGGCTCGGCGAGGCCATCGACGTGATCCGGGACCTCGCCGAGGGCCGCGAGGCCGAGGTCGACGGCAACCCGCTCCGGATCCCCTGGATCCGGGACGGGAAGCTGCCCGTCTGGATGGCCGCGTACGGGCCGAAGGCCCTCGCCCTGGCCGGGCAGAAGGCGGACGGCTTCATCCTCCAGCTCGCCGACCCCTACCTCACCGAGTGGATGGTCAAGTCGGTCCGCGACGCGGCGACGGCGGCCGGCCGGGACCCGGACGCCATCACCATCTGTGTGGCGGCCCCGGCCTATGTCGGCGACGACCTCGCGCACGCCCGCGACCAGTGCCGCTGGTTCGGCGGCATGGTCGGCAACCACGTCGCCGACCTGGTCTCCCGCTACGGCGAACACTCCGGCATGGTCCCGGACGCCCTCACCGAGTACATCAAGGCCCGGCAGGGCTACGACTACAGCCACCACGGCCGCACCGGGAACCCCTCCGCCGACTTCGTCCCCGACGAGATCGTCGACCGTTTCTGCCTGCTGGGCCCGGTCGAGGCGCACATCGAGAAGCTGCGCACCCTGCGCGGCCTGGGCGTCGACCAGTTCGCGGTCTACGACATGCACGACGCGAAGGAGGCGGTGATCGACGCCTACGGGCAGCACGTCATCCCGGCGGTCAACGGCTGACCCCACCGGGTCCCGCCCCGGGCGCGCCGGGGGCGGGCGGGCGCCCGCCCACCCCGGGGCGGGTGCCTGGTCAGCGCCGTTGCGGCGGGACGGTCTCGGCGGGGGAGGGCGGCCCGGGCGGGGTGCCGTTCCCGAACGGGCGCCCGCCCAGCGCCGCCCGGCCGTGCGGTGCGAGCCAGCCCGACGGGTCGGGACCGGCGGGCACGATGCCGGACGGGTTGATGTGGCTGTGGACGACGTAGAAGTGCTCCTTGATGTGGCCGAAGTCGACCGTGTCCCCGAAGCCGGGCGTCTGGAACAGGTCCCGGGCGTACGCCCAGAGCACCGGCATCTCGCTCAGCTTGTGCCGGTTGCACTTGAAGTGGCCGTGGTAGACGGCGTCGAAGCGCACGAGCGAGGTGAACAGCCATATGTCCGCCTCGGTGATCGTCTCGCCGACGAGGTAGCGGGAGCGCTCCAGCCGCTCGGAGAGCAGGTCGAGGCGGGCGAAGAGACGCGCGTACGCCTCCTCGTACGCCTCCTGCGAGGTGGCGAACCCGGTGCGGTACACACCGTTGTTCACGTCCGCGTAGATCCCCTCGTTGACCGCGTCGATCTCCGGCCGCAGCGCGGCCGGGTACAGCTCCGGCGCCCCGGCGCGGTGGTGCGCGGTCCACTCCAGCGACAGGTCGACGGTGATCTGCGCGTAGTCGTTGGTGACCACCTCACCGCTCGGCACGTCCACGATCGCGGGCACGGTGATGCCCCGGTCGTAGCCGGGGTCGCGGGCGAAGTAGGCCTCCTGGAGCCGCTCTATCCCCAGCACCGGGTCGCGGCCGTCCGGGTCGAGGTCGAAGGTCCAGCTGCGCTTGTCGTGCGTCGGTCCGGCGACGGCCATGGGCAGCGCCTCCTCCAGTCCGAGGAGCCGCCGGACGATCACCGCGCGGTGCGCCCAGGGGCAGGCCCGGCTGACCACGAGGCGGTAACGGCCGGGCTCCACCGGGAAGCCGTCGCGCCCGTCGGCGGTGATCCGGGTGGTGATGTAGCGGCTGTCGCGGGTGTACCCCTTGCCGGGGCGTACGTCACTCATCCCCGGGCCCTACCCAGGAAGCGGGGTGCCGAGCACCCGCTCCAGCGGGGCTCCGCCGCCCCTCGTCCCGGCCCCGGCCCGGTTCACCGGGAGTACACGCGGTGTGCGGGACGGCGACGGAATTACCGGTGGGGTTTGTCAGCGGGGCGTGATGTGATGGGGGCATGATCGAAGAATTTCTGGCCAGTGACCTGTCCGCTGTGGAAGAGGCCGTCCGCAAGGCGGCGGCGGTCGAGATCATGCCGAGATTCCGGCAGCTCGCCGCGCACGAGGTCGACCAGAAGAGCGGCCCCCACGACCTGGTGACCATCGCCGACCGGCGGGCCGAGGAGCACCTGACGGCCGAGCTGACCCGGCTGCTGCCGGGTTCCGCGGTGGTCGGCGAGGAGGCCGTCCACGCCGACCCCCAGGTGTACGCCGCGCTGCGCGCCGACGCCCCCGTCTGGATCGTCGACCCCGTCGACGGCACCCGCCAGTTCGTGAACGGCGACCCCGGCTTCTGCACCCTGGTGGCGCTGGCCCTGCGCGGGGAGATCCTCGCCTCCTGGACCTTCGCCCCGGCGCTGGACGAGCTGGCGACCGCGGTGCGCGGACAGGGCGCGTACGTCAACGGCGAGCGGATCCTCGCCGGTTCGCCGCAGCCCGGCGCCGCACTGCGGGTGGCGATTGCCCATCACCTCTACACCTCCGACGGGGACAAGCGGATCCTGGAGCGGCTCGACGTGCCCGGCGTCACCGCCCGGCCGTGCGGTTCGGCGGGGCTGGAGTACCTCAAGGTGGCCCGCGGCGAGATGGACGCCCTGGCCTTCACGTGGCCGTCGGCCTGGGACCACGCGGCCGGACTGCTGCTGGTCGCCGAGGCGGGCGGCGCGCAGTCCACCGTCGACGGGGTCCCCTTCCGGGTGGACCGCGACAACGCCCTTCCCTTCGCCGTGGGCCGGGACGAGCCCACCATGCTGCGGGTCCGCGAGCTGCTGCGGGGCGCGTGAGCGCAGGGAGCCGCTCGCGGTGGGGCGCCATATCCTGGGGGCCGAGGCCGCCGCCGGACGAAGGAGCTGTCAGTGTCGTCGATTCTCGACGCAGTCGTGGTGGGGGCGGGGCCCAACGGCCTGACGGCCGCCGTCGAACTGGCCCGGCGGGGCTGCTCCGTTGCCGTGTTCGAGGCGGCGGACGGCATCGGGGGCGGGGCCCGCACCGAGGAGCTGACCCTCCCCGGCTTCCGCCACGACCCCTGCTCGGCGGTGCACCCGCTGGGCGCCGGCTCCCCGGTGTTCGCGACCATGCCCCTCAAGCGCTACGGGCTGGAGTGGCTGCACGCCCCCCTGCCCATGGCACACCCCTTCGACGACGGCACGGCCGCGGTCCTCGCCCGCTCCGTCGCCGAGACCGCGGCCTCCTTCGGGCCCCGGGACGCGGGCGCCTACCGCCGCCTCGTCCAGCCGTACCTCGGCAAGTGGGACACCCTCGCCCGGGACTTCATGTCCCTGCCGGCCACCGCCCTGCCCCGGGACCCGCTCACCCTGGCCCGCTTCGGCATGGCCGGCCTGCCGCCGTCCACCTGGCTGCTGCGCCGCTTCCGCGACGACCGGGCGCGCGCCCTGTTCGCCGGTCTCGTGGCGCACGTCAACGCCCCGCTGGGCGGGATCGGCACCGGCGCCGTCGGCCTGGTCTTCGCCCTGGCCGCGCACGCCGGCGGCTGGCCGCTGCCGCGCGGCGGCTCGCAGTCGGTCTCCGACGCGCTCGCCGGGTACCTGGCGGACCTCGGCGGCAGCGTGCACACCGGGTTCGAGGTCAAGCGCCTCGACGACCTGCCGCCCGCCCGCGCGTACGTCTTCGACACCTCCCCGACCGCCCTGGCACGGATCGCCCGCCTCGGCCGCGCCTACGACGGCTACCGGTACGGGGCTTCCGTCTTCAAGCTCGACTACGCGCTGGACGGGCCGGTTCCGTGGACCGCCGAGGCCCCGCGCCGGGCCGGAACCGTACAGATCGGGCCCGCCACCCGTGACATCGACGCCGCCCTCCAGCTGGCCTCGGGCGGCCGCGCGCCCCGCACCCCCTTCCTCATCACGGCCCAGCCCAGCCTGGTCGACCCCGGCCGGGCCCCCCGCGGCAAGCACGTCTTCTGGGCGTACGGGCACGTCCCGGCGGGCTGGGACGGCGACCTCACCGACGCCGTCGAGCGGCAGCTGGAGCGCTTCGCCCCCGGCTTCCGCGACCTGGTGCTGGCGCGCGCCACCGCCGGTCCGCCGCAGCTCGCGGCCCGCAACCCCAACTACGTCGGCGGGGACATCGCCTGCGGCGCCGCCTCCGGCCTCCAGCTGCTGCTGCGCCCGAAGATCACCCTGTTCCCGTACAGCACGGCCCACCCGGCCGTCTTCCTCTGCTCCTCGGCCACCCCGCCGGGCCCGGGCGTCCACGGGATGTCCGGGCACAACGCCGCCAAGGCGGTCTGGCGCCACCTGCGAAAGGCTTCCTGATGGTCCGCATCACCCTCGTCCGGGGCGACATCACCACCGAGGCGGCCGACGCGATCGTCAACGCGGCGAACTCCTCGCTGCTCGGCGGCGGCGGCGTGGACGGCGCCATCCACCGGCGCGGCGGCCCGGAGATCCTCGCCGCCTGCGAGGACCTGCGGCGCTCCCACTACGGCAAGGGCCTGCCCACCGGCCGCGCGGTCGCCACCACGGCCGGCCGGCTGCCCGCCGGGCACGTCATCCACACGGTGGGCCCGGTCTGGTCGCGGGAGGAGGACCGCTCGGCCCTGCTCGCCTCCTGCTACAGCGAGTCGCTGCGGGTCGCCGACGAGCTGGGCGCCCGGACCGTGGCCTTCCCCGCCATCTCGACCGGCGTCTACGGCTGGCCCATGGACGACGGGGCCCGGATCGCCGTCGAGACGGTCCGGGCGGCGCACACCGCCGTCGAGGAGGTCCGCTTCGTGCTCTTCGACGAGCGGGCGTACGCGGCCTTCGCGGCCGCGGCCGGCACGTGAGTCGCCGTGTGGGGCCCACGCCGCCTCAGGGCCGCCGGGAGGCGGCGCCCGGGCTGGGCCGCGGGTAGGTCCGGGACTGCTTCACGCTGCCGAACGCGAAGCTGGACTCGATCGAGGCGATGCCCGGAATGGCGTGGACGCGGTGGCGCACGAGGGACTCGTAGGCCTCCAGGTCCTCGATGACCACGCGCAGCAGGTAGTCGCTGCTGCCCGCCATCAGATAGCAGTCCTGGATGTGCTCGATCACCGCCACGTGCTGCTCGAACGCGGCGACCGCCTCCGCCGTGTGCCGCTCCAGGCGGATGCGGACGAACACGGTGACCGGCAGCCCGAAGGCGACCTGGTCGACCATCGCCGTGTAGCCGCGGATCAGGCCCGCCTCCTCCAGCCGCCGGACCCGGCGCAGACAGGGGGAGGGGGAAAGCCGCACCCGGTCGGCGAGGTCCTGGTTGGAGAGCCGGCCATCGGCCTGCAACTCCCGGATGATCTGCAGATCGACCGCGTCCATGGCCACCCTCCGGAGCTCCTCGGCCGTTCCCGGCTCCCGCCCCGGTCTTCCGTGGCAGATTCTGCCCCAAACGTACGTCCGAGAGGCAGAACTGGCAATCGGCTGCCCCGCCCGAAGCCCTAGCGTTGCGGGAGCACGGACCGGACCGGTCCGGGCCCCGGAGGCTGGAGACTTTCCTTGGTCGCGACGAACACCACCCGAGCGGCCGCGCCCCCCGACGCGGCGGGCCCGCGAGCCGGTGACCCCGGCGGGCGCGGGCCCTCCCCCCGGCCGCCGCGCCGGTGGACCCCCCGCCTCTCCCCCCAGGCCGAGGGCATGGCCGCGCTGTTCGTGACGGTGGCCATCTGGGCCGCCTTCGCCCTCAGCGCCCGCGCCCTGAGCTCCTCCACCCTGCTGCCCGCCGACGCCGCCCTGCTGCGCTTCGGGGTGCCCCTGGCCGTCCTGCTCCCCGCGCTGTGGAAGCGCAGGCGGGCCATCGCCGCCGTCCGGCCGGGACCCGCCGCCAAGATCGTCTGCGGTGCGGGGGTGCCGTTCTTCCTCGCCGCCATGCACGGCGGCGCCCTCACCTCGGCCGCCTTCGTCGGATCGATCGTCCCCGGCATGGTCCCCCTGTTCGTCGCCGCGCTGATGACCGCCCGGGGCCGCGGCATGCCCCGGGGCACCCAGGCCGGCGGGCTCGTCCTGATCGCCGTCGGGGTGGCCGCCCTCGTCTGGCGCTACGTCGTCCCCGTCGACGCCGCCGTACTGGAGGGCGCCGGCACCCTGCTGGTGGCCAGCGGACTGTGGGCCCTGTACACGGTGGGCCTGCGCGACGCCGGGCTCGACCCCGTCGGCTCGATCGGCCTGCTCTGCCTGCCCTCCTTCGCCGTGATCGGCCTGCTGGTGCTGACCGGCGCGCTCCCGACCGGCCTCGCCCACGCGGCGGGCGCCGACATCGCGCTGTTCCTCGTGGTCCAGGGGCTCGGCGTCGGGCTCTGCGCCGGTCTGCTGTACGCCTTCGCCATCCGCAGGCTGGGCGCCGAGCGCAGCTCCGTCGTCGGCAGCCTCAGCCCCGTCGCCGTCGTCCTCCTCGCCGTCCCGGTGCTCGGCGAGTCCCCGACCGCCGCCGTGCTGATCGGCGTCCCCCTCATCACCGTCGGCGTGGTCCTCGCCAACCGCCGTCCCGCTGCCGCCGCCCGTCCGCTCCCACGCCCCGAGGTCCCCGCAGATGCTTGAGCTCCTCCCCCCGCCGCCCACCGACCCGCTGTGGGACCTGACGTACGAGTACGGCTGTGACGAGCGCGCCGAGCGGCTCAACCTGGTCCTCGGCGTCTACCGCGACCAGACCGGCCGGACCCCGGTCATGGCCGCCGTACGGCAGGCCGAGATCCGGCTCGCGGAACGTTCGGAGTCCAAGGAGTACCGGGGCCTGTCCGGCAACGCCGCCTTCAACCGGGCGCTGCTCACCATGGTGCTCGGCCCCGGGGGAGGGTCGGAGCGGGCGGCGGCCGTCCAGACCGTCGCGGGCTCCGGCGCGCTGCGCCTGCTGGCCGACCTGATCTGCCGGACCCGCCCGGGCACCACGGTGTGGATCAGCGACCCGGCGTACGTCAACCACCGGCCCATCCTGGAGGCCGCCGGGCTGCGCGTACGGACCTACGGCTGGTGCGATCCCGACGGCGGCTTCGACTCCGCCGGCGTCCTGCGCGAGCTGGGGCGGGCGCGGCGCGACGACGTCGTCCTGCTCCAGGGCTGCTGCCACAACCCCACCGGGGCCGACCCGTCCGCCGAGGACTGGGCGGCGCTGGCCGAACTCGCCGTCCGCGACGGCTGGGTGCCCTTCGTCGACCTCGCCTACCACGGTCTCGGCGACGGGCTGGAGGCCGATCTGGCCCCCACGCGCCTGCTGGCCGCCCGGGTGCCGGAGATGCTGGTCGCGGTGAGCTGCTCGAAGAATTTCGGCCTCTACAGCGACCGCACCGGCTGCGCCGTCGTCCTCGGCGCGTCGGAGCGTTCGGTGCGGCACGCCGAGACGGCGCTGCAGAACGCCGCCCGCACCCTGTACTCGATGCCGCCCGAGCACGGCGCCGCCGTCGTGACGGCGATCCTGGAGGACGAGGACCTGCGGACGCTCTGGCGGGCGGAACTGGAGGTCATGCGCGGCCGGATCGAAGCCAACCGCGGGGAGCTGACCGCCCGTCTGGACGCCCTCGGCCACGGGACGGCGGCCCGCGCCCTCGCCCGCCAGCGCGGGATGTTCTCGATGCTTCCGCTCAGTTCGCGGGAAATGCTGCGGCTGCGCCGGGAACACGCGATCTACGGCACCACCTCCGGCCGCATCAACATCGCCGGCCTGCCCGCCGACCGGGTCCCCTGTCTCGCCCGGGGCATAGCGGCGGTCCTCGGCTCGCGCTGAACGTCCCGGCCGCCCCGCCGCCCCCCGCAGCCCCCGCCGTGGCGCGGCGGGGGGAATGGCCGGATAGAACGTGCGTCGGGCGGACGCCAGTTGGGGGTGTGGCATCATGGCGGCGTTGTCCGACCGCTGGGTTCGCCGGAGGACTGAGGGATGAAGTTACCTGGCTCCGCGTTACCGGCGTCGCAGGACAGGCGGCTGCGCCGCCGCCTCAAGAAGGTCCGTCAGACCTGTGAGGCCCTGCTCGAAGAGTGGGGCATGGAACACGGCTGTGGCATAGACGAACTCCTGCGCCGCCTCAGCGAACGGCGCGACCGGCCCATCCACGTGATGGCGACGCCCTTCCCCGAACGCCACCTGTTCGGGATCTGGCTGAAGATGGACGACTTCGACGTCATCGTGTTCGAGCAGGCGGCGACGCCCTCCCACAAACAGCACATCATCGCGCACGAACTCGCGCACATAGCCTTCGACCACAGCGGCTCCGTACGCCTGGACCAGACCGGTCCGGCGGCCCCGGGCCGGCTGCTCCCCGACGTGGAACCGGAAGCCGTACGGAGCATCCTCATGCGCTCCCGCTACAGCGACGACGAGGAGCAGGAGGCCGAGACGATGGCCTCCCTCATCCTGGCGCGCGCCGCGAAGCGCTGGACCGAACCGGCCTGGGGCGTCCCGGAAGAGGCCGCGGAGATCGTGGCCCGCATCGAACGCGGACTCGGCCGGCCCGACCAGGGGCCCGTGTGATCTACACGATCCTCGCGTGGGTCTGCGCCTTCGTGGGCCTCGCCGCCTTCGGCTACCGCCTCCCCGACCTGTTGCGCCGCCGCCACGACATCGCCCTGTGGGCGCTGTGCACCTACTTCCTCTGCTCCGGCATCAGCTTCCTCGTCGACCTGGACCAGCTGCGGCTGCACATCTCCGCCTTCTTCGGGCTGGCGAACATCACCTCGCTCATCACCCAGGCCGCGGTGGTCGTGCTCACCGCCGCCCAGCAGGTCGTCCTCGTCTACTGGTCGGCGCCGCCCGCCGAGGCCCCGCGCATGGCCCGCCGCCGCGTGCTCGGCTTCGGCGCCGCCCTCGCCGTCCTGGTGGTGTCCTCCTTCTACGTCGGCCCCGTGGCGCATTCGGAGACGGCCACCTCCACGATCCTGCTCAGCATCCAGCACGGCTCGTACGCCCTCTACATGTCCTTCTACCTGCTGGTCTGCGCCGTGGGGCAGTTCGAGACGGTACGGCTGTCGCTGCGCTTCACCTCGATGGCCAACCGGCAGTGGCTCCAGGTCGGCATGCGCACGGTCACCGTCGGCGCCGCCCTGATCCTCGTCTACTGCGTCACCCGGGGCATCCAGATCGCCGGCACCCGGCTGCACTTCTCCGCCGACGCCCTCGACCCGGTCCAGTGGACGAGCGGCAGCGTCGGCGCCCTGCTGCAGATCGCCGGCTGGACGATCCCGTCCTGGGGCATCCACCTCACCCGTGCCCGCGGCTGGATCCGCAGCTACCGCTCCTACCTGCGGCTGCGGCCCCTGTGGTGGGCGCTCTACCAGGCGTCGCCCGACATCGCCCTGGACCCGCCCCGGTCCTGGCTCGGCGATCTGGTCCCGCCCCGGGACCCCCAGTACAGCCTCTACCGGCGCGTGATCGAGATACGCGACGGCCAGCTGATCCTGCGCACCGCGCTCTCGATGGCGGAGTTCTCGCGCGTCGCCCGCTCCCTGGACCTCCCCCAGGACCCCACCACCCCCCTCGGCGAGGCGCTCCAGGTGCGCGCCGTGCTGAGCCGGCCCGCCGAGGAGCGCGCCGAGCGGGCCGAGCGCGCCGACGCCGAGTCCGACATCCCGGCGCGGCCGCCCTACGAGGACTTCCGCGACGAGGTGGAGTGGCTGACCC
Source organism: Streptomyces sp. NPDC002032 (assembly GCF_042890765.1). NCBI lineage: Bacteria > Bacillati > Actinomycetota > Actinomycetes > Kitasatosporales > Streptomycetaceae > Streptomyces > Streptomyces sp. NPDC002032. The sequence continues at coordinate 46,871 of NZ_JBIASM010000012.1, read as the reverse complement.
AGGTCGCGGAGTCCTTCGAGGCCCTCGGCCAGAGCCGTCCCGGGCCGGTCGGCGCCGGCCTGCTGTCATGACGCCCGCGTTCCCGCCCGCGTTCCCGCCCGTGTCCGCGGCCGAGGCCCTGGCCGAGGTCGGGCGCCTGGTGGACCTCGACGCCGGGCACGGCGCCACCGCCGCCGTGCCCGCCGTACGGGAGGCCGCGCGGCGGATCCCGGAACTGTCGGGCGACCCGGCGGCCCTGCGCGGCCAGGACGCCGACCGGCTCGCCGCCCTCGCCGAACTGTGCGAGGTCATCGGCTGGATCCTCTTCGACGCCGGCCGCTACCGCCCCGCCCACCGGATGAACGCCCGGGCCCTGGCCCTCGCCCGGCTGTGCGGGGACCGCTGGACCGCCCGGCTGGTCCTGCTCAACCACAGCATGCTCACCGCTCACACGGGCCGCCCGCGCGCGGCCCTGCGCAGCGCCGAGCGGGTCGCCGGGCCGCGCCCGCTGCCCGCGCGGGTCGCCAGCCTGGTCCTGGTGCGGCGGGCGCACGCGACCGCCCTGCTCGGCGCGCGCCGGGAGCCCCTGGACCTGATGGCCCGGGCCCGCAGCCGCTTCCTGGACGGCCTCTCCCGCCGGGATCCGCACTGGGCGTGGTGGATCGACGAGGCCGAGCTCCTCGGCCACCACGGCTGGGTGCAGGCCCGGCTGCGCCGCTGGGACCGGGCCGTCCCGCTGCTGTACGAGGCGGCCACCGCGCCCGGCCCCGCCTACCGGCACCTGTTCACCGCGGAGCTGCTGGCCGCGCTGGCCGGTGCCGGGGCCTGGCGGGAGGCGGAGGACCTCATCGGGCGGCTGGCGCCCCGCGCGGCGGGCATCGGCTCCGTCCGGACCACCGAGCGCCTCGCCCGGACGGCGGCGGACCTGCGCCGCAGGCCGGGAGTCCCGGGCGGGGTCCGGGACGCGGCGGCCTTCCTGCTGGAGTCACTGCCCGCCTGACCCCCGCGCCCCGCCCGGACCGAAGGGCCCCGGACGCCCCCGTGCCGCCCCGCCCGGCCGCGCCCATGACCCCCACGACCGATACGCCCCCACGACAGCCCGCACCACGGCCCACACCCCGGACCCCACAGACAGGACCACGACATGCGACCCATCCGGATCTCGACGCCCGCGGCCGCCCTCCTGGCCGCCGCGGCCCTGCTCTTCGCGCTCGGCGGACCGGCGTCGGAAGCCGCCTTCGGCACGCGCACCGCCACGGCCGCGAGCGAGCAGAACGTCGCCGAGGAGGGCAGTCCGTACATCTCGACGCACCTCTACTTCGGCACCGGGCGGCACAACGGCAACCCGCCGATCACGGAGGAGCAGTTCATGAAGTTCGTGGCCGACGTGATCACCCCCCGCTTCCCCTCCGGGCTCACCCTCCAGGAGGCCCGCGGCCAGTGGCGCGACAAGGACGGTGACATCAACCGCGAGAGATCGTACGAGCTCACCGTGCTGTACCCGGTGCGCGAGGCCCGCGCCCACAACGCCGACATCGAGTACATCCGCGCCCTGTACTGCAAGACCTGGGAGCTGGAGTCGGTCGGCCGGGCCGACGTGCGCGCGCAGGTCGACTTCTGAGCCTGCCGGGACGACGGCGGGGCCGGGGCCGGGGCATGGGCCCGGCCCCGGCCCCGCGCCCCCCGACGCAGCGCCCCGCGCCGAGCCCTCGGATAGGGTGAATCGGTAGGAATCGGACCCCCCGGGGTGAGGTCGGTGCATTGGACACGTACCAGTCGACGAGCGAGGTGCCCGATCCGCCGGTGGCGGCCGTCGGGTACGCGGGCGTGCTGCGCGAGCTGCTGCCCATCGCCCTGTGGCGGGAGGACGCGGACGGCCGCGTCGTCGAATGGTCGCTCGCCGCCCAGGACCTGCTCGGCCACCGCCCCGAGGACATCCTCGGACGGCCCGGCGCCGCCGTGCTCGTCCCCGATGCCAACCGCGAACTCGCCCAGGACCTGACCCGCCGCGTCCAGGCGGGGGAGACCGTCGTCGGGACCCTGCCCGTGCGCCACCGCGACGGCCACCAGGTGGTCATGGAGATGTGGATCGTGCCCGCCGCCGACCCGAAGGGCCGTACGGGCGCCATGCTCATCGCCGTCGAGACCTCCGAGGTCCTGCACATGCGGGACTCCCTCGCCGCCCTCCAGAGCCTGTTCACCCAGTCCCCGATCGGCCTCGCCACCCTCGGCCCCGACCTGCGCTTCCTGCGGGTCAACGACGCCCTCGCCCGGATGAACGGCGTCCCCGCCGCCGACCACCTCGGCAAACGCCTCACCGAGGTGGTCCCCGGCGTAAACGCCGACGCGCTGGAGGCCACCATGCGCCGGGTGCTGGAGTGCGGGAAGGCCGTCGTCGACATCCGCCGCACCGGCCGCACCCCCGCCGACCCCGACCACGACCACACCTGGTCCTGTTCCTACGCCCCGCTCCTCGACGGCAGCGGCCGCCCCCTGGGCCTGATCGCCTCCCTGATCGACATCACCGAGGGCCAGCGGGCCCTGCTGGAGGCCGAACGCGCCCGCGCCCGCTTCGCCGCCCTCGCCGAGGCGGGCACCCGCATCGGCACCACCCTGGACCTGCGCCAGACCGCCCAGGAGATCGTCGACGTCCTGGTGCCGCAGCTCGCGGACTCGGCCGACGTACAGCTCCTCGAAACGGTCCTCGACCCGGACGAGGCGGGCGTCTCCGGGCACGGGCTGCTGCGCCGCCTCGCCGCCGCCTTCCCCGACCCCTTCGCCCCCACCTCCCGGCTCAAGGTCGGACAGACCCTGCGGATCCCGGCCGGGACGGCCTACGAACGGGTCATCGCCGACGGCCTCCCGATGAACCTGTTCCGCGCCGACATCCCCGCCCTGGTCACCGACCCCCGGGCCGGCGACCTGCGCGCCTACCTCGCCACCCTCGGCTGCGCCCGCATGGTGCCGCTGGTCGCCCGCGGCAAGGTCCTCGGCGCCGTCGCCGTGACCCGGCTGCGCGGCCGCGAGGCCTTCGACGACCAGGACTGCGTCCTCATCGACGAACTCGTCAACCGCGCCGCCCTCAACATCGACAACGCCCGGATGTACACCACCCAGCGCCGGGCCGCCCTCACCCTCCAGCGCAGCCTCTCCAACAGCGCCCTGCCCGAGGTCCCCGGCCTCGAACTCACCGGCCGCTACCTGCCCGCCAGCGACCACGACGTCGGCGGCGACTGGTTCGACGTCATCCAGCTGCCCGGCGGCCGCACCGGCCTGGTCATCGGCGACGTGATGGGCCACGGCATCCACGCGGCCGCCGTCATGGGACAGCTGCGCACCGCCGTGCGCACCCTCGCCCGCCACGAGGTACCGCCCGACCGCATGCTCGGCTCCCTGGACGCCGTCGTCGCCGACCTCGGCGAGGACGAGATGGCCACCTGCGTCTACGCCGTCCACGACCCGGCCGCCGGCGGCTGCCTCATCGCCCGCGCCGGACACCCGCCGCCCGCCGTGGCCGGCCCCGACGGCACCGTCACCTTCCTGCACGGCCCGCCCGGGACCCCGCTGGGCACCGGCGGCCGGGACTTCCGCACCGAAGAGGTCCCCCTGCCGCCGGGCAGCCTGCTCGCCCTCTACACCGACGGCCTCATCGAAACCCGTGACCGGGACCTCGACGAGGGCATGGGCCGCCTCGCGCGGGCGCTGGGACAGGGCGCACAGCCCCTGGAGGAGCTCTGTGAGGGGATCCTGGCCGGTCTGCTCCCCGCCGCCCCCCAGGACGACGTGGCGGTCCTGCTGGCCCGCACCCGCCCGCTCTGACCCGCGCCCGCCGGCGGCCGGCGGCCGGCCGGTCTCACCAGGCCAGGTCCTCCAGCGCGTCCAGGTCCAGCGGCGCCGACGGCGGCTCACCGCCCCCGGCCGGGGACAGCTCCGCCCAGATGACCTTGCCGCGCTCCGTGTAGCGCGTCCCCCACCGTTCGGCGTACTGCGCGACGAGGAACAGCCCGCGGCCGCCCTCGTCCGTCGTGGCCGCGTACCGCAGGTGCGGGGAGGTGCTGCTGCCGTCCGACACCTCGCAGATCAGGTTCCGGTCGTGCAGCAGCCGGACCCGGATGGGCGCGTTCCCGTACCGGATGGCATTGGTGGTCAGCTCGCTGAGCACCAGCTCGGCGGAGAAGGAGACCTCCTCCAGCCCCCACGCGACCAGCTGCGCCGCCGCCTCCCGGCGCACCCGGGAGACGGCCACCGGGTCGCCGGGCACCTCCCATTCGGCGATCCGCGACGGCTCCAGCCGCCGGGTGTCGGCGACCAGCAGCGCGATGTCGTCGCTCGGCGACGGGAACAGCAGCGCCGCCAGCACGTCCGAGCAGGCCTGGTCGGGGCTGCGGCCCGGCCGCGACAGGGTCTCGCCGAGCAGCGTCAGACCGGTGTCGAAGTCCCGGTCGCGGTCCTCCAGCAGCCCGTCGGTGAACAGCACCAGCCGGCTCCCCTCGGACAGCCGCAGCGCGGACGTCTCGAAGGGCATGCCGCCCACCCCGAGGGGGAGCCCCGTCGGCAGCTCGGGGAACTCCACCCGCCCGTCGGCGTGCACCAGGGCGGGCCCTGGGTGCCCGGCGCTGGCCAGGGTGCACAGGCCGGACACCGGGTCGTAGACGGCGTACAGGCAGGTGGCGCCGGTGATCCCGGCCGTCTCCTCCACCTCCTGGCCCTCGGGGTCCCCGGGGCCAGGGTCGGCGCTCTCCATCTGGTCGATCCGGTCGATCAGCTCGTCCAGGTGCCCCAGCAGCTCGTCGGGCGGCATGTCCAGCGTCGAGAAGTTGTGCACGGCGGTGCGCAGCCGGCCCATGGTGGCCGCCGCGTGCACCCCGTGCCCGACCACGTCGCCCACCACCAGCGCCACCCGCGCCCCCGGCAGCGGGATCACGTCGAACCAGTCGCCGCCCACCCCGGCCTTCGCGGGCAGGTACCGGAAGGCGACGTCCACCGCGCTGACGTCCGGCAGCACCCGGGGCAGCAGGCTGCGCTGGAGCGTCACCGCGGTGGCGTGCTCCCGGGTGTAGCGGCGGGCGTTGTCGATCGAGACGGCCGCGCGGGCCCCCAGCTCCTCGGCGAAGGACAGGTCCTCCTCGTCGAAGGCCTCGGGGGTGTCGGCGGCCCGCCAGAAGTTGGCCATGCCGAGGACCACGCCGCGCGCCTGGAGCGGTACGGAGATCAGCGAGTGCAGCCCGTAGTCCAGCGCCACCCGGGTCCCGTCGGAGTCCTGGGCCCGCCACCCCATGGCGGCGTTCAGATCGGGGGCGAGCACCCCGCGCCCGGCGTCCAGGGCCGCCGCCATCGGAGCCGTCGGCACCACGAACCGGATCACGTCCCCGACCGGCTGGAGCGGCTGGTCGGAGCGCACCCCGCTCATCGCCGCCCGGCGCATCTCGGTGTGCATCCCCGGGGCCGGAGTGGGCTCGTCCCCGCGCAGCACGGGCTCCAGCAGCTCGACGGTGACGAAGTCCGCGAACCGGGGCACCGCCACCTCCGACAGCTCCTCGGCGGTGCGCACCACGTCCAGGGTGGTCCCGATCCGCACCCCGGCGTCGTAGAGCAGCTGGAGCCGCTCCCGGGCCACCTCGGCGCGGCCGGACAGCGCCGCCAGCTCGGTGGTGTCGCGCAGGGTCATGACGCTGCCCGAGGGGCGGCCGCCGAAGGCCTTGGTGGGCCGTACGTTGACCGCCAGCAGCCGGTCGCCCGCGAGGTGGACCTCGTCGGTGGCGACCCGTCCGGAGAGCAGCAGCTCCGTCATGCCCGGATCCAGACCGAGATCGCCCACGTGGCGCTGCTCGGCGTCGGGCGGAAGGTCCAGCAGCCGCCGGGCCTCGTCGTTGGCGAGCAGCAGCCGGTGGTCGGCGTCGACGATGAGCACGCCCTCGCGGACCGCGTGCAGCACCGCCTCGTGGTGTTCGTTCATCCGGGCCATCTCGGTGGCCCCCAGCCCCCGGGTCTGGCGCCGCAGCCGGCGGCTGACCAGGGCTACGCCGCCCGTGCCCAGGAGCAGGGCCCCGGCCGCGGAGCCGAGCAGCAGCGGGAGCTGCCCGCGCAGCACCTGGCCGACGTTCTGCACCTCGATGCCGGTGGAGACCAGCCCGACGACCGTCCCCCGGTCGTCGCGTACGGGGACCACGGCGCGCACGGCGTCACTGGGCTTGCCCGTGTACACCTCCGTGAACGGCTGACCGGCCGCCGCGCGGGCCAGGTCGCCGGCGGCGCGCCGGCCGATCAGCTCGGGCCGGGAGTCGGTGTAGCGGACGCCGTCCTTGGACAGGACGGCGATGAAGTCGACGCCCGAGGCCCGGCGGGCGCCTTCGGCCCGGGTCTGCAGGGCGGCGGTCGGGTTCGGGGAGGCCAGGGCGGCGGGCAGGCCGGGGGCGTGGGCGAAGGCCTCGGCGGCGGCCAGCGAGCGGTGGCGGGCGTCCTGCTGGCTGTCGTAGCGGGCCTGGAAGACCAGGGCCAGGGTGGCGGCCGTGATCAGCACCAGCACGATGACCGCTTCGAGCGCGAAGACCTGCCCGGAGAGGCTGCGCCGGGCCAGCGAAAGGCGCGCGAGCAGGCTCACCGGCCGCGCTTCCCCGCTTCGACCCGAACGTCCGGTCATGAGCCCTTTCTAACACTGTCGCCGCCCGCGGGTGCGGTGGCGGATGCGGCGGCCCCCGCCGCGCGGTACGCGCGCGGGCTCATCCCGACGTGCGCGCCGAAGTGCTGGCGGAAGGTGACCTCGCTGGCGAACCCGGCCCGCCGGGCCACTTCGGGCACCGGATGATCGGTGCGCTCCAGCAGTCTGCGGGCCGCGTCCAGCCGGTGGCCGAGCAGCCATTTGTGCGGGGTGGTGCCGGTGGCCGCCGCGAAGTGCCGGGCGAAGGAGCGCGGGGACATGCCCGCCCACCGGGCCATCGTGGGCACGTCCAGCGGCTCGTGCAGCCGGCGCAGCGCCTGTTCCCGTACGGCGGCCAGCGCCTCGGCGGTCCGGTCGGCCGCCGGGGTGGGCCGGTCCAGGTACTGGGCGTGGTTCCCGGTGCGGAAGGGGCCGGTGACCATCGAGCGGGCGATGGCGGCGGCCGCCTCCGCGCCGTGGGCCTCGCGCACCAGGTGCAGGCATAGGTCGATCCCGGAGGCCACCCCGGCGGAGGTCCACAGCCCGTCGTCCTCCACGTAGAGCGGGGCCTCCTCGACCAGCACCGCCGGGTAGCGGGCGGCGAGTTGCGGAGCGAGCCACCAGTGGGTGACCGCGCGGCGCCCGTCCAGCAGCCCGGCCTCCGCGAGGACGAAGGCCCCCGCGCACAGGGCGGCCACCGGCACCCCGCGGGCGTGCGCCGCCCGCAGCGCGGCCAGGACCGGCTCGGGAGTCGGATCGGCGGGATCGGCCAGGGCCGGTACGACGACCAGGTCGGCGACGCTGAGCCAGTCGAGGTCCCGGTCGGGGGCCAGGGTCAGGCCGCCGGGCAGGGCGATCGGTCCGCGGTCCAGGGCGCAGCGGCGCAGTTCGAAGGGGGGCACGGCGCTGCGGCTGCGGTCCGGGCCCCAGACCTCGGTGATCACGGCGAGGTCGAAACTCCGGATCCCCGGCTGGGCGACGATCGCGACGCGGTGCATGCCGCAACTCTGCCAGAACCACATCCCGCCCGGCTGCCAGCCTGGCAGGATCCCATCGATCCGGGTCTCCGGAGCCCCTGGGGCGCACCCGGCCCGGCGGCCACGATGGAGCCATGAACGAGAACGCGATCGAGATCGCCCCCGACAGTGCCCTGATCGTCATCGACGTCCAGAAGGGCTTCGACGACGCCTCCTTCTGGGGCCCGCGCAACAACCCGGCCGCCGAGGAGAACATCGCCGCGCTGATGGACGCCTGGCACGCGTCGGGCCGCCCCGTCGTCCTCGTCCGGCACGCCTCCTCGCGCCCCGGCTCCGTCCTCGCCCCGGACCGGCCCGGCCACGCCTTCAAGGAGTTCGTGGAGGAGCGCCGCCACGACGCCCCGGTCATCACCAAGACCGTCAACTCGGCCTTCTACGGGACCCCCGACCTGGCCGGCTGGCTGACCGCCCGCGGCATCGGCCAGCTGGTCGTCGTCGGCATCCAGACCAACATGTGCGTCGAGACGACCGCCCGGATGGCCGGGAACCTCGGCTACGACGTCCTCGTCCCGCTCGACGCCACCCACACCTTCGACCTCGCGGGACCGGCGGGGCTGTCGCTGACCGCCGACGAGCTGGCCACCGCCACCGCCGTCAACCTCCAGGGCGGCGGCTTCGCCCGGGTGGTGACCACGGCCGCACTGCTCGCCGCCCACCGCGCCCCGGCGTCCGCGTAGCGGTCCGGAAACGGGCGAGGCCCGGCGCCCCCGTCGTGGGGGCGCCGGGCCTCGGCCGTACCGGGTCGCCGGCTGCGTGCTCCGCGGGGAACTCAGAGCACGTCGGCGGCGATGTTCTGCGCGACCCGCTCCAGCAGGGGTCCCGCGTTCGGAATGGACTTGGCCGGGTCGGGCTCCAGGTCCGTCAGCGGGTACGCCTTGCGGATGCCGGCGGCCTCCAGGGCCTCCTGGTCCAGCAGCAGGCGGCCGCAGACCGCCACGACCGGCTTGCCCGCCGCCCGCGCGGCGGCCGCCACGCCCGCCGGGGCCTTGCCGTGCAGGGTCTGCTCGTCCAGCGAACCCTCACCCGTGATCACCAGCGTGGCGCGCTCCAGCGCCGGGGCGAAGCCCAGCACCTCCAGCATCAGCTCGATGCCGGGCCGGAAGGTGGCCCCGAGCAGCAGCGCCCCGTAGCCGATGCCGCCCGCGCCGCCCGCGCCCGGCAGGACCGCGCACTCGGCGGCCTTCGGGCCGATCGACTTCTCCAGCACCACCGCGAAGTGCGCCAGCGCCGCGTCGAGCGTCGCCACGTCCTCGGGCGAGGCGCCCTTCTGCGGGCCGTAGATGGCGGGCGCGCCCTTGGGGCCCGTCAGCGGGTTGTCCACATCGCTGGCCAGGACGAACTCCACCTCCGCGAAGCGGGGGTCGATCCCGGTCAGGTCCGCCGAGGCCAGGCCGGCCAGCGCGCCGCCGCCCGGGCCGACGGGTTCGCCGTCCGCGTCCAGGAAGACCGCGCCCAGCGCCGCCAGCATGCCCGCGCCGCCGTCGGTGGTGGCGCTGCCGCCCACGCCGAAGACGATCGATCGCGCGCCCGCGTCCAGCGCGGCCTTGAGCAGCTCGCCGGAGCCGTACGTGGTCGCCGTCAGCGCGGCGAAGGTGCCCGCCGGCAGCAGCTGGAGCCCGGAGGCCTCCGCCATCTCGACCACGGCGGTGCCGTCGCGCAGCGCGAAAGCGGCCGTGACCTGCTCGCCGAGCGGTCCGGTGACCCGTACCTCCCGGCGCTCGAAACCGGCGGCGACGGCGGCCGCGACCGTGCCGTCGCCGCCGTCCGCGACGGGGAGGGTCTCGATCTCCACGCCGGGTACGGCCTTGCGGAGCCCGGCCGTCACCCGCTCCGCGACCTGAACGGCCGTGAGCGAGCCCTTGAATTTGTCCGCGGCGATGAGCACGCGCGCGGTCTCAGTTACTGCTCCGTCCGTCACCTTGCTAATCCCTTGCTATCGAACAGTGCAGTCGCGCCCCCATGAGCCTATCCGGAGGATCCTCCTATGCCCATGGGTGGCCTGGGACACACCCGGCGTGCCATGCCCCTAAAGGGGGATATACGTCTGCATAGTGGGGCCACATGAGCACGGATTCACTGGAACAGGCACCTCCACATCCCCCGGGAGAGGGGCCCGACGGGCAGGTGGACGGCACGCCCGACCACGCCGTCGTCATCATCGGGGTGATCGCCGTGCTGGCCGCCGTCGCCTGGGCGGCCCTGGGCAAGGACTCCTTCGACACCGCTTCCGGCACGGCGCTGGCCTGGGTGCTGAACAACTTCGCCTGGCTGTTCGTGATCGCCGCCGACGTGTTCCTCGTCATGTGCGTGGTCCTCGCCGTCAGCCGCTTCGGCCGGATCCGGCTGGGCGCCGACGACTCCGAACCCGAGTTCACCAACCTCGCGTGGATCGCGATGATGTTCAGCGCGGGCATGGGCATCGGCCTGATGTTCTACGGCGTGGGCGAACCGCTGACCCACTTCCTGAACCCGCCCCCCGCCTCGGGCACCGCCCCGGGCACCGGCGGGGCCGCCCTCGCGGCCATGGAGTACTCGTTCTTCCACTGGACGCTCACCCCCTGGGCCATCTACGGCATCGCCGGGCTCGCCCTCGCCTACGCGACCTTCCGCAAGGGCCGCGGCAACCGCCTCAGCTCCGCCTTCGTCCCGCTGATGGGGCAGGAACGGGCCGACGGCTGGGCCGGCAAGGCCATCGACCTGCTCGCCGTCTTCGCCACCGTCTTCGGCACCGCCACCAGCCTCGGCCTCGGCGCCCTCCAGGTCTCCAAGGGCCTCGACATCACCACCGGCGTCCAGGACTCCACCACCGTCGAGCTGATCATCATCGGCTCGCTGTCCGCCGCCTTCGTGCTCTCCGCCTTCTCCGGCCTGCACAAGGGCGTCAAATGGCTGAGCACCATCAACATCGTCCTCGCCGCCGTCCTGATGCTCTTCGTCTTCGTGCTCGGCCCCACCGTCTACATCCTGGACGTGATCCCCTCCAGCGTCGGCGGCTACCTGCACGAACTGCTGCCCCTGGCCAGCCGTACCGGCGCGTTCACCGACAGCGCCTGGCTCGGCGCCTGGACCATCTTCTACTGGGCGTGGTGGCTCTCCTGGGCCCCCTTCGTCGGCACCTTCATCGCCCGGATCTCCCGCGGCCGCACCATCCGCGAGTTCCTCATCGGCGTCCTGCTGGTGCCCAGCGGCGCCACCGTCGTCTGGTTCTGCGTCATGGGCGGCACCGCCATCCGCCTGGAGTCCACGGGCGCCGCCGACCTCGCCGTCAAGATCAAGGAAGGCACCGAGGCCTCGCTCTTCGCGATGCTCGACGCGCTCCCGCTCGGCACCGTCACCTCCTGGGTGGCGATGGTCCTGGTCATGACGTACTTCGTCACCAGCGCCGACTCCGCCTCCCTGGTCATGGGCTCGCTCACCAGCCGGGGCTCGCTGAACCCGCCGACCTGGCTCGTCGTCACCTGGGGCGTCCTGATGGCCGCCGTGGCCGCGGTCCTGCTCGTCGCGGGCGGCCTGAAGTCCCTCCAGACCGCCACCATCCTGGTCGCGCTGCCCTTCGTCATCGTCATGCTCGTGCTGTGCTGGGCCCTGGTGACGGAACTGCGCGAGGACCCGGGCGCCGGACCCGCCCGCCACCACGCGCTCCACGGGATGCGCGACGCCGTGAAGGCCATGGTCGGCGACGCCATCACCGAACACGGCACGGACCGCCACCCCCGGCTGCGGCGCGTCGCCGAGTCCAGGGGACGCGACCGCGAGGACGGCGGCCACCCCCCGGAGGGGTGATCGCGGGGCCGCCCGGTGCCCCGGCCCGGGCGGCCGGTTAGGGTGGCCGCGTGACCACCACCGATGACTACGCCGACTACATCGCGAGCCTGCCTCGGGTGCTGGCCGGCGCGGCCGCCCTCTTCCGCGACGCGCGGGGCCGTGTCCTGCTGGTCGAGCCCAACTACCGCGAGGGCTGGGCCCTGCCGGGCGGCACCGTCGAGTCCGACCGGGACGAGTCACCGCGCACCGCGGCCCGCCGCGAGAGCGCCGAGGAGATCGGCCTCGACCTCCCCCTCGGCCGGCTCCTCGCCGTCGACTGGAGCCTGGGCGCCGGCCGCCCGCCGCTGGTGGCCTACCTCTACGACGGCGGCGTCCTCGACGCCGCCCAGCTCGACTCGATCGTGCTCCAGGAGGAGGAACTCCTCTCCTGGCGGCTCGTCGAGCCCGCGCGGCTCCCCGAGTACCTCCCCGGCTCGCTCGGCCTGCGCACCCAGGAGGCCTGGCGCGTCCTGGAATCGGGCGAGGGCACCGTGGAACTGGAGAACGGCCGCCGGCCCGACTCCGCGTAGGACCCCGGCAGGGCCGGGGGGTTCAGCACGTCGCCCACTGCGAGCAGGACAGAATCAGCAGATGATCACGATGTACGCCTGGCCCAGCACGGCCGACGGTCCCGACGCCCTCCCCATGGTCCACTTCACCACCGAGCAGCAGTCCGGGGGCGAGGTCACCGAAGAGGGCACCCCGGTCTGGCTGTTCGACACCGCGATACGTGAGGGGGGCTGGTCCCCCTTCGAGGACTTCGAGGGCTGGTCCGCCCCCGCCGAAGGCTGGCAGGCCTTCTACCGCCGCGAGGACGACCTCCTCGCCGTCACCGGCCCCGGCGCCTGCGAAGGCTGGTACCAGGGCCGTCTCGGCGCCGACGGGGACTGGGTGAGCGCCGCAGCCGCCCAGCAGAGCGTGGTCCTGCTCGCCGCGCCCGTCCAGCACCCGTCGCTCTACGCCTACGCGGTGGAAGCCGGAGCCGGCTTCGCGCTCCTGGTCCCCCTCGCCGTGATCTGACCGGCGGGGGACCCGCCCCGACCCTGTTCGCGCTCCAGCTCCAGCAGCCGCACCTTGCGGTCGAGGCCGCCGCCGTAGCCCGTCATCGCGCCCGAGGCGCCGATGACGCGGTGGCACGGCACGATGATGCTGACCGGGTTCTTCCCGTTGGCCAGACCCACCGCCCGCGAGGCGTTCGGATTGCCCAGCTCCGCCGCGAGCCTCCCGTAGGACCAGGTCTCGCCGTACGGGATGCGCTGGAGCTGCGCCCAGACGCCGCGCTGGAAGGGCGTGCCCTCCAGGCGGACCGGGACCGTGAAGTGCGTCAGCTCGCCGCCGAAGTACGCGGTCAGCTCCCGGACGACCTCGGCGAAGGGCTCCTCGCCCGCCGGTACGCGCTCCCCGAAGGTCTCCTCACCCGGCTTGTGCCGGTGCTCGCTCATGTACAGGGCGCTGAGCACCCCGTCGGTGGCCACGAGCGTCAGCGGCCCCAGCGGGCTGTCGACGACGGTGTGGGTCTTGCTGTTCATTGATTCGCTCCTCGGACGGGGAGGTGGTTGATGGCGTGGTCCTCGGTGGCCCACAGGTACTGGACGGCGTACGCCCGCCAGGGCCGCCAGCCGGCCGCGCGGGCGGTCAGGGCGGCCGGCGTGGACGGCAGCCCCAGCCCCCGGGCGGCCCGCCGGACCCCCAGGTCGGACGGCAGGAAGGCATCGGGGTCGCCCAGCGCCCGCATCGCGATGATCCCGGTGGTCCACGGCCCGAAGCCGGGCAGCGCGTCGAGCCGGGCGCGGGCCTCCTCCCAGTCGCTGTCGATGCCCAGCGGCAGGGAACCGTCCGCCAGCGCCGAGACCAGGGTCGTCAGCGTCGTGCGGCGGCTGCGCGGCATCGACAGCGCCGCGGGGTCGAGGGCGGCCAGGGCGGCGGGGCTCGGGAAGAGGTGGGTCAGACCGCCGTGGGGATCCTCCACGGGCTCCCCGTACGCGGTCACCAGACGGGCCGCGTGCGTGCGCGCGGCCGCGGTGGACACCTGCTGCCCCAGCACCGCCCGGACGGCGAACTCCGCCGCGTCGACGGTACGGGGCACCCGGCGCCCGGGGGCCTTGGCCACGAGCGGGGCCAGCAGCGGATCGGTGCGCAGCTGGTCGTCCACGGCCTCCGGGTCGGCGTCCAGGTCGAGCATCCACCGGCAGCGGCTGATGGCGATGGTCAGGTCCCGCAGGTCGGTCAGGGCCAGCCGGCAGCCGATGTGCTCGGGGCCCGGCGTGAGCGAGACCACGCCGGTGCCGTACGGGAGCCGCAGCGTCCGCCGGTAGGCCCCGTCCCGCCACTCCTCGACCCCGGGCACGGCGGTCGCGGCCAGGTGGCCGAAGAGGTTGTCGGGGTTGAGCGGGGCCCGGAAGGGCAGCCGCAGGCTGATCACCCCGGGCACCCGGGGCTCGCGCCGCCCGGCCCTCGCCGCCCGGACGCGCAGCTCGCCGGGGGTCAGCGCGAAGACCTCGCGCACGGTCTCGTTGAAGCTGCGGATGGAGGAGAACCCGGCGGCGAAGGCGACGTCGCCCATCGGCAGCTCGGAGGTCTCGATGAGCAGCCGGGCGGTCTGCGCGCGCTGGGCCCGGGCCAGGGCCAGCGGTCCGGCGCCCAGCTCCGCGCCGAGCTGCCGCTCGACCTGCCGCGCCGAGTACCCGAGGCGGGCGGCCAGCCCCGGCACGCCCTCGCGGTCGACGACCCCGTCCTGGATGAGCCGCATCGCGCGGGCGACGGCGTCGGCGCGCGCGTTCCACTCGGGGGACCCGGGGCTGGTGTCCGGCCGGCACCGCTTGCAGGCCCGGTACCCGGCCTGCTGGCAGGCGGCGGCACTGGGCAGGAAGCTCATGTTCTCGACCTTGGGGGGCACGGCCGGACAGCTGGGGCGGCAGTAGATCCCGGTCGTCCGGACCGCGGTGAAGAACCACCCGTCGAAACGGGCGTCCTTCGACTGCACGGCCCTGACGCAGCGATCGGTGTCGGTGTACATGCGTCCAGCTTCCCGTCCCGACCCACCCCCGGGCTGGCGGTTTTCCGACATCAAGCCTACCGCCGGGCCGGTCCGGCGCCGCTCCCGCGATGCGCGAAGGCCCCGGACGCCAAGGGCGTCCGGGGCCTTCCCGGGTGGCTGGGCGGCAGCGTTACGGCAGCTGCGCCGCCCGCGCCTCCCGCCGGTTGTGGCGGAACGTGTTCGCGCGACGGGTCGTCGCGAACAGCGGGATGGTCGCCGCGAGGGCGATCTGGAGCGCGCAGCCCGTCTGGAGGAGCAGCTGCCCGCCCGGCGCTTCGAACGCCCAGGCCGCCAGCAGTCCCATCGCCCCGACGATCCAGCTGAGCATCGCCGCCGCGAGGACACCCCGCGGCTTGGGGTACTCGACCCGGCTCACCATCAGCCAGGCCACGCCGACGATCGCCAGCAGGGTCGGGATGAACGGCAGCTCCAGCAGGACGATGGAGACGACCGTCAGGGCTCCGAAGGGGCTCGGCATGCCCTGGAACATGCCGTCCTTCATGGTCACGCAGCTGAATCTCGCCAGCCGCAGGACCACGGCCAGCAGCACCACGATCGCCGCCAGCGCCGACATCTTCTGGTGCGCGTCGTCGGCGACCATGCCGTAGACGAGGACGAAGTACGCCGGCGCCAGGCCGAAGCTGATCAGGTCGGACAGGTTGTCCAGCTCCGCGCCCATCGGCGAGCTGCGCAGCTTCCGGGCGACGATGCCGTCGAAGAGGTCGAAGACCGCCGCGAGCAGCATCAGTATCACCGCGGTGGCCGCGCTGTGCCGGGCCATGCCCGACTCGCCGCTGCCGGTGAGGTGCGGGATGAGGATCCCGGTGGTGGTGAAGTACACCGCCATGAATCCGCACGTGGCGTTGCCGAGGGTGAGGGTGTCCGCTATCGACAGCCGCAGCGAGAGCGGCATGTCGTCGTCGGGGGACTCCTCCCCGGCCGATTCGGGCACCCAGCCGGTGGCAGGGGTCTCAGGGTCAGTCACGGTCAATTCGGGTCACCCCCGCGGTGGTGGCCTGACCGACCTCGACCGCGACCTCGACGCCCTCGGGGAGGTAGATGTCGACGCGCGAGCCGAAACGGATCAGACCGATGCGTTCGCCCTGCTCCACCTTGGTGCCGGCCGGCAGGTACGGGACGATGCGACGCGCGACGGCGCCGGCGATCTGCACCATCTCGATGTCGCCGAGCTCGGTGTCGAAGTGCCAGACGACGCGCTCGTTGTTCTCGCTCTCCTTGTTGAACGCCGGGACGAACCCGCCGGGGATGTGCTCCACGGACGTCACCGTGCCCGCCAGGGGCGCGCGGTTGACGTGGACGTTCAGCGGGCTCATGAAGATCGCGACGCGGGTACGTCCGTCCTTCCACGGCATGATGCTCTGCACCACACCGTCGGCGGGCGAGATGACGCGGCCCTGGGTGATCTCACGCTCGGGGTCGCGGAAGAACCACAGCATGCCCGCCGCGAGCGCGGTGGCGGGCATGGCCGCGGCGGCCCAGCGTCCGGACTTGCGGGCCCGGGTGAGGCTGAGCGCCGCGGTGGCGACGGTCGGCAGGAGCCACGGCGATGCTCCGCGTGCGAGACGTCCACCGAGGATGCCGACGCGAGGTGCAGAGGTTTGGCTGTGGGGCATGGATGACCTTCGTAGCGGGTGATTGCCGCGCCGTAAACGGGGGGACGGGACGGCGGCTTTACTGGAATGCTATCGGTTGCGCGCAACAACTGGGCAAGCCAGAAGCCGAGTCGATGGCCCGTAACCCGTGACTGGCAGTGACCCCGCGGCGGAAAACCATTGGATGATTCGCCGCAAAAGGGACTTTTAGCCCTGGACCCGGTACTCCTCGAGCAGGCGTCGCCCAATGATCATTTTCTGGATCTCGGCGGTACCTTCACCGATCAGCAGCATCGGCGCCTCCCGGTAGAGCCGCTCGATCTCGTACTCCTTCGAGAAGCCGTAGCCACCGTGGATACGGAACGCGTCCTCGACGACCTCCTTGCAGTATTCGGATGCGAGGTACTTCGCCATCCCCGCTTCGAGGTCGTTTCGTTCCCCGGAGTCCTTTTTGCGTGCTGCGTTGACCATCATCGCATGGGCGGCTTCGACCTTGGTAGCCATCTCGGCCAGCTTGAACTGGATGGCCTGGTGTTCGGCGATGGCCTTGCCGAAAGTGTGACGTTGCTGGGCATAAGAGACACCCAGCTCGAACGCACGCTGAGCGACGCCGCAGCCACGCGCCGCCACGTTCACCCGGCCGACCTCGACCCCGTCCATCATTTGGTAAAACCCTCGGCCCGTCTGGCCGCCGAGGACGCGATTGGCCGGAATGCGCAGTCCGTCCATGATGAGCTCGGTCGTGTCGACGCCCTTGTAGCCCATCTTGTCGATCTTGCCCGGGATCGTCAGGCCCGGACGGACCTCTCCGAAGCCGGGTTCCTTCTCCACGAGGAAGGTGGTCATCGACTTGTGGGGCGCCGTGCCCTCGGGGTGTCCTTCGTCACTTCGGACCAGCACGGCCACCAGGGTGGACGTGCCGCCGTTCGTGAGCCACATCTTCTGGCCGTTCAGGACGTACTCGTCCCCGTCCTTCACCGCCTTGGACGTGATGGCCGACACGTCCGAGCCCAGCCCCGGCTCGGACATCGAGAACGCGCCCCGGACCTCGCCCAGCGCCATCCGCGGCAGGAAGTGGTCCTTCTGCTCCTGCGTGCCGTGCTGCTTGAGCATGTACGCCACGATGAAGTGCGTGTTGATGATGCCCGAGACGGACATCCAGCCCCGCGCTATCTCCTCGACGCACAGCGCGTAGGTGAGCAGCGACTCACCCAGGCCGCCGTACTCCTCGGGGATCATCAGGCCGAAGAGGCCGAGCTCCTTGAGGCCGTCGACGATCTGCTGCGGGTACTCGTCGCGGTGCTCCAGCTCGGTCGCGACCGGGATGATCTCCTTGTCCACGAACTCGCGGACGGTCTTCAGGATCTCCCGCTGGACGTCCGTGAGCCCGGCGGTCTGGGCGAGTCGGGCCATGGCTACTTCCCCTGTTCCTTCAGCTGCGGGCGGCCGGGCTGCTCGCCGCCGCGCTCCTTGATGTACGTCTGCGTCGGGACCATCACCTTGCGCCGGAAGACGCAGACGAGGGTGCCGTCCTGCTTGTAGCCCTTGGTCTCCACGTAGACGATCCCGCGGTCGTCCTTCGACTTCGACGGGGTCTTGTCGAGGACCGTGGTCTCGCCGTAGAGGGTGTCGCCGTGGAAGGTCGGCGCCACGTGCCGCAGGGACTCGATCTCCAGGTTGGCGATGGCCTTCCCCGAGACGTCCGGGACGGACATGCCCAGGAGCAGCGAGTAGATGTAGTTGCCCACCACGACGTTCTTGCCGAAGTCGGTGGTGTTCTCCGCGTAGTTGCTGTCCATGTGGAGCGGGTGGTGGTTCATGGTCAGCAGACAGAAGAGGTGGTCGTCGTACTCGGTGACCGTCTTCCCGGGCCAGTGCTTGTAGACGGCCCCGACCTCGAACTCTTCGTACGTGCGTCCGAACTGCATGGTGCTCGGGGCCCTTCTAGTTGGCGGGGATCTCGAACTTGCTGGTGCGCTGCATGCCGGCGGCCCGGCCCTTGCCCGCGATGACCAGGGCCATCTTGCGGCTGGCCTCGTCGATCATCTCGTCGCCGAGCATCGCCGAGCCCTTCTTGCCGCCCGCCTCGGAGGTGCACCAGTCGTAGGCGTCGAGGATCAGCTCGGAGTGGTCGTAGTCCTCCTGCGAGGGGGAGAAGACCTCGTTCGCGGCGTCGACCTGGCCGGGGTGCAGGACCCACTTGCCGTCGAAGCCGAGGGCGGCGGCGCGGCCGGCGACCTCGCGGTAGCCGTCGACGTTCTTGATCTGGAGGAAGGGGCCGTCGATCGCCTGGAGGTTGTGCGTGCGCGCGGCCATCAGGATGCGCATCAGGATGTAGTGGTACGCGTCCGCGCCGTAGCCGGGCGGCTGCATGCCCACGACCAGGGACTTCATGTTGATGGAGGCCATGAAGTCGGCCGGCCCGAAGATGATGGTCTCCAGCCGGGGCGAGGCGGCGGCGATCTCGTCGACGTTCACCAGGCCCTTGGCGTTCTCGATCTGCGCCTCGATGCCGATCTTGCCGACCTCGAAGCCCATGGTCTTCTCGATCTGGGTCAGCAGCAGGTCCAGGGCCACGACCTGCTGGGCGTCCTGGACCTTCGGCAGCATGATGCAGTCGAGGTTCTGGCCCGCGCCCTCGACGACCGTGATGACGTCGCGGTACGTCCAGTGGGTCGTCCAGTCGTTGACGCGGACCACTCGGGTCTTGCCCGTCCAGTCGCCGTTGTTCAGCGCGTCCACGATCGTGTGGCGGGCGCCTTCCTTGGCGAGCGGGGCGCAGGCGTCCTCCAGGTCGAGGAAGACCTGGTCGGCCGGCAGCCCCTGGGCCTTCTCCAGGAACCGGGGGTTGGAACCCGGCACCGCGAGGCAGGAGCGGCGCGGGCGCAGCCGGTTGACCGGGGAAGAGGGCGTGGTCATGCGGGGACCTCCGTGCTTTCCGGGATTGCGAGTGGTTCGAGCTTGTTGGCCTTGCGGATCTCATCGACGATACGTCCGATGATCTCCGTGATGCCGAAGTCCTTGGGGGTGAAGACGGCGGCCACGCCGGCCGCCTTCAGCGTCACGGCGTCGGCGTTCGGAATGATGCCCCCGACGATGACCGGGATGTCACCCGCCCCCGCGGTGCGCAGGCGTTCCAGCACGTCCGGGACGAGTGCGCTGTGCGAACCGGACAGGATGGACAGTCCCACGCAGTGCACGTCCTCGGCCAGCGCGGCCGAGGAGATCTCCTCGGGCGTCAGCCGGATGCCCTGGTAGACCACCTCGAAGCCGGCGTCGCGGGCGCGGACGGCTATCTGCTCGGCGCCGTTGGAGTGGCCGTCCAGACCCGGCTTGCCGACCAGCAGGCGCAGCCGGCCCGAGCCGAGCTCGTCGGCCGTACGGGAGACCTTGGCGCGGACGAGGGCCATGGGGGTGCCCTCCTCGGCGGTGACCGCGACGGGGGCCGAGGAGACCCCGGTCGGGGCGCGGAACTCGCCGAACACCTCCCGCAGCGCGTTCGACCACTCGCCGGTGGTGACACCGGCCCTGGCGCACTCCAGGGTGGCCTCCATCAGGTTCTCGGTGCCCGCGGCGGCGTCCTTGAGCCGGTCCAGGGCCTGCCCGACGGTCGGGAAGACGAACGGGTCGCCGCCCCCCTGCCGGTCCGAGGACTCCTGACGCTCGGCGCGCCACCGCCCGATCCGCTCCACGGTCAGCGCCTCGACGGCCGCGTCGACCGTCATGATGGCGCCGTCCAGGTCGGCGGTGAGCGGGTTCTCCTCGGTCTGCTGGAAGCAGTTCACCCCGACGATCTTGTCCTCGCCGGCCTCGATCCGGGCGCGCCGCTCGGCGTGCGAGGAGACCAGCTGGGACTTCAGGTAGCCGGACTCGACGGCGGCCATCGCGCCGCCCATCTCCTGGATCCGGCCGATCTCCGCCATGCACTCCTGGACCAGGGACTCGACCTTGGCCTCGATGACGTGCGAGCCCGCGAAGATGTCCTCGTACTCCAGCAGGTCGCTCTCGTGCGCCAGGACCTGCTGGATGCGCAGCGACCACTGCTGGTCCCACGGCCGGGGCAGGCCCAGGGCCTCGTTCCAGGCGGGCAGCTGCACCGCGCGGGCGCGGGCGTCCTTGGAGAGGGTGACGGCCAGCATCTCCAGCACGATCCGCTGGACGTTGTTCTCCGGCTGCGCCTCGGTCAGGCCCAGGGAGTTGACCTGGACGCCGTAGCGGAAGCGGCGCTGCTTGTCGTTCTCGATGCCGTAGCGCTCGCGGGTGACCCGGTCCCAGATGCGGCCGAAGGCGCGCATCTTGCACATCTCCTCGACGAAGCGGACGCCCGCGTTCACGAAGAAGGAGATGCGGGCGACGACCTCGCCGAAGCGCTCCTCGGGCACCTGGCCCGAGTCGCGCACCGAGTCCAGGACGGCGATCGCGGTGGACATCGCGTACGAGATCTCCTGGACCGGGGTGGCCCCGGCCTCCTGGAGGTGGTACGAGCAGATGTTGATCGGGTTCCACTTGGGCATGTGGCTGACCGTGTACGCGATCATGTCCGTCGTCAGGCGGAGCGAGGGCCCGGGCGGGAAGACGTGCGTCCCGCGCGAGAGGTACTCCTTGACGATGTCGTTCTGCGTGGTGCCCTGGAGTTGGGAGACGTCCGCCCCCTGCTCCTCGGCGGCCACCTGGTAGAGCGCCAGCAGCCACATGGCGGTGGCGTTGATCGTCATCGAGGTGTTCATCTGTTCCAGGGGGATGTCCTGGAACAGCCTCCGCATGTCACCCAGGTGGGAGACCGGCACCCCGACCCGGCCGACCTCGCCGCGGGCGAGGATGTGGTCGGGGTCGTAGCCCGTCTGCGTCGGGAGGTCGAAGGCGACGGACAGGCCGGTCTGGCCCTTGGCGAGGTTGCGGCGGTACAGCTCGTTGGACGCCTCGGCCGTGGAGTGGCCGGCGTACGTCCGCATGAGCCACGGCCTGTCCTTCTGGCGCTCTGTCATCTCAGGCGATCCTCTGCGGACTTCAGATGTTGCGGAACCGGTTGATGGCGTCGAGGTGCGTCGCGCGCATCTCGTGGTCGCGGACGCCCAGGCCCTCCTCGGGGGCGAGCGCGAGGACGCCGACCTTGCCCTGGTGGAGGTTGCGGTGGACGTCGTAGGCGGCCTGGCCGGTCTCCTCCAGGGAGTAGACCTTCGAGAGGGTGGGGTGGATCTTGCCCTTCGAGATCAGGCGGTTGGCCTCCCACGCCTCGCGGTAGTTCGCGAAGTGCGAGCCGATGATGCGCTTGAGCGACATCCACAGGTAGCGGTTGTCGTACTCGTGCATGTAGCCCGAGGTCGAGGCGCAGGTGGTGATGGTGCCGCCCTTGCGGGTGACGTAGACCGAGGCGCCGAAGGTCTCGCGGCCGGGGTGCTCGAAGACGATGTCGATGTCCTCGCCGCCGGTCAGCTCGCGGATGCGCTTGCCGAAGCGCTTCCACTCCTTGGGGTCCTGGGTGTGCTCGTCCTTCCAGAACTTGTAGCCCTCGGCGTTGCGGTCGATGACCGCGGTCGCGCCCATGGCCCGGCAGATGTCGGCCTTCTCGGGGCTGGAGACGACGCAGATGGGGTTGGCGCCGCCGGCCAGGGCGAACTGGGTGGCGTAGGAGCCGAGGCCGCCGCTGGCGCCCCAGATCAGGACGTTGTCGCCCTGCTTCATGCCGGCGCCGTTGCGGGAGACCAGCTGGCGGTAGGCGGTGGAGTTGACCAGGCCGGGGGAGGCGGCCTCCTCCCAGCTGAGGTGGTCCGGCTTCGGCATCAGCTGGTTGGACTTGACGAGCGCGATCTCCGCCAGTCCGCCGAAGTTGGTCTCGAAGCCCCAGATGCGCTGCTCGGGGTCGAGCATCGTGTCGTTGTGGCCGTCGGAGGACTCCAGCTCGACCGAGAGGCAGTGCGCGACGACCTCGTCGCCCGGCTTCCAGGCGTTGACGCCCGGGCCGGTGCGCAGCACGACGCCCGCGAGGTCGGAGCCGATGACGTGGTACGGGAGGTCGTGGCGCTTGGTGAGGTCGCTGAGCTTGCCGTAGCGCTCCAGGAAGCTGAAAGTCGACACCGGCTCGAAGATCGACGTCCACACCGAGTTGTAGTTGACCGAGGAGGCCATGACGGCCACCAGGGCCTCGCCCGGGCCGAGTTCGGGGACCGGGACCTGGTCGAGGTGCAGGGACTTGCGCGGGTCCTTCTCGCGGGTGCTGAGCCCGGCGAACATCTCCGTCTCGTCCTTGTGCACGGTGATCGCGCGGTACGAGTCGGGGAGCGGCAGGGCGGCGAAGTCGTCGGCGGTGGCCGCCTGCGACTGGATCGCGTCCAGGATGTCCTTCACGGTATTGCCTCCGGCGATGCGCTGTGAGGGTGCGCTGAGGGATACGCGTCTGCGTGCGTGGGCTGATGTGGGGTGCTGCGGTGCCGTCGGTCCGGCGGGGCTGTGGCGCTGTGCTGCTGTGGTGCTGCGGCGCACCCGTGGTGGGGTGCGGGGGCCTGGTGACGCAGGCATCCGGGGCGCGTTCCGTGCCGGGTGGGCGTGGGCCGCGGGGACATCCGGACGAGATTCAACGTATGGCACCCCGTGTCACTCGACAAGGCACCCCGTGCCAAAAGTTTCTCTCATTTGCCTATTGACCTGCGCAGATGAGCGATGATCGATCAGAGTTACCGGCGAGTAGGGGCAACCCGGACAAACGAAACGGCCGCCCCCGGAACGGGAGCGGCCGCTGTGACGAGCGCGACTGCCGCGGCGGGCGCGGCGTCGCTACTGCTCGATCCTCAGTGCTTCGTCAGTGCTTCGTCAGTGCTTCTTCAGGGCCTCTTCGATGGTGCGCATGACCTCGTCCAGCGGGGCGTCGGTCCGCGCCACGGCGACCAGCACCTCGCCCTCGGTCCGCACGGCCGCCCGCGGCGGCTGCGCCGGCGCCGCGGCGCCGGCGCCCTGCGTACGCCCCGCCCCGATCCCGGAGCCGAAGGTCTGGCGGACGATCGAGAAGGCGTGGTCCAGCTGCGCCTCCACGTCCCCCTGGCCGCCCGCCCGCAGCCAGCGCCGCAGCACGTGGTTGTGGGCCGTCACCACCGCGGAGGCGGCCACCTCGGCCAGCAGCGGGTCGTCGTTGCCGTCGTGGTGGTCCTGCTCGTCGAAGTGGGCCAGCAGATAGCGCGTGAACAGCCGCTCGTAGCGGGCCACCGAGGCGATCTCCCGCTCCCGCAGCGCCGGCACCTCGCGGGTCAGCCGGTAGCGCTCCACCGACACCGCCGGGGAGGCGGCGTACATCTTCATGACTTCCTTGATCCCCCGGCACACCGTGTCCAGCGGGTGCTCGTGCGCCGGTGCCACGTCCAGGACCGCCTCGGCGCGGGTCAGGGTGTCGTCGTGGTCCGGGAAGATCGCCTCTTCCTTGGAGCGGAAGTGACGGAAGAAGGTCCGGCGCGCCACTCCGGCGGTCGCCGCGATCTCGTCGACCGTCGTCGCCTCGTACCCCTTGGTCGCGAAGAGCTCCATGGCCGCCGCGGCCAGCTCCCGGCGCATCTTGAGCCGCTGGGCGGCCGCCCGCGTGCCGGCCGCGCTCTCCGGGGCATCGGTGGCGGACGAGGCGCGGGGCGAGGTCTTGGCGGGCTGGGACATAGAGCGAAAGTACTTCATTCGCGCAGGGGAGCGCGCCTGCGGGGGGTCGCGGGGGGTCGGATGCGGGGGAGGGCCCGCACTGGGCCCGGGAGGGTTCGTCCGCCGTGAGGGTCCGGCGGACCCGAGCAGCCCTCCCCACGCATCCTGCTCGTGGACCGCGGGATCGGGGGGAGTCCCCTTACCGGCGGGCGTACTCACGGAATCCGCGGCCGGTCTTCCGGCCCAGGCAGCCCGCCGCCACCAGGTGCTCCAGCAGCGGGGACGGAGCCAGGCCCGGATCGCGGAACTCGCGGTGGAGGACCTTCTCGATGGCGAGGGACACGTCCAGGCCGACGACGTCCAGGAGCTCGAAGGGCCCCATCGGGTACCCGCCGCCCAGCTTCATCGCGGCGTCGATGTCGTCGAGCGTCGCGTAGTGCTGCTCCACCATCTTGATGGCGTTGTTCAGGTACGGGAACAGCAGCGCGTTCACGATGAACCCGGCCCGGTCCCCGCAGTCCACCGGGTGCTTGCGGACCTTCGCGCAGACCTCGCGGACGGTGGCGTGCACGTCGTCCGCCGTCAGGACGGTCCGGACCACCTCGACCAGCTTCATGGCGGGCGCCGGGTTGAAGAAGTGCATGCCGATCACGTCCTCGGGACGGGCCGTGGCCCGCGCGACGGCGATCACCGGCAGCGAGGAGGTGGTGGTGGCCAGCACCGCGCCCGGCTTGCAGACCTTGTCCAGCCCCGCGAACAGCTCCTGCTTGACGGCCAGGTCCTCGGCGACGGCCTCCACGGCCAGGTCCACCTCGGCGAAGGCCTCCAGCGAACCGGCCGGGGTGATCCGGCCGAGGGTCAGCGCGGCGGCCTCCTCGGTCAGGCGGCCCTTGGACACCGCACGGCCCAAGGACTTCCCGATCGCGGCCTTCGCGGCCTCGGCCTTCTCCTGGCTGCGGGCGGCCAGCACCACCGCGTAGCCGGCCTGCGCGAAGACCTGGGCGATACCGCTCGCCATGGTCCCCGAACCGGCCACGCCGACCGAGGAGACCGGGCGGCCCGAGCCCAGCAGGGAACCGTCCAGCGGGGTCTGCAGGTCGCGGACGACCACGGAGCTGCCCGGCGCCTCGTACGTGTAGAAGCCGCGGCCCGACTTCTGCCCGGTCAGCCCGGCCTCCGCGAGGTGGCCGAGGATCGGCGCGGGGGCGTGCAGCCGGTCGCCGGAGGAGGCGTACATGGCCTCCAGCACCGTGCGCGCGGTGTCCACGCCGATCAGGTCCAGCAGCGCGAGCGGGCCCATCGGCAGGCCGCAGCCCAGCCGCATCGCCGCGTCGATGTCCTCGCGGGAGGCGTACTTGGCCTCGTACATCGCGGCGGCCTGGTTGAGGTATCCGAAGAGCAGGCCGTCGGCGACGAAGCCCGGCCGGTCGCCGACCGCGACGGGCTGCTTGCCCAGCTCGTGGGCCAGCGCGGTGACCGCCTCGACGGCCGGCGGGGCGGTGAGCACGCAGGAGACGATCTCGACGAGCTTCATCGCCGGGGCCGGGTTGAAGAAGTGCAGGCCCAGCACCCGCTCGGGGTGCAGCGATTCGGCGGCGAGGCGGGTCACGGACAGGGCGTTGGTGCCGGTGGCCAGGACGGTGTCGGGGCGCACGATCGCGTCGAGCTCGTCGAAGAGGCGGTGCTTGAGGTCGTAGTCCTCCGGGACCACCTCGATGACGAGGTCCGCGTCGGCGGCGGCACCGAGCTCGGTGAAGGTGCGGAAGCGGGACAGGGCGGCCTCGCGCTCCTGCTCGGTGAGCCGGCCCCGGGCGACGGAGCGGGCCGTGGCGGTGGCCAGGGCCGCGGTCGCCCGGCGGGCGGCGGCCTCGCTGACGTCGATGCCGATGACCTCGCGGCCGGCCCGGGCGAGGACCTCGGCGATGCCGGAGCCCATCGTGCCGAGGCCGACGACGGCGATGGTGCGGAGACTGCTGGACGGGGCGGACTGACCGGACGTGGACGGAAGGTCCATCGCGGGACTCCAGTGGAAGAGGGTGACGGCTGGGGCACGGCGCGCGCGGTGCACGGGGCGCGGCCGGAAGCGGCATGCGGTTCGAGCGCATGGCATGCCCGGAGAGGCGCGGAGAACGGCGGACCCTGTCCCGGGGCCACACCGTGGGAGAGGCAGCGCGAGCTGCCGCGGTACCTGGGGTACCGGACCGAACGGCACGGGGCGGCTGCGTCACCAGGCCGGTCCCGTACGTGTAAAGGCAGACTAACTCCTCGGTAACTGCTTGGCCAGAGCAGGGGAGATGTGACGTACGCCGCCCCCGCGTCCCGCGCACGGCCTAGGGTGGGCCCGTGAACGACGTGCTGGAGCGGCTACGGGCCGAGGCTGACGGAACGCCGGAGTACGCGGACCTGTACCCGGACCTGCTGGTGGCGGGCCCCGACGCCCTCGCCGCGTCGCTGACCTCGGCCGGCCGGCCCCTGTGGGCCCGCGAACTGGCCGCGTACCGGCTCGGGATGGCGGGGGACCGGCGCGCCTTCGAGCCGCTGGTGCTGCTGCTCAACCACCGGGACCCGCGCCGCTGCGAGGCCGCCGCGCAGGCCCTGGCCGTCCTCGGGGACCCGCGCACCGCCCGCGCGGCGGCGGCCCTGGCGACGAACGGCCTGCGCACCGCCTACGCCCTGCACCCGGTGCGGCTGCTGACCGCGCTGCGGGCCCCCGAGTCGGCCCCCGCCCTGATCGCCACCCTGTCCCGGCTGCTCGCGCCGCACGACCCGTACTGGCGGGTGGCCCTCGCCTGCGTCGAGGGGCTCGGGGCGCTGGCCGACCCGAGCGCCCGCGACGTCCTGGTCCGGGCGCAGTCCCACCCCCGGCTGGCGGTGGCCGCGACCGACGCCCTGGGCCGGCTGCTGGCGGGGCACCCGGACGCGTAGGCCGCCCCGACCGGTCCCGCTCAGCCCTCCGTCGCGGGGACGACGACGAAGGCCTCGACCTCCAGGCGACGTGGGAGTAGCCGCGGCCGGGCGCGACGCCCTCGGGCGCCGCGATCCGGGTGAGGCCATTGTCCTGCTGCTCAAAAGTGGTCATGGACATGATCTTGCCCCGGGGTGGGTCAGCCGCGGAACCCCAGCAGTCCGTGCAGGGCGGCGCCCCCGGCCGAGGGCGGCACCGCACGCGTCGCGGTGGCCGGCTTCGGCGCGGGCTGGGCGGGGCAGGAGGCGTCGGCCGCCACACCCGTCCTCAGGTACGCGGCGAGCTTCTCGTCCAGGCACTTGTTGCCGCTCAGGGCGACGCCGTGGTTGCCGCCGCCCTCCTCCCGCACCAGCGCCGAGCCGGCCAGCCTGCGCCGCATGCTCACCGCGCCCTCGTACGGGGTGGCCGCGTCCTCGGTCGCCTGGAACAGCAGCGCCGGGGGCAGTTCGGTGTTCGTCACGTCCGGGGCCGCCAGCGGCTCCGTCTTCCAGAACGCGCACGGGGCGTTGTACCAGGCGTTGTTCCAGGTCATGAAGGGCGCCTTGGCGTGCGTGCGCCACATGTCGGCCCGCCACCGGTTCCAGTCCCGGGGCCACGCCGAGTCCCGGCACTGCACCGCCGTGTACACGCTGTAGCTGTTGCCCGCCGAGGGTTCCACCGCCCCGAACCGCTCGTACGCGGCCACCAGCGGCTTCGGATCCCGGCGCACCGCGTACGCCGAGAAGGCCTCGGCGAGGGCCGGCCAGTAGCCGTCGTAGTAGCCGCCCGGCATGTAGGTGTCCTCCAGCTCCGCCGGGCCCACCTTGCCGCCCGCCGGGGCCGAGCGCAGCGCCTCGCGCATCGCGTACCAGCCCGCCTCGACGCGGGCCGGGTCGGTGCCCAGGTGGTAGGTGGAGTCGTACCGGGCCACCCAGGCCAGGAAGGCCTTGTGGCGGGCGTCGAAGGCCTGGTCCTGGGAGAGGTTGTCCTCGTACCAGACCCCGCCCGGGTCGACCACGGAGTCCAGCACCAGGCGGTGCACCCGCCGCGGGTACAGCCGGGCGTACACCGCGCCCAGGTAGGTCCCGTAGGAGTAGCCGAAGTAGCTGAGGCGTTCGGCGCCGAGCGAGGCGCGCAGCACCTCCAGGTCGCGGGCGGCGGAGACGGTCCCCACGTACGGGAGGACGTCGGCGTGCTTGCTCTGGCAGGACTCGGCGAAGGACCGCACCCGCTCCAGGTTCGCCTGCTCGGTCGCCGTGTCGAGGGGTACGGAATCGGGCCGCACCGGCGCGAAGTGGCCGGCCCCGCAGTCCAGGGCGGGCTCGCTCTTGCCCACGCCCCGGGGGTCGAAGCCGATCACGTCGTACTGGCCGGCCACGTCCTTGGGCAGGGTGGCGGCGACGAACCCGGCCAGGCTGCGCCCGCTGCCGCCCGGGCCGCCGGGATTGACGAGCAGCGGGCCCTGGAAGGTGGCGGAGGTGTGCGGGACCCGGGTCAGGGCGAGCGAGATCTGCCGCCCGGCGGGGTGGTCGTGGTCGAGCGGGACCTTCAGGGAGGCGCACTGAAGCGTCGGGTAGCGGGGCGTCGCACAGCCGGTCCAGGCGACGGCCCGGGCGGCGGGTGAGGCCGGTGCGGCAGCCGGGGCGCCCGGGGCGGGCACCGGGGCCGCCGTGACGGGGCTCGCGAGGGCGGCGGCCACGGTGGACAGCGACAGCAGGACGGCGGCGCGCTTCTTCAGGGGGTGCGGTACGGGGTGCAGCATGGGGCCTCCCAGCCGAGGGTTCTGGGCGGAATCGTCCCGGAAACCGTGGCGGGAAGACGGGATTGGGCTCCCCATTGGCCCGATGTGATGACCCCTCGGACGGCGTGTCCGGCCGAGGGGGTGATCACAGCAGCGTGAGCTGGGTCGGCCCGGCGGGCGCCGGCCCCTGCGGCCGCTCCGGCAGCACGACCGCGCGCGCCGCCCGGGGCCCCGCCGGGCCGATGCCGAATTCGGCGGCGAGTTCGTGGACTTGGCGGGTGATCCGGCGCTGGTACCAGGTCGGGGCGTACGAGCCGCCCGCGTACATGCGTGCGTAGCGTTCGACCAGGTGGGGGTGATGGCGTTCCAGCCAGGCCGTGAACCACTCCCGAGCCCCGGGCCGCAGATGGAGTACCAGGGGTGTCACGGAGGTGGCCCCGGAGGCGGCGACGGCGCGGACGGTCTCGCGCAGCTGCTCGGGCGCGTCCCCGAGGAAGGGGATCACCGGAGCCATCAGCACCCCGCACTCGATGCCCGCGTCGGTCAGGGTCCGTACGGCGGCCAGCCGGGCGGCGGGGGAGGGGGTGCCGGGCTCGACCGTGCGCCACAGGGCGGTGTCGGTGAACCCGGCCGAGACGGATATGCCCACGTCGGTGACGGCGGCGGCCCGGCGCAGCAGGGGCAGGTCGCGCAGGATCAGGGTGCCCTTGGTCAGGATGGAGAAGGGGTTGGCGCGCTCGGTCAGCGCCTCGATGATCCCGGGCATCAGCCGGTAGCGGCCCTCGGCGCGCTGGTAGCAGTCGACGTTGGTGCCCATCGCGATGTGGGCGCCGCCCCAGCGGGCCGCGCCCAGCTCGCGGCGCAGCAGTTCGGGGGCGTTGACCTTGACCACGATCTGGGAGTCGAAGCCGGCCCCGGTGTCGAGGTCCAGGTAGGAGTGCGTTTTGCGGGCGAAGCAGTAGACGCAGGCGTGGCTGCATCCCCGGTAGGGGTTGACGGTCCATTCGAACGGCATCCGCGAGGCGCCGGGGACCCGGTTGACGATCGACCGCGCCCGGACCTCGTGGAAGGTGATCCCGCGGAACTCGGGAGTGTCGAACGTACGGGTGACGACGGAGTCCGCGCCGAAGAGCGCGGACGGGCCGCCGGACCGCCCGCCGTCGGCGGCCTTCGGGTCCTCGGTCAGATGGTTCCAGCGCATGGCGCCGCCTTTCGCTAGCCCTCCGCCCGAGAATAGAACAAACGTTCCCATGATCGTGCGGAGAGTTCCCCGGCACCCCGGATTTGGGCGCCCGCCCCGGAGGTGGTTGGCTTGCCGCCGACGAGCGAGAACGACTGCTGGAGGAACAGGTATGACGCAGGTCGAGGCCACCACGGAGCGCATCATCGGGGCCGACGCGGAGACCGTGTTCGACACGCTCGCCGACTACAGCGGCAGCCGGGCCAAGCTGCTCCCCGAGCACTTCAGCGAGTACGAGGTGCGCGAGGGCGGCGACGGCGAGGGCACCCTGGTCCACTGGAAGCTCCAGGCCACCAGCAAGCGCGTCCGTGACTGCCTGCTGGAGGTCACCGAGCCCACGGACGGCCAGCTCGTGGAGAAGGACCGCAACTCCTCCATGGTCACCACCTGGACCGTGACCCCCGCGGGCGAGGGCAAGTCCAAGGCCGTGGTCAGCACCGTCTGGAACGGCGCGGGCGGCATCGGCGGCTTCTTCGAGCGCACCTTCGCGCCCAAGGGCCTCGGCCGCATCTACGACACCGTCCTCGCGAACCTGGCGCGGGAAGTCGAGTCCTGACCAAGGCCGTTGGCCCCGCGCCCCGGCGGCCGGCTCACCGGATCGGGTGGATTTCCCCGCCCCGGTGAGCCGGCGCGCGCACCCCGGCGGACCCGGGCGTGGCCCCGGGACCGGAGGGGGCCGGGCGGCTAGGGTGGGGCTCCGCGACCCGACCCACCGGGGGCCCGATGAAGATCCTCGTCTCCGCCGACATGGAAGGCGCCACCGGCGTCACCTGGCCCGCCGACGTGCTGCCCGGGACCGCCGAGTGGGAACGCTGCCGGGCCCTGTTCACCTCCGACGTGAACGCCGCCGTCCTCGGCTTCTACGACGGCGGCGCCGACCGGGTCGTCATCAACGAGGCCCACTGGACCATGCGCAACCTGCTGCTGGAGAAGCTCGACGCCCGCGCCGAGATGCTCACCGGCCGGCACAAGACCCTCTCCATGGTCGAGGGCGTCCAGCACGGGGACGTCGACGGGATCGCCTTCGTCGGCTACCACACCGGCGCCGGAGCCGAGGGCGTCCTCGCCCACACCTACCTCGCCAACTCCATCACCGGGGTCTGGCTCAACGGCCTGCGCGCCAGCGAGGGACTGCTCAACGCGCACGTCGTCGCCGAGTACGGGGTCCCCGTCGTCCTCGTCACCGGGGACGACCTGACCTGTGCCGACGCCGCCGGCTACGCCCCGCAGGCGCGCACCGTCGCCGTCAAGGACCACGTCTCGCGCTATGCCGCCGTCTG
Organism: Streptomyces sp. NPDC002032; assembly: GCF_042890765.1. Lineage (NCBI taxonomy): Bacteria > Bacillati > Actinomycetota > Actinomycetes > Kitasatosporales > Streptomycetaceae > Streptomyces > Streptomyces sp. NPDC002032. Next base: position 15,945 of record NZ_JBIASM010000012.1, on the reverse strand, counting down.
CCGCACCCCGGCCCGCACCGCCGCCGACATCCGCGCCGCCGCCGCCGAGGCCGTGGCCCTCGCCGTCCGGTACGAGCCGGTGCGGGGCGGCCCGTTCGCGGTCGAGGTGGAGTTCGACGCCGAACACCTCTCCATGGCGGCCACCGTGGTTCCCGGCGTCGAACGCTGCGCCGAGCGCCGGATCGCGTACACCAGTGGCACCATGTTCGAGGGGATCCGGACCTTCAAAGCCGTCACGACGGTCGTCTCGGCGGCCGTGGAGGAGCAGTATGGCTGACATGCGATGGACGGACGGCGACGGCGACGGCGGCCCGGCTTCCGCGGGTGTGGGCGCGGGCGCGGCCGGTGCGGCCCCCGTCGCCGTGGCGCCCGCGGGCGGGCCCGCCGTGGCGCCCGGCGGATGCCCCGACGCGACGGCCTTCGAGGAGGTCGTCACCTTCACCTCCGAGCTGATCCGCATCGACACCGCCAACCGGGGCGGCGGCGACTGCCGCGAGCGGCCCGCCGCCGAGTACGTCGCCGAGCGCCTCGCCGGCGCCGGACTGGACCCCGTCCTGCTGGAACGCACCCCGGGGCGGACCAATGTGGTGGCCCGGATCGAGGGCACCGACCGCGACGCCCCCGCCCTGCTCGTCCACGGTCACCTCGACGTGGTCCCCGCCGAGGCCGCCGACTGGAGTGTGCACCCCTTCTCCGGCGAGGTCCAGGACGGGGTGGTCTGGGGCCGCGGCGCCGTCGACATGAAGAACATGGACGCGATGGTGCTGGCCGTCGTACGGGCCTGGGCGCGCCACGGCGTACGGCCCCGCCGGGACATCGTGATCGCCTTCACCGCCGACGAGGAGGACAGCGCGATCGACGGGTCCGGCTTCCTCGCCGACCACCACCCCCACCTCTTCGAGGGCTGTACCGAGGGCCTCGGCGAGTCCGGAGCCTTTACCGTGCACACCGGACCGGGCCGGGCCCTCTACCCGATCGCCGCCGGCGAACGCGGCACCGCCTGGCTGAAGCTGACCGCGCACGGCACCACCGGACACGGCTCCAAGCCCAACAAGGCCAATGCCGTCAGCCGGCTCGCCGCCGCCGTCGCCCGGATCGGCGCCCACGAATGGCCGGTCCGGCTCACCGCGACCACCACCGCCTGCATCACCGAACTCGCGGCCCTCCAGGGCCTGTCGGTCGATCCGTCGGACCCCGGCTTCGATCTCGACCGGGTGCTCGCCGCCCTCGGTCCGGCCGCCGCCCTGGTCGAGGCCACCGTCCGCAACAGCGCCAACCCCACCATGCTGGAAGCGGGTTACAAGCTGAACGTCATCCCCGGACGCGCCACCGCCCACGTCGACGGACGCACCCTGCCCGGCGCCGAGGCCGAGTTCGCCGCCACCCTGGACGAACTCACCGGCCCCGACGTCCACTGGGAGTTCCACCACCGCGAAGTGGCCCTCGAAGCCCCCGTGGACGGGCGGACGTACGCGGTCCTGCGCGAGGCCGTCGAGCACTTCGACCCCGACGGGCACGTCATCCCCTTCTGCATGGCCGGCGGCACCGACGCCAAGCAGTTCTCCCGCCTCGGCATCACCGGCTACGGCTACTCCCCGCTCAAGCTGCCCCCCGGCTTCGACTACTGGGCCCTCTTTCACGGCGTCGACGAGCGCGTCCCCGTCGACGCCCTGCACTTCGGGGTCCGCGTCCTCGACCGCGCCCTGCGGGCCCTGTGATGGGCCCGCGTTGACGGCCCCCACCGCCCCGGGCGGCCCCTACGGCAGCTGGCCCTCGCCGATCGACGCCGCCCTCGCCGCCTCCCACGACGGCCGCCCCGAGTACGTGGGCACCGTCGGCGCCGAGGTCTGGTGGACCGAGCCGCGCCCCCGGGAGGGCGGCCGCCGCACCCTGGTGCGCCGCCCCGCCGACGGCCGCGCCGCGCGCTCCGTACTGCCCGCGCCGTGGAACGTCCGCAGCCGCCTCACCGAGTACGGGGGACTGCCCTGGGCGGGCGCCGAACGCCCCGCCGGAGGGCCGCTGGTGGTGTTCGTCCACCACGCCGACCAGCGGCTCTACGCGTACGAACCCGACGCCCCCGGCAGCCCGCCGCCGCGCCCCCTCACCCCCCTCTCCGCGGTCGGCGGCGGCCTGCGCTGGGCCGATCCGGTGCTGCGCGGCTCCGAGGTCTGGTGCGTACTGGAGGAGTTCACGGGCTCCGCGCCCACCGACGTGCGCCGCGTCGCCGCCGCCGTCCCGCTCGACGGATCCGCCGCTCGGGACCGCTCCGCCGTCCGCGAGCTCACCGACGACCGCCACCGCTTCCGGACCGGCCCCAAGCCCTCCCCCGACGGGCGGCGCGCCGCCTGGCTGGTGTGGGACCACCCCCGGATGCCCTGGGACGGCACCGAGCTCCAGCTCGCCGACATCGCCCCCGACGGCGCCCTCGGCGCCCCCCGCACGGTGCTCGGCGGCCCCGAGGAGGCCGTCGCCCAGGTGGCGTGGGCGGCCGACGGGAGCCTGCTCGCGGTGAGCGACCGCAGCGGCTGGTGGAACCCGTACCGGGTCGACCCGGACGGCGGCGGGGCCGTCAACCTGTGCCCCCGGGACGAGGAGTTCGGCGGCCCGCTGTGGAAACCGGGGCTGAGCTGGCTCGCCCCGCTGCCCGACCGGCTGCTCGCCGTCCTGCACGGCCAGGGCGCGAGCGCCCTCGGCGTCCTCGACCCCGACAGCGGGGACCTCGTCGACGCCGCCGGACCGTGGACGGCCTGGCAGCCCGCGCTGGCCGTCAGCGGCACCCGCGTCTACGGGGTCGCCGCCAGCCCCCGCAGCGCCTACGAGGTCGTCGAGCTCGACACCGTCACCGGCCACACCCGGGTCGTCGGCGCCCCCGCCACCGACCCGGTCGACCCCGCCCACTACCCGGAGCCCCAGACCCGGACCTTCCCCGGCCCCGGCGGGCGGGAGGTCCACGCCCACGTCTACCCGCCGCACCACCCCGCCCGGCGGGCGCCCGCCGACGAACTGCCCCCGTACGTGGTGTGGGCGCACGGCGGCCCCACCGACCACGTGCCGCCCGTACTCGACCTGCACATCGCCTACTTCACCTCACGGGGCATCGGCGTGGTCGAGGTCAACTACGGCGGCTCCAGCGGCTACGGCCGCGCCTACCGGGAGCGGCTGCGCGAACAGTGGGGCGTGGTCGACGTCGAGGACTGCGCCGCCGTCGCCCGCACCCTGGCCGCCGAGGGCACCGCCGACCCGGCCCGGCTCGCCATCCGGGGCGGCAGCGCGGGCGGCTGGACGGCGGCCGCCTCCCTGGCCGCCACCGACGTGTACGCCTGCGCCGCGGTCATCTACCCCGTCCTCGACCTGCGGGGCTTCGCCGGCGAGACCCACGACCTCGAATCGCGGTACGTGGACTACCTGGCCGGACCCCCGCCGACGCTGGCCGTGCGCTCCCGCGAACGCTCCCCGGTGGCCCTCGCCGACCGGATCACCGCCCCCTTCGTCCTGCTCCAGGGCCTGGACGACCCGGTCTGCCCGCCCGCCCAGGCCGAACGCCTGCTGGCCGCCCTGCGCGGCCGCGCGGTACCGCACGCCTACCTCACCTTCGAGGGCGAGGGTCACGGCTTCCGCCGGGCGGAGACGATGGTGCGCGCCCTGGAGGCCGAACTGTCGCTGTACGCCCAGGTCTTCGGCTTCGAGCGCGACGACGTCCCCCGCCTGGAGCTGCACACGGACTGAGCCCCGCGGGGCGGGGTGTGCGCGCCCGGCCCCCGGCCCGGCCCGGCGGCGCCGGCCGGCTCAGCCGGTGTGCAGCCAGACGCGGAGCGGGCCGATCGGGGTGAACCCGGCGCGGAGCGCGACGTCGAGGTCCTCCCCGTGCTCGTAACCGACCACAGGCAGACCGGGCCAGCGGGCCGCGACCGCGTCCAGGACGGCCGCCCAGGCCGCGGCGGCGTCAGCTCCTTCCGCCCGTTCCGCGCCGTCCGCCCCTTCCGCTCCGTCCACGGTGAAGAGGTTGGACACGCCGACCACGCCGCCGCCGACGCTCGCGACGGCTCCGGCGACGAGCCGGTCCCCGCGACGGCCCGCCAGGAAGACGAGGTCCCCGTCGAGCAGGTCCGCGTGGAACAGCCCCGTGCTCTCCTCCCCGTCCCAGGCGGCCTCCCAGGCGTCCAGCTCCTCGGCGGTCCGCACCGCGGACCACTCCGGGCCGACGGCCGTCGCCGCCGAGGCGGGCCCCGCCGGGCGGTGGATCCACTGGGCCTCGAACAGCACCTCGAAGCCGGCCGGGGCCAGGTCGAGCACGGCGAAGCTGTCCTTGACCGAGCAGCCGGGGGAGGAGGTGTCGATGCCGCCCAGCACCTGCGCCGCCGAGGCCTCCGGTGTGAGGGAGACCGCGTCGGGGTACAGCGGCGGGGTCCGCCGCGGGCTGCTCCACACGGAGCCGGAGAACGCGCCGCCGCGGCTGACGGCCGCGCACCACTCCGCGTTGTTGCGGGCCGCCGCGAGCAGCAGGGCCGGGGCGTCGGAATCCCGGGGGGTGATGATCACACCGGGGATGCTGCCACACCCCCTAACCTGGAGCGATGCAGTTTTCCTCGTACATCGTGACGGGCCGGCGGGTGGGTCTGGCCGCCTACCGCCGCGCCGACGGGCCCGAGTTCACCGCTCGCGTCCGCGAGGGCCGCGCCCTGCACGCCCCCTGGCTGTTCCCGCCCGCCACGATCGAGGAGTACGAGCCCTACGCCGCCCGGCTGGCCGGCGGCGACGGCGGCGGACGCGCCGGGTTCCTCGTGCGCGAGCTCGACGGCGGCGGCCTCGCCGGATTCGTCAACGTCAACAACATCGTCCACGGCGCCTTCCGCTGCGGGGCACTCGGCTACGGGGCCTTCGCGCACGCCGCCGGACGCGGGCTCCTGGGCGAGGCCCTCGACCTGGTCCTCGCCCACGCCTTCGCCCCGCCCGAGCGCGGCGGCCTCGGACTGCACCGGCTGGAGGCCAACATCCAGCCGGGGAACGCGGCCTCGATCGGCCTGGTCCGCGGACGCGGATTCCGGCTGGAAGGCCTGTCCCCCGACTTCCTCCTCGTGGACGGAGCCTGGCGGGACCACGAACGCTGGGCCGTGACGGCGGACATGTGTGCGGACGCCCGGCCCGCCGGACCGGCCACGGGGGGCTTTGCGTAATCCTGACCGGTGGTGATGCGCGGAACCCCTGTGCACCGGCCGGGACGGAGTGTTCCATTCCCTCATGGCCACCACCGTCCGACGTGCCCTGCTGACCCTCCCGGCCGCCCCGTTGGGTCCCGACAACCCCCTCCCCGCCCTGCGCGCACCCGACGCGCTGCACGAGCTGGACGAGCGCTCGCGGCACGCGCTGCCGCGCGACATGGCCCGCCAGGTCGGCCACGAGCCGCTGCGCTCGTTGCTGCCGGTGCGCCTGCGCGACGGCTACGGACGCGAGCGCGTGGAGCGGGAGTTCGAGGCGGTCGTCATCGACAACGGCCGGCTGCGCGCCACGGTGCTGCCGGGACTGGGCGGCCGCATCCACTCCCTGGTCCACCTGCCGAGCGGACGCGAACTCCTCTACCGCAACCCGGTGTTCCAGCCCGCGAACTTCGCGCTCAACGGCGCCTGGTTCTCCGGCGGCATCGAATGGAACATCGGCGCCACCGGCCACACCACCCTGTCCTGCGCCCCGCTGCACGCGGCCCTCGTCCCCGCCCCCGACGGCGGGACGATGGTGCGGCTGTGGGAGTGGGAGCGGCTGCGCGACCTGCCCTTCCAGGTCGACCTGTGGCTGCCCGCCGACTCGGACTTCCTCTACGTCGGCGTCCGCGTCCGCAACCCGCACGAGCGGCCGGCCCCCGTCTACTGGTGGTCCAACACCGCCGTCCCCGAGGCCGCGGGCAGCCGCGTGCTGGCCCCCGCCGAAGAGGCCTGGCACTTCGGGTACGAGCGCACCCTGCGCCGCGTCCCCGTCCCGCGCTGGGAGGACGCCGACCGCACGTACCCGCTGGGCAGCGCCCATCCCGCCGACTTCTTCTACGAGGTCCAGGACGAGACCCGGCCCTGGATCGCCGCCCTCGACGCCGACGGGCACGGGCTGGTGCAGGCCTCCACCCGCCTGCTGCGCGGCCGCAAGCTCTTCGTGTGGGGCGCCGGCGCGGGCGGCCGCCGCTGGCAGGAGTGGCTCACCGAGCCGGGCACCGGCGGTTACGCCGAGATCCAGGCCGGGCTGGCCCGGACCCAGCTGGAGCACGTACGGCTGGAGGCCGGGGCGGAGTTCAGCTGGCTGGAGGCGTACGGACCGCTGTCGGCGGATCCCTCGGCGGTGCACGGCGAGGACTGGGCGGCGGCCCGCGGGGCCGCCTCCGCGGCCCTCGACGCCGCACTGCCCGCCGCCGCGCTGGAGGCGGCCCACGCCGCCTGGCGCGCGCACGCCGACACCGAACCGGGGGAGCGGCTGGCCGAGGGCTCGGGCTGGGGTGCGCTGGAAGTGCTGTGCGGGGGCTTCGAGCTGCCCGGCACCCCCTTCCCGGAGTCCACCCTCGGGGAGGCCCAGGAGCCGTGGGCGCACCTGTGGCGCACCGGGGTGTTCCCCACCCCGCGCAAGGTGGTGCCGCCGGGGGAGGCGCTGGTCGCCCCGCACTGGCGGGACATGCTGGAGACGGCCCCGGCCGACCCGCTGACCGAGTACCACCTGGGCGTGGCCCAGTGGCACGCGGGCGACACGGCCCAGGCGGTACGCAGCTGGGAGCGCGGGCTGGCGCTGACGCCCTCGCGCTGGCCGCTGCTGCGGGCGCTGGCGGTGGCCGACGAGCTCGCCGGGGACCGGGAACGGGCCGCCGACCGCTACGCGGAGGCCTTCGACGACCTCGCGCAGGAGAGCCGGGGCGGCGAACGGTGGGCGGCGGCCGAGTGCGCGCTGGGGCGGGAGGCGATGACCGCGCTGCTCGACGCCGGCCGGCCGGCGGCGGCCCGCGCGGTCTGGGACCGGCTCCGGCCCGCGCTGCGCGAGCAGGGCCGCTTCCGGCTGCTGGCCGCCCGGCTGCTGGCGGCGGAGGGTCACGTGGGCGCGGCCCGCCGGCTGTTCGAGGACGGTTTCGAACTGCCCGACCTGAGGGAGGGCGAGGAGACCCTGTCCGAGATCTGGGCCGCCCTCACGGACGCCCCCCTCCCGGCGGCGTACGACTTCCGCATGCGGCCGCCCGGATAGCGGCGCCGTCGCAGGGGGCGTCGGCGGTCAGCGGCCGGCGGCGGCGATCGAGTCGATGGTGCCCTGCCAGGTGCGGCGGTACCCCTCGCGCAGGGGCCCGCCGGTCAGGGAGAGGACCTCGGCCGCCGCCTCGGCCAGCCCGGCCGGCTCCCCGGACGCGCCGACGCGCAGGTGCCCGTCGATCAGGGCCGCGCCCCGTCGCGGGTCCGCCTGGAGCAGGCGCCGCGGCAGCCACTTCCCGGTGCCGGTCCAGGCACGGTGGTGGTCGAGGAGCAGGTCGGCCGCGGCGTTGAACACCGAGCCGGCCACCGCGAGGCGTTCGGCGCGATCGGCCGCGCCGACGAGGTCGTCCAGGGCGTCCGTCAGCCCGTACCGCTTGGTCTCGACGGTCGCGGGGTCCAGCGGCGGCGGCCCCGCGCACAGGTCGGCCTCGGCGAGGGCGCGGGCCCGTCCCGCCGCGCCGTCCGTGTCGGCCAGCACGAGGCCGGTCGCGTACATGCTCTGCAGGACCCCGCGCCGGGCCCGGACGTCCGCCGCGAAGAGGTCCGCGAGCCCGGTGGGGGTGTGGACGAACAGCTCCACGACCCGTCCCTCGAACCGGACCGTCTCGCGGTAGGTCTCGCCCCCGTCCCCGACCAGGACGGGGATGTCCAGGTCGCTGAGCCCGGTGGCCCGCCCGGACGCCGCGGAGCCGGCGAGGACGACGGACAGCGCGCCGGGGAAGCGGTCACGGGTGAGACGTCGCGCCTGGTCGACGGGGTTCGTGGTCATGGCGGTCAGGGTGCCACGCGCCGCCGCCCTCGATCCACCGGGTTCCCGGCGGCCGGGGCGGGCGCCGCGCCACAGGGTCATCCCGTCACGGCGTCATCGCGTCATCGCGTCGTCACGTCGTCACGTCGTCGCGTCGTCACGGCGTCACCGCGTCAGGCCCGGCAGAGCAGCTCGCCGTTCAGGACCGAGAACCACGCGTCGGGGTGCCCGCCCCAGGCGTGCCAGGCCCCGGCGACGGCGGCCAGGCCGTCGGCCGTCGCGTGCCCGCCGCGGACGGCGATGTCCGCGTAGACGGAGGCCGTCGTGCGGTCCGCCCACAGCGCCGACCACCAGGCCGTCTCCTCGGGGGTGGCGTAGCACCAGGCCGTCGCCGAACAGGTCACGTCCGTGAAGCCGGCCTCCCGCGCCCAGGCGCGCAGCCGCCGTCCGGCGTCCGGTTCGCCGCCGTTGGCGCGGGCGACCTTCCGGTACAGGTCCTGCCACGCGTCCAGGGCCGGCGAGGCCGGGTACCAGGTCATCGCCGCGTAGTCGGCGTCCCGCACCGCCACGATCCCGCCGGGCCGGCACACCCGGCGCATCTCGCGCAGTGCCCGTACCGGGTCGCCGACGTGCTGGAGCACCTGGTGGGCGTGGACGACGTCGAAGGAGCCGTCGGGGAAGTCCAGCGCGTGGACGTCCGCCACCGCGAAGTCCACGGCCCCGGCGATCCCGCGCTCCGCGACGTGGGCCGCGGCCTGCTCCAGGACGTCCGCCGCCGCGTCGACCGCCGTGACCCGCCCGCCCGGGGAGACCAGCTCGGCCAGGTCCGCCGTGATGGTGCCCGGGCCGCAGCCCACGTCCAGCAGCCGCATGCCCGGACGCAGTTCGGGGACCAGGTAGGCCGCCGAGTTCGCGGCCGTGCGCCAGCGGTGCGAGCGCAGGACCGACTCGTGGTGGCCGTGCGTGTAGACGGCGCTCTCCTGTGCCCGGTGCGGGTCGTTCATGGCGGACTCCTCGTCGTCGAAGCGTGATGATCACGGTAGCGGCTCTGACCGTCATACGAGATAGGCGTTTTGATATGTGGACACGATGCCTGCGAGCCAAGGCATGCAGCCGATTCGGTGGCAACGCGTGAGGCGGGCGAGGACAGTGGGGCGCAGGGGACGCCAGAGCGTGGAGGACGGTGAGACCCATGCCGGAGACGCTGCTCGAACAGCACGCCGCGGCGCTGCGGCTGTTCGGCGAGCGCGTACGGGAGGTGGCGGAGGACCGCTGGGACGCGCCCACCCCCTGCGCCGAGTGGACCGTGCGGGACCTGGTCGGCCACGTGACCGGCGAGCAGCTCTGGATCCCGCCGCTGCTCACCGAGGGCCGTACGGTGGCGGACGTCGGCGACGCGCTCTCGGGCGACCCGCTGGGCGCGGACCCGGTGGCCGCCTGGGACCGGGCTGCGGCCGCCGCGCTGGAGGCCTTCGCCGAGCCGGGCGCGCTGGAGCGGACCGTCGCGCTGTCGTACGGGCCCACGCGCGGTTCGGCGTACTGCTCGGAGCTGACCACCGACTGCGTCGTGCACACCTGGGACCTCGCGCGGGCGATCGGCGCGGACGAGCGGCTGCCCGACGGACTCGTGGAGTTCGCGCTCAAGGAGGTCATGCCCTACGCCGACACCCTCGCGGCCAGCGGCATGTTCGCCGCGCCGCTGGATTTCCCCGCCGGGGCGAACGCGCAGACCCGGCTGCTGGCGCTGGTCGGCAGGCGGGGCTGAGGAGGCCGGCGCGGGGCGTGGCCGCCGCTGACGGGCATAGCGGGGTAAATAATCGTATAAAGGTCACGGCTGGTCGGTCGGTGTGGCAGTGGCGGCGGCAACGGGAGGCGGACACGTGTCGGGGATGGCGGAAGGGCGGCTGGCCGGAGTGTCCGGCTCCGCCGGGGCGGCCGGGGCGTGGCGCGCCGCTGCCCAGGGGCGCGGCCCGGTCCGCTACGGTCCCCCCGCCCCGGAGCCCGGCCTGCCCGTCCTGCCCGAGCTGACCGCCGTCCTCGCCGAAGCGGCCGGCCGGGCAGCCCCCGAGCCGCCCGGCGGCGGCCCGGCCGTGCACGAGGCCGCCTGCCGCTACTGGGGCCGGCGCGGGCTCGCCACCGCCCCCGAGAACGTGGCCGCCGGCCCGGGCGCGCCCGCCCTGCTGCTGGCCCTGCTGGGCGCCTACGGCGGCGACGTCATGCTGCCCCGGCCCTGTCCCGCCTGGTGGACCCCGCAGGTCCGGCTGCTGGGACGGCGGGCGTACCACGTCCCCACTCCGGCGGAGTGCGGCGGCATCCCGGACCCGTACGCCCTCCTGGAGACCGTCCGGCGGGTACGGGCCGAGGGCGGCGACCCGCGCGTCTTGCTGCTGTCCGTCGCCGATGACCCCACCGCGACCGTGCCGCCGCCGGAGATGCTGCGCGAGGCCTGTGAGGCGGCGGAGTCCGCCGGGCTGTTCGTGGTCAGCGACGAGAGCTGGCGCGACACCGTGCACCGGCCCCACGACACCCTGGTGCTCAGCCCCGCCGAGATGCTCCCCGAGCAGGCCGCCGTCCTGGTCGACCTCTCCGGCGCGCTGCTGCCGGCCGGCTGGCCCGCCGCCGTGGTCCGCTTCCCCGGCACCCCGCGCGGCACCTGGCTGCGGGCCCGCACGCTCGACGTCCTCACCGCCACCGGGGCCCTGGTCGCCGGTCCCGTCGCGGGAGCCGCCGCGCACGCCCTCGACGAGTCCGACGCCGTCGCCGGCCGCGCCTACGCGGCCGCCGCCCTGCACGGCGCGGTCGCCGCGGCCGCACACCGTGAACTCCTGGCCGTCGGGGCGCTCGCCCGGCCCCCGCAGGCCGGCCGCCACCTGTACGCGGACCTGACCCCGCTGCGCGCCGGCCTGGCCCGGCACGGCGTCGGCGACGCGATGGAGCTGGAGGACTGGCTCGGCGCCCGGCTGGGTGCGCCCACGCCCGGCGGGCAGCGGTTCGCGGACGAACTGGGCGCCCTGCGCGTGCGGTTGTCGACCGGCCCGCTGCTGGGGGCCACCCCCGCGGAGCGCCTCGCGGCGCTCGGCTCCCGCGACCCGCTGGCGCTGCCGCACGTTCGGGACGCGCTGGACCGGCTCGGGTCGGTGCTCGCCGGCCTGGCCGACTGACCCCGCCCCCGCCCGAACCGGCCGCCGCTGAACGGAGACTCCCCGATGAGGGACCAGACGGACGCCCCCGCCGCCCCGCCCGCCGCCCCGCCCGCACCCGCCCCGGCCCCCGCCCCGCACAGCCCCGTGGACCGCCGCGCGCCCGGCCCGGGGGCCGCCGGGCCGCGGCCGATCGGGGAGGTCCGGGCCTGGCCCCGGTCGTTCGCGGACCGGCTGACCACTCCGCTGCCCGGCGTACGCGCCTTCGCGCGGCTCGCCCGCGAGGGGGCGCTGCGGCCCGGCCCCGACGGGCTGCGCGGGATCCCCGACCTGCCGTACGAGCCCGCTCCGCTGCCCGCCGCCGCCCCGGGCGCCGTCTGCGTCACCTGGGCCGGACACGCCAGCTGGGTGCTGCGGCTCGGCGGGCTGACGGTGCTCACCGACCCGGTCTGGTCCCGGCGCATCCTCGGAACCCCCGCCCGGATGACGCCCGTCGGCGTGCGCTGGGAGGAACTGCCGCCCGTCGACGCGGTGGTGATCAGCCACAACCACTACGACCACCTCGACGCCCCCACCCTCAAGCGGCTGCCCCGGCACACCGCCCTCTTCGTCCCCGCCGGTCTCGCCCGCTGGTGCCGCCGCCGGGGCTTCACCCGGGTGACCGAGCTCGACTGGTGGGAGTCCGCGCAACTGGGCGGCGTACGCTTCGAGTTCGTCCCGGCGCACCACTGGTCCCGGCGTTCGCTGCTGGACACCTGCCGCACCCTGTGGGGCGGCTGGATGCTGACCGACGCGGCGAGCGGGCGCACCGTCCACTTCGCGGGCGACACCGGCTACGGCCACTGGTTCCGGGAGATCGGCCGCCGCCACCCCCGCATCGACCTCGCGCTGCTGCCCATCGGGGCTTACGCACCGCGCTGGTGGCTGCGCGACGTGCACGCCGACCCGGAGGAGGCCGTCCGGGCCTGCCGCGACCTCGGTGCCCGCCGGATGGCCCCGATGCACTGGGGCGCCTTCGTCCTCTCCGCGGAACCGGTCACCGAGCCCCTGCACCGCGTGCGCGCCGCCTGGGCCCGCGCCGGGCTGCCCCGCGAGGACCTCTGGGACCTCCCCATCGGCGGCTCCCGCACCCTGGCCGCCGCCACGCCCCCCGGCTAGACGCCTCCGAGCCCGGGAACCCAACTGCGGGCGGTCTCCGGCTCTTTGCGGGGGCGAGGTCGATAACCTGTGCGGCACACACCCCGCAGCGGAAGGCGCGTACGTGGACGACAGTGAGCTGCTGTTCCTGGGAGCCGCCCGGCAGGCCGCGCTGGTGCGCGACGGGAAGGTGTCCGCGCGGGCCCTGACCGAGGCCTCGCTGCGCCGGATCGAGCGGCTCGACCGGGAGCTGGGCGCCTTCCGGGTGGTCCTCGGCGCCCGGGCGCTGGCGGAGGCCGACGCCCGGGACGCGGCCCGCGCGGCCGGGGCCGCCCTCCCGCTCCTCGGCGTCCCCGTGGCGGTCAAGGACGAGCTCGACGTGGCCGGGGAGGTCACCACCTTCGGCGGCGCCGCCAACCGCACCCCGGCCGCCCGTGACTGCGAGGCGGTGCGCCGGCTGCGGGCGGCCGGCGCGGTGATCGTCGGCAAGACCACGATGCCGGAGTTCGGGCAGTGGCCGTTCACGGAGTCCGCCGCCCATGGATACGCCCGCAACCCCTGGGACACCTCCCGCACCACCGGCGGCTCCAGCGGCGGAAGTGCCGCGGCGGTCGCGGCCGGACTCGTCGGCGCCGCGCTCGGCGGCGACGGCGGCGGCTCGATCCGCATCCCCGCCGCCTGCTGCGGCCTGTTCGGCCTCAAACCCCAGCGCGGCCGGGTCTCCACCGCCCCGCACCCCCACCTCTGGTACGCCCTCGGCACCGTCGGACCGCTCACCCGCGGCGTGCTGGACAGCGCCCTGCTCTACGACGTCCTCAGCGGCCCGGCCCCCGGCGACCGCTGGGCGGCCCGGCCCGCCGCGACGAGCTTCGTCCGGGCGGCGTCCACCGCGCCCGGGAGGCTGCGGATCGGCTGGTCGGCCAAGCCCGCGGTGCCCGGCGTACGCCTCCATCCCGAACACCTGGCGGCCCTGCGTGAGACCGTCCGGGCCCTCGGCGAACTGGGCCACGACGTACGGGAGACCGACCCCCGCCACCCCGACACCACCGCCGCGTTCCTCCCGCAGTTCTACGGGGGCGTGCGGTACGAGGCGCTGGGCGTCGAGCACCCGGAACTGCTGGAGCGGCGGACCCGGCAGACCGTGCGCGCCGCCCGGCTGGCGCCCGGGGCCGCCGTGGAGTGGGCCGTCCGGGCGGGGGAGCGGATGGCCGTGCGCGCCAACCGGGTCTTCGACCGCGTCGACCTGCTGCTCACCCCGACGCTCGCCGGCCGGCCCCGGCGGGTGGGGGCCCTCGACGGCAGGGGCATGGCCGGGGCGATGCTCCGCTCGCGCCCGATGATCGCGTACACCGCCCTGTGGAACGTCACCGGCAACCCGGCGGCCTCCGTCCCGGCCGGCTTCGGTACGGACGGACTGCCGCTCTCCGTCCAGCTGGTGGGCCGGGAGCACGACGAGGCCACCATCCTCGGGGTGGCCGCCCAGCTGGAGGCCGCCCGCCCCTGGGCCCCCCGCCGCCCCGGCCCCGCCGCCTGACGCCCCGGCGCCGCTCCGTTCATGTCGCCGGGGGCGCCGGCGGCTCCGGGCGCAGGCGGCGCCACACCGCCGGGGCCGCGCTGATCAGGAGGGTCAGGCCCACCGCCAGGGCCACGCCCTTCCACGGCTCCGAGAAGAGCGAGCCGCCCAGGATCCCGATCAGCCCGTACGTCACCGCCCAGGCCAGGCACGCCGGGGCGTCCCCGCGCGCGAACCGCCGCAGCGGCATCCCGCCCAGCAGGCAGGCCAGCATCACCGGGATCCGCCCCGCCGGGACCAGCCGCGACAGCACCAGCACCAGTACCCCGTGCTCGTCCAGCTTCGTCTGCGCCCGCTCCAGCCGCTCCGGCGTCGCCCGCCCGCGCAGGGACTCCAGCCACCGGGAGCCGTTCTTCGAGTGCACCCCCCTGCGCCCGAGCCAGTACAGGGCCACGTCCCCGCAGAAGGCCGCCAGGGCCGCCACCGCGCACACCAGCAGCACGCCGAAGGGCAGCGACCGCTGATGGAACGCCACCACCGCCGCCGAACTCACCAGCGCCCCCGTCGGGATCACCGGTATCAGGGCCCCCAGCGCCACCAGCACGAACAGCGCCGGGTACCCCACCGCCTGCCGGGTGGTCTCCGGAGTCACCCGGCCCACGGTCTGCGCCGCCTCCCACCACCCCGTCACGGCAGCCGCACCCGCTCCCCGTGCGCGGGGACCCGTACGGCCACCTCCGGCGCGAGCCTGCGCGCCCAGCGGGCGAACTCCTCGCCCGGCGCGTGGAACTCGTGCGGCCGGACCGCGTCCATGCCCACCGGCCAGTACGTCCCGTAGTGCACCGGCACCGCCGCAGCGGGCCCCAGCAGCGCCGCCGCCCGCGCCGCCCGCTCCGGGTCAAGGTGGCCCGCCCCCAGGCAGGGGCCCCAGCCGCCGACCGGCAGCAGCGCCACGTCCACCGGGCCGACCTCCTCGGCCATGGCGTCGAACAGGCCGGTGTCCCCGGCGAAGTACGTCCGCTCCGAGCCCCGCACCACGTACCCGAGCGCGGGCGCCCGCTGCGGGCCGAACGGCATCCGCCGCCCGTCGTGCCGGGCCGCGACCGCCCGTACCCGTACGCCCTCCCGTACGCCGACCTCCTCGCCCGCGGCCAGCTCCGTCACCGCCAGCCCCCGCACCCGCGCCAGCCGGGCCAGCCCCGGCACCGCCCGCCGCGCCCCCCGGGGCACCACGAGCCGGGTGCCGGGCGCGAGCCGGGCCAGCGACGGCAGGTGCAGGTGGTCGGCGTGCAGGTGCGACACCAGCACCACGTCCGCCTCCGCCGCCTCGGGCGGGGGCAGCGCCCCGCGCCGCCGCCGCAGGTGCGCGAACCGCCGGGCGAACAGCGGGTCCGTCAGCACGCGCACCCCGGAATCCCGCACCGTACAGGTGGCATGGCCCCACCAGGTGATCTCCACCGGCACCCCGTACTCCCTCCCTCGCGCACGCTCCCACCGAGCCTAGGGCGTCTGCGCAACCTCCCGCCTGGCACTCCTTCGCGGACACGCCCCAGGGCCTGTCGTCACCCTCCCGTCTGCCCCGCGTCACGCGGGTGACGACGGACCCCGGGCCTTTCCCCGCCGATCGCCCGCGAGGCCTCCGACGACAACCGGTCCCCGCCGCCCCCTCCTCCCGGAGCCCGGATCGGAGTAGGGTCGGGCGCCATGGAAGCGCTGCGCGTGGCCGCGATCGCCAGCCTGGCCCCGCTCGAGGAACTCGACGCCGACCCCTTCGCCGTGGACACCCGCAGCCAGCACGCCATGTGCGCGCGCTGGGCCGCCGCCCGGGGCTACGTGGTCACCCGCCACCTGCTCTTCTACGGGCTGCGGGCCGACCACTGCGGACTGTGGTGCGACGTGGACGCCGGACAGGTCGATCTGTTCGTCGCCGCGAGCAGGCGGGTCCTGGCCCGCGCCCTGTGCTCGGTGGAGGAGTTCACCGCCGAGTGCGCGCGGCGCGGCGTCCGCCTGGAGACCGCCGGACTGGACGAGCCCCGCTACACCTCCGCCATGAAGGCCGAGGTGCACCGGCGCCTGTCCATGCCCACCGCCGGGTACGACGGCACCTAGGGCGTGTCCGCAATGTCATTTCGGCAGCCAGAGTTGTAGGCAGGCGAGGGTGACGAGGGCGTTGTAGTGGCGGGCTCGTTTGTCGTAGCG
>NZ_JBIASM010000011.1:147616-228491 GCF_042890765.1 Streptomyces sp. NPDC002032 | reverse complement strand
CCCCTCAACTCCCTCTTGTCGCCCCCCCCCGCCGGCTTTATACCTATGTCCGGCGCCCCCGCTCTGGCTCCGCCGGGGGGGCCGGGGGGGGCGCCGGCCCCCCCCCGGCCCCCCCCCGGCCCCCTGGAGCTACTTGTCCTCGTCCTCCATCTCCTCCGTGGAGCGGAAGTAGATGACGACGCCGACGCCCGGCTTGCGGCTCTCCTCGTCGCCCTCGAGCGGGTCGCCGTGGATGATGTCCTTCTGCATGATGTTCACCTCCCCTCCGGGTGTGAGGACGGCTCGGCCCGCGCGGGCGCCGCAGGCAGCCCGCGACCGAGAAATCTGAGGGACCGCCGGATCACGGCCAGGTGGTCGGCCCCGTCGTAGCCGTCGTGGCCCGAGTCCAGCCACATCAGCTCGTGGGCCACACCTCCGGCGCGCAGCACGTCCAGGTACGCCTCGACCTGTTCCGGCGGGCACTTGGCGTCCCGCCGGGCGGCGATCACCAGCAGCGGGGAGCGGATGGCGGCCGCGTACGAGGACGGGGAGGCGTGGGCGTAGGCCTCGGGCACCTCGTCGGGAGTGCCGCCGAACAGGGCGGTGTCCAGCGCCTGGAGGGCGGGCGTGGAGTGGCGGAAGGCCGTGACGCAGTCGGCGAGCGGCTTGACGGCGACCCCGGCGTTCCACAGCCCGGGGTGGGTGCCCATGGCCAGCAGCGTCAGGTAACCGCCCCACGAGGTACCGCACAGGCCGACGGCGCCCTCGCAGCCGATGCCCCGGTCGAGCAGTTCGGCCCGGGCCCGCACCAGGTCGGCGACCTGGGTGTGGCCGACGCCCTCGGAGTAGGCGGAGCGCCAGCGCGGCCCGTAGCCGGTGGAGCCCCGGTAGTTGACGCGGGCCACGGCGTAGCCCGAGCCGACGAGGGCCTGCACCATCGGGTCGTAGGCGTCGCGGTCGTGGTCGGCCGGGCCGCCGTGGACGAGGAAGACCAGCGGGTACGGGGCGGGGCGGTCGGCGGGTGTGGTGACGAGGGTGTGCACCGGGCCGTCGGGGCCGGGCGTCCACAGGTCCCGGCGGCGGCCGAAGCGGGGAAGGCGCCACCGGCTCTGCCCGGGCAGCGGTGCCCCCGACAGGGACAGCGCGCGCGGTACGTTCACCGCGTCGGTCCAGATGAAGTACACGTCACCGTCGGCGGCCGGGGAGGCGTCCAGGATGCTGCCCTCGGGGGTGGGCACCGGGGTCAGCTCGTGGCGGTCCAGGTCGGCGGTGAACAGCCGGCTGCGGCCGTGCCGGTCCTGCCGCAGGAGGACCCGCGCTCCCCCGGGGCCCGGGTACCAGCGGGCGGTCGTCTCGGTGTCGAACGAGCACCAGGGCAGCAGCTCCAGGCCGCGGCCCGGGGCCCAGGTCCCGAGGTGGTAGCGGCCGGCCCGCTCCCGCATGACCAGCAGCAGGGGGTGCGCGGACGCCGCCGCCGGGCCAGGTGACGGTGTCGACGTCGGCGGCGGTGTCGGCAGCGGCAGCGGCAGCGGCAGCGGCAGCGGCAGCGGCAGCGGGGCGAAGCCGAGCGCCCAGGTGGGTTCCGCGGTGCCGGAGAGCACCGCGACGGTGGTCCCGTCCGGGCTCAGCAGCGTGACGGCGCGGGCGGAGTGCGCAGGTCCGGACACCGCCAGCAGGCTGCCGTCCGGCGCCAGGCCGCACAGCGTGCCGGAGTCCTTCGTGCGCAGGACGGGCGTGGCCGTGCCGCCGCGCCGCCCCGTGTGGACGCTGAGCCCCCCGGGGCCGCGGATGCCGACGGCCACCTCGCCCCCCGCCGCCAGCGCCAGCCCGGCGGGCCGCCCGTACGGCACCCCGGACAGCGCCGGGCGGTCGGGGCCGCCGTCGAAGTCCTGGGTGCGCCAGCCGCCGCTGCCGCCGCGGTCCTCGTCGAACCACCAGACGGCCTCGTCCTCGTCGATGGCGCAGAGCAGGGTGCCGTGCGGACGGTCCGTCAGCTGCCGTCCGGCGCCGGTGGAGCGGTCCCAGGTGAAGATCTCGCAGCGGCCGTCGGCGTCGCCTGTGTACACCATCCGGTCGGGGCTGCGGGGGCTGGTCACCGGCAGCACCGGCCGGTAGACGCCGTAGGTGCGCACGGCCGCCTTCGGCGGGGCCGGCGTCACGGCGTCTCCCCCGCCAGCAGCCGCGCCCTCGCGGTCGCGTACAGCGCCAGCCCGGCGAACGCGCCCGCGCAGCCCAGTGCCACCGCGCGGCCCCCGTACGCCGCCACCAGGACTCCCGCCGTCACGGGCGCGAGTACCGCGATGCCCTGTCCGGCGGTGCCGAGCACCGTCCCCATGCGGGCCAGCAGCCGGTCGGGGGTGACCAGCATCGCCCGGGTCTGCAGCACGACGACCACGGACGGCACGATCAGCGACACCCCGCCGAGCAGCAGCCCGTAGGCCCAGGTCCGGGACGCGAACGCGAGTCCGGCCGCCGTCGCCGCCATGGCCCACGACGCGGCCGTGACGATCCGCGCCCCCGGAACCCGCCGCACCAGCCACGGTGCGCCGAGTGCGCCGAGCAGGCCGCCGACGCCGGCCAGGGTGAGGACGAGCCCGATCGAGGAGGGGCTGGCACCGCGGTCGTGGGAGGTGACCACCGCGTGGAAGTAGAGGGCGCCGAGCAGCGCGTTGATCCCGGCGGTCCACACCATCACGAAGCGGAGGAAGGGATCCGCGCACACGAAGCGCAGTCCTTCGGCGAGTTCGCGGGTGAACGAGGGGGCGGGACCTTCGCGTTCGGGCGTCAGGTCGGTGCGGATCGCCCTGGTCAGCACCGCCACCAGCAGGAACGACAGTGCGTCCGCGAGCAGCGGGACCCAGCGCGCCAGCTGGTACAGCACGCCGCCGAGCATCGGCCCGACGATCTGTACGGCCTGGTCCCGCGCCTGGAGGTGTCCGATCGCCCGGGTGTACTCCCGGGGCGGCACCAGGCGGCGGATCGTCCCGGAGGCCGCGGCCCCGTACGTGGCGCCGGCCGCCTGCTCGACGACGGCGGCGACGAGGACGTGGACGAGGACGACGTGGCCGAGGGCCACGGTCACGAACACCGATCCCATGGCGGCGGCCGCGAGCAGGGCCGCCCCGTACATCATGGGCTTGCGCGGCCACCGGTCGGCGTACACGCCCGCCACCGGCGAGACCACCAGACCGCTGACCAGGCCCACCGAGGCGACGAGTCCGGTGAGGCCGGCCGGGTACCCGGCGCCCAGCAGGATCAGCGGGAGGAAGAGGGCGGAGGCGCAGGTCCCGAGACCGTCGACGGCGCCCGCGGTCCAGAAGAGCGTGAAATCCCGTCTTCGGAACGGAGCGGAGGACGAGGACGAGGGCGGATCTTCGGGTAATAAAGGGCCGGAGTGTTTTAATTTCTCATCGGCCTCACCCATCAGGAATTCCGCCCGGGGATTGTGGCCGATGCCGACGGTAAGGCTGACGCACCCACAATGCCCCCTTTGACAAGTGGACTTACGGCCGCTGAGGGAGCGATCGTATCGAACGGAGACACCCCTCACAACACCCGCGTTCGAGCGGAATTCTCGATCAAGGAATGGGTTTTTCCGGCACGCCGGAGAAGTGGATGAAGTCGAGGGCCCGCGGCCCTGATGCCCGGACGACCGCCCGGACGCCCGTCCGGACGCCCGGTAAAAGGTGACGTGTTCTGTCACCTTTGGCGTGCACCCTGGATGACATGACCAACGAGGACATGACCACCGCACCCGTCCGGCCCGAGAACCCGGAGCGTCCGCTCGCCGGACGGATCGCGCTCGTGGCCGGGGCCACCCGCGGCGCCGGGCGCGCCCAGGCCGTCGAGCTCGGCAGGGCCGGGGCCACCGTGTACGTCACCGGGCGCACGACCCGTACCCGGGTCAGCGAGGTGGGCCGGACCACCGAGACCATCGAGGAGAGCGCCGAACTCGTCACCGCGGCGGGCGGAACCGGCATCGCCGTGCCCACGGACCACCTCGACGAGTCCCAGGTGCGCGCGCTCGTCGAGCGCGTCGACCGGGACCACGGGCGGCTCGACATCCTCGTCAACGACCTGTGGGGCGGCGAACACCTGCTGGCACGCTCGGTGTTCGGGAAGAAGAGCTGGGAGACGCCGCTCGCCGACGGCCTGCGCATCCTGGAACTCGGCGCCCGCTCCCACGTGATCACCGCGGCACTGCTGCTGCCGCTGCTGATCCGCTCGGACGCGCCGCTGTACGTGGAGGTCACGGACGGCACCGCGCACTCCAACCGCCGTTACCGGGAGAACATGTACTACGACCTCGCGAAGAACGCCCCGATCCGGCTGGCGTTCGGGCTGGGCCAGGAGCTGGCCGAGTACGGGGGCACGGCGGTCGCGGTGTCGCCGGGCTTCCTGCGCTCGGAGCAGATGCTCGCCCACTTCGGAGTCACGGAGGACAACTGGCGCGACGCGATCGCCCGGGAGCCGTCCTTCGCGATCGCCGAGTCCCCGTGGTTCCTGGCCCGCACGGTCGCGGCGCTGGCGGCCGACCCCGACCGCGCCGGGCGCTGGAACGGCAGGTCCACCTCCAGTGCGGAGCTCGCCCGGGCGTACGGGGTGCGGGACGTGGACGGCAGCCTGCCCGATGCCTGGGCGTACTTCGAGGACGTCGTGTACGGCGGACGGGAAGGATCCCCCGAGGACTACCGCTGACGCGCGGGAGAAGCTCCGGCGGGGACGGCCCACGGCCTACCGCGGGACCGCGCCGTAGAGGGCGGCCAGCTCCGCCGCGCGCTCGCGGAAGCGGGCGCGCAGCGGAGCCGGGGCCAGTACCTCGACGTCCGCACCGAGCGCGGCGAGCTGCTCGAAGGCGACCTCTTCGGATTCCGCGGGCAGGTCGAGGGTGACCAGGCCGGCGGCGTCCGGAGCGCTGGCGGAGGCCAGGGCGTCCGGGACGGCCGCCCCGTCGAGGACGGCGGGCAGCCTGCTCAGTCCGCGTGCGCTCACGCGGACCGTGACGGTGGTGCGCAGCAGCGCACGGGCGAAGGCGGCCGAACGGGTCTCCCAGTGCCGGGCCAGGTCGAAGACCGGGTCGCGTACGAACGGCCGCGCCGCGCCGGGCGCGGGGGCCAGGGCGGTGACGCGGTCGACGCGGTAGGTGCGCCAGCCGCCGTCGGGGTCCCGGCCGTCGGGGTCCCGGCCGTCGGGCGTGCGGGTGACGGCGTACCAGGTGCCGGCCTTCAGGACGAGCCCGTACGGTTCCACCACCCGGGTCACCGTGGCGGGCGGTGCGCCCGCACGGCCCGGGCGGGCGTAGGACAGCTCGACGGCCCGGTCGGCCCACACCGCGCGGGCCAGTTCCGGCAGGAGCGGCGGGGAGGGGGGTTCGCTGAACCAGGACGGCGCGTCGAGGTGGAAGCGGCGCGCCGAGGATTCGGCGGCCTCGCGCACGGAGGGAAGCAGGGTGGCGGCCAGCTTCAGCCGGGCCGTTCCGGCCGCGTCCGACAGCCCCAGGTCCCGCAGGGCCGTCGGCAGCCCCGACAGGAACAGGGTCTCCGCCTCGCTCGGGTGCAGGGTGGTCAGCCGGGTCCGGTGGCCGGGGGCCAGGAAGTAGCCGCCGGCCCGGCCGCGCTCGGAGCGGACCGGGACCCCCGCCTCTTGCAGGGCCTGGGCGTCGCGGATGACCGTCCGCTCGGAAACCTCCAGCTCACGGGCGAGGGCGGCGGCGGTCAGACCGGGGGCCGACTGGAGCAGGAGGGCCATACGGATGAGGCGGGCGGCACGCATGGACCAAGGATCACCGATCCGGCGGACGCCCCGGTCCGCCGGGGCCGCCGGGTCCGATGGGGCCGCGGGCGGCGGGGGCGGCGGAGCGCCGAGGGGCCCCGGCCGGGCGGCCGGGACCCCTCGCTCGGCCAGGTGACGTCCAGAGCGCCTGGGGCACCTGTCCTCGTCCGCACACTCCTGTCGGCACGGCGTGATCATGAGCGTAGTGGTCCGGCGCGCAGAACACCCGCGATCGGCGGCCACGGGGGGAACCGGGGTGCGGGCGAGGTGGAGTCGCTGACCGGGCCGGATGCCGGTTACCTGGATGACGTGAGGCTCCTCCCCGGGCCGCGACGGCGGCCGGGGAGGGCTGCGTCCGGCCACGGGCGGCGGATCGTCGCCGGTGACCGGTCCGCCTCCGCACCCGGCGCCGGCCGGCCGCCCCCGGCAGCGTCTCCCCCGGTACGAAAGGGAACCCCTCATGCGCGGAGCAGTGATCCACGCCCCCGGCGACGTGCGCTTCCAGACCCTGGACGATCCGAAGATCCTCCGGCCGACCGACGCGATCATCCGGACGGCCGTCACCTGTGTGTGCGGCTCCGACCTGTGGCCGTACCGCGGCGCCGAGCCGATCGGGAATCCCCGCCCGATCGGGCACGAGTACGTCGGCTTCGTGGAGGAGGTCGGCAGCGACGTCACCTCCGTCCGGCCGGGCCAGTTCGTGGTCGGCTCCTTCGCCACCTCCGACAACACCTGCGCGAACTGCAAAAACGGCTTCCAGTCCAACTGCCTGCACCGCGAGTTCATGAGCACCTGCCAGGCCGACTACGTGCGCATCCCCAACGCCCAGGGCACCCTCGTCGCCACCGACGAGGTGCCGGACGAGGAGCTGTGGCCCGGTCTGCTGGCCGTCTCCGACGTGATGGGGACCGGCTGGTGGGCCGCCGAAGCGGCCGAGGTGAGGCCCGGCTCGACCGCCGTGGTCGTCGGCGACGGCGCCGTGGGCCTGTGCGCCGTGATCGCGGCGAAGGAAAGCGGGGCGGAGCGGATCATCGCGATGAGCCGCCACGAGCCCCGGCAGAACCTCGCGCGGGAGTTCGGTGCCACCGACGTCATCGCCGAGCGCGGTGCGGAGGGCGTGGCCCGGATCAAGGAGCTGACCGGCGGCATCGGCGCCGACAGCGTGCTGGAGTGCGTCGGCACCGGCGAGGCCATGGCGCAGGCCCTGCACTCGGCGCGGCCCGGCGGCAGCGTCGGCTTCGTCGGGGTCCCGCACGGGGTCGCCATCGACGGGCAGGAGCTGTTCTTCTCCCACGTCGGGCTGCGCGGCGGCCCCGCGCCGGTACGCCGGTACCTGCCCGACCTGATCGAGCTGGTCCTGTCGGGCCGGATCGACCCGGGCAAGGTCTTCGACCTCACCCTGCCCCTGGACCAAGTCGCCGAGGGCTACCGGGCCATGGACGAACGCCGCGCCATCAAGGCCCTGTTGCGGCCCTGACACGGCCCGCCGGCCGGGCAGGGAACGGGAGGGCGCGCGCTCCCCGCGTACGCGGGGGGCATCCGAAAAAGTCGGGGCGCATGTTCGGAGGAACCGGGGGCAGACAGATTTCCGGAGGTAATAACTATGGTTCCCCTGCTTCTCGTTCTTCTGCTGGTACTGCTTCTGTTCGGTGCCGGATTCGCCCTCAAGATTCTCTGGTGGGTGGCGATCGCGGTACTGGTGCTGTGGCTCGTCGGGTTCGTGGCCCGGCCGAAGGGGGGCAGCGGCCGCTGGTATCGCTGGTAGCCCCACCAGGGCAGAAAAGGCAGTTCAGGGGCCCGCACCCGGTCAGGGTGCGGGCCCCGGCCGCTGCCCGCGCTCCCCTCCCCCGGCGCCCCGACGGCTTCACCCGATGGTGACCGTGTACGCCGGGATTTACGGGGCATGCGAGTTTCCGGCGGGGCCGCGACCGGCCCCGCATCGGTTCCGAAAGCAAAGGATCCGTACCCTCAATCAAAGGAGTGGTTCTCATGTCCGCGAACATCTGGGGCTATCACGAGACGTCCGGCCGACTGGCCGGTACCGATCTGACGGGCTACAAGGTCGAGGCCACGGACGGCTCCATCGGCAAGGTCGACAAGCACTCCGACGAGGTCGGCTCCGCCTACATCGTCGTGGACACCGGTGTGTGGATCTTCGGCAAGGAGGTCCTCCTTCCCGCCGGGACGGTCAAGCACATCGACCCCGCCGAGGAGAAGATCTACGTCGACCGCACCAAGGAGCAGATCAAGAACGCTCCCGAGTTCCACCGGGACAAGCACCTCGGCGACGCCGGGTACAACGAGGAACTGGGCACGTACTACGGCACGGGCGCCCCGTTCGGCGGCCGTCCCGCCTGAGGGCCTGCCGCCCCGCACACGCCCGAGGGGGTGGAACCGGATTTTCCGGGTCCACCCCCTCGGGCGTGCCGCCGTGTCCGCCGGCCTCGCGGTCGTTCGTCAGTACGCACCGAACGACCAGAAGACGCCCACTTCGTCGTCGGTGACGGCGATCAGGCCCAGGTCGCCGAAGAGGTCGAGGCCGTTGACGTACGCGGAGGTGAGGAATCCACGGGACTCGGTCCCCTGGAGCCCCGCCGCGAGGAAGTCCGGGGCCGGATCGTGGGCGGCGGCGAGCGTGTTGGTCCAGTAGCGGGCGGTGGGGCCGTACCGGTCGAGGAGGGTGCGGGCGTCCGCCAGCACGGCGTCGCGGTCGGGGCGGGAGCGCACGGGGGCGGGCTCCGATTGCCATTCCTCGGCCATGACGGCGAGCGCGGCCGCCGCCGCCCGCTCCTCCAGGAGGTGGAGCCGGTCGGCGAGCTCCGGAGCGTCCGGTGGGTCGAAGGGGTACGCGGGCCACGTGCGGCGGACCGGATCGGTGCGGTCCGCGTCCAGCCCGAGCCAGCCCCGCGGGTCGGGGACCGACCGGTGCAGCACCGCGAGGACGTCGTGCGCCCAGTCGCGGTGCCGCCGGGGGCCGGTGGCCGCGAAGGTGTACGTATCGCCGAGCAGCCGCAGCGCCGCCGCCTCCCAGCGGCTGCGGCCGTACGCGTCCGGCAGGTCGGGGCCGGGCAGGTGGGCGGGCTGGGGCATGGCGCCACTGTAGGCCGTCTCCCCCGCCGGCCGCCGTCCTGCGGGACGCCGGGCGATGTGCGGCATGTCCTGGTTTCAGGTCCGGGGGGTTGGCGGGCGTTCCTCGGGACAGACGCACGACGTGCTGAAGATTCGTATCACCCTCCTCGTGGGTTATCTGGCCGCGGGCCTGCTCGTCCTCGCCGCCGTGACGGTCTCGCCCTGGTGGTGGGCGGCGGCCGCGCCGCTGGCGCTGCTGGCCGCCGTGGCCACGTACGACCTCGTACAGCGACGGCATTCCGTCCTGCGCAACTACCCGCTGCTCGGGCACCTGCGGTTCGCGCTGGAGGGGCTGCGGCCGGAGCTCCAGCAGTACTTCATCGAGCGGAACTTCGACGGCCGCCCCTTCGACCGCGACACCCGCAGCATCGTCTACGAGCGGGCCAAGGGGACCGACGCGGAGGAGCCCTTCGGCACCGAGCGTGACCTGTACCTGTCCGGCAGCGAGTACCTCGTGCCCTCCATGGCGCCCCGGCCGGTGCCCACCGACCCTCCGCGGGTCAGGATCGGCGGCCCGGACTGCACGCAGCCCTACGACATGGCCCTGCTGAACGTCTCCGCCATGAGCTTCGGCTCGCTGTCGGCCAATGCCGTGCTCGCCCTCAACACCGGAGCCGAGAGGGGCGGCTTCGCCCACGACACGGGCGAGGGCGGGCTCTCCGAGTACCACCTGCGGCCCGGCGGGGACCTGGTCTGGGAGATCGGCACCGGCTACTTCGGCTGCCGTACGAAGGACGGCGACTTCGACCCCGCCCAGTTCGCCGAGAAGGCCGCCCACGAGCAGGTCAAGTGCGTCTCCCTCAAGCTCAGCCAGGGGGCCAAGCCCGGTATCGGCGGGGTGCTGCCCGGCGCCAAGGTGACGGCCGAGATCGCGAAGGTCCGCGGGGTGCCCGAGGGCCGGACCGTCCTGTCACCGCCCTACCACACCGCGTTCACGACACCGCGCGAGCTGGTCCGCTTCCTGGCGCGGCTGCGCGAGCTGGCGGGCGGCAAGCCCGTCGGCTTCAAGCTGTGCGTCGGCTCCCGCCGCGAGTTCCTCGCCGTCTGCAAGGCCATGCTGGAGGAGGGCACCACACCCGACTTCATCATCGTCGACGGCGCGGAGGGCGGGACCGGGGCCGCGCCCCTGGAATTCGCCGACAACGTCGGGATGCCGCTCACCGAAGGCCTGATGACCGTCCACAACGCCCTCGTCGGAGCGGGTCTGCGCGAGCGCATCCGGATCGGCGCGAGCGGAAAGGTCGCCACCGGCGGGGACCTCGTGAAGCGGCTGCTCCAGGGAGCCGACTACACCAATGCCGCCCGGGCGATGATGTTCGCGGTCGGGTGCATCCAGGCCCAGCGCTGCCACACGAACACCTGCCCGGTCGGTGTCGCCACCCAGGACCCGCGGCGCGCCCGCGCCCTGGACGTCGGGGACAAGGCGCAGCGCGTCCAGCGGTTCCAGGCGGCCACCGTCAAGAGCGCCCTGCAGATCATGGCGGCCATGGGCGTCGAGGACCAGGCCCAGCTGCGCCCGGAGATGCTGCTCCAGCGCGTCGACCCGCACACCGTGCGCTCGTACGCGCAGTTGTACGCGTGGCTCGGGCCCGGGGAGCTCCTCGACGGGGACGCGCCCGCGGACTGGGCCGCCGACTGGCGGGCCGCCGACCCGGACGGCTTCGCCCGCTCCCGCACGAACCGCGTCGTGAGCCCCGCGGGCCCTGTGAACGCCGCGACTCCCCCGAGCCCCGTGAGCGCCACCCGATCTGCCCGCCCCATCAGCTCCACCAGCCCCATAACCCCCACCCCGGAACCGGAGGACACCCCGTGACGCGCACCGTCGCCCGCGTGATCGTCGACGCCCTGAAGGACCTGGGCGTCCAGCAAGTGTTCGGAGTCGTCGGAGACGCGCTCAATCCGCTCACCGACGCCATCCGCACCACCGACGGCCTGGACTGGATCGGCTGCCGCCACGAGGAGGTGGCCGCCTTCGCGGCGGGGGCGCAGTCCCAGCTGTCCGGAACGCTCGGCGTGTGCATGGGCACGGTCGGGCCGGGCTCCGTCCACCTCCTCAACGGCCTGTACGACGCGGCGAAGAGCCACGCCCCGGTCCTCGCCATCTGTGGCCAGGTGCCCCTGGCCGAAGTGGGCAGCGACTACTTCCAGGAGGTCGACAACGATCTGCTGTTCCGGGACGTGGCCGTCTACCGTGCCACGGTCACCTCCCCCGAGCAGATGCCCCGGATGCTGGAATCCGCCGTGCGCGCGGCGATCAGCCAGGGCGGCGTCGCCGTGCTGACCGTGCCCGGCGACCTCGGTGACCAGGAGCTCAGCGAGGACCGGCCCGTCCGGTTCGGGCTCGGGCACCACGCGGTCACCCGGCCGGACGACCCCGCCATCGCCGAGGCCGCGGCCCTCCTGGACTCCGCGTCCAAGTGCACGCTGCTGGTGGGGTGCGGGGCCCGCGAGGCGAAGGCCGAGGTGTTCCGGCTCGCCGAAGTGCTCGCCGCGCCGATGGTGCTGACGCTCAAGGCGAAGGAGGGCTTCGAGGGGGACAACCCCTTCGAGGTCGGCCAGACCGGCCTGATCGGCAACCCGGCCGCCGCCCACGCGCTCGACGCCTGCGACACGCTGGTGATGCTGGGCACCGACTTTCCGTACCGCGAGTGGTATCCGTCCGGCTGCAAGGTGATCCAGATCGACGCGCGGGAGGAGCACCTGGGCCGGCGGGTACCGGTGGACGTGGGTCTGACCGGGGACGTCGGGGCCACCCTGCGGGCGCTGCTCCCCCGGCTGGAGGCGGCCACCGACCGCGCGCACCTGGATGACGCCCGCAAGCGGTTCGAGCGCTGGCAGGCCGGTCAGCAGCGGCTGGCCGACCCGGCTCACGACCGCCGCCCGGCCGGGAAGCTGCGGGCGGCCCTGGACAACCGGGACCACGACATCCGTCCGGAGGCGCTCGCCGCGGCCGTGGACGCGCTCGCCGCGGACGACGCGGTCTTCACCTCGGACACCGGCATGGCCACCGTCTGGCTGTCCCGCTTCGTTTCCATGCGCGGTAGCCGGAGGCTGATCGGCTCCTACAACCTCGGTTCGATGGCCAGTGCCATGCCGCAGGCGATCGGGGCGCAGCTCTGGGCGCCGGACCGCCAGACGATCGCCTTCTGCGGGGACGGCGGCCTGAGCATGCTGCTCGGGGACCTGATGACCATCAAGACGTACCGGCTGCCCGTGAAGCTGGTGGTCTTCGACAACCGTCGGCTGGGCATGGTCAAGCTCGAACAGGAGCAGGCCGGCCTGGAGGAGTTCGGGACGGAGCTCGACAACCCGGACTTCGCCGCCGTGGCGCGCGCACTGGGTATCACCGGCATCCGCGTCACCGACCCGGCCGAGCTGCACGCCGGGGTGCGGCAGGCCCTGGAGACGCCGGGGCCGGTCGTGCTGGACGTCCTGACGAACCCCGAGGAGGTGGCGGTGCCGGGCAAGCCGACGGTGGCCCAGGGCTGGGGGTACGCGATGGCCAAGGTCAAGGAGCTCCTGCCGGGCCACGAGGGCTGAGCCCGCGCGGGGGTGTTCGGGGCGCCGTCAACACCGCGCCCCGGCGGTGACCTGTCGAACACCCGCCCCCGGCGGGCGGCCCGCCGCAGGCTGCGCCAGGTACGGCCCCGCGCGTCTGACCGCGTCGGCGGCGGTCCCCTCCCCGGCACACCCCGGAGGCATCCGCGTCGGTCCTGCGGGCGGACCGCGCGGCAGGCCCGGATCCGGATCGGGAGGAGGGCGGCTCCGGTTCCCGCCGGGGGTCCGCCACCCGCTCGGCCACGCCGGCGCCGACCCGGACGCCAGCCCCGTCAGCGGGCACCTATCCTCGTCCTCGGAAGAGGCGGGCAGGTGCCCGCTGGAGGGGCCCTGACCAGGCCCGGATCAGAGGGGGCGGCAGTGGGGCAGGCTGACGAGCGGGGGGAGCGCATCGACGTCGAGGGCAGCGACCGGATCACCGTCGTCCGCCCGTACGGAGAGATGGACATCTCCCGCGCCCCGAGCCTCCAGCAGGCCCTCCGCCGGGCCCTCGGACGGGGCGTCGACGTCGTCGTGGACCTCCAGCACCTGACCTTCTGCGACTCCTCCGGCCTGAGCGCCCTCCTGACCGCCCGCACCGAAGCCGCCGCCGAAGGCCGCACCCTCTACCTCGCGGCCCCCACCCACCAGGTCGTCCAACTGCTGAAGGTCACCGGCGCCGACACGGTCTTCAGCATCGACCCCGCCCCGCCCATCCCCTGACACCGAAGCCCCCGCGCCCCCCTGCTGCCGCCGGGAAAGGCGGAGGCCGGGCCCGGGGTGGCGGGCCCGGCCGGGGGGGGCGCGGGGGCATCGGTCAGACGCGGTCGGCGGCGATCAGGACGTACTGGAACGAGCCGTCCTTGTAGGAGTTGATGAACGCCTCTTCGATGCCGGTGACCAGGGAGGACGTGGCGCGGAGCTCCCAGTACGGGAGGGTCTCGGGGGTCAGGTCGATGACCGCCTGCGGGACGAGGCGGTTGTCGGCCATCGCCCGCATGTACTCCCGGCGGGAGTGGATGTTGCACTCGAAGTGCGCGTTGATCTGCGAGACCCACTTCGAGGGCTGGCCGTAGCGGGGGTTCCAGCAGCCGGTGATGGTCACGTAGCGGCCGCCGACCTCCAGGACGCGGGAGTGCTCGGCGAAGAGGTCGTGCAGGTCGACGTACATGCTCGACTCGTTGTTCCACGAGGCGGCGGCCGAGCCCGTTTCGAAGGGGGTGCTCAGCATGTTGCAGACGCGGGCGCGGACCGAGTCCCCGATGCCCAGTTCGCCGGCGCGCCCGTTCGCGAACTCGGCCTGCTTGGCCGAGAGGGTGACGCCCTCCACCTTGCAGCCGAAGCGCTGGTGCGCCATCACCATCGAGCCGCCGCGGCCGCAGCCGGCGTCCACGAGGGTGTCGCCCGGGCCGATGTCGCCGAGGTGGTTCAGGAGGACCTCGGCCTGCGCCGACTCCAGGCGGTGGAGCTCGGCGATCAGCCGCTCCGGGTAGCCGCTGTCGGCGGGGTTCCCGAGGGCCGCGTGGTCGACGTCGCCGATCCCGTAGTGGTGGTGGTAGAGGCCGTCCACATCGCCGAGGCGCAGGTTCACCGGCCGGGCCTCGTGGTCCCAGTACCGGGCGATGTCGCCCTGGTAGGGAGTGGCCGGGGCGGGGATGAACGCGGAGGCCGCGTGGTTCATGGTCAGTTCGGTGCTGGTCACAGATGGATCCGTCCTTACCAGAAGTCGGGCAGGCTATAGCGGTAGGTGTTGGTCTGGTGCCAGTAGTGGTTGCCGTCGACCCACACGGCCACGCCCCGCAGGAAGCGCAGCACGTTCGGGACGGGGCAGGCGGCGGCGAGTTCGGCGGCCGCGGCCTCGAAGGCGTGCATGAGGTCGTTGTGGACCTCGACCGCCTTCAGGTAGGCGTCGCGAACGGAGCGGTTCTCGCGTTCGGCGATCACCACGGGGAGGTTCAGGTGACGGCCGGGGCTGTCGAGCTCCTTGGTGTAGGAGTACAGGTCGTTGACGATGGTGGTGGCGTTCCCGGCGAGCGCGATGACCCGCTGCATGGCGGGCTGGGCGTGCAGGTCCGCCGGGAGTTCGTAGCCGCCGACCGTGTCGGTGATGGTGGGGCAGGGGCGGAAGTTGTTGAACTGCCGCATCGCCAGGTACTCCCACACCTCCGGGACGTGGTCCGTCTCGGCCCAGGCCGCCTCGGCGAGGTACCCCAGGTGCAGCCGGGCCATGTCGTGCCGGTAGCGGTCGGCCTGGGAGGGGGTGGCCTCCTGGAGGAAGTACTCCATGGCCGAGCGGTAGGCGCGCCGGGGGGCGTCCGCGTGCAGGGACCGTTCCCAGAGCGGGTGGTACTCCGCCGTCGTGTGGAGGGGGTCGAGGGCGGTGTGGGCCAGCAGCAGCCGTCCGCCGAGTCCGGCCGGCGATCCGCCGTGGTCCTCGCAGTAGACGTCGTCGAGGGCGTTCTCGGCGGCCATCAACCGGGTGGCGATCATCAGGTGGTCGACGGTGGGGGCGTCCGGATGGCAGGCGACCATGTAGCGGCCCAGGGAGAACCCGTCGAACTGGTCCTCCCAGTCCGGAGGGAACAGCTCGACCTCGTCCACCGCCCACGCCTTGATCCGGTGGCTGATCTCCTCCACCCGTACGGGATCCGGCTCCGGCACGGGGTGGTGGTAGAGCCCGGGGACGGGGTTGCCCGGCGTCGCGGCGGGCGGCGCGGCGGCGGGCCGCGACGGCGGCTGCGCGCCCCGGGCGAACCGCAGCCCGGCCGTGCCCAGGCCGCTGGGGCCGCTCAGGAGCCGCTCCAGGGCAGGAGCGGAGGTTCGCGCCGGGCCGGCGCCCTCGTGGACGGCTCCCTCCGCGACCGGGCCGGCGTCCGGGGGCGGTGCGGGCCGGGCGGTGGGGACGGTTCCCGTGGACGGGAGGGTGTACGTGTAGGCGGGTGCGGCGGGGGTGGCGGGTGCCGGTGGGAGGTCGTCCGGGGCGCTGCGGACGGCGTCGAGGGCCTCGGTGCCGCGGCCGTGACCGTGGGCCCCGAAGCGCGCCGCGGCGGCGGGCAGGCTCGATTGCAGGGGGGAAGGCCCGGGGTCGGGCATCCGTTGCTCCTTGGTGGGGTGGTGGGACGGTCCGGTCCTCGTGTCGCGCCCCGGTGGCCGGTCGCGTCGGGGCCGCCGGGTCGTTTCTTCCGGTGCGTACCGGCCGGGCCCGCGTCGTACGGCGCCGTGCGGGGGACGGCGGAGGGGCTCCCGGTCACCCTCGGACGCCCCCGGCTGTCTCGATGACGCCGGGCGGCGCGGGCCGGGCACGGTGCGGAAGGGGCACCCCCCAGGGGGTGTCCCGGGCACGCCCTAGTCGCGCCTGCGGGCGATCTGTACGTTCTCCAGCACGCCGAGCGCGTCGGGCACGAGGACGGCGGCGGAGAAGTAGGTGGTGACCAGGTAGGAGATGATCGACCGCTCGTCGATGCCCATGAAGCGCACCGACAGGCCCGGCTCGTACTCCTCCGGCAGGCCGGTCTGGCGCAGGCCGATGACCCCCTGGTTGTCCTCGCCGGTGCGCATCACGAGGATGGAGGTGGTGTTCTCCTTGGTGATGGGGATCTTGCCGCACGGCAGGATCGGCACCCCGCGCCAGGCCGGGACCTGCTGTCCGCCGAGGTCGACGTGGTCCGGGTAGAGGCCCCGGGCGTTGAACTCGCGCCCCATGGCCGCGATCGCCTTCGGGTGGGCGAGGAAGAACTTGGATCCGCGGCGGCGGCAGAGCAGTTCGTCGAGGTCGTCCGGGGTGGGCGGGCCGGAGTGGGTCTGGATGCGCTGCTTGAAGGCGGCGTTGTGAAGCAGGCCGAACTCGCGGTTGTTGATGAGCTCGTACTCCTGGCGCTCCCGCAACGCCTCGATGGTCAGCCGGAGTTGCTCCTCGGTCTGGTTCATCGGGTCGTTGTAGAGGTCGCCGACGCGCGAGTGCACGCGCAGTACGGTCTGGGCGAGGGAGAGTTCGTACTCGCGCGGGTTGGCCTCGTAGTCGACGAAGGTGCCGGGCAGCTCCGCCTCCCCGGTGTGGCCGGCCGACATGGCGATCTCGGCCTCGCCGTGACGGTTCTGCCGTTGCAGCGGGAGCGTGCTGAAGTGGCGGACGTGGGCCTGGAGCCCCGGCGCGGAGGACAGCACGGATTCGAAGTCGGCGCGGGAGAGGGTGAGCAGGGTGCCCGAGGTCTCGGAGGTGGCGGTGAACTCCCAGGTGGAGCCCGCGTCCAGGAGGGCGCCCTCCCCGAAGTGGTCCCCGTCGGCGAGTACGGCGAGGGCGATCTCGTCGCCGTAGTTGCCGACGGAGGTCTGGCTGATCCGGCCGTGGGCGATCAGGTGGATGCGGTCGGCGGGAGCGCCGCGCTGGACCAGGACCTCGCCGGCACGGAAGTCGTGCTGGACGCACCGGCCGGCGAGGGCGGCGAGGACGTCCACGTCGTCGAAGTCGCGGAGCAGGGCGAGTTCGCCGAGCTCGCGGGGGATCACCCGGACCTGGGCGCCGTCCTGGACGAATTCGATGCGGCCGTCGCCGACGGTGTAGGTCAGCCGCCGGTTCACCCGGTAGGTACCGCCCTTGGTCTCCACCCACGGGAGCACCCGCAGCAGCCACCGGGAGGTGATCTCCTGCATCTGCGGGGCGGACTTGGTCGTCGTGGCGAGGTTGCGGGCCGCCGCCGTGCCCAGGCTGGTCTGCCGGGCCTGGTCCGTCGGCTCCAACTGCGCCCCGGGGCTGGTGTCCACGGTCATCGGGCGGGCTCTCCTTCGTACGGGCGGTGGCCGGCGCGTGCGCTCGTCACCGGGAAAGAAGAAAACAAAGAGGTCGGATAATCCGGGCAATCCCTCCAGATCCAGGAGCACAGTACGGCCGGCGCGGACGATCTTCTCCGGAGATCAGGTGTCATTACCTCGATGCGGTGACCTTGTCCCGCACGGTGTTTGCTTCTTGATCCAGCGACATTTCAGCCAGCTCGAACACCCTGTCCCGTCGGCCGGGGCTGCCGCGTCACACGGCCGGGGCGCCTGGTGTGCGCAGGGTCCGCCGGACGGCGTCGCGGAGCCAGTGGTGTCCCGCGTCGGCGGCGTGGCGGGGGTGCCACGCCATGCCGATGGTCAGCGGCGGCAGCGGCAGCGGGATGTCGAGGAGGCGCAGGCCGAGCTGGGTGGCGACTTCGGTCAGCGGGGAGGGGCCGCCGGCGCCGGGCCCGGTGGGGATGAGGCAGACGACGTCGCTGCGGGCGGCGAGGGCCAGTGCCGCCAGGTAGCCGGGAAGGACGACCGCGACCCTCCTGACGAGGCCGTGCTCGGCGAGGGCGGTGTCCAGCGGGCCGGTGAAGCGGCCGCGGCGGCTCACCACGACGTGTTCGGCGGCGGCGAGCCGGCCGGGGGTCAGCGTCCCTTCCGCGAGGGGGTGGCCGGACCGGACCGCAGCCGCCATCCGCAGGGTGAGCAGTTCCTCGACCCGGGTCTCGGGGTCGACGTGGTCGATGGACCCGACCTCCAGGTCGACGCGGCCGTCGCGCAGGGCCGGTCCCGCTTCCAGCTCCTCGGCCCGGAACCGCAGCGACACCCCCGGCGCCTCCCTGCGGGCCAGCTCCAGCAGCCCGGGGGCCAGCGCCGCGCCCACCAGGTCGGCCGTCTGGAGGGCGAAGGTGGCGCGCAGCGTGGCCGGATCCACACCGGTGCCGGGAGAGAGCAGCGTCCCGAGGCTGCGCACCACCGCGGCGGCTTCCTCGCGCAGGCTCTGGGCCCGGGGGGTCGGGACCATCGCCTGGCCGGCACGCACCAGCAAGGGGTCCTGGAGGACACGGCGCAGCCGGGCGAGGGTCCGGCTCATGGCGGCGGGGGACGTGCGCAGGCGGGCGGCGGCGCGGGTGACGCTCTGCTCGGCCAGCAGGGCGTCCAACGCGACGGCGAGATTGGCGTCGATGACCGGCTCTGAACTGCTGCTCACAGGGGTTATTCCATTTCAGGCAAGGATCCAGTGCTGAAGTTCCCATTGTGGCAATAACGGGAGTTCCACAGGATGAGGGGCGTACCGATCCACCAGAACACACGAGGTTTTCATGATCGTCATCACTGCTCCCACCGGGAACATCGGCAGTCGGCTCCTGCCCCTGCTCCTGGAGTCCGCCCACGGCGAGGCACTGCGCGTGGTCGTCCGCGACCCGGCCCGGCTCCCGGCCCCGGTGCGCGAGCGCGTCGAGGTCGTCCTCGGCTCGCACGGCGACCCGGAGGTCGTCGACCGGGCCTTCGAGGGCGCCGACGCCGTCTTCTGGCTCGTCCCCCCGGACTCCTCCCGGCCCCCGGAGGAGGGCTACCGCGGCTTCACCCGGCCCGCCGCCGAGGCGCTCGGCGCGCACCGCGTCGGCCATGTCGTCGGCGTCTCCGCGCTCGGCCGCGGCACCGCGCTCGCCGACCGGGCGGGTGTCGTCACCGCGTCCCTCGCCATGGACGACCTCATCGCCGGCACCGGCGTCGCCTACCGGGCCCTGGCCAGCGGGTCGTTCTTCGAGAACCTCCTGGACGAGGCCGGCTCGATCCGCGAGCACGGCGTCTTCACCGACGTCGTCGACGCGGGCCGCAAGGCCCCCTTCGTCGCCGCCGCCGACATCGCGGCCGTCGCCGCCGGTCTGCTGCTGGAGCGCTCCTGGACCGGCGTCGGCAGTGTGCCGGTCCTCGGGCCCCGGGACCTCTCCCCCGACGACGTGGCCCGCATCATCGGCGAGCAGCTCGGCCGCCCGGTCCGCTACGAGCGTCAGCCGCTCGACGCGCTGTACACCACCCTCGTCGGATACGGCCTCGACGAAGCCTTCGTCCAGGGCGTCGTCGACATGAAGCGGGCCAAGGACGAGGGCCTGGACGCGGGCGTCGTCCGCTCCCCCGGCCACCCCTGCCCCACCACCTTCGAGCAGTGGTGCGCCCAGACCCTCAAGGCCGCGGTCCTCTCCTGACCGCCGGCTCCCGCCCGCCCCCTCACCACCACCACCACCACCACCCGAAAGGCTCCCGTCATGCCCGACGAGAAGACCACACCGCCGGTCACCGCTTTCATGCTCATCAAGACCACTCCCGAATGGCTGGCCATGAGCCCGCACGAGCGGGTCGACGCCTTCGCCACCCAGGTCGTTCCCGCGATCAAGGCCAGGACCACCGGCGTCCGGTCCCGCTTCTTCGACACCGAGTTCTACTCGACCCGCGTCACCGACGTCTGGATGTGGGAGGCGGACGACCACGGCGCCTACCAGCTCCTCATCGACGTGCTGCGCGAAACCCCCTTCTGGGACCGCTACTTCGAGATCGTCGACCTTCTCGTCGGCACCGAAAACGGCTACGCCCGCACCTACGGCCTCGACCCCGTGACCACCCTCTCCACCTGACACCCCGGGCAGGTGTCCGCGCCGCGCCGGACCGCCGCCGGGAGGGTCAAGATCCGCCGCGTCACGGGTCTGTCCCAGAGCGGCCCCGCGTGTCACAGGAACGTACGAGGGGGCGGCCGGGCGGAACGGTTCACCGGGCCGCAGGGCTCTCGGTGATCAGAAGCGCCCGCCCGGACCGGCCCCGTACCGGGCACCCGGCGCTGCCGACCGATCGTGAGGAAGAAATCGATGCGCGTGCACAAGCTGTCCTTCGCCGCCCTGGCCGTTGCCGCGGGCCTGTCGTTGACGGCCTGTCAGAACGGCGCTGACGGTGCGGCGCCGAGCGCTCCGTCGGCCGCGGCCACCGCCTCGTCCCCGTCCGCCCCGGCGCCGTCCGCCCCGGCCTCCTCCGGCGGCGGTTCCGGTTCCGCCGGTACGGACCAGGGCGGTGGCAAGGCCACCGGCGGTGCGGGATCCGGCGGGAAGGGCACGGCCGCCGGTACGGGCGGCGGCAGCGGCAAGGCCGACAAGTGCCGCACCGACGACCTGACGATCACGGCAATGGACGGCACCGTCGGCGGCGACGCCGAGGGAACCGTCGCGGTGACGCTGAAGAACCACGGCAGCGGGGACTGCGTGCTCGCCGAGTACGCGGGCGTCGACCTGAAGACCGCCTCCGGTTCGCTGTCCGCGCAGCGCACCGGCGAGAAGGCCGGTTCCAGCACGCTGAAGAAGGCCACGTCGGTGTCCTTCGGCATCACCTATCCGCTCAACACCTCCGGCGGCTCCGGCGTCCGCGTCACGGGTCTGGTCGTGACGCCGCCCGGCGAGACGAAGTCCGTCACCCTCGCCTGGCCGGGCGCCGCCACGCTGCCCGTCACGGAGGGCTCCGGCTCCCCGGTGAAGGTCGGCCCGATCGGCAGCGCCGGCCAGGGCGGCTGACCCGCCCGCACGCCGCCCGGTGCCCGACGGGATCACCGGGAACCGCCGTGCACCCGGGCACGTGAGGCGCGGCCGCGCCTCGGGCCGATGACGACAACGACGGCGACGGCGACGGCCACGACGCGTCAGCCGCCTTCCCCGGCCGCCGCCCGTACGGAGGTGAGCCCGCGCACCCCGGGCACGGCGAGCAGGACCACCGTCGCGACCAGGATCCCCAGGCAGCAGGTCCACATCATGGCGGTCGAGCCCGCCCGGTCCGCCGTACCGCCCGCCAGTACGTAGGCGAGGGGGACCAGGGCCGTCTCGCCGAGCATCGTCAGTGAGGTCACCCGCCCGATGAGGGCCTGCGGTACGTGCTGCTGCTTGGCGGTCTCGAAGAAAACCACGGCCAGTTCCAGGCTGGCGCCGCTGACCAGCATCGCGGCGAGCAGGCTGATCAGGTCGGCGCCGTAGGCGAGGGCAGCCAGCGGCAGCGGCCAGACCAGCTGGACGAGCACGCAGGCGAGCATCACCCGGCGCGGTTTCCACTGGAGGGCGATCAGGGAGCCCAGCACCATGCCGGCGGAGAACGCCGAGACCGCCCAGCCCCAGTGCTGCGCCCCGTCCGGGCGGCCGGACAGGACGAGGGGGCCGAGCAGTTGGTATCCGGCCATCCACAGCGGCACCGCGAGCGCCCCGGAGAGGGCGTAGCCCCACATCCACGGCCGGCTGCGGAAGGCGGTCCAGCCCTCGCGGGCGCCCGCGTAGAAGCCGCCCGTCCGCCCGGGCCCCCCGGGCCCCCCGGGCCCCCCGGTGCGCAGGCCTGCCAGGACGAGGGCGCAGACGACGAAGGCGCCCGCGGCGGTGAGCAGGACGGGGCCGAAGCCGAAGGCGGCGCCGAGCAGGGATCCGAGGCCGGGCACGGCGATCCGGGCGAGGTTGAGCACGAGGCGCAGCGCGGCGTTGGCGCTCTGCAGGGCCGGGGCGGGTACGAGCTGGACGATGAGTCCCTGGAAGGCGGGCTGTACGGCGGCGGCCGTGGCGCCGGTGACGGCGGCGGCCGACAGGAACATCCACAGGGCGGGATCCGGCGGGCCGGCCAGGAGGACGGCGCCCATCAGCCCCTGGACCACGGCGAGCAGCGCGTTCCCGGCGACGACGAGGGTGCGCCGCGAGAGCCGGTCGGCGAGGACGCCGCCCAGGGGCAGGAGCAGGGTCTGAGTGGTCACGGTGCAGCCGAGGACCAGGCCGACGGAGAAGCCGTCGCCGCCGGCGCTCAGCACGGCGAAGGCGAGCACCACGTTGACCAGGCTGGTTCCGGCGGTGGAGATGCCGCGGCCGGTCACGTAGCGGATGTAGGGCGTGCGCCAGGCCGTGCCGGTTGCCTCGGCGGTTTCGGCGGTCGTCATCGGGCTCCTGCGGTGCGGGTACGGGGGCTGGGGGCGGGGCGGCGCGGCGGGCCGTGGCCGGGTGTTACCCGGCGGCCGGGCCGGGGTGGTCGGGGCGGGGGACGGCGTGGCGGGTGCCGTTGTGCAGGCCGGGGGCGATCAGTTTGACGACGGAGAAGTCCTCGCTGGTGGTGAGGTCCACGGCCAGGGGTTCGTGTCCCCCGGCCTCGGCCAGCCGGGCGCAGGCCCAGCGCAGTTCGACGCCGACGTCGTCGAACTGCGGCGCCGACGCGGCGGGCAGTTCGTGGTGGGCGCGGGCCGCGGGGTCGCGCCGGGGCCGTGCGGTGGCACCGCGCCGTACGTGCGCGTAGACGGCGGTGACGTCGTCGCGGGTCCCGTTGATGAGGGTGAGGCGGCTCTGCACCGCCTCCGTGATGGCCCGGGCCAGGGCGACGCCGGGTGAGGAGTGGGCGCCGGATCCGGCGGTGAGCAGGGCGAAGTCCTCGCTCCAGACGAAGGCCGCGAAACACGGGAGCCCCCAGCGGTTGGGGACGTACGCCAGGTCCAGGAAGGCCCCGCAGCGGCTGATGCGTTCGATCAGGCCGGTGCACAGGGGGTCGTCGACGGTCTCGGCGCGGAAGGTGACCCGGGGGTCCCCGGGGGCGGCGGTCAGGGAGCTGAGGGCGTCGCGTTCCATCACCTCGTACGCGGCGTGCAGCGCGGCTTCCT
This sequence comes from Streptomyces sp. NPDC002032, assembly GCF_042890765.1. NCBI lineage: Bacteria > Bacillati > Actinomycetota > Actinomycetes > Kitasatosporales > Streptomycetaceae > Streptomyces > Streptomyces sp. NPDC002032. Next base: position 205,660 of record NZ_JBIASM010000011.1, on the reverse strand, counting down.
CGAAGGTGTTGCCCGAGGCCAGGCCGTTGCTGGTGACCCTGAGCCCCGGGGGCTGCCAGCGGCCCGGCAGCGAGCTGCGCAGCCGGACGGCGTCGCGCGGGACGGGCACGGGGGCGCCGCTGAGGGTGCCGGTGGCGGTGACCCAGTCCAGCGGGGTTCCGTCGTGCAGCAGGCTGCCCTCGTGCTGGTCCAGCAGGCCCAGTGCGTAGGGCGGCCGCAGGGCGCGGGCGGGGGTCCGGCGGTGGACCGGGGGCGGCCCGGCGAACTCGGCGTGCCACATCTCGATCGCCTCCATGGCGGCCGAGACGCGGGCCAGGAGCGGGGTGTGTCCCTTGCCCTGGGCCACGGACAGGCTGCGCGAGAGGGGGCGGACCGCGACGGCGACGGGGATGCCGATGACGTCCAGGCCGGTGACGTCGGCGATCCGGGTGATCCCGTACTCGGGCAGGCGGCGGCGGATCAGGTCCCAGGTGTCGGCGGGCGGGCGGACCCGGTGGGTGCCGGCGGTGAAGACCTTGCGCCCCGTCGGGGCGGTCGGGGGAAGGGCGTTCACGAGGCCGCTCCCTTCGGCGGGAGGCTCTGCCGGCTTTCCTGGTGCCGCCTCAGGAAGAACGGCCGCAAAGCTTCCTCAGCCTCGTGTGCGGACGTGAATCCGCGGTCCCGGGCCGCCGCGTCGAGTACTTCCGTACTGCAATCCGCCTGCAAGTGCCAGGTATGCGCGAGCTGGGCGCGGAGTACCGCATTCTTCAGCTGGTCGGTGTTCTTGGAATATCCCGAACCGGCAACTGCCTGGTTCGTCGCGAGACTTGCGGCGATTTCGGCGTGATGGACCGCCGGGTCCGGAAGGAGCAGGCGCGCGGTGACGGGGTTCTGGAGGTCGGCCGTCAGACGGGCCGAGCGAATGAGCAGGGTCAGGGCGGTTTCCCGTTCGCCGAGTGCTTCCCGTTCCCGTTCCGGAACCCACGCGTGGATCCGGTCCGCCGTCAGGGACCGGGCGTCCAGGCCCTGTCCGGCGGCGGCGCGCAGGGCCTCGTCCTCCAGCAGGCGCGCGGGCGTACCCGGCGGGCGGCCGGAGACGGTGGCCAGTACATGAGTGCGCCAGCGCGTGCGCTGGTCCGTGCCGAAGAGCCGCTGGTAGTCGAAGCGGGCGGCGACGCTCACCAGACCTCCGGCCGTGCGCTCGCCGGTGAAGCGGTTCTGCCAGCGGTGCAGGTAGGCGGTTTCCCAGTCGCCGGTCCAGATGCCCGCCGTGGCCGCCGGCCGCGGGTGGGATCCGCGCAGCTCACGTACGCGGCTCAGCGCTTCGCGGGCGTCCTGCCGTTTGAGCGAGACCTCCTCGGGGCGCTCGCGGGCCAGCCGGCCGACCCGTTCGGCCGCCGCCGCCAGGCCGCCGTCCTCCAGGGGGGAGCCGCCCGGCGCACCCAGTTCGCGCCCGACGGCCCGCCAGGACCGCCGCGGGTAGGGGAGCGCGCGCGCCGTCTCCAGGAGCGCCGTCGCCTGCGGGGCGTCGACCAGTCCCTCCCGGACGGCCAGGCGCAGGGCGTGCCGCATGTTGACGAGGGCCTCGCTGAGCGCGCTGCCGTCCGGGCGCTCGGTGTGGGAGACGGCCACCTCGTCGTCGGCGTCGATCTCACCGGTGCGGTACATCTCGAATACGCAGCCCACTCCGCGCATTCCGTAGGAATGCAGTTCGGCCGCCCGCAAAGCGCCCATACTCGCCGCGCCGACCACGACCGTGCCGTTCTTCATGGCGTGCAGTATTTCCTTGTGCCGAATCGGTTCATACCCATGGAAGAGCCCGTCGATAATGAGGACGAAATCTTCCGGCCGCACACCACAGGAAAACAGATCGCCATGGCGAATCGGTGGGTGCACAATACAGTCATCAATTTCCCTCAGGATTTCCTTTGTTTCGAGGGTGGGCCCAGCGAAAACGTGAATGGTCATCCGGGTGTCCCGCCTCCGCTCCTCCGGTGGGTTGGCCGCCCGGCCGGGCGACAGCGACCGGGGCAGCCTAGCCGGGGGAGGCAGCGGAAAGATACGGGCAAAATATCAGGACAAGCATGTCATTTTGTATGAAACAGTACATGTGTGGCATGGCACTTCAGACCGGCGATCCGGACATACGGAGGAGCCCGCGAGGGGAACATGTGAAGAGCGCGAACCGCCTTTGTTCCATTCTCTTGCACCCGCCTCACACCAGGGTTCGACCGATCATCTCCGCGGATGTCCGAAAGGAGCTCCCAAAAGATTTGGCCATTGACCGCGCGGACATCCCGTTGTTACGTTCGAAGCGTCGAGCCACCCGGCGGGCGCGCTCAACCGCGGCCCGGGAGGGGGCATCCCGATGCGAAGTGACACGTTATACCGATCTGCTTCGCGACATATATCGAGGGAGGAAACGTCATGAACACCGAGAACGCCATCGAGGCGTCGGAAGACCTGTTCGACGAGGCCGTACCGACGACGATCGCGCACGAGTCGGCGTCCTACACCGACGAGTGACGGACGGTGCGGTGGCCCCCCGGGACCACCGCACCCCTGCGCGTGCCCGGCCCGCAGCGGCGCGCCGGGCACGCCCCCGCAGTCCTTCCGGAACCGGGCCGACCGTCGGAGAAGTGGAAGAAGGGGCCGTGCAGCAGCCACTCGCAGAGACAGACTTCGAAACCGTCGACGCGCCGTCGGACGACGCGGTCCTGGGCCCGCTGGGCTACCCGCCCGGCACCGGCGTCGCCGCGGAACTGGTCCGTACGATCGGCGACTCCTGGGGCCGGCGGCCCCTCCACCGGACCGGCGTGGCCGACATCTCCGGCCTGCTGGGCATCGAGGACATCGACGAGCTCATCGACTCGCGCACCCTGCGCGTCTCCCAGCTCTGGGTGTGCAGCATGGGCCGCAACCTGCCCCCCTCCACGTACATGAGCGTGGGCGAGCAGCCCAGGACGCGCAGCGTCGGCAGCACCGCCGACGTACGGCGGATCATGACGCTCGCCTCCGAGGGCTCCCCCGACCCCGTCAAGGTCGCCCAGCACCTGGCCGCCGGGGCTTCCCTGACGCTCAATCAGGTGGACCAGTACGTCCCCGCGCTGCGCGCGATGTGCCGGCGGTTCGAGGACGAGACGCACCTGCGCTGCGGGGTGATCCTCTTCGTGACCCCGCCGAGCTCCCAGGCCTTCTCGCTGCACGCGGACCCGCACGACATCATCGTCATGCAGACGCACGGCACCAAGCACTGGGAGATCCACCCCTCCCTGTGGGAGCGGGAGAACGACCCCGACGCGGGCGTGCGCACCCTCACCATGCGCCCCGGTGACATGCTCTACGTGCCCGAAGGCACCCCGCACATGGCCAGGACCTCCGGGGACGGCGGCCTCTCCATCCACCAGACCGTCCAGTTCAACGTCCCGCGGTACGACGCCGTCGCCCGCCGCCTGCTGGAGCGGAGCTTCGAGCGGTTCTGCGAGGAAACCGGCCTGACGGGCCCGATCCCCCTGCCCCGGGACGGCGCCGCGGAGATGGCGGAGCGGATCGGGCCCGCCCTCGCGCGGTTCGCGGCCGCCCTCGCGGACACCGACGTACGGGACCTGCTCGACCGGCACCTGGAATCCGCCCGGCCGCCGGCCCGTACCCTCGCGACCGGCCGGTTCTCGGCCATCGCCGCCGCCGACGGCATCACCGCGGCCAGCGAGCTGCGCCGCACCACGCCGCTGCGGGTGCGCGGCGGGGAACAGCGGGTGCACACCGTCTTCGGGCGCCGCGAACTGCGGACCCCGCTCCACACCGAGAAGGCCCTCATGGCACTGGCGTCGACGGAGGGGGCCTTCACCCCCGGCACGCTCGGGGCGGCCGGCCTGGACACGGCCTCGCTGGTCCTGCTGTGCCGGCGCCTCGCGCGCGAGGGCGCCCTCACCTTCGCCTGATCCCCTCCCGTCCCGTTCCCTTCCGTTCCGTCCGCGGAGGACCGCCATGGAAGCCCCCCTCGCACACGCGGAACCCGTCGCGGGCGATGCCATCGGCCACCTGCTGCGCCGCTGCTGGGCCGCCCGCGCGGAGCCCGGCGCGGTCTTCGAGGTCATCGAGCGCTCCGACGGCTTCGTCGGGGTCTGCGACGCCGCCGAATACTTCGCCCCCTTCGAGGACTGGCCCGAACGGGAGCGCCTGCTGACCGCCCGCGCGCGGGGAGCCGTACTGGACATCGGCTGCGGGGCCGGCCGGCACGCCCTGCACCTGCTCAAGGAGGGCCTGGACGTCACCGCCGTCGACTCCTCCCCCGGCGCGGTGGCGGTGTGCCGGGAACGGGCGCTGCCGGCCCTGCTCGGCTCGGCCGAGCACCTCCCCTGCGCCGAGGGCGCGTTCGACACCCTGCTCGCGCTCGGGGCCAACCTCGGCCTGCTCGGCGGCCGGGCCCGGGCGGCGAGCACCCTCGCCGAGTTCGCCCGGGTGGCGGCCCCCGGGGCGCGGCTCCTGGCCACCGGGCGCGACCCGTACGCCTCCACGGACCGGGTGCACACCGACTACCACGAGGCGAACCGGCGGGCCGGACGGATGGCCGGCCAGCTGCGCATCCGCATCCGCTCGGGCGCCCTCGCCGGCCCCTACTTCGACTACCTCTACTGCTCCCTGCCCGAACTCGAAGAACTCCTCGCGCCCTCCGGCTGGGCCCTGAGCGAGGCCTTCGAAAGCCCCGGCGGCGGCTACGGCGTGGTCCTCGCCCTCACGCGCCGACCCGGCCGGCGGCCCCCGCCCATCCCGATGGAGAGGCCATGAAGGACGGCTACTACCTGTCTGCCTACCTCAACCCGGTCGGCCTGCAACGCGTACTGAACGTGACCTACCGCCACGATGCGAACCTCTCCCTCTGGCAGAAGGAGGGCACGCGGGTGAGTCTGCTGGCGCACTGGGAGGTCGAGCGGATCAGCGGCCAGAAGCAGCACCGCACCCCCTTCCTCGACCAGGACCACCTCGAAGGGTTCGTGGACGCCCGGCTCGCCGAACACGGTCTGTCCCGGGCCGACATGGTGGAGATCTGGGGCACGCCCGGTCTGGACACCGTCGACGACTACCACCTCGGCGCCGAGCATCCCGCGCTCGCCTACCACAGCCTCGCGCACCTCTACAGCGCCGTCCTCCTGGACAGCGATGTCTTCCACGAGGAGACCGTCCTCGGGTTCGCCGTCGACCGAGGCCCCGACTTCGTCGTCGAGCGCGCGATCACGGACAAGTGGTTCACCGGCTGCGTCGTGCGAGGCGGGGAGATGAGCGTCTTCCCGGTCCAGTCGCCGGGCCCCCTCTACGGGGCCGCCAAGGACCGCTTCCACCTGCGCGAGGGCACGCTCATGGCGCTGGCCGGGGCGACCAAGGCCCACGGCAGCTGCGACCGGGAGGCCGTCCTCGGGCAGTACGCCTTCGACGACATCACCTCCATGACGGTCCCGGCCGCCGCGCTCGACGACATCGCCCGCCAGGTCGCCGACACCCTCGTGCGCGATCCGCGGTTCACGGACGAGGAGTCCTTCGCCGGGGCCGTGATGAAGGAGGTCCAGGCGATCTCCGTGCGGATCATGGAGCGCAACGTCGAGGAGGCGCTGGCCCGTTATGGGCTCACCCCGGCCGACACGATCCTGGCCCTGGCCGGGGGGTACGCGCTCAACTGCCCCACCAACAGCCACCTGATGGACAGGTACGGCTTCCGGCGTCTCCTGGCCCCGCCCTGCGTCGGGGACGACGGGCAGTCCATCGGCATGGCCCTGGCCGCGTTCCACAAGAAGAGCCCGGGCGGGCGCTTCGACTTCCGCTTCCCCACCCCCTACCTCGGCGGGGCGGACACCGCCCTGGACGAGGTCCTGGCCGCGCACGCCCCGTTCGTGGCCTCGGCCGGTGAAGCCGGCCCGGCCACGGCCGTACGGGACCTGCGCGCGGGTCCCGTGGTCTGGTTCCACGGCCGCTCCGAGATCGGCCCGCGCGCGCTCGGCAACCGCAGCCTGCTGGCCGATCCCACCACGTACGCGGCCAAGGAGGAGCTCAACCGGCTCAAGGAGCGGCAGTGGTGGCGCCCGGTCGCCCCGGTGGTGCTGGAGGAGCACCTGGCGGACTGGTTCGAGAACAGCCGGCCGTCCCCGTACATGCTGGAGACCTTCACCATCCGCGGGGCCGTGCGGGACCGGATCCCGGCCGTCGCCCACCTCGACCACTCGGCCCGCGTCCAGTCGGTGACGGCGGAGCAGAATCCGCCCCTCCACGCCCTGCTGACCGCCTTCCACGAGGCCACCGGGGTGCCGATGCTGTGCAACACCTCGCTGAACGACCGGGGGGAGCCGATCGTCGAGAAGCTCGCGGAGGCCTTCAACTTCTGTCTGCGCAAGGGCGTCCGGGTCGGCTGGTTCAACGGGGTCCGCGTCGAGTTCACCGGATTCGCCGGCTACGGCGTCCCGGGCCCCCTCCCCCGTGATCACGAGCGCTTCACCGCCGTGCCGGCCCGGCGGGAGCGGGCCATCCGCGCCGACCTCAACCCGCACGGGCTGTCCGACCTGGTCCTGTACCGCTATCTGCACGACAACCTGATGATGGACCGCCTGGACATCCGGGAGGCGGAGGGGGCCCGGGCGGTGGCCGAGGAGGTGGCGGCCCAACTGGCCGAGAAGCCGTGGCTGGTGGAGTACTCGGAGCGGCGGATGCGCGAGCGCGGCGAGAAGTTCGCCTCCCTGGGGGCCGCCTACAGCTTCTGACGGGACGGGTCGGGGCGGCCGCTGCGGGCGTAGCGGGCCGGGCTGGTGCCGAGTACGCGCGTGAAGTGGCGGGTGAGGTGGGACTGGTCGTAGAAGCCCGCCGCGCCGGCCACGGTGCGCGCCGGCATGCCCGTCAGCAGGAGCTTGCGGGCCAGGTCGACGCGGCGGCTGGTCAGGTACTGGTGGGGGGCCATGCCGAACGCGCCGCTGAAGACCCGGACCAGGTGCGCCGGGTGCGCGTGCAGTGCCGACGAGGCCTCCTGGAGGCTCACGCCGTCGACGTACCTCTCGTCGAGGAGGTCGCGCAGGCGGTGGGCCGTGCCCGTGTCGCGGACCCGGCCGCGTTCCCCGACGCTTCGCCGGAGGTGGTCGCGCAGGCGTTCCGACACCAGTGCCAGCCTGCTCTCCGCTTCGAGCTCGTCACCCGGTTGTTCGAGGGCGCCGTGCAGCTGGTGGATCCGTTGGCGCAGTCCCATGTCGTCCAGGACGGGGTTGTCCACCGCCAGGCCGACGAGATCGGACCCCAACTGCGTCGCGTCCAGGTAGACGACCCTTTTGCGGAAGCCTCCGTCGGTGACGGAGCGTCCGTTGTGCGGGACGTGCGGGGGGAGGAGGGTGACCGTCCGGTCCAGGGCTCCGTGCTCGTGCCGGTCCAGTTCGTACCGGACCATGCCGTCGTCGACGATCAGCAGGGTCCAGGAGTCGTGCGCGTGCATGGGGTAGACGTGGTCGGTCATGCGCGCGTGGAAGACCTCGTCGACTCCGGCCAGGGACGGACGCCAGGCGCGGATCTGCGGCGGATCAGCCATGCAAAGATCGTACAAGACTCGCTGCGGGTCACCGGTGTTGAATCCGGTATATGGAATCCGTGACTGAATTCGTGCGTTTCGAGACGAAGATCGCCGTCGTATTGCGCGACGACCTCGAAACCTGGCAGCGCCTCAACATGACCGCTTTTCTGGTGAGTGGAATCGGCCGCAAGGTCCCGGAGGTCATCGGTGAGCCCTACGCGGACGCCGACGGCACCGACTACCTGCCCATGTTCCGCCAGCCCGTCCTGGTCTTCGAGGCGGGCGGGCAGGCCCTGACCGCCTCCCACCAGCGGGCCGTCGCCCGGGGGCTGCCCCTGTCGGTCTTCACCGCCGACCTCTTCGCGACCGGCAACGACCGGGACAACCGCGCCGCCGTCCGGGCCGTGCCCCGGGACCGGCTGGACCTCGTCGGGATGGCCGTGTACGGGCCGCGCAATGTGGTGGACAAAATCGTCAAGGGTTCCCGCATGCACCCGTGACGCCGGTCCGGGAGCGTGCGACGGACAAAAGAATTCCGGTTCTCCGGCGGCTTCCCGGTCCTTTCTCAGGCGGTTGTCGCGGGGGGTGCCAGCGGGGCGCCGCAGCGGCTGCAGTAGCGGGCGTCGACCTCTATCGCGTGCCGTCGGCACTGGCCGCACACCTGGTGGATCCGGCACTGCTGCGTGTCGGGTTCTGAGCCGGGAGGACGGCCGATGCTCATCCCGGCGCGCCTGCGGTGCGCGGTGAGGTAGACCAGGCCGTCGGGGCCGGCCCGGAGCGCGCGGGTGGCTCCGCGCGGCAGGAGCGTGAGCGAGCCGGGCACCAGGTCCCACGCCGTGCCGTCGAGGGTGAGGAATCCGCCGCCCTCGATCACGAGGAGCAGTACGTCGAGATCCGGCTCGGTGTGCGCGGCGACCTCCGCGGCGGGCGGGAGCCGCACCAGGTTGGCGTCCAGTTGGCGCCCGGCCGCGCGCAGCCGCCACAGGGCGCCGGTCTGCTCCTCCGGCGCGGCCGCGATCAGCCCCGCGAGGGTGGCATTCACGGTGTCCTGCATGCCCGCCACGCGCTCTCCCCTGCCGACCGGTCCGACCGTCCACCCGCAATGATCGCGCACCCGCGCGCGGGCACTCCCCCCGAGCCACGGACGGGCGTGTGGTCGGACAGGGGTTCGACCCGGGCCCACGGACATGCCGGGGCCGTACCGGGGACTGCTCCCCGGTACGGATGGTAGCCTCGCGGCAGGAAATGGGGAGCCCTCCCCGTTTGAGCTCCCAGGGGTGTGGCATGAACGACGACCCGACTCTCGTACTCGGCGGCGGCGGCCCCGTCGGCGGCGCCTGGATGACCGGAGTCCTGGCCGGCCTCTCCGACGTCGGACTCGACCTCACCCGGACCGGCACCGTCATCGGAACCTCCGGGGGCGCCATCTTCGGCGCCCGGCTGGCCTCGGGCGAACCCGCCGGAGAGCTCTACGCGCGCCAGCTGGCCGGTGACGACCGGGTGGAGCTGAACGTCACCCTCGCCCAGACCCTCCGGTACCTGTGGGCCGCGCGCGGGTCGCGGGACCCGGAGCGTTCCGTACGCCGACTGGGGCGAGCGGCCCTGGCCGCCCGTACCGGGCCCGAGTCCGACCTCTTCGGCCTCGTCACCAGGATGCTGCGCGGCGTCCGGGCGTGGCCCGACCGCACGCTGCGGATCACCGCCGTCGACGCCCGCGTCGGGCACCTGCACGTCTTCGACGCGTCCTCGCCCCTCACCCTCCCGCAGGCGGTCGCCGCGAGCTGCGCCGTCCCCCTCGTCCTGCCGCCCGTTCACGCCGCCGGAACCCGGTGGATCGACGGTGGTTCCCGCAGCACCGCCAACATCCACCTGGCGCGCGGCCACCGCCGGGTGCTGGCCGTGGCCCCTGTCCCGGCGGCGGTCGGGCCGCACCCCCACGCGGGGCGGCAGGCCGCCCAGCTCGTCGCCGAGGGGAGCAGCGTCACCCTCATCACCCCGGACCGGGCTTCCCGGCGCGCCATGGGCCGCGACCTGACGGCCGTGGCCCGTTGCCCCGACGCGGCCCGGGCCGGCCACGCCCAGGCCGCGTCCCTCGCCCAGACGGTGCTGGACTGGTAGCGCCCTCGGGGCCGGCGGCGCGGCCCGCGCCGCCGGGGCGGCCGGGCCGGGCCGGTCAGGGGCGGTCAGGGGCGCAGGGTCGTGTCGAGCCAGTCGAAGATGCGGCCCATGGCCAGCCGCTGGGCTCCGGTGTGGCAGTGGGCGCCCGCGCCCTCCTCGACGGTGAAGCGGGCGAGGGTCTTGGGGCAGGTGAGGTGCTCGTAGAGCCGTTCGGCCTGGCCGGCGAAGAAGAGGTCGTCCTCGGCGTCGCACACGAGGGTCGGGCAGGTGATCCGCTCGGCCACGCCGTCGGCCAGGGTGTAGTCGAGGTAGGAGGCGAGGAACTGGCGCGGGGTCCGGACGTCCATGACGTACGTACCGTGGGTCATGGCCCAGCGCATCGTCGGATTGGTCTTCATCAGTGCCTCGAAGGCGGCGTCGGCCTCCGGGGCGTGCTCGGCGCGCAGCAGGGCCTCGGCCTCGGCGCGCGGCATCCGCAGCTGCTGGGTGCTGATGTCACCGAGATCGTAGACGCCGTCGACGGCGACGACGGCGGCCAGGCGGTGTTCGAACGCGGCGGCGCGGGGCGCGAGCACGCCGCCCATGCTGAGGCCGAGCAGGGCGATGCGCTCGGGGTCGGCTTCGGGGCGTTCGGCGATCAGCCAGTCGACGACCGGCGTCACGACGGTCTCCCAGTTCGGGCGGAAGGGCAGGCCGTCGCGGAAGCGGGCGGCGGGCTGACCGGGGCCGTCGAAGGTGAGGACGTGGTAGCCGCGTTCCACTCCCGCCGCTCCGCCGAAGAAGTGCATCTCCTCGGCCGAGCCGTCGAAGCCGTTGTGCATGATGACCGTCGGGGCGGGGGCGTCACCGGGGGCCCGGTAGAAGTAGCCGTGCAGGACGGTGCCCTCGAAGGGGATCTCGACGGGCTCGACGCGCGGCTCGAACAGGCGGGCCGCCTCGCGGAAGGCGCCGACCGCGCGTTCGTACGCCGCCCCGATCCGGGGGTCGTCGGGGTTGCCGTGCAGGAAGAACTCCGCGGACCGGAAGTAGTTGCTCGCCCGCAGGTACGCGTCGCGGGCGCTGATCCGGTGACCGCCCGCCAGTGCGGTGTCGGCCTGGGCGGCGGTGCGCTCGGCGGTGGCGGACCACTGCTCGTACCAGCTGTCGTAGTCGCCCGCGGTGATCTTCTGGGCGGTGGCGATCACCTCGCCGAAGTCGGAGCCCCCGTAGGCGGCGTGGCCGATGGCCCGCAGGGTCTCGTACCAGAACTGCGGGTCGTCTTCGAAGAGCAGGGGCTTCATGGCGGGTCTCCAGGGTGAAGTGTGCTGCGTGGAACGGGCGTTGCCGGTCATCCGGCGGCACGCACAGACTCGCCCCCGGGGCTGTCCACTTTCCAGGGCCGGCCGGGGCGGGAGCTGTTCACGGCTGTCCGCAGGTGCCCATCCCTCCCCGCGCCGCGCCCGATTGTCAGTGGTGGGTGGGAGGATCGGAGCATCCAGTTCGGGAAAACGAGGGGGAGCCGTCATGGCCGGAAACCAGAACTACATCAATCACGTCGCCCTGGTATTGGACGCCAGTTCTTCCATGTCACACCTGAGCGACAAGGTCATCGAAGTCGCCGATCAGCAAATCTCCTATCTGGCGCGCCGGTCGCAGGAACTGGACCAGGAAACCCGCGTGACGGTGTACGCCTTCGCGAACAAGGTCGAGTGCGTCATCTACGACAAGGACGTGCTGCGCATGCCGTCCCTGAAGCAGATGTACCGCGCCGGCGGAAGCACGGCCCTGCTGGCCGCCACCCTGAAGTCCCAGCGCGAACTCGCGCAGACGGCCCAGCTCTACGGCGACCACAGCTTCCTGACCTTCGTGCTGACCGACGGTCAGGAGAACACGAGCCACCACTGCCCCGACGCCCCGAGCAGCAACCCCGCCGAGCTGGTGCAGGCGGTGGCCACGATGATCGAGACGCAGGCGGACAACTGGACGCTGGCCGTGCTCGTGCCGGACCAGATGGGCAAGCGCGAGGCCATGCGGTACGGCTTCCCGAAGGACAACATCGCCATCTGGGACGCCACGAGCACCCAGGGGCTGGAAGAGGCCGGGCAGGTCATCCTGAAGGCCACCGAAAACTTCATGGTCGGCCGTACCAAGGGAATCCGGGGATCGCGGAAGGTGTTCTCCGCGGGTGCGGAGGCGGTCAACGCGAAGTCCATCCAGGCGGCCGGTCTCGCTCCGGTGGATCCGTCGGAATACCAGCTCGTTCCCGTGGCCCGCGAAGCGGCCATCAAGGAATGGGTCGTCGAATCCGGGCACACCTATCGCACCGGTTGCGCGTTCTATCAGCTGAGCAAGTCGGAAAAGGTCCAGGCGCGCAAGCAGATCGCGGTACTGGAGAAGAAGACGGACCGGGTGTATTCCGGGCCCGAGGCGCGCGCCCTGCTCGGCCTGCCGGACAGCGAGGTCCGTCTCAAGCCGGACCACAACGACGACTTCACCATCTTCGTGCAGAGCACCAGCGTGAACCGCAAGCTCGTACCGAACACGCGGGTCCTGGTCATGAACTGATCCCGGGGGCCGGCCCTGCCCGCCGATCCGGTGGCGGAGGTCATCGGCGACGGCGTGGCGCCCGCGACCGCGGACCGCGTGCCGACGAAGCGGAAGTACAGTGCGTTCCTCCGCAGCGCAGAGGAGTTCCCCGTGACCGAGCGCTTTTCGTCCGCCCAGCCGTACGCCGTGGGGCTGTTCCGGATCGTCACCGGCCTGCTGTTCGCCTGCCACGGCGCCGCCTCGCTGTTCGGGGTGCTGGGCGGGGCCCGTGGCGGCGGCGCCGTGGCCGCCGGGGCCTGGCCGGGGTGGTACGCGGCGGTGATCCAGCTCGTGTGCGGCGTCCTGGTGCTGCTCGGCGCGGGCACCCGCAGCGCCGCGTTCGTCGCGTCGGGGTCGATGGCGTACGCCTACTTCTCGGTGCACCAGGGCAGGGCCCTGTGGCCGATCCAGAACGACGGCGAGGCCGCGGCGATGTACTGCTGGGCCTTCCTCCTGCTGGTGTTCACCGGTCCGGGCGCCTTCGCCCTGGACCGGGTCGTGAGCCCGGCCGCGCGCCGTCGCCGCACCGCCGCCGCCTGACGGAGCGTACGTACGTCCGCGCGCCCCGGGCCCCGACCGCGAACGCGGCGGATCACGGGGTGCGCCGGCCGGTGCGGGGGGCTTCGGGGTCCGGGGCGGTGAGCTCCGGTTCCAGGCCCTCGGTGACCGGCGTGCGGGAGCGGCCCGTGTCCGCCCGCCAGACCTCGAAGACCAGGGCCGTCGCGGTCACCAGCGCGAGGCCGAGCAGCCAGCCGCCCACGACGTCGCTGACCCAGTGGACCCCGAGCGCGACCCGGGTGTAGCCGACGCCCACCACGGAGATCAGGGCCAGGGCCCACGGCAGCGGCCGCCAGGCGCGCGGCACGAGGGGCAGCAGGACCAGCAGGAAGACGGCGCACGAGGTGGTCGCCGTCATGGCGTGGCCCGAGGGGAAGGAGAAGCCGGGCGCGTGGGCGACGGGGTCCGGCAGGCTGGGGCGGGCCCGTTCGACCATGGTCTTGACCAGCAGCCCGATCAGCCCGCTCGCCACCGCGGTCACGGCGGCCCAGGCCGCCAGCCGCCAGGCCCGGCGGGCGGCGAGCCAGATCACCAGGGCGGCCACGAGCAGCCGCATGGTCACCGGGTCCCACACGACGCCGGTCAGGAACTGCAGGACGCGCACCCAGCCGGGATGCCCCAGCGCGGTGGCGTGCAGCCGCTCGGCCGTGGCCTGGTCCAGGCGGTACAGCGGGGCCCACCTGGACACCACCAGGACCAGGGCGAGGGCGAACGGCACGGCCGCCATGGCGGTCGCGGCGACGACGAGCACCAGGCGCGCCCCGAACGCGGCGTCGGCTCCGGCGTACGCTCCCGGGAAGCGGCGGGGCGGGCGGCCGGTGCGGCCGGCGGCCTCGGTGGGTCGTGACATGGGGACGGCTCCTTTGGTCGTGCGGTCAGACTCCGGGATCGGCCGTGACCGGCTCCCGCACTCCCGCGCGTACGGCTTCCAGCTGGGCGGCGAAGGCGAGTCCGAGGAACAGCGCCATCGAGGTGAGATAGGACCAGATCAGCAACGACACGATCGCACTGAGCGGCCCGTAGACGCTGGTGAACGAGCCGCTCGCGCCGACGTACAGGCTCAGGCCCCAGGTGGCCAGGATCCAGAGCACCAGATAGACGACGGCGCCGAACGCCAGCCAGGTGTAGCCGGGCTGGCTGCGGCGCGGGGAGAGACGGAATATGGCGCTGGTGGCGAGGACGACGAGCAGGACGCCGACCGGCCAGCGCAGCAGGTCCCAGGCCCGCACGGTGCTCGGAGCGAGCGCGTAGACCTCGGCCAGGGCCCGGGTCAGGTGGCTGCCGAGCACGGTGACGATGAAGCCGAGGCCCAGCGGGAATCCGGCGAGGAACGCCATCACCAGGCCGCGGGTGTACTTGGCGAGGAACGGCCGGTCGCGTTCGTTGCCGTAGATGCGGTTCGCGCCCCGTTCGACCTGGCAGAGTCCCGTGGTGACGTTGACCAGCGAGAACGCCAGCCCCAGCCACAGGGCGGTCTGGCCCCCGGTGCCCGCGTGGCGCCGGCTCTCGCTGAGGGCGTCGTCCACCACGGGCAGGCTGGGGCCGCTGCTGAGCCCGCGGATCGTCAGTTCGGCGATGCGGCCGATGTCCTCGGTGTGCAGGACGCCGGACAGGCCGACGGCCGCGATGGCCAGCGGGACGAGGGACAGCACCGTCTGGAGGCCGAGGGCGCGGGCGTGGCTGAAGCCGTCCGCGTAGCGGAAGCGGACGAAGGAGTCGCGCGCCAGGCTCCAGCCGCCGTAGCGGCGCAGTGCGGTCCAGGCCTCGTCGGCGGACAGTTCCTCACCGTCCACGTCGTGCTGTTGCGGTACCCGCTTCGCGGTGCCCATCCCCACTCCCCTCCTCTTCGGTCCGCCCGGTCCGCAGGGTCTGCCCGGTCCGCCCGGTCCGCCCCGCCTGCTCGCGCCGTCCCCGCGGAACCGCCGGACGGGCCGGGGCGCCGGGGGCCCCCGGGAGGTACATCCGCAGGGCCCCCGGTTCGATCTCGGCGGTGAACCCGGCGCCGTCGGCCACGGCGTCCCCGTCGAGCTCGCGCGGCTGCGGCACGGCGCACCGCACGTCGACGCGGGTGGCGCTGAAGTACTCCAGTGCTCCCCCGGCCGCGGTGCGTCCCGGGGGCGTGGGGGCGCCGGGACGCAGGAGGCGCAGGGCCAGGTGTCCGGCGGTCGTGAACCAGCCGAAGGGGCCTCGGGGGTCGAACAGCACCACCTCCAGGCGTCCGCTGTCCGGCCGGGCCCCCGGCAGCAGCGGCAGGCCGCCCTGGAGGGCGCCGACGTTCCCGATGACCACCATGCGGGCCCGGCGCCGGCGCGGGCGTCCTCCGTCGATCCGGAGCGTCAGCCGCACGCCCGGGTCGCCGAGGTGGCGCACGGCGGACAGGACGTACGCGGCCCAGCCCATGCGGGATTTCAGCCGCGGCGAGGCGTCGCGGACCATGGCGGCGTCGAAACCGGCCCCGGCCATGACGGTGAACCGCGTCGGCGGGAGGCCGTCGCCCCGGATCCGGCCGACGTCGATCCCGAAGCTGTCGCCGGCCAGGGACTCGGTGAGGGCGCCGACCGGGTCCAGGGGGAGGCCGAGGTTCCGGGCCAGCAGGTTCCCGGTGCCGCAGGGGGCGAGCACCATCGCGATCCCGGTACCGGCCAGGACGTCGGCGCAGGCGCGCACCGTGCCGTCGCCTCCGCAGACCACCACGAGGGCGGGGTCACCGGCGGCGGCCCGCTCGGCCAGGTCCGCGCTGGGGCGTTCGGCGGAGGTCAGGAGCCACTGCTGATCCCGGTGGCCCCGGGCGTGCAGGGCAGCGCGCACCCGGTCGGCGAGCCGGTCCGGGCAGTTCAGGGGATGGCGCACGACGAGGACGGTGCCACCGGCGAGGGCGGGCGGAGCTTCCGGCGCGGATCGCGGCCCGGGCGCGGACCCGGACTCCGGCTCCGACCCCGGCTCCGGCTCCGTTCCGGTCCGGCGCCCGGTCAGGAAGGCCCATCCCACGATGAGCAGGGTCAGGGCGCCGTTGAGCAGCCCGCCCGCGACGTCGCTGGGGTGGTGCATGCCGCGGTACATCCGGGACATGCCGACGGCCAGCGGGATCAGCAGCAGCACTCCGGCGACGGCGTGCCTCCAGGGGCCGCGCATCCGCAGGAAGGCCAGTACGGCCAGGCCGCCGTAGAGGGCGAGCGAGGCGCCGACGTGCCCGGAGGGGAAGCTCGATGTCGGAGGCGCCCCGTCCAGCCGGGGCACGGCGGGGCGGGGACGGGCCACCAGCGCGGTCACGACCAGGAACACCGCCGACTGGGCGGCCACCGAAGCCCCCAGGAACAGCGCGTCCGCGCGGCGGGCGGCCCCGGGCAGCAGGACCAGGGCGACGACGCAGAGGAGCGCCACCCCGATGACGGCCTCGGTCCCGGCGAGTACGGAGAACCAGCCCGAGATCCCGGTCGCCGGGGCGGAGCGGTGGTCCGCCAGTGCCCGTTCCGCGCCCGGCTCCCCCGACAGCGGCCAGTGGTGGGCTGCGGGTCCGGTGACCAGCCATCCCAGGCCGGCCATCAGGGCCGCCTGTACCGGCAGGAGCAGGAGCGGCAGGGGCCGCGCGCCGCGTGCGGCTGAACCGCATCGTCTCTTCATGATGGACGTTTGGCCCGTCACGGCCGGATGATGCGCGCGCCGCCCCCTCCGGGCCGGTCAGCCGCCCGCTCCGGGCCGGTCAAAGGGGTACGGCGTCCGCTCCGACGGCCTGCCGGTACGCGACGTGACCGCCGAGGGCGCCCGACACGGCGACCGCCGTCAGGCCCGCCGCCGACCACAGGCGGCCCCGTACGGACCGGCCGCACAGACGCGCCCCCAGGGACATCGCGTAGCAGGTCACCGCCACGGCGTTGGTGGCCGCGTGGGCCAGTCCGACCCGGGCCTGCTCGGGCGGGAGGTCCGCCCAGTCGGCCCAGCCCGCGACCGCGGCCGGGGCGACGCCCACCAGTCCGACGGCCGTGAGGGTGGTGGCCGCGTGCTGCGCCCCCGGTACGGCGTCCAGCACCGCGGCCGACAGCCAGCAGCCGATCGGCACCTGGACGAGTACGGGGTGGACCGGATGGCCGAGCGGCCTGCCGCGCAGCAGTTCGCGTGCCCGGCCCAGCGGAAGGGCGCGGATCGTCCGCTGCAGGACCCGGATGGCCGGATCGGCCGCCGTGGTCCGTTCGAGACGGTCGAGGGAGGTCAGCCACCAGGACGCCGCCGTGTCCAGTGCCGACGTCTTCCGGGCCTGCGGCGAGGGGTCGAAGGCATGTGTGTTCATGCACGACGCCTACCCCGCCTCGGGCCGGTATCCCACCAGGGTGACGGCATTCGGGGGCCGTGCGCCGGCCGGCTCCGCTCGCCCACAGCTGATCCGGCCCACGGGCGGGCGGGGCCCGTTTATCATGCATTTTCACCCGATAGCTAAGGAGCCATAAGAGTGGTCAGCAGTGTCGAGACGCTGGAATTTCAGGCCGAGACCCGTCAGTTGCTCCGGTTGGTGATCCACTCGATCTACTCGAACAAGGACATCTTCCTCCGCGAGCTGATCTCGAACGCCTCCGACGCCCTGGACAAGCTGCGGCTGGAGTCGCTCACCGACCCGGACCTCGGAGCCGACACCTCGGACCTGCACATCGTGCTGGAGGCCGACAGGGACGCCCGTACGCTGACCGTCCGCGACAACGGCATCGGCATGAGCCGGGACGAGCTCGTGGAGCTGATCGGCACGATCGCCAAGTCCGGGACCGCCGGCCTGCTGCAGAAGATCAAGGAGGCCGAGGACGCCGCCGCGGCGCAGCACCTGATCGGGCAGTTCGGCGTCGGCTTCTACTCGGCGTTCATGGTGGCCGACAAGGTCACGCTGCGCACCCGGCGGGCCGGCACCGCCTCGGGAACGCAGTGGGAGTCGGACGGCGAGGGCACCTACGAGATCCAGGCCGTCGACGGCCTGCCCGTGGGAACCTCGGTGACCCTGCACCTCAAGCCCGTCGACAGCGAGGACGGACTGGCCGACTACCTGGCCGAGCGGAAGATCCGTCAGATCGTCAAGCAGTACTCGGACTTCATCAGGTGGCCGATCCGCATGGCCGTCGAGCGGACCACCGGCGGTGCCGGCACCGGCTCCGAGTCCGGCTCCGACACGGAATCCGACGCCGAGGACGTCACCACGCGCGAGGTCGAGACCCTCAACTCGATGAAGGCGCTGTGGGCCCGGCCGCGCAGCGAGGTGACCGAGGCCGAGTACAACGAGTTCTACCGGCAGATCAGCCACGA
Source organism: Streptomyces sp. NPDC002032 (assembly GCF_042890765.1). NCBI lineage: Bacteria > Bacillati > Actinomycetota > Actinomycetes > Kitasatosporales > Streptomycetaceae > Streptomyces > Streptomyces sp. NPDC002032. The sequence continues at coordinate 187,623 of NZ_JBIASM010000011.1, read as the reverse complement.
CTGGCTCGATCCGGCCGAGACCATCCACATGCGCGCCGAGGGCAACTTCGAGTACGAGGCGCTGCTGTTCATCCCCTCGCAGGCCCCGTTCGACCTGTTCTCCCGCGAGAGCAAGAGCGGCGTGCAGCTGTACGTCAAGCGCGTGTTCATCATGGACGACTGCGAAGCGCTGATGCCGAACTACCTGCGCTTCGTCAAGGGGGTGGTGGACGCGCACGACCTGTCCCTGAACATCTCCCGCGAGATCCTCCAGCAGGACCGGCAGATCCGCAGCGTGCGCCGGCGCCTGGTCAAGAAGGTCCTCGGCGCGCTCAAGAGCGTACGGACGAAGGACGCCGAGCGGTACGCGAAGCTGTGGGACCAGTTCGGCCGGGTGCTGAAGGAGGGCCTGCTGGAGGACACCGACAACACCGAGGCCCTGCTGGAGCTGGTGTCGGCGGACTCCACGCACGACAAGGCGAAGAAGACCAGCCTGCGCGAGTACGTCGAGCGGATGCGGGAGGGCCAGGACGCGATCTACTACCTGACCGGCGAGACCCGCGCCATGGTGGAGAACTCCCCGCACATGGAGGCGTTCGCGGCCAAGGGGTACGAGGTCCTGATCCTCACGGACCCCGTCGACGAGGTCTGGGCCGACCAGGTCCCCGCCTTCGACGGCCACCGTCTGCAGTCCATCGCCAAGGGGCAGGTCGACCTCGGTGACGCCGCCGACGGCGACGGGGACGCCGAGGCCGAGGCGCGGCGCGACGAGGAGTTCGCCGCGCTGCTGCCCTGGCTGACCAGCTCCCTGTCCGACCAGGTCAAAGAGGTCCGGCTCTCGTCGCGGCTGACGACCTCGGCGGCGTGCATCGTCGGCGACGCCCACGACATGACTCCGACGCTGGAGAAGATGTACCGGGCGATGGGGCAGGAGATGCCGCCGGTCAAGCGGATCCTGGAGCTGAACCCGGCGCACCCGCTGATCAGCGCCCTGCGCTCGGCGCACGCGGCGAACGCCGACGATCCCGCGCTGCCGGAGATCGCCGAGCTCGTGTACGGCAGCGCCCTCCTCGCCGAGGGCGGTGACCTGCCCGACCCGGCCCGCTTCACCCGGCTGCTCACCGACCGGCTGACGCGCGGCCTGTGACGGGTGGGGTGCGGCCGCCCCGACCGCGAGGTGGCCGCACCCCCATGCGCCCGTTCACCCGATCGGGTAATGCCGAGGGGTCCGGCGCCGCGAATGGCCCATCATCGGGGCACCGGACGGGCCGGGGAGCGGATCACCTGCCTACCGTCGCAGCCTGATGCATCGGCTCACGAAGCTCGTGGAGGCGTCATGTCCCATCGGGGCCGTTGGCTGGCGGGCGCCTGCACGAGCGCGCTCGCCGTCTGCCTGCTCGTCACCGGAGGCGTGCACGCCCCGCCCCCGCACCGGGGGCCCGGTCGTGACACCGGGACCGACGTCGCGGTGGGCGCCTACCTCCACTACGGCTCCCCCGGGGTCGAGAGGATGCGGGAGCTCTCGGACTGGCTCGGGGGCGCCGAGCTGCGCGCCGGGCACACGTACCTGCCCGGCGACACCTGGGCGAACATCGAGGGGGCGCCCGATTCCCTGCGGAGCTGGGCGCGGTGGCGCAGGGCCGGGGCCGACCGGCTGTTCGTCCTGAACGTGCCGATGGTGCAGCACAACGAGTCCGGCGTGCCGGACGGCCGGGTCGCCGAGCTGCTGCGCGCCGGCGCGCGCGGGGAGTACGACCAGCACTTCCGGCGGCTGGCCGAACGCCTGGTCGGCCTCGGGGTGCCGGACACGGTGCTCGTGCTGGGCTGGGAGATGAACGGTTTCAACTACACGCACCGCTGCCGGCCCGACCCCGAGAACTGGAAGAGGTACTGGCGGCGCATCGTGGCCGCCATGCGCTCCGTGAAGGGGCAGCGGCTGCGTTTCGACTTCGCCCCCAACCGCGGGGGTGACGCCATCGCGTGGACCAAGTGCTACCCCGGCGACGACGTGGTCGACATCATCGGGACGGACAGCTACGACCAGCCGCCCGGCGACACCTTCGACGAGCAGGTCACCCAGCCCTACGGGCTCCAGCAGCAGGTCGACTTCGCCGAGGCGCACGGCAAGCGGATCTCGTACCCCGAATGGGGCCTGTTCCGCAACGGCGACAATCCGGAGTACGTGCGGCGCATGCTGGCCTGGATCGACGAGCACCGGCCGGTCTACCACAGCATCACCGACTACTGCCCGCACGGCGTGTGGCAGTGCGAGGAGAACCCGGACTCGGCCCGGGTGTTCCGGGAGTTGCTGTCTCCCGGGCACCGTGTGGGGGAGGGTGGCCCGCCGCCGGACACGGCGGACGGACGTCGCCGCGGCCGACTGGTGCCGGAGCCGGTGTGGGAGGCGCCCCGGCCCCTGCGCCGACCGTCCTAGCGGGCCCTCCGCGACAGGGCCTCCGGCGTCTTCTCGACCACGCTCAGCACCTTCGCGGTGCTGCCCTCGTCGAAGAAGTCGTCGAACTCCTCACTGCCCAGCAGGACGCGGTTGATGGCGAAGGCGGGGGTGCCCGGGCCCACCGGGTCGTCGCCCGCCTCCTGGTAGGCCGCCTGCGAGGCCGTCACGAACGCGCTGTACTTCATGGTGGACACCGCGGAGTCGAAGGACTCGCCGCGCAGGCCCGGCACCAGGGCGGCGAGGGCCAGCAGACGCTCCGTGGTGTATCCGCCGGACGCCTCGACCTCGGCCTGGTGCGCCATCAGGACGGAGTGGAACTCGGTGAACCGCTGCGCGTCCAGGGCGGCGCGCAGGGCGTTGACGGCCCGCTTCGAGCCGTCTCCGCCGAGCCGGTCGTCCTTGAAGGACGCCAAGGTGTACTCCGTGCGCGTGCGGTGCCGGAGCGTGTGCGCGCTGATCGCCCTGGCCCCGCTCGCCTCGAAGTCCGCGACGACCGGGCACCGCGGGTCCTCGAAGAGGCGGACGACCGTCTCGGCGTCCGGGTCCCCCACCGCGATCGTCGTGCCGTCGGGCATCAGCACCTCGGGAAGGTCCGTGATCGCCGCGTACGCCTGCGGTTCCGGCTCGCGCTCGGGCTCCCGGTCCGGGATCAGGCCCGGTCCGAACGCGACGGCCGCCGCCGCGATGGCTGCCCACACGGCCGTGTAGGCCACCGGTCTGATGTGTTTGGCCTGCATCGTTTCCCCTCCCCTGGCGAAGCCCACACTCTAGGGGCGCAGCGGGCGAACGCACACTCGATTGATCCGGGGGGTCACCGGGGGCTGTGGGAAGATGCCGCGATGATCAACAATGCACGCATACCGGCGGTCGTCGAGGCGGGCCGGATGGCCGCGATGGAACAACCGGTACTGGGCCTGCCGGGCGGCCTGGAGCTGCGGCCGTGGCGGCTCTCCGACGCCGGCGCCCTGCTGGCAGCCGCCCAGGACCCCGCGATCCGTCAGTGGAACCGGCTGCTGGTGGAGACGGCGCAGGACGCACGCCGGCGGATCGAGGGCATGCGCGAGCGCTGGGGGCCGAGGCGAGCGCGATCTGGGCCATCGCCCGCCCCGGCGAGGAGGCGGTGGGCCTGATCGGCTGGGGCGACATCGACCTGGCCGGCGGCAGTGCGGAGATCGTCTACTGGATCCTTCCGGCGGCGCGCGGCGGCGGTGTGGTGGTCGAGGCGACGCGGCGCGTCACCGCGTGGGCCCTGGACGAACTCGGCCTGCACCGCCTGCGCCTGTGCCACTCGGTGGCCAACCCGGCGTCCTGCCGTGTCGCCGCGAAGGCCGGCTACTCGCTCGAAGGCACCATGCGCAGCGCGCTGCTGCACGCGGACGGCTGGCACGACGAGCACCTGCACGCCCTCGTCCGGGGCGACGTCCGGGAGCGGGACCACCACGGCGCGGCCGGTCTCTGACCGCACGGTCCGGCACGGTGCCACGGTGGACGCCATGGGGCAAGGCGGCAGCGGGCCGCAGCAGGCCGGCCATCATCCGCCGGACGCCCCCTGGCGGTGGCCGAGTACGTTGACCACGCGGCCGTTCGGGTCCCGGACGAAGAACCGGCGCACTCCCCACTCCTCGTCCTGGAGGGGATGCAGGATCTCCGCCCCGCTCTCCAGCACGGCCGCGTAGGCGGCGTCCACGTCGTCGACTTCGACGCTCATGTCGGGCATGACGGGCGCGGTCTTGTCGGCCGTCATGAAGCTGATCTGCGCGGTGGGCCGGGAGGGAGAGGCCAGCGTCATGATCCAGCCGTGGTTCATGACTTCCTCGAACCCCAGCAGGCCGTAGAACGCCCGGTCCTCCTCCAAGGCCTCCGACGCGATGTTCGGTACGACCCGGCGAACGGCCATCGACGACTCCTCGTGACAGGTGCGGGCAGGACGTCCGCCGATCGTCCCACGGCAGCCGCGGGGGCGGGCTCCCGGGCGGGGCGCGCGCCGCCGCCTGCCGCGCCCGGGCGGCGGGGTCAGCCCCGGGCGGTCCAGGCGGCAGTCAGGCCGTCCAACCACGCGGGCGGCAGTTCCGCGGCGTCCCACTCCTGGCGCAGCTCCTGCGGCGCGGCGGCGAGGCGTTCCAGGACGGCGATGCTGGTGGCGGAGTGGAGGAGCGAATAGCGGCCGTGCACCGCGATGGCGCTGCCCGGCCCGAACTCCGCGAACAGGCCTTCCAGCCGGGCCCGGTGGGTTGCGGCGAACCGGGTCAGCCGGCCGGCGTACCCGGCCCGCTGGCGGAGGGTCATCGTGCCGAGGACGGCGACGAGCACCTCCTCGGTCACCTCCGGATCCAGCTCCGAGACCGTGGTGAACGACAGGTACAGGGGGGTGAGCGCCACCCGGGTCTGCTCCACCTCCACCCGCCCGGCGCGCGGCCGCTCCCCCGGCGTGCGCTGCGGTCCGTCCGGGCCCACGACCAGGAGCAGGGTCCGCTCGGCGACGTCGCCGAGCCCTTCGAGGACGTCCCCGGCGCCGTCGAGCCAGCCCGTCTCGTACTCCTCGCCCTTGTCCCCGGGCGCGGTGCGGCCGGCGGCGCTCAGCTCCTCGTGCGCGAGGGCGAGCGCGCCCGCCTCCACGAGCCCGATCAGCTCCCGTGCGTCACCGGAAGGGACCCCCGCCCGTGCGAGGAGCTGCAACAGCGTCGCCCTCGCGTTGTCGAGACTGGCCTCGTCCGGCCACTGCCGTCCCTCGTCGGCCGTGCTCATCGGTCCTCCTCATCCCTCGGGTGCTGCGGTGTGCCCGGCGCGACCGCCGCTTGCACGGTCCAACGCCCGACAGCCGGGCTGCGCTCCCGACAGCACAGCCACGTCACGGTATCCTCCCCCGCCACGGGCGCGGCCAGGACGGCCGGGACGGCGGGTGAACACCTGCCGCCGTCAGGCCGTCGGGGTGACGGTGGGGAGGTGGCCCGCGGGTGCGCCCGCGGGGCGGGGAGAGTGCGAGGGGTACGGGCCGGCGGCGGGTGGTGCGGCCGGGGGTCCGGCTTCGGCGCCCCCCCCCCCCCCCCCCCCGTGGACTCGGCCTCAGCAGCCCGACGGTGGTGCTCGCATGCCTGCCGACAGGCCGCCTACCGAGCACGCAAGCTCGGCGAGATCCCCGGGCTAGGGCCGTGACAGGGCCTCCCGGACGGCGTCGATGCCGAGGGCCAGGTCCGCGTGAAAGCTCTGGTGGAGGTCGAAGTCCCGGGTCATGTCGACGTAGTAGCCGTCCGGCAGGGTCGACTCGGCACGCGAGAGGTCGCCGTTCAGCCGGTCGAGCTGGTGGATCATCCGATGGGTGTCGCTCAGGGACTGCGTGAGGGCCTCGGCGAGCGGGCCGCCGGACCGGGGGGAGGTGTCCGCACCGGGCCGGTGCGACGCGCGCAGCGCCGCCCGCAGCGCCGCGCGCCGGAACTGGGCCAGGGCGAGGGAGGCTTCGATCCCGTCGTAGGACACCTCGTTCGTCCAGGGGTCGTCATCGGCGAGACCCGACGCCAGGAAGCCGACGCGGCGCGGGACGTCGAGGTCCTTCACCGCGTCGAACATCGGCGCGGCGAGCGCGGCGTCCTGGGCCAGTGCGACCGCGAACGCCCGGGCGTCCTCCCTGCGGAACTCGTCGTCCCTGGTGGCCCGGGTCCCGGACCTCTCGGCCTCCCGCCGGAATCGCTCCACCTGAAGGGCGAGCACCGCTCCGAGCCGTACGGCCGCCAGTTCGGCCGCGGGAAAACCGCCGAGCGCGGCCTCGCGGGCCTGTACGTCGCACCGGGCGAGGCCGGCCGCGTACGCCCGTACTCCGGACGGCGCGGGCTCGGCGAACGAGTGCGGCACGGGTACCCCGAAGGGCGGCACGGGGAGCGAGGAGCCGAGGTTCCACAGCGGCGGTACGGGGCCGCGGCGAGCGGTGGCCCCGTCCGCACCGATGGAGCCGCTCACCTCGTCCAGCCCGGCCCGCAGGTCGAGTACGGGATCCAGCGCGGCGGCCAGCTCCCCGAGCAGCGCCGCGAACCTGACGTCTGCCTCCGCGACCGCCTCGGCCGGGCCAGACCCATCGGCCTCCCCCGGCGCCTCGGCACCTCCGGCCTGCCGTGCCCCCGTCCCCACTCCGAGCAGCTTGCCGACGTGGCGCAGGGTGCGGTGCACCTTCGGCATCGACAGGCCCAGCTCGTACCCGATCGCTCCCGGAGCACAGCCGGCCAACCGGAACGCGGTGACGTTGAGCTGACGCTCGTTCAACTCTCTCAGCGGGGCGAGCGCCACCGTCGTCCGGTCCTGCACCAGGGCGTCGGTGCTGCCCTTCCCCAGGAGAGCCGGCACCGTCCCGTGCGCGGGGCGGAGCACCCCGCAGCCGCCGCCGACGGCCATCCGGCACGTCCAGGCCCGCAGCGCCTGCGTGGTGACCACGGGGGTCCTGGTGTCCTTCGCGGCCCCGGCCGCGTTCGCGCCCGACAGGTCCATCCACCGCCGGGCCACCGTCATCGAGTCCTGGGCGAGTCGCGCCGCCTCCACCAGGTCCACGCCCCGCAGCAGCGACAGAGCGACGAGCGGCCCCGCATGCGCCCGGTAGTAGTCCCCGAACCCGACCCCGCTGACGGACGCCGTATCCGTCGGATCTGTCGCCATTGACCCAACTCCTCTGCGCTGACAGTCACTTGTGGTTCCCGCCGGAGTTCAAGGTAATGGTTCGGCGCACGGAGACGGACTGCCCCCGCCCCTCTGGACCGGGCGGGGGCAGTCGCGTGGGCGATGCGCAGCGGGACGCGGGTCAGACCACCGGGCCGGGTGGCCGGCCACCCGACGCCCGAAACGTGCTGGACCACGCAGATGACCTGGCAGGCAGATGCCAGGAAACCGGTAGTCGTCACGCTCCGATGGCCAAGGAGCACGATCCGATGACAGAGGACAGCGGGGCGGTCACTGGAGCCAGGGCTTCCAGACCTGTTCGTTGCGGTCGGCCCACTTCTTCGCCGCCTGCTGCGGTGACAGCTTCTCCTCGGCGATCATGAGGGAAACCTCGTTCTGCTGGGCCTTGGTCCAGTGGAACTTCTTCAGGAAGGCGGCCGCCTTGCCGCCCGAGTCCGCGAAGCGGGTGTTCAGGAACTTCCGCAGGGGGGTGTGCGGGTAGGCGCAGGCCACCTTCTGCGGGTCGTCCGCGCAGCCCTCGGTGTACTCGGGGAGCTTGACCTCGGTCATCGGGACGCGCTCGAAGAGCCACTGGGGCTCGTACCAGTACGTCAGGAAGGGCTTGTGCTCCTTGGCGAACTGCTTGATCTGGGTGATCTGGGCGGCCTCGGAGCCGGCGAAGACCACCTCGTAGTCCAGGCCCAGGTTCTTGACGAGGGCCTTGTCGTTCGTGACGTAGGACGGGGAGCCGTCCATCAGCTGGCCCTTGCCGCGGCTCTCGGGGGTGCGCAGCTGGTCGGCGTACTTGTCGAGGTTCTTCCAGTCGGTGACGTCGGGGTGGGCCTCGGCGAAGTAGGTGGGGACGAACCAGCCGATGTGCCCGGTCACCCCGAGCTCTCCGCCGGGGGTGATGGTCTTCTTGCCCTCGACGTACCGTTTCTCCTGCTCGGGGTGGCCCCAGTCCTCCAGGATCGCGTCGACGCGGCCCTGGCTGAGGGCGTCCCAGGCGGGGACCTCGTCGACCTGGACGGTGTCCACGCGGTAGCCCAGCTCGTGTTCCAGGAGGTAGGAGGCCACGGCGGTGTTGGCCTGGGCGCCGACCCACGACTGGACGGAGAGGGTGACGGTCTTCGCTCCCCGGGCGTCGGCGTACGGGGAGGCCTGGCGGGTCATGTCGGCGGCCCCGCAGCCGGTGAGGACGGCCAGGGAGGTGGCGGCGGCGAGCGCGGCCAGGGCGTGCCGGGGGATGGTGCGCGGCATGTCAGGCCTCCTTCGCGGGCTGGGTGACGCGGTCGAGCAGCAGGCCGAGGCAGACGATCGCGGCGCCGGCCACCAGACCGGTGGCCAGGTCGCCCTGGGCGAGGCCGAGGACGACGTCGTAGCCGAGCGCGCCGCCGCCGACCAGGCCGCCGATGATCACGACGGCGAGTACGAGGACCACGGCCTGGTTGACGGCCAGCAGCAGCGCGGGCCGGGCCAGGGGCAGCTGGACCTGCCGCAGGAGCTGCGAGCGGGTCGCGCCGAGCGAGCGGGCGGACTCCACGACGGTGGGGTCGACCTCGCGCAGGCCCTGGACGGTGATCCGGACCACGGCCGGGAGCGCGTACACGACGGCGGCCGCGGCGGCGGGTGCGCGGCCGACGCCGAACAGGGCGACCACGGGGATCAGGTAGACGAACTGCGGCAGGGTCTGGCACACGTCCAGGACGGGCCGCAGCAGCCGTTCGGCGCGGGCGCTGCGGGCGGCTCCGATCCCGATGGCGAAGCCGAGCACGAGCGTGACCGCGACGGCGGCGAGCACCTGGGAGAGCGTGTCCAGGGAGGGTTCCCACACGCCGAGCACACCGATGGCGGCGAGCGCGAGGACGGCGGTCAGGGCGGTGCGCCAGGTGCCCGCGAGGAGGCCGAGGGCGCAGGCCACGAGGAGGAGCAGCCACCAGGGGGCGGCCTGGAGTCCGCTGCGCAGCGGGTCGAGGATCCAGCCGGTGAAGCGGGCGGCCCAGTCGGCGGTGCCGCCGACCACGGGGACGCCGGAGTAGAGGTGGTCGGTCATCCAGGCGACGGCGGAGTTGACCGGGGCGGCCAGGGAGACGGTCCAGGACTCGGGCCATACGGAGCTTGCGGCCATGCGGCCGGCGACGGCGGCGGCCACGGCCGCGAGGAGGGTCAGCAGGCGTCCGTACCAGCCGGCGAACACCCGGCGCAGCAGGTGCTGCCGGTGGGCGGGGACGGGGTCGGCGCCGATGCGGCGGCCGGCGGCGTCGGCGGTGCGGTCCAGCACGACGGCGAGCAGCACGATCGGGATGCCGGCGGCCAGGGCGGCGCCGACGTCGACGGAGGCGAGGGCCTGGTAGACCCGGTCGCCGAGGCCGCCCGCGCCGATCACGGAGGCGATGACGGCCATGGACAGGCCGGTCATGATGGCCTGGTTGACGCCGAGCAGGAGCCGGCGGCGGGCGAGCGGGAGGCGGGCGGTCAGCAGCCGCTGGCGTCCGGTGGCGCCGAGGGAGGCGGCGGCCTCCATGACCCCGGCGTCCGCCTCGCGCAGGCCGAGGGCGGTGAGGCGGGCCATGGGCGGGGCCGCGTAGATGACGGTGGCGAGGACGGCGGCGGGTACGCCGATGCCGAAGACCAGCACCATCGGCAGCAGGTACGCGAAGGCGGGCAGGATCTGCATGGTGTCGAGTACGGGGCGCAGGACGCGGTCGGCGCGCGGGGAGAGCCCCGCGGCGAGGCCGAGCAGGGCGCCGAGCACGACCGAGGCGGCGACGGCGACGGCCATCAGCGCGAGGGTCTGCATGGTCGGCACCCACATGCCGAGCACTCCGCAGGCGGCGAAGGCGGCGGCGCAGGTCAGGGCGAGGCGGATGCCCGCGAGGCGCCAGGCGACGAGGGCGGCCAGGGCGGTGACCCCGGTCCAGCCGGCCGCGAGGAGGAGCACGTACACGGCGCGGACGGACACCACGACGGCGTTGCTGACGTGGCCGAAGAAGTAGAGGAACAGCGGGTGGCTGTCGCGGTGGTCGATGATCCAGTCTCCGGTGCGGCCGAGCGGGCCGGACAGGTCGACGGCCAGGGCCGCGGGCCAGCTGCCGGCGCCCGGGAAGGCCACGGCGAGCGGGATCAGCAGGGCGAGCGCGATGCCCATGGGGAGGAGCAGGGCGCGGCGGGCGGACCTGCCGGGCCCGGTGGTGCGGGGGCGGTCGTGCGCGGCGGCGCCGTCCTCGGGGGTGCGCGGGCCGGTGGGCCGTCCGGAGGACTGCGGGGCGTCCGGAGGGGCGGCGGCGGAGCGGGCCGGGGGCGCGGGGCGGGTGCCGGGCGGGGTGTGGGTCGGGGTCGTGGTCACGCGCACCACCTCCGGGCGCCGGGGACGGGGACCGGGGGACGCAGGGGGCGGGTCACGCCGCCACCCCCCGTCCGGTGGCGGCCGGGAGTCCGGCCACGACGGCGAGCAGGCCCGCGTCGTCGACGACGCCCAGGCAGCGGCCGTGGTCGACCACGCGGGCGGGGCCGCCGGTGCGGGCGACGGCCTGGATGGCCTCGACCACGGTGGTGCCGGGGCTGAGCGCGGGGCCCTGTCCGGCCTCGGCGGAGGTCGCGGGACGCATCGCGGTGCGGACGGTGAGGACCTGTTCGCGCGGAACGTCACGGACGAAGTCCCGTACGTAGTCGTCGGCGGGCGAGCCGACGATCTCCTCGGGCGTGCCGAGCTGGACGATCCGGCCGTCGCGCATCAGGGCGATCCGGTCGCCCAGGCGCAGGGCCTCGGAGAGGTCGTGGGTGATGAAGACCATGGTGCGGCCCTCTTCGTGGTGGAGCCGGGTGACCTCTTCCTGCATCTCGCGGCGGATGAGGGGGTCGAGCGCGCTGAACGGTTCGTCGAACAGGAGGACTTCGGGGTCGGCGGCGAGGGCGCGGGCCAGGCCCACGCGCTGCTGCTGGCCTCCGGAGAGCTGACCGGGGCGGCGGCCCTCCAGTCCCTCGAGGCCGACCTTGGCGACGAGTTCGGCGGCCTTGTCGCGGCGGTCGCCGCGGCCGACGCCCTGGATCTCCAGTCCGTACGCGACGTTGTCGAGGACGGTGCGGTGCGGGAGCAGGCCGAAGTGCTGGAAGACCATGGCGGCCCGGTGGCGGCGCAGGGCGCGCAGCCGGGTGGCGTCCATGGCGAGGACGTCCTCGCCGTCGATGGCCAGGCTTCCGGCGGTGGGCTCGATGAGCCGGGTGAGGCAGCGTACGAGGGTGGACTTGCCGGAGCCGGACAGGCCCATCACGACGAAGACCTCGCCCTTGCGGACGTCGAAGGTGACGTCGCGGACGGCGGCGGTGCAGCCGGTGCGCTCGCGCAGTTCGGCGGCGGACAGCCGGGCGAGGTCGGCGGAGCCGGGGATCTTGGCGGCGGCCTTCTCGGGGCCGAAGACCTTCCAGAGCCCGTCGACGGCGAAGACGGGCGGCGCCGACGCGGCGCCGGCGCGGGCCGAGCCGGCGGTGTGGGCGGTCGGGGCGGTGTGGGCGGTGTGGGCGGTGTTCATCGGGCACCGCCTTCCCGGATGAGCAGTTCGGCTGCCTTCTCGCCGACCATGAGGACTCCGATCATCGGGTTGACCGCGGGCATCGTCGGGAAGACGGAGGCGTCCGCGATGCGGATGCCTTCGAGACCGCGGATCTTCAGGTCCGGGCCGACGACGGCCCCGGGGTCGTCCTGGGCGCCCATCCGGCAGGTGCCGGCCGGGTGGTAGACGGTGTGCGCGACGGAGCGGGCGTACGCGCTCAGCTCTTCGTCGCCGGTGATGTCCGGGCCCGGGCACACCTCGCGCTTGAGCCAGCCGGCGAGCGGCTCGGTCGCGGCGATCTCGCGGGCGAGCTTGATGCCGTCCACCAGGGTGCGGCCGTCGTAGTCGTCCTCGTCGGTGAAGTAGCGGAAGTCCAGGGCCGGTTTGACCTCGGGGTCCGCGCTGGTCAGGTAGAGGCGGCCGCGGCTGCGGGGCTTGGGGATGTTCGGGGTCATCGACACGCCGTGCGCCGGGCGTTCGTAGCCGATGCGCTCGGGGTTGTCGGTGAAGGGGACCTGGTAGAAGTGGAACATCAGGTCGGGACCCGGGGACTGGGGGTCGCGCCGGACGAACAGGCCCGCGTCGCTGTCCATCGCGGAGTTCTCCGGTATCGGCCCGTCGGTCTCCCAGACGATCACCGACTCGGGGTGGTCGAGCAGGTTCTCCCCGACTCCGGGCAGGTCGTGCACCGGGGGTATGCCGAGGGCTTCCAGGTCCGCGCGCGGGCCGATGCCCGAGTGGAGGAGCAGGCGCGGGGTGTCGACGGCGCCGGCGCACACCAGGACCTCGCGGCGTGCGGTGATCAGGGACTCGGTGCCGTCCGCGGCGCGGACGTGGACGCCGCGGGCCCGGGCGCCGTCGAGTTCGAGGCGGTGGGCCCAGGTCTCCAGGAAGATCCGGAGGTTGGGGCGTTCGTCCATGACGGGGTGCAGGTAGGCGACCGAGGCGGAGGAGCGCTTGTTGTCCTCGGGGTGGTAGGCGAGGTCGAAGAAGCCGGCGCCCTCGTGGAAGGGCTTGCGGTTGAATCCCTCGACGCGGGGGACGCCCAGGGCGCGCTGCGCGGCATCGACGAAGTCGCGCGCGATGGCGTTGCGGTCCTTCTCGTCGACCGCGACGATGTTGTTGAGGAGCTTGTCGAAGTACGGGTCCATGGCGGCGGCGTGCCAGCCCTCGGCTCCCGCCCGCTCCCATTCGTCCCAGTCGGACGGGAGGGGCTTGAAGGCGATGAGGGTGTTGTGCGAGGAGCAGCCGCCCAGGACGCGGGCGCGGCTGTGGCGGATGTGGGAGTTGCCGCGGGGCTGCTCGGTGGTGGGGTAGTCGTAGTCGAGCTCGCCTCCGAGCAGGCCCATCCAGCGGCGCAGCGTGAGCACGTCGGGGCGGTCGACGTCGCTGGGGCCGCCCTCGATGACGGCGACGGTGACGTCGGGGTCCTCGGTCAGGCGGGAGGCGATCACCGAGCCGGCGGTGCCGCCGCCGACGACGACGTAATCGTACGCGAACTCGTGCTCGGGCCCGCGGTCGTGCTCGTGCCCGGGTTCGTGCTCGGCGCGGGGGTGTGTGGGGGTGGTCATGGCTCTGCTCCTCCTTCAGCCCGCGAACCAGCGCACGGGGCGCGGGGCGAGGTTCTGGTACACGTGCTTGGTCTCGCGGTACTCGGCCAGGCCGGAGGGGCCCAGTTCGCGTCCGGTGCCGGACTTGCCGAAGCCGCCCCACTCGGCCTGCGGGAGGTAGGGGTGGAAGTCGTTGATCCAGACGGTGCCGTGGCGCAGCCGGCCGGCCACGCGGCGGCCGCGGCCCGGGTCGGAGGTCCAGACGGCGCCGGCGAGGCCGAACTCGGTGTCGTTGGCGAGTGCGACGGCCTCGTCCTCGGTACGGAAGGTCTCGACGGTCAGGACCGGGCCGAAGACCTCCTCGCGCACGACGCGCATCCCGCGGTGGCAGCCGTCCAGGACGGTCGGCCGGTAGAAGTAGCCCGGTCCATCGGGGCGTTCGCCCCCGGAGCGGAGCACGGCCCCCTCCTCCAGCGCGGAGGCCACGTACGCCTCGGTGCGTTCGCGCTGGGCGGCGGAGACGAGCGGTCCGCACTCCACGCCGGGGTCGGTGCCGCGGCCGAGGCGGATCCGGTCGGCGCGGCGGGCGAGTTCGGCGACGAAGCGCTCGGCGACGCTCTCCTCGACGATGAGCCGGGAGCCGGCCGAGCAGACCTGGCCGCTGTGCATGAAAGCGGCGTTGAGGGCCTGGTCGACGGCGGTGTCGAAGCCCTCGTCGGTGGCGCAGGCGTCGGCGAAGACGACGTTGGGGTTCTTGCCGCCGAGTTCGAGGGCGACCTTCTTGACGGAGTCGGCCGCCGCGCGCATCACCTTCGTACCGCTGCTGAGGCCGCCGGTAAAGGAGACGAGGTCGACGTCGGGGTGGGCGGAGAGGCGCGCGCCGACGGGGTCGCCGGGACCGGTGACCAGGTTCGCGACGCCGGCGGGCAGTCCGGCCTCCGCGAGGAGGCCGATGAGGGCCACGGTGGACAGCGGGGTGATCTCGCTGGGCTTGAGCACGAAGGTGTTGCCCGCGGCGAGGGCGGGGGCGATCTTCCAGGAGGCCTGGAGGAGGGGGTAGTTCCACGGGGTGATCAGGGCGCAGACGCCGACGGGCTCGTGGACGACGACGCTGTGCACGTCGGGGGTACCGGCGTCGACCACGCGGCCCGCGCTCTCACCGGCGACGAGGTCGGCGAAGTAGCGGAAGGCGTCGGCGACGCAGTCCACGTCCACCCGGCCCTCTTCCAGGGTCTTGCCCGCGTCGCGGCTCTCCAGCAGCCCGATGCGTTCGCGGTCGCGCTGGAGCAGGTCGGCGGTGCGGCGCAGCAGCGCGGCCCGTTCCAGGACGGGGGTCCGGGGCCATTCGCCGCCTTCGAAGGCCGCACGGGCGGCGCTGACGGCCGCGTCGGTGTCCGCGGTGCCGCCCTCGGCCACGACGGCGAGGACCGTCGCGTCCGCGGGGTCGAGTACCTCTCGGGTGGCTCCGGATATCGCGGAACGCCAGGTTCCGGCGATGTGGATGGTCTGCTGCTCGGACACGACGCGCTGTACCTCCGATCGGGCACCGCGGCTGACCCCGCGGTGGTGGTGCTCGTGCCCGCTTGCCCGGTCGTTCGGAAGCCATGTCCCCTCCGTAACGGGAAGTGACAGGAGTCACTCTGCGTTGCACGGATTCCATACGCGGGTAAATCGGGGCATTTTTATGCCCCGGCCCCCTGCGCGGGGATGCGGGGCCTACGTCGCCGGACTGCCGGCGCCGGATCATCGAGCGGTGAGGACGCGCGCCCACGGCTCGTCGACATCGGCCAGGCCCAGCACGGCGACCACGTTGTCGAGCATGCCGGCGCCGTCGTCGCCCGGCAGCCGCCGGACGGTGTCGACCTGCTTGGCATGGCACCGGCGCACGGCCTCGGCCACCAGCTGCTCGCCGACGGCACGGTTCACGTGCATGAGGAAACGCAGGATGCTCCGGTCCGCGACGAGCGCGGCGTAGGCGCCGCGGGCGGCGTCCAACGCATCCTCGCGCGAGAGCCCGGCTCCGCCCGAGGCCGGCGTGTGAGCGGTGAGCGTGTCGGTCATGACGACGGACACGTGACCGACAGCGGACTTTGGCGTGACTGCTGCTGTGTCGGCGTTTGCATCGCTTGGGCCGGCGTCCTCGGAACGGGACGCGGATGCCGCGCGAGCTGATGCCGCACACGAGCGCCGTGCCTCGCGCGGCCTACGCCTTTCGCCGCTCCCACTGCTCTCTCGTGATCACGTACCGCACGCCCCCGTGCTCGGAACCCTCGACCGCCATCATTTCGTCCGGTGTGGGGATGCTCTCCGCGAGCGTCATCCCGAGCTTCTCCATGACGATGCGCGAAGAGCGGTTCACGGTCATCGTGTCGGCCCAGACCATGCGCATGCCGAGCTCGGCGAACCCCTTCGCCAGCAGCGCCTGCGACGCCTCTGTGGCATAGCCCCGGCCCCAGGCCGCCTGGCGCAGGCGGTAGCCGAGTTCGGCCTCCTCGCGCGGTCCTCTGCGCAGCGGACGCAGGCAGAACCAGCCGACGAACGCGCCGCCATCCTTCTCGTACGCCGCGAACAGGCCCAGGTCGTGGTCCCAGCGCTCGTAGCCGGAGAGGATGCTGGGGATGACGAGATCGCGGACCGCCTCCGGCGGAGTCGGAGCGCCGCCGGTCAGATAGCGCATCACCGCCGGGTCGCTGTCCAGCTCGATGAGCAAGTCCGCGTCGGTGGCGGCGAAGGGGCGCAGGGTCAAGCGCTCGGACTCAAGGTAGGTGGCCACGTGACGATCATGGCCGAGACGGGGCGGACGGTTCCACGGAGTTTTCGGGCCGCGCCTGTCACCGGGTGGGGTGCTGGTGAAACAGCGCCACGGCACGGCTGCCTTCACGTCACGGTCGAGGAACTGCCCCTGTCGCTCCCGCGTCGTATATCGAGTGCCGTACTCCCGGTCCTGGTGATACAAGGTCTGCGTGACTGAACATCTCTCCTTCCCCACCCTGCTGCGGATGATTGACGAGCGATCCGCCGCGTTCCGCGCCGCCGTCGCCGCGGCCCCCAGCCTCGACTCCGACGTCCCGTCCTGTCCGGGCTGGACGTTGTACGACCTGGCGAACCACCTCAGCGAGGGGGACCGCTTCTGGGCCCACATCGTGCTGAACACCGCGCCGGGCGACGAGCGGCCGAGCAAGGACGGGCTGGCGGCGCCCAGGGAGCGCGAGGCCCTCATACCCTGGCTGGCCGACGCGACGGAGCAGCTGATTACCGCTCTGCGCGAAGCCGGTTCGGACCGCAGCTGCTGGGCCTGGTGGGAGCCGCTGGCCTCGCCCCACACGGTGGCTGCCGTCGCCCGCCGCCGCGTCGCGGAGTCGCTGATCCACACCTACGACGCCCAGCTGGCCTCCGGTACCCCGCAGGAGCTGCCGGCGACTGAGGCGGTCGACGCCATCGAGGAGTTCCTCGCCACTGTCTGCACCGTTACGATCCCGTGGCCCGGCGAGCCCGCCACCATGGACTACCACGCAATTGGGGCCGGCTCTTGGCGCCAGACGGTGGACGCCGCCGGTTCCCGCTTCACCCGCCTCACTGCGGCGGAGGCCGCCGAGAGCAAGCCCACCGCCGCCATCTACGGCACGGCGAGCGAGATGGCCCTTCTCATGTACATGCGCATCCCGAACGGCTCGCTGCGGATGGAGGGCAACGCTGACCTGCTCCAGCAGCTGCAGGACTCGTAGGCTCCGCCTGAGGTCGACTGATGGTGCGGTGTGCCCCCTCAACGTTGCCCCTCAAGAGCGAGCGGTTTCCAAGTGGCCGCAATGACTGCGAGTTGGGCAGTTCTGCGCAGCGACGCAGCTCCTGGTAGATGGGATCTCGACCAAGATCACCCGTGTCCGCCAGGGGCTTCGCGTGCTTGTCCACCCGTCCTCCATCGATCTGTCCACTCGCACTCTGCGATTCCTGGCCGAGCAACTCACCGCCCGGCGGAGGGATCGACACGCGGTGGCGGCGGCTTCCCGCCGCACGTCAGGCCCGTGTCGGCCTTGGCCCACCTGCGGTGCGGTGACACGTACGCCCAGCTCGCGGCCGGGTTCGGCATCGGAATCGCGACCGTCTTCCGCTACATGCGCGAGGCCGTCGACATCCTGGCCGCACTCGCCCCGTCCTTGGCCGAGGCGATCAAGACGGTCCGGGCGAAGGCGTTCCTCATTCTCGAAGGCTCCAGCTCGGTCGCCTGATGGCCGACCTCCAGCAGGAAGAGTTCCAGGCCACGTCAGTGTCCCGCTCGATACGTCCCTCCAGTGCGGTCCGCAGAAACGGGTCGCCTCCGTAGACCTCGTCACCGGCCACCCAGGACGCGCGGACGCCGGCGTCCGGAGCGCGGCCGATCATGCGGGCGGCGAGCGCGAGTTTCGTGACGAAGCCGCGGATGTCGTCGCGGTTCCACCCGGGCGAACCGCCCCGCGATGCGGCTCATCAACACCTCAATCAGGTCCTGCCAACGGTCAGGATCTACGCTGTGACCTGCGGCCATCGTCTGATCTTCTGTCTTCGCACACCGATGATCACCGGTGGCCGCTGCGTCCCCGGACCAGCACCGACCAGCACACCGTCGGAACAACCCCCGGTCGGAGTACACCGGTGCACGGACACGGTCGGCTCCCCGAGCCTGAGGGTCCTCGCCCGGGTGCCGTTCCGCTGCCGGCGTCGGAACAGGCTCTAGCGGCGCGTCAGTCCGTTGCGGGTGGCCCAGGCGTCGATTGCCGCGGCCAGTTCCTCGGGGCGGTCCTCCGGCGAGTGGTGGCCGGCTCGGCCGTGGTGGGAGACCTCCAGGGCGGCGATGTTCCGCTCGCACCAGGCCACCGTCGCCGGGTCGGTCATCGCGCCCGGGCCCGGTTCGAACGCGGCCAGCAGTTTCGGGACCTCGGCGCCGGCGGCCAGCCAGGCGTCGTAGCGCTCGATGCGGGCCACGACATCGGCCGGTTCCCCGTCCAGCGGCATCATGCGTGTCCAGGCCAGTACGGGGCGGCGGCTGTGCGGGGTCGGGAAGGGGCGCCGGTAGGCGTCGAGGTCGGCCGGGGCCAGCGGGGTGGCGAGGGTGCCGGGGAGCCCCTCGATGAACAGGGACTTCTCCAGGACCATCTCCTCCCCCACCCCGGGGGTGCGCAGGAGGGTGAACAACTCCCGCCCCGCGGGAGGGAAATCGTCCCCGGCCAACGGCTTGACGATGGTCTCCGTGAAGGCGAGGCCGCGCACGGTGCCCGGCAGGCGGGCCGCCCGGTCGAAGGCGAGCGCGCCGCCCCAGTCGTGCCCGACGAGGACGGCCTCGGTCAGGCCCAGCGCGTCGAACCAGGCGTCGAGGTAGCGGGCGTGGTCGTCGAAGGAGTAGGCCAGGTCGGGTTTGCCCGAATCGCCCATCCCGATGAGGTCGGGGGCCAGCAGGCGCCGGCCGGGGGCGGCCACCCCGGGCAGGACGTTGCGCCACAGGTGGGAGGAGGTGGGGTTGCCGTGGAGGAAGACGAAGGGCAGTCCGTCGGGGTCGCCGGACTCGCGGTAGTGGAGGGTGGAGTCGAGGACGGGCACGACGGGCACGTGGAATCACTTCGCTTTCGATACGGGGGTGCGGGGGTGCGGGGGTGCGCAGGAAAGGCTTGCGGGCTGAGGTGATCGAGGGGGGCCGGCGGGCCGAGGGGCCGGGCCGGGTCATTTCTTCTTGACGCCCTCGTTCCAGATCAGCTTGGCGATGTTCGGCTTCACCTCGGTGGTGATGACCCCCATGGCCGTACGGACGTACCGCCGCTCACCCAGCTCGCGCAGCATGCTCGCCGCGAGGTCGGTGCGGGCGGTGAAGACGCCGTCGGCGCTCGTCTCGGCGGTGTGGTAGTCCGTGACGGCCGGGTGCTCGAAGAGGCCCGAGGGGCGGACGAGGGTCCAGTCGAGTCCGGTCCGGCGGATCACGTCCTCCATGCGGCGCATGTCCTCGTGGAGGGTGCGGCCGAGCCGCCGGTTGACCAGCGGGTCGAGCACGTGGTTGAAGAAGTGGGCTCCGGTGGGGCGCCAGTGCGGGTCGGCGATGCTGGAACTGACCACGAGCAGCCGCCCGATGCCGTGGCGGGCCATGGCCGTGGTGATGGCGGTGGCGCTCGCCGAGTACGTGCTGATGCGCTCCTTGGCGAAGCGCGCGCCCAGCGCGGAGAGGACGGCGTCCGTCCCCTCGACGGCCTCGTCGACGGCCACCGGGTCGGTGGCGTCGGCCGCGGCCACGGTGAGGCCGGGCCGCGGGGCCAGGGAGCCGGGGCGGCGGGTCACCGCGACGACCTGGTGACCGGCGGCGAGGGCCTGGTCGGTGAGGTGGCGGCCGGTCGGTCCGTTGGCGCCGAAGACTGCGATGCGCATGAGGTCGGGTCATCCCTTCGTGTGGTTGCCGGAACGCCCTTGACTGTGTCGGCCCCGGAACGCAGGCTCAACGCTGATGAATATCGCCGCGCCCGCCCCCGCCGCCCCCGCGCCCGCCCGCACCCGAGGCCGCCCCCGCGGCAATCCGCCGATCCGCGAGTCGATCGTCCCGGTGGCCCACGCCCTGTTCCTGGAGCACGGCTACCGGAGCACGACGCTGCGCGCGGTGGCCACGGCCGCCGGGGTCGATCCGGCGCTGATCGCGTACCACTTCGGCTCCAAGAAGGGCCTGTTCGCGGACGTGATGCAGTTCCACTGCGCCACCGCGCTGACGGTGGACGAGGTCCTCGGCGGCGATCCGGCCACCCTCCCGGAGCGCCTGGTCGACGCGGTGACGGGCCTGTGGGAGGACACCGGCTTCCGCCGGCTCTCCACCCAGGGCGAGGAGGCCGCCGAGGTGCTCCGCGAGTACCTCGAACACGAGCTGCTGGGGCGGCTCGTTGAATTTCTCGGCGGCCGGGACGCGACCGCCCGCGCCACCGCCGTGGTGACGGTCCTCGGCGGCCTCATCTACACCCGCTACCTCAACCCCCTCCCCACCCCCGCCGCCCTCTCCCCGTCCGAGGCCCGCCGCATCCTCGTCCCGCCCCTGCGCGCGGCCCTGGCCCCCACGGCCGCCGCCCGCGCGAGCCGTCGCGGCGGCCCGGTCTCCGGCCGGGGCTCCGTGCGGCCCTGACCGCCGGACGCCGCCCCCACGGCGTCACGGCGTCACGGCGTCACGTCACCCCGCGCGGCCGGCGGCGCCGTCGAGTGCGGCGTCGAGCGCCAGGGCGGCGGTGACGAGGGCGAGGTGGGTGAACGCCTGCGGGAAGTTGCCCAGTTGTTCGCCGGTGGGCCCGATCTCCTCGGCGAACAGGCCGACGTGGTTGGCGTACGTCAGCATCTTGTCCAAGGCGTAGCGGGCCTGGTCGAGCCGTCCCGCCCGGGCCAGGGCGTGCACGTAGAGGAAGCTGCAGAAGGAGAACGTGCCCTCGGTGCCCTGCAGGCCGTCGGGAGAGGCCTCGGGGTCGTAGCGGTAGACGAGGCTGTCCGAGACGAGTTCGGCGTCCATGGCGTCCAGAGTGGAGAGCCAGCGCGGGTCCTTGGGGGCGATGAAGCCGACGAGCGGCATCAGCAGCAGGGAGGCGTCCAGGACGGTGCTGTCGTAGTGCTGGACGAACGCCCGCCGCTCCGCGCTCCATCCGCGGGTCATGATCTGTTCCATGATGGCGTCGCGCTCGGCGGTCCAGCGGGGCAGGTCCGCCGGGCGGGCGTTGGCCACGGCCTGCCGGATGCCGCGGTCGAAGGCGACCCAGCACATGAGGCGGCTGTAGGTGAAGTGCTTCCGGCCGCCGCGGGTCTCCCAGATGCCCTCGTCGGGGCGGTCCCAGTGGTCGCTGAGCCAGTCGAGGAGCCCGGCGGCGCGTTTCCAGGCGTCGTAGCCGACGACGTCGCTGGTGCGGCCCGACTGGGCGAGGGCGTAGACCGCCTCGCCGTAGATGTCCAGCTGGAGCTGGTCCGCGGCGCCGTTGCCGGCCCGCACCGGGGCCGAGCGGCGCCACCCCTCCAGGTGGTCGAGGACCTCTTCGGTCAGGTACGGGTCCCCGTCGACGCGGTACATGATCTGGAGGGGTTCGCCGCCCGGGGCGCCGCCGTCGCGCAGCCGTTGCTGGAGCCAGCCGCGGAAGGCGTCGGCCTCGTCGGTGAAGCCGAGGTCCCGCATGGCGCGCACCGACAGCGAGGCGTCGCGCACCCAGGTGTAGCGGTAGTCCCAGTTGCGCTCGCCGCCCTCCTGCTCGGGCAGGCCCATGGTGGCCGCGGCGACCGGGCCGCCCGAGGGCGCGTAGGTGAGCAGTTTGAGGGTGATGGCGGACCGGTTGACCATCTGCTGCCAGCGGCCGCGGTAGCTGCAGCGGCCGATCCAGCCCTGCCAGAAGCGGCGTGTCGCGGTGAACCGCTCGGCCATGGCGGCCGGTTCGGCCGGCGCGGGCGGCGCGCCCCCCGCGCCGGCGACCGTCAGCAGGACGGCCGCCTTCTGGCCCGCGTCGAGGGTGACCGTCGCGCGCACGTCGTGGCCGTCGGCCACCAGCCGTACCGCGCCCACGGACTGGAGGTACGCGGTCACGTCCGGCCCCTCGAAGCGGGCGGCGGACGCGTCCTCCAGGGTGAGCGCGTGCGGCGCCCTGCCGTAGTCGAAGCGGGGCCGGCACCGCAGCGTGAAGCGCACGGTGCCCCGTACCACGCGCATGTAGCGCACCACTTCGTGCCGGTCGGTGGCGGTGGGCTCCCCGGGGACGGGCATCAAGTCGACGACCTCGCCCACGCCCTCGGGGGTGAGGAACCGGGTGAGGAGGACGGCGGTGTCGGCCAGGTAGAGCTGGCGGGTGGTCACGCCGCCCTCCGGTCCCGTCCCTTCGCCGGCCGGGCCGGGCGCGTCCGCGGTGATGGCGAAGTAGCCGCCGCGCTCGTGGTCGAGGAGGGCCGCGAAGACGCTGGGCGAGTCGAAGCGGGGGGAGCAGAACCAGTCCAGGACTCCCTCGGAGGAGACGAGCGCGCAGGTCTGCAGGTCCCCGATCAGTCCGTGCTCGGCGATCGGCGGGTAGGGACGCATCGGGCCTCCGCGCAGTGCGTCAGACGAGTTCCGGTGTGAAGGGGTACATCTCGTCCTGCCCGGGGCGGACCACGCCGTAGCTGCTCTCCGGTACGGCGTTCCACGCGCCGGGCAGGTCACCGAGGGGTTCGGAGACGACGAGGCGGGTCTCCTCGGAGATGTCCCGCAGGAACGCGACGTCGGGGTGGAGCCTGCGCAGGGCGTCCACCCGGCTGCTGTAGAACAGCGACCGCGAGTCGTGCCGGGTGGAGTAGCGGAAGGCCCACAGGCTCACGCCGTCGGTCACGGCGAGGGTCATCTGGAGCGGGAACTCGACGCCGTGCTCGCGGCCCACGCGCTCGACGGTGCCCGCCATGCGGGCCACGGCGGCCGGCGGGTCCTGGTCCAGGCCGTAGGTGAGGGCGAGGTGGAACATCACCTCGGAGTCCGTCGTCCCCTCGATGTGGACGAAGAGCTCGGGGTCGACCAGGAGGCAGAGGTCGCGGCGCATGAGGTGGAACCCGTCGATGGCGCCGTTGTGCATGAACATCCAACGGCCGTGCCGGAAGGGATGGCAGTTGGACTGCTGCACGGCCGTCCCGGTCGACGCCCGGATGTGGGCGAAGAACAGCGGGGAGCTGACGTGGTCCGCCATCTCGCGCAGGTTGCGGTTGTTCCAGGCCGGGCCGACGTCGCGCAGAAGGGCCGGGGTTGTGTTGCCCTGCGAGTACCAGCCGATGCCGAAGCCGTCTCCGTTCGTCGTCTCCACGCCCAGCTTGGAGTGCAGGCTCTGGTCGATCAGCGAATGGGCGGGTTTGTAGAGGATGGTGTCGAGCAACATGTCCGTCCCCGAGTAGGCGAGCCATCGGCACATGGGTACTCCCCTGCTTCCTGCGTTCCCCCGCTGCTGCCGCTACCGCGCGACTCCCTCCCGTTCCTCCCATTTTGGCAGCCCCTGGCGGCCATCGCCACGCAGGCCGAACGCGGGCCGTGGCGCGCCTGCCCGCCGATCCTCTACAGTCACCCCCGTCGTCTACACACGAGTAGACCATAGGCCCAACCGTAGGGACGGACGCATTGAGCACCATCGGCATCGGGCAGGCAGCGGTCCTCGGGATCGTCGAAGGGGTCACCGAATTCCTGCCGGTCTCCTCCACCGGCCATCTGAAGATCACCGAGGGGCTGATGGGGATCCCCGTGGGCGACAAGGCAGTCGTCGCCTTCACCGCGGTCATCCAGGTCGGAGCCATCGCCGCGGTCCTGGTCTACTTCTCCAAGGACATCGCCCGGATCCTGAGGGCGTGGGGGCGGGGCATCGCCAACCGCGAGGAGCGCTACCACCACGACTACAAGTTCGCCTGGTGGGTCATCTACGCCACCATCCCGATCGTGGTCGTGGGGCTCGCCGCCAAACCGCTCATCGAGAGCACACTGGCCTCCCTGTGGGTGGTGGCCGGTTCCCTCATCGTCGGCAGCGGACTCATGTGGGCGGCCGACCAGATGGGCCGTCACAAGCGCGGCGAGGACGACACCGGCCTCAAGGACGCCATGCTGGTGGGCTGTTCGCAGATCCTGGCCCTGCTCTTCCCCGGCTTCTCCCGCTCCGGCGCCACGATCTCGACCGGCCTCATCCTCGACCTCGAACGCGTCGCCGCCACCCGCCTCTCCTTCTTCCTCGGCATCCCCGCCCTGACCGGGGCGGGCCTGTACGAACTCAAGGACGCGGTCGGCGCCGGCGTGGACCTCCTCCCGCTGGCCGTCGGCACGGTGGTGTCCTTCGCCGTCGCCTACGCATCGATCGCCTGGCTGCTCAAGTTCGTCGCCAAGCACTCCTTCAACGCCTTCGTCATCTACCGGATCGCCGTCGGCGTCCTGCTCTTCGGCCTCCTCGGAACCGGGGTCCTCGCCGCCTGAGCGCGGCGCCGCGCCGGGCGGCCGGGCGGACGTGCGGCCGCCCGGCCGTTCACCCCGCCCTCACCCCGCGATCGTCTACAGTGCGGTAGACCGGCTGCCGCGTCGCAGTCGCCCGGGCGCCCGCCCGGCGGTTCCCCGCCCGGCTCCTCCGAGAGGCTCCACCGCATGACCGTTGACGCACCCCACGTGGCCCGGCGCGAGGACGCCTCGGCCCGGTGGCCGGAGCACGGCACGCCGCGACCGCTCCCGGCCCGCGCGTGACGCGCGCCCGGGCCACCCGCCTGGCCGGATGGACGGCGCCGGCCGCGGCGGTCCTCTTCGCCCTGCTGGCCCTGTGGGTCGTACGGGATCCGGCCTATCCGCCGGCCGTCGACACGGGACTGCACCGCTGGTCCGTGGACCACCGCCCCGGCGCGGTCACGGCGGCGGCCCGCGCGCTCACGTACACGGGCACCGGCATCGTCCCGTACGCCCTCGTCGTCCTGGCGGGGCTGTACGCGGGGCGCACGGCCCGGCAGCGCGCCTGGACGGCCGCCGCCCTGCTGCTGTGTCTCGGCGCGGGCCAGGCGCTGAGGTACGCGGTGATGGCGCTCATCGCCCGTCCGCGCCCACCGGTCGAGGACTGGGCGACGCACGCCTCGGGCTGGTCCTTCCCCTCCGGCCACGCCACCACCGCCGCGATGACCGCCGGGCTGCTGGTCGCGGCGCTGTTCCTGCGCGGGTCCGGGGTGTCCCGGACGGCATGCGTGCTGATCGGGCTGTGGGGGGCGGCCGTCGGCGCCACCCGTGTCCATCTCGGCGTCCACTGGTTCACCGACGTCCTCGGGGGCTGGCTCTTCGCCACCGCATGGCTCGCCGTCCTGGCGTACGCCTACCTGCGGCGGACGGCCGGCCGGCCCCCCGCCCCCGCCTGACGTACGGCGCCGCCCCACGACTCCCCCGCACCGCGACCACCGATGGGACCGTACCGATGCCCCTGGCCCAGCTCGCCGCAGCGCCCTCGGCGCACCTCGCCGTGAACCTGCTCGACGCCCAGTCCCTGCTCGCGGCGTTCGGGACGATCGGCGTCGCGGTCATCCTGTTCGCCGAGACAGGCCTGCTCATCGGGTTCTTCCTGCCCGGCGACTCCCTGCTGTTCACCGCCGGCCTGCTGTGCGCGGGGTCGGCCGCCAACCCCGGGCACCTGTCCCTGCCCTGGGTCCTCGGCGCCGCCGCGGCCGGCGCCCTGGCCGGCGCGCAGACCGGCTACCTGATCGGCCGCAAGGCGGGGCCTGCGTTCCTGACCCGGACGAAGTCCCGCAGGATCGGCGAGGGCGCCGCCCGGGCCGGGGAGATCCTCGAACGCTACGGGTACGCGAAGGCCATCGTCCTGGCCCGCTTCCTGCCCATCGTGCGGACCGTGCTCAATCCGCTCGCCGGGATCCTCGGCGTCCCGGCCCGCACGTTCACGCTCTGGCAGGTGCTGGGCGGCCTGCTGTGGAGCGTCGGCCTCGTGCTGGCCGGTTACGCGCTCGGCGCGTCCGTTCCCAACATCGACCACTACCTGCTGCCGATCATCGCGGCCATCGTCGTCGTGTCCCTGATCCCGGTCGGCCTGGAGCTGCTGCGCTCCCGGCGGGCCGGCCGCGCCGACGGGAGCGCCTGAGCGCCGGTGCGGACCGTCCGGCGGGGCTTCAGCCCGCGTCCTCGTACGTGGCCACCTTCCGGGAGACGGCGTCCTGGAGCGGTCTCATGCGGTCCACGAGCTGCTGGAAATCGGCGGTCCGGCCGTCGGACCACTGGCCCATGGCGACGACCATGACGCGGCCGTGGCCCGTGAAGGCCTGCACCAGTCCGCTGTCCGCGGGCAGGGCCGGGAGGCCGGATCCGCGGGGCGGGCCCTGGACGGCGACCTGGTAGTCGTCGAAGGCCATCCCCAGTTCGGTCACGATGCGCACCGTGTCACCGGGGTCCTTCAGCGTGAAGACGGCGAGGTTGAACTGGTTGTTCCGGTCGTCCTTGTAGAGGGCTATCTGCTCGCCGACACAGCCCGCTCCGTCCTCGATCATCGCGGCCAGCCGGGGGCCGACGCCCTCCGGCTCCGTGCACGACTCCATCACGGTCGATCCCAGCCGGGTGAAGGCGGTCCCGGAGTCGCCCCCGACCCCGGCCGGGAACAGATCGGCGAGCGGCACCATCGGCCGCGTGCCGGCGGCCGCGGCGGCGGCGCCCCGGGCGGGCGCCGCGGGAGCTTCCCGGGCGGGTCCGGACACGGCCGGACGGGCGGTCGCGGCGCCGCCGTCGTCGGACGAGCCGGCGGCTCCGGTGTACTTCAGCACGCCGAAGGCGGCGCCCGCCGCGACCAGCGCCAGGGCCAGGTTCAGCGGCCACACCCGCCGGGGCGCGGCCGGGGGCGCGGCCGGGGGCGCCGCCACGGGCGCGTCCGGCAGAGCGGATCGTTCCGCTTCGAACCGGCGGACGAGGTCGTTCCACTCGTCGTCCGGGGTGTTCCCGCCCGTGGGCGTTTCGTTGTTGTCCGTCACCCACGCACCCTAGTGATCTCTTCGCCCCGATTGAATAGCCGCAGGTCACAGCCTTATTACTCTCTAGGCGGGGCGATGGAGCCCACCCCTTCGGATCTCGCGCGGCCCGCCGTCTTCCCGGCCGGGTCCCACCGGTGCGAACCTGTGCGTGCCGCTCGGCCGAGCGTGGGCGCCCGCGCGTTCCCCCGCCCCGTGCGCCGCCCTGCCGAACCGTCACCGAGGGAGTGTGCTCCGCATGCGGACCCGATCACCCAATGAACCGCGCGCACGAGTGGCTTGGGGGACGACCCTCGTCCTGATCGCGGTCACGGCGCTCCTCGGGGCCGTGCCCGGGACCGCCGCGGCGGCGGCGGCTGCCCCGCCCGTGCCCGTGCTGTCGTGGGCCCCCTGCGCCGACGACCAGGGGGACGGCTTCGAGTGCGCGACCGCCCTGGTGCCGCTGGACTACCGCCGGCCGGCCGGGCCCACGATCCCGCTCGCCGTCACCCGCAAACCCGCGGCCGACCCGGCCCACCGCACCGGTGTCCTGCTGCTGCACCCCGGCGGCCCCGGCAACTCCGGCGTGGACTTCGCCCGTGACAGCTACGAGGCGCTCCCCGCCTCCCTGCGCGACGGCTTCGACGTCGTCGGGTACGACATGCGCGGCGTACGGCGCAGCGGGCAGGTGGAGTGCTGGAACGACCAGGAGTACGGCGCCGCCGTCGACTCCGCGCGCGGCGTGCCCGGCCCCGGCGCCCTGCACACCGCGATCCGGCAGGGCCTCGACTTCGCCAACGCCTGCGCCCGGCGGGCCGGTGACCTCGTCCCGTACATCGGAACCGGCTCGAACGCCAAGGACATCGACCTGCTGCGCCAGGCCCTGGGCGAGGAGACGCTCACCTTCTACGGACGTTCCTTCGGCAGCTACGTCGGCACGGTCTACGCCGCCCAGTTCCCCCGGCGCGTGCGGGCCATGGTCCTGGACGGCGCCTACGACCCGCGGCGCTACGCCGACGTGCCGTACGCCTACGACGGCGCGCAGTTCACCGCCCTGGACTCGGCGGTCGGCCGCTTCCTGGACTGGTGCGCGCAGAACGCCACCGCCTGCGGGTTCGGTGACGGCGAGCCGCGGCAGGCCTTCGAGGACCTCAAGCGCTCCCTGGACGCGGACCCGGTGATCACGGCGAGCGGACGCCCCGCCACCGGGTACACCCTCGCGTACCGCCTGATGTTCAACATCAACTCGGGCCAGGAGGTCTGGCCCTACCTGGGCGAAGGCCTGCGGGCGGCCCAGGCGCACCAGGCCTCGTGGCTGCTGTCGCCGCCCTCCCCCGCCTCCTTCGACTTCCTCAACGTCAACCTGGCCGTCGAGTGCGCCGACCGCGTCTACCCGCCCGGCCGGGCGCTCCTGGGCGCGCTGGTCGGCGCGCACGTCGCCTCGGCGCCGCTGCTGGGGCCCGCCATCGGTCTCGGGCCGCCCACCTACGACCACAACCACGCGACCACCTGTGCCCAGTGGCAGGCGGACAGGCCGAGCCGCTTCGAGGGCTCCTACCGGGCGGCCGGTGCCGCCCCGATCCTGGTCCTCGGCACGACCGGCGACCCGGACACCCCGTACCAGGACGCCGTGGCCCTCGCCGGGACGCTGGACAGCGGACGGCTGCTGACCTTCCGGGCCGAAGGGCACACCGGCTACAACCGGAGCGCGTGCGTCAGCGCCCTCGTGAACGCGTACCTGTCCACGCTGGCGCTGCCCGCGCGCGGCACCGTCTGCGCGGACGAGACTCCCCCGGGTTCGCCCGCCCGCCGCGCCACGGGCTTCGAGGCCGACGAGACGCGCGATGTGATCCCGGTCCTGCGCTGAGCGCGCCGCCGGGCGGGGACCGCGGCCGGCCCCCGCCCGGCGGGCCGGTCAGCCGCCCAGGAAGGACAGCCGGACCTGGCGGCGCGGGTTGTCGCGGTTGGTGTCCACCAGGGTGACGGACTGCCAGGTGCCGAGCTCCAGCACCCCGTCGATGACGGGCAGCGTCGCGTGGGGCGGGACGATCGCGGGCAGGACGTGGTCGCGCCCGTGACCGGGGGAGCCGTGCCGGTGCCGCCAGCGGTCGTCGGCGGGCAGCAGCGACCGCAGGGCGGTCAGCAGGTCCTCGTCACTGCCCGCTCCCGTCTCGATGACGGCGAGGCCCGCCGTGGCGTGCGGGGTGAAGAGGTTGAGCAGTCCGCTCCGGCCGCGCGCCACCTCCCCGAGGAAGGCGGCGCAGGCGGCCGTCAGGTCGTGGACGGTCTCCCGGTCCCCGGTCGTGACGTCGATGGTGCGGGAAACGAAGGTGTCAGCCATGACCCCATCCTCACCCCTCGCCGCGGCCGGACCGTGGATTCGCGGGTCAGGCGAAGCGTCCGCTGGGGACGGGGCCCGAGGAGTTGATCCGGTCCCGGGGCCCGTCGGCCCACCGTGCGGCCGCCCGGGCGGCGAACGCGGCCAGGGCCTCGTCCGGGTCGGCGGGGGTCTGCCCGTCGCCCTCCGGCGGGGCCGGATCGGCCGCGAGGATCGCCTCGGCGAGTTCCTCGGCCGTACGCCCGTCGGGCTCCCCCTGCTGCGCCTGGCCGTCCTCGGACCACCGCAGACCGGGCTCCCAGGGGGCGACGACGCGCTGCACGAGCAGGGTGGAGACGTCGGCCGTCGCGGCGGGCGCCTCGGTCCAGCAGGTGGCGTGCTCGAAGAGCAGTTCGCCCGCCGCCCGTTCGGTCAGCGCGGCCACCGACTCGGGGTCGCACCCGTTGAGGTCGTACGCGACCACCAGCACGTCCGGGGTGCCGGGGCGGTACGGGGCGGCCGGGACGCCGAACAGCCGGGACGCGGCCAGACCGAGCGCCCGGCTGCCGCGGTCCGGCAGCAGGCCGATGGACGCGGGCTCGCGGCCGGCCGCCGCCAGGGCCGTGCGCAGCCGCTCCAGGCCGTGCCGGCAGGAGTCGAAGTCGTCCTGGAGGTAGCCCCAGCGGCCGTTCATGCCCTGGTCGAAGCCGTGCGGGGAGAGGGTCGTCAGCAGGCCGCCGGTCAGTACGTAGTGCCAGCCGCGCAGGTCCCGCGGGCCGGTCGGCGGCAGGGCCGCGGCGCGCTCCAGCATCCGCCCGACCCGGCGCGCCGGGCCCGTCCAGACGCCCTCGGGCGCCGAGAGGGCGTCGAAGACCTCGCGTGCGGTGTCGGTCCGGCCGCTCATCAGGGCGTTGTAGACCGTCAGGTAGCGGTCCGGCCAGTCGGCCAGCAGGGCGTCGTGCGTGCGCAGCAGGTCCAGCGCCTCGGCGTGCCGCTCGACGCGTTCCAGGGAGGTGATCAGTTCCAGGAGCACCCGCCGGGGGGTGAACCGGGCGTCGGAACGCGGCGTGGACTTGCGGCGGAACAGGCCCTTGCGTTCCGGCGCGGCCTGCGGTTCCAGGGTCAGGGCCAGGGCCTCCCGCAGCGCGGGGACGGCGAGGGCGGGCAGGCCGCGCTCGACGCAGGCGTAGCCGTACGCGTAGAGCCGCCCCACCTCCCCGGGCCGGGCCGCCAGCGCCGTCGAGGCGTCGGAGAGGTCCGTGAAACCGGCGCCGCGGGCCAACTGGGCCACCAGCGGGGCGATCTCGGCGGATCCGGTCCCTTCGGCGGCGGACCGCAGGATCCGCATCGACCCCTGGGGGTCGCCGGATTCGAAGAGTTCCCAGGCCTTGGCCAGTTCGGTGGTCATGAGTCTCCGGTGATCGAGGGGTGTGTCGGTGCTCCGGATCATCACCGGCGCTCCGGGCTACGGACAAACGGGTTTCGGCACGGGATCCGGCGCGGCGGGGGCGGCCTGATGGGTTCCGGCGGGCGGGATCCGGCGGGCGGCCGGCTCATGGGCGGGAGGGTGGGGGTCGTGCGGGTGGCGCAGGGTGCGCCGGCGGGCGGGGGCATCGCGGCGGGCCTGGTTCAGCAGGCGGAAGCGGTCGTCCAGCCGGTCGGCCAGGGCGTGCACGCCGAGCGCCCGGACCCGGGTCGCGGCGAGTTCCGGGGCGAGCGGGATGCCGTCCAGGGGGCGGCAGATGCGCGCGACGTCCTGCGCGTTCTCCTCGGTCACCGCGAACCCGGGCGCCCGGCGGCGGCCCGTTCGGCGAACAGCCGTGCCGCGTCGGGCCCGGAGAGCGGCGCGACCGGTTCAGCACCTCCCGGCGACGGCAAGAGGCTCCTGGCCGGTGGCCAGGACCCGTATCCCGGGGGCGTCGCGCAGCAGCCGGGAGAGGGACGGGTCCTCCTCCCGGTCCGCCCCCGCCGGTTGTGCGGCCGCCGCGAGGGCCAGCCGGGTCTTGGCGTACGCCGCCGCGGCGCGGTCCCCAGTTCTTCGGCGAAGCGTTCGCGGACCTGCCCGTACACCGTCAGCGCCTCGCTCTGCCGGCGCGCGCCGTAGAGCGCCCGCATCTGCGCGGCGAGCGCCGCCAGCTGGTCAGCGTCCAGCGCGTGATCGCCCCGTTCCAGGCGGGCTTCCGCGAGTTCCTCGTGGGCGGTGCCCCGCCGCGCGGACGAAGCCCGCGTCGGCCACGTCGGCGTAGGCGGGCCCGCGCCACAGTCCGAGCGCCCGCGTGAGCAGCTCCGCCCTGGCCGCGGTGGGGCGGGGTAACTGGACCGGGAGCGGCTGAGCGGGGGCGGCGGGCGGAGTCGGGGAAAAGCGCGTGCTCCGGCCGGTGTGGCCGCGTTATGGTCGTCCGCATGAACGTCAACGGCCCCCGCACCACCGCGACCGCGCGAGCGACCAGCTCGCCGGTTGCCGCCGCCTGACGTTCCCCCTCACCGGCGACCGGAAACGGTCCGTCGGTAGTGCCGTGGCGGCTTCGCCCCCGGCCGGACGACTGAACGGTCCCGTTCTCCGGCGCCTCCCCCGCTGTGACGCGAAGGAGCCGTCCCATGAAGACCGAAGACCTGGTCCGCACGTTCACCGAGTACTACGAGGAGCGCGGCCACCACCGCATCTGCGGCTCGACGCTGCTGCCGCCGCCCGGCGATCCCGTGCTGTTCACCACCTCCGGCATGCACCCGCTCACCCCGTACCTGGAGGGCCGCCCCCATCCGCTGGGCCGGCGGCTCGTCAACCGGCAGCGCTGTCTGCGCACCACGGACCTGGAGGAGGTCGGCGACGCCACCCACCTGACCGTGTTCGAGATGCTCGGCACCTGGTCGCTGGGCGACTACGACGGTCCGCGCAGCCTCGAATGGGGCTACGGGCTGCTCACCGAGGGGCTGGGGATCGATCCCGGCCTGCTGCACGCCACCGTCCACGCCGGGGACGGCCGCACCCCGCCGGACACCGCCTCCGTCCGGCTGTGGGAGGACCTCGGCGTGCCGGTCGAGCCCACCGTGGAGGACAACTGGTGGTCCAACGGGCCCGTCGGGCCGTGCGGGCCGGACTCGGAGATCTTCCTGTGGAGCGGCGACGGCCCGCCCCGCTCGACGCCCACCCGCGACGAGCGGTGGGTGGAGGTGTGGAACCACGTGACGATGAGCCACCGCCGGCTCGACGACGGCACCCTCGTGCCCCTGCCCCGGCGCAACGTCGACACCGGCCTCGGCCTGGAGCGGCTCGCCTCCCTGCTCCAGGGCAGCCCGTCGGTGTTCGAGTCCGATGTGTTCGAGCCCTGGCTCCGTCTCGTGCCGCCCCTGTGGCCGCTGGAGGGGCGCTCGCTGCGGCTGGTCTGCGACCACCTGCGCTCGGCCGTCGTGGTGCTCGGCGACGGGGTGCGTCCCTCCAACACGGGACGGGGGTACGTGCTGCGGCGTCTGGTGCGCCGGGTGCTCACCGTGCTCTGGCGGGACGACCCCTCCCGCAGCCTCGGGGACCTGCCGCGGGAGCCGGTCCGGCACACGCTGGACCGCTTCCGCCAGGACGTGCCGCCGGGCGAGGTGCTGGGGTCGCTGCTGGACGAGGAACGGCGGTTCCGCCGGCTGCTGGAGCAGGGCCGGCACGTGCTCGCCCGTCCCCGGTTCCGGGGCCGGCTCGACGAGGAGGACTTCCGCTACCTCCACGACACCCACGGGCTGCCGCGCGAGCTGGTGACGAGCCTGCGGGAGGAATGAGGCCCCGGATATCGCGTGCGGCGGCGGCCCGCGGACGGGCAGAATCGCCCCATGGGGGACATGAGCGGATTCCGGGACGCGGTCGGCCGCTGGGCGGCCGACGGGACCGAGGGGGCCGACGGGCCCGCCGGTGCGCGGGCCCGCGGGCTGGCCGTGGGGCTGGGGCTGCGGACCGCGCTGCTGCTGGAGGGGCCGAGCGACCTCGCGGCCGTCGAGGCGCTGGCGGCGCTGCGCGGCCGTGACCTGGCCGCCGAGGGGGTGTGCGTCGTGGCGATGGGCGGGGCGATGAGCATCGCCCGCTACGCCGCCCTCCTCGGGCCGCCGGGTCTCGGCCTGCGGCTGGGGGGACTGTGCGACGAGCGCGAGCGGCCCTTCTACGACCGCGGGCTGCACCGGGCGCGGGCACCGCTCGGGGGTTTCTTCGTGTGCGTGGCGGACCTGGAGGACGAGCTCATCCGCGCGCTGGGCACGGCGCGGGTCGAGGAGGTCGTCGGGGACGGGGGCGACGGGCGTGCCTGGCAGACCTTCCTGCGGCAGCCCGCACAGCACGGCCGGCCCCGCCGGGAGCAGTTGCGGCGCTTCCTCGGCACGAAGAAGGGCCGCAAGATCCGCTACGGTCGGCTGCTGGTGGAGGCCCTCGAACCCGGGCGGGTCCCGGCGCCGCTGGACGGGCTGCTGACGAGCCTGTGACCGGAGTCGGGCGGGCCGGGAGTCGGGGGTGACCGGGGCGAGGGCCCTTCGTTGGTCAGCGCATGACGGTCAAGAAGATGACGACGCTCGCCCTCGCCCTCGCGGCCGGTGCCGCTGCCCTCTCGCTCGCCCCGCCCGCCGTCGCGGACGGCCCGGACCCCCTGGAGCAGCCGCTCGCGGGGTCGGCCCGCGTCGCCGACAAGGTGGTGAGCAGGCCGGACGTCGCCGTGGACGAGGTGGTCGGCGCGGTCGGCAAGGTCGCGCGCACCGGGGAGCTCTCCAACGGCTGAGCGGGGCGGCGCCGGCCCGGCTCAGGTCAGGCCCCACGACCAGGTGCCGTCGGCGGTGACCAGGCAGGCGAGGACCACGAGGTCGGCCACGCCGAGGGCGATGCCGAGACGGGCGCGGCCGGGCCTGGCCGTCTTCCGCCACAGGGCGAGGACGCCGAGGGCCACGGCGATCGGTCCGAGCAGCAGGTTCATCACCAGCAGTCCGACGAGGCCGAGGACGAAGGCGGTGACCGCCATCGCGTCCGCGTCCCGGACGCGCGAACGGCTACGGGTACGGGTATGGGTACGTGCCGGGGACTTCCCAGCGGTGCGCGTGGTCATCGCAGCCCCTCCCGGCTCCGGCCGGCGCGGTGGCGGGACAGCCGTTCGCGCGCGGCGAAGAGCATCAGCCACAGGGCGATCGCGCAGCCGCCGATCACGCTGACCGGCACCGGCACGTGGGCCACGGCTCCGAGGACGACGCCCAGGACGAGCAGTGCGCCTACAAGGAAGAGCACGGGGTTCCTCCCGTCTTCAGGGAACGGTTCCTCCCCCGGCTACCCGTCCCCGGCCGCCTCACGCCGACGGCCGGGAACGGGATACTCGTTGGCGCCGGGGGCGGTTGGCGACGAGCATGGGCCCATGAGTGATCAACCCGCACGATGGACGCAGGCGACGGTGTACCCCGACATGTGGGCGGACCCGGACGACGACCCGCGCGAATCCGGTGGACCCGGTCCGGAGGGGGAACGCGCCACGCTGGACGACTTCCTGACGGGTTACCGCACGACCCTGCTGATGAAGTGCGAGGGCCTGGACGCGGAGCAGTTGGCCCGCCGTTCGGTGCCGCCGTCGACGATGTCGCTGCTGGGGCTGCTCCGGCACCTCGCCGAGGTGGAGCGGGACTGGCGCAACTGGATCGGCGACGCGGACCCGTTGCCGAAGCTGTACGGGGCCAGGGACGCGGACTTCCACGGAGCCGTCGCCGAACGGGCCGTGGTGGACGCCGCGTACGCCGATCTGGAGCGGGAGCAGGCCGCCACCGACGCCGCGCTGGCCGGGCATGGGGACCTGGGCGAGCGCGTGGGTGAGGACGGGATCGCGGTCCGCGAGCTGATGGTGCACCGGATCGACGAGTACGCCCGGCACTGCGGGCACGCGGACCTTTTGCGCGAGTGCGTCGACGGGCGGGTGGGGCAGTGACGCGCACCCCGGAGCGCCCGTCCCCCGGGGAGCCCGCCGCGGCGCGCTCCCTGGACGGCCTCGTCTTCGTCCCCGTCGCCGATCAGGCGCCCGGCCAGGTCGGCCGCCGGACCCGGTTCGCGTACCACGAACAGGACGGCCTGGTCTGGGCCGAGTACCACGGCGGCGACGTGATCAGGGGCCATCTGGTCGGCACCCGGGCGGGCGACACCGTCGACTTCCGCTACGTACAGCTCCGTCTCGACGGTACGACCGCCTCCGGGCACTGCGTCTCCCTGGTGCGCGAACTGCCCGACGGGCGGCTGCGCATGGAGGAGACCTGGACGTGGGAGTCCCGGGAGGGCAGCGGAACCAGCGTGGTGGAACAGCCGCTGGACTGAGGCCGTGGGCGGGGTCAGGTGGGGTCGATCCACACGTGGCCGGTGGAGGCCGAGCAGACGTCCCAGCGCTCTCCGCTCCGGCTCAGTTCCAGGACGACTTCGATGCGGTCGCCCTCGCGCGGGGTGAGGTCCACGTTGACCTGGGCCTGCCCGCCGCTCTCGATGGAGGACACGATGTGGTGCTCGAAGGCCGGCGCGAGGGCGTGCAGGGTGGTGGCGGGATCCGGCTGTCCGGCCGGGCAGCTGCCGCCCGGTCCGGTGGCCGGGGCCGGGCCGCCGAGGCCCACCATGGCGAGGTAGTCGTCCACCGCCCGGTGCAGCGGGCTCGGCTCCCAGACGTCGCCGGCCGCGAACACCACCCCGATGACGATCCCCGCCAGGCCCAGCGGCAGTCCCACCGCGAGGCCCACCAGCCCCGCTCCACGTCCACGCCGCACGACTCCGCCCTCCGGCCGGGCCGCGGGCAGGGCCCGGGCCGGCGCATCTCCGATTGCCCGGAAGGACGCCGTGGCGCGGCCCTCCGTTCCCGGCGCGTCGGAAGATCCTCGGCGGCGGCGCGCGGGTGTCCCCGGGGGGGTCACAGCCGGGTGGCCTCGTGGACCCGGTCGAGGTGGATGAGGACGTCGTGGGCGCGGCCGACGGTGAGGCTGGGGAGCGGGTCGCTGCGGAAGGTCGAACTGGCGCGCGCAGACGCCGCGCCCCCCGGAGCGACCGGGGCGCCCGGGGTCGGGCCCGGGCCGAGAGCGGCGCGATCGGCGCCGGGGCGGTACTGGTCCGCCCGGACGCCGGAGGCACCGGTCTCACCGGCGCGCTGACCCGGTGGTGCGGCCCCGCCGCCGCGGCGCTGCTCGCGCCGGAGCCCGGCCGGGGGCGAATGCCCCCGGCCGGGCTCCGGGAACCGCGGACGAGCGGATCCGATCGCGGTCAGAGCCGCTCGTCGTGCAGGTCCTCTTCACGCAGCAGGCCCTCGTCACGGCCGCGCGACGGCGCCGTCCGCGCCTGTCCGGGCGCCTGCTCCCGGGCCGGGCCCGGCTTGCCCGGCGTCGGGCGCGCCGGGTCACCGGGACGGTGGTGCCCCTGCTCCTCGCGGCCCTTGTCCGGCTCCTGGCGCTTGTCCTGCTTACCGCCCATGACGGCTGCTCCTTCTACGTAGGTACGGAATCCTTGCGGACCCCTCATCAACACGCTGACACGATTGACTACAGATCGCATCATTTCGACCACGGAACGTGAGGGAGGGGGCGCGACGCCCACGGCGGCCAGGTGGCACCGCGTACGGGCCGGCGTACGCTCGGCAGGGGGATCGCGGTCCGCAGCGACGCGGCCCCGCCCGGACGAGATCGCGGGAGGACCGATGTCCCCGCTCGGTGACCTGATCGAGATCGACGCCGCGACCGTGCTGGTCCTCGGACAGGAACTGGACCTCGTACACGGCCGGCCGGACGTCGCCAACACCCTCGCGCACCGCACCGGGGACACCCTGGTACTGGTCGACACCGGGGTCACGCCCGCCTTCCGGGACGCCCTGCGCGAGGCCGCCGACCGGGTGGGGCCCTGGTCCCGGGCGCTGGTGCTGACCACGCACGGCCATCCCGACCACGTCGGCAACAACGACCTCGCCGACGAGCTGGGGGTGCCCGTGGAGCACTACGTCCCCGCCCTCGACGTCGACCAGCTGCGGGACCCGGTGGCGTACTGGCTGCGCGCCCTGCGCCGGATCGCCTGGGCGGCGGGGCTGCCCGCGCCGCCCGACGTGCTCGCGCGCGAACTGGTCTCGCTCTTCCGGCCGATGCGGCCCTTCGGTGCGACGACCCGGACCTACGAGGAGCGAGCGCCGGAGCTGATCCGGATCGGATCGGTCCGCTTCGTTGGCTGGACCTTCGCCGAGGGGGCGGTCCGCGTCCTGCGCAGCCAGGGGCACTGCGCCGGGCACGTCATCGTGCACCTGCGGGACTGCGGGGTGCTGCACCTGTCCGACGAGGGGAACGGGGCCTGCGGCGCGATGGCCGACGCCGACCAGCTGAAGATCCAGACCGTACTCGGCGCCGTCGCCCGCCTCTTCGAGGAGGGCGCGGCCGAGCACCTCACCGACGGGCACACCTTCGCCGTGCGCCACCGCGACGAGGCGGTGTCCTTCCTGGACGGGCTGCTGGAGCAGACCACCGCCCTCCATGGCATCGCGCTCCGCCTGACCGGGGAGAGCGGCGGGCGGATCCGGCCGAGCGCGTTCACCGCCGGGTACGCGGAGGCCGTCACGGAACTGGGCATCGGCGGCGCCAACCCGAACGCGATGTTCCTGGCCATGATGGCGGTCAACCAGCTCGGTGAGCTCGGGCTGCGACCGGAGTCCGACGAAGCCGACGCGCCCTGGTCCCGGCCCGCGCTCCACGACCCGCCGCAGGTGTGACGGGCCAGGGCGGGGGCGGCTCAGGGCGAAGTACCGGAGTGCGCAAGGCCCTTCGGGGGACGGCGCCCGTCCCGCCGCCTCCGCTTCCGTCCCCTCCGGGTCCTCGCTGCCGAGCGCCGCGAGCCACGGGCGGTGCGAGTGCTCCGCCGGCTCGGGGCATCGCGATGCCCCCGGTCAGCCCGGCGGGGGCGCCCGGTCCGGCCGGGAGGGCGCCGCCGGGCCGCGTTCCGTGGTCTTCGCCCGGCCGGCCGGTGCGGGACATCCCCCACGGGAGCCCGCCGCGCGGCGCCCCTCACGCTCGTCCTCGAACGGGCCCCGGGCGGCGGCCCCGGCCCCATGGTCCGCGCCCGATGGTGCGCACCCGCTTCCTCGCGGCGCCCGGCCCGGCCCCGGCACCGGCTCGCTCCCGACCGGCGCGGGCCCGCCCGTACGGGAGGCCGGCTCCGAGCCCCCCACCCCCGTGGGGGAGCTCCGATCCGGTCCGCACCCGCGCCCGCGGCGGCGTCGCCGTCCGCACCGCGCCGATCACCACGCTAGGGCCGCACAGACCGCCGGGCCCAGGGCGGCGGACGCCGGCAAGGGGACCGTGCGCGCCACGAACAGCGCGCCCGGGCACCGGAACCGACCGATGACCTGGCCGTTCCCGGCCGTTCGGGCTGGACTATGCTCGCCCGCTGTGGTCTCGCACGCACACCGGGGGACGACCTCCTCCGCCCTCGCCCGCCTCAGCGTCAACGCCGCACGTCTGCTCGGCATCCCCGCGCAGGGCTACGCACACCTGCTGGGCCTGGCCCCCGAGCACCTGGGCGACGACCGATGCCGCACCCCCGCGGCCACGAGCATCCGCATCGCGGAACTGTCGGCCGTCCACGTTCCGTGGACCGAGCTGTCCCGGGCACTGGCGAGCCAGTCGGACATCGGCAGCCTCGGGGTGTGGGACTACCTGTTCACCTCCGCACCCACCCCGCTGGAAGGGATCCGGGACGCCTCGGCCTACTTCGCCGCCGTCGCCGACACCGCGACGGACAACCTCCGCGTCGAGGAGCACGGCGAGGGCGGCGAGGGCGGCGAGGGCGACGGCCTGATCACCATCAGCCACGTCAACGAGGCCGACCTGAGCTACGAGGCGGCCTGCGCCATCCGCGCCTACGCACTCGGCCTCTACCAGCGCCGCCTCGGCGAAGCCGCCCGGCGCCGGCTGGTGCCCCTGCGGGTCACCCTGGCCGCCGAGGCACCCCGCGACCACCGCGCCCTGATCGAGCTGTACGGCACCCGCGCCATCGAGTTCGAGGCTCCGTACAGCTCGGTCACCTTCCGCGTCGACGACTTGACCACCCCCACGCCGCACGCCCAGCCCGGCCTGTCGGGCGTGCTGCGGCGGCACGCCGAACAGACGCTCGCGACCGCGGTCCCGCTGCACGACTGGCTGGACGTCTTCCGCAGCGGCCTGGTCCGCGCCCACGACGAGGCGGCCCCGACGCTGTCCGAGGTGGCGCGGCGCATGGCCCTGAGCCCCCGCACCCTCCAGCGGCGCCTCGACGAGCACGGCACCACCTGGAGCGGCGAGCTCGACGGCGTCCGCCGGGACCACGTCACCCGGCTGCTGCACCAGACGGGGCTGAGCATCGACGCGATCGCCGTGCGCAGCGGATACGCCGACGCCCGCGCCCTGCGCCGGGCGGTCCACCGCTGGCACGGAACCACACCCGCCGCCCTGCGCCGGGCCGGCTCCGCGACCCGAGATGACGAGTCGCAAAAGGGTGACTAGTATGCATATAAGGCGGTCGTAAACCGCGGGAACCGCGTACACCGCCCTCTGCCTGCGGTAGCGCGCACGGCGTGAGGAAATGCGTTCCAGCCCTGAAGGTCCGTGGCTCGGCGAGCCGCGTTGACGGCGGATACGCACTCAACACATTCATCACCCCCCGGACAGTTCTCCGTTCCATCTTTCCGAGAGGAGGCAGAGCGCTTCGTGCCGCATTCGAGGCACCACCACGAGAAGGGTTTCGAAACCATGCAAGCACTGAGAGTGAAGCGGCTCTTCGCGGTCTCCGCGATCGGCGTCCTGATGGCCGGTGGCGCCGCGCTCGGCGCGGCGGGTACGGCCTCGGCAGCGATGCCCACCCACTCCGTCACCTACGTCACCCACGGGGGCGGCGGCTGGGACGACGACAACGGCTACAACAACGGCTGGTACGACAACGACGACGACTGGGGCGGAGGGTACGACGGCGGCTACGGCGGCTGCTGACACCGCCGACAGCCCGGAATCGCTGTGCGGCCCGGCAACCGGCCGCACAGCGCCGGGCCCCGGGGCGCCCCCCTCGCGCGCGCGGGGACCCCCCCCGGGAATCCGGGGGTATTCTCCCCCCGCCCGGG
>NZ_JBIASM010000011.1:0-147606 GCF_042890765.1 Streptomyces sp. NPDC002032 | reverse complement strand
CCCCGGTGCGTCCCCACCCCCCCCCCGCGGGGGGGGGGGGGGGTGGGGGGGGGGGGGGGGGGGGCCCCCCCCCCCCCCCCCCCCCGCGGGCGGGGCCCCCCCCCCCGGCCCCCCACAGCGCCGTGCCCGGGGACGCCCCCTTCGCGCGCGCGAGGACCCGCCCGGTGACTCGTGCGTATTGCACACCCCGTCGGTGACAGCCGTGACTGTCGCCGCCCCCGGTCCGCGTGACAGCGTTGAGCACGTCACCGACCGAGGGAGCAGGAGTGAACAAGGGGTACGCCGCCTTCTGCGACGCCGACCGCTGGTTCTACGACGCGCCGTACCGGCGCGCCGAGGAGAACTACCCGGCCGCGCTCGCCCCCGTACCGGCGGGGTGGCAGACGCACCGCAGTGGGGACTGGCTGGCGCTGCGGCCCCTCGGAGTCCGACTCCCCTCCCAGGGCTGGAAGATCCACGTCTCGGCCTGTCTGGACAACGCGGAATCCGTCCTCGAACGGGTCCACCGCTACTGCGTGGACCGTGAGATCGCCTTCAAGTTCGTGCCCAGCCGCTACCTGCTGCACCTGCGCAACGCGAAGTACGCGGACCGTGCGGCGAGCGGCAAGTTCCTCACCGTGTACCCGGCGGACGAGGAGCAGTGCGGGCACATCGCCGAGGAGCTCGACGCCCTGCTGGCCGCCGAACCCGGCCCCTACATCCTCAGCGACCTGCGCTGGAACGACGGGCCGGTGCACCTGCGTTACGGCAGCTTCACCCTGCGGCACTGCTACGACGACCGCGGCGAGCTCGTCCCGGCGATCGAGGCCCCGGACGGAAGGCTGGTTCCCGACCCGCGCGGCCCGGTGTTCCAGCCGCCCGAGTGGGTCGAGCCGCCGGCGTTCCTGGCGCCGCACCTCGCCCGGCGGGCCGCCGTCACCCTCGAAGGGCTCCCGTACAGCGTGGAGCGGGCCCTGCACTTCTCCAACGGCGGCGGTGTCTACGCCGGCCGGGACCTGCGCACCGACGAGCCGGTCGTCCTGAAGGAAGCGCGTCCCTTCGCGGGTCTCGCGGCCGACGGGGCCGACGCTGTCACCCGGCTGCACCGCGAACGACGGGCACTGGAGCGACTCGCCGGACTGGACTGCGTTCCCTCGGTGCACGGCACCTTCAGCGTCGGCGAGCACCACTTCCTCGCGATGCAGCACCTGGAGGGCAAGCCCCTCAACACCTACTTCGCCCGCCGCCACCCGCTGATCGAGGCGGATCCGGATCCCTCGGAGCTCGCGGAGTACACCCGGTGGGCGCTGGACATCCACCGGAAGGTGACGCGAGCCGTGGAGGCGGTGCACGCCCGCGGGATCGTCTTCAACGACCTGCACCTGTTCAACATCATGGTCGCGGAGGATCCGGACAGCGGCGAGACCTCCGTCGCGCTGCTCGACTTCGAGGCGGCCGCCCACGTCGACGAGGGGCTGCGCCAGACCGTCGCCAATCCGGCGTTCGTCGCCCCGGCCGACCGGCGCGGCTTCGGCGTCGACCGCTACGCCCTGGCCTGCCTGCGCCTGGCACTGTTCCTGCCGCTCACCAGCCTGCTGGTGCTCGACCGGGCCAAGGCCGCGCACCTCGCCGACATCATCGCCGAGCAGTTCCCCGTACCCCGCGCCTTCCTCGACGAGGCGGTACGGGAGATCCTCGCCGGCGCCGGACCCGGGTCCGGCGCGGAGACGGGAGCCGACGCGAGAGCCGACGCCAGAGCGGACGCGGACGCCGGCTCCGGAGCAGGTGCCGGTGCGGCCGCCCGCCCGGCCGCGCCGCGCCGCGACTACCTGCCCGTGGAGCCCGGCGACTGGGAAGCGGCCCGCGCCTCGATGACGGCGGCCCTGCGGGCCAGCGCCACCTTCGACCGCGAGGACCGCCTCTTCCCCGGCGACATAGCCCAGTTCGCCGCCGCCGGCGGGGGCACCGCCTTCGGGAACGGAGCCGCGGGCGTGCTGTACGCGCTCGCCGAGACCGGCGCCGACCCGTGGCCCGAGGCCGAGCAATGGCTGCTGGACCGGACGAAGGAGCCGCCCTCCGGCACCCCGCTCGGCTTCTACGACGGCCTCGCCGGTCTCGCCTGGACCCTGGAGCGGCTCGGCCACCGCGAACGCGCGCTCACCCTCGCCGAACAACTGCTGCGCCAACCCTGGCAGTCGGCCGGACCCGACCTGCACGGCGGACTCGCCGGCATCGGGCTGGCCCTGGACTCCCTGGGCGCGGCCACCGGCGAGGGGGCACTGTGCTCCGCGGCCCTGCGCTGCGCCGACCTCCTCGCCGAAGGCGCCGGGCCCCAGCGGGCCGGTCTGCTCCACGGCGCCAGCGGAGTCGCCCTGCTGTACCTGCGGCTCTACGAACGCACCGGTGAAAGGGAGTTGCTGGCCCTGGCGGCCCGATCCCTGCACCGCGACCTCGACCACTGCGTGACCAGCGTCTTCGGCACCCTCCAGGTCAACGAGGGGTGGCGCACGATGCCCTACCTCGGGGGCGGCAGCGTCGGCATCGGCATGGTGCTGGACGACTGGCTGGAGCACGGGCGGGACGAGCGCTTCGAACGGGCCCGGCCGGAGATCGTCCGTGCCGCCCAGGCGACGTTCTACGCCCAGCCCGGCCTGTTC
This sequence comes from Streptomyces sp. NPDC002032, assembly GCF_042890765.1. Classification (NCBI taxonomy): domain Bacteria; kingdom Bacillati; phylum Actinomycetota; class Actinomycetes; order Kitasatosporales; family Streptomycetaceae; genus Streptomyces; species Streptomyces sp. NPDC002032. The sequence goes on along the minus strand of NZ_JBIASM010000011.1, from coordinate 144,970 downwards.
CGCGGCGCCGCCGGAATGATCCTGCACCTGGCGCGGACCACGACGCCCGGACCGGGCACCTCCGCCGCGGACATCGCCCGGCAGGTCGACGCCCTGGCCCGGCACGCGGTCCCCTACCGAGGCCGTCTGGCCTTCCCGGGCGAGCAGATGATGCGGCTGTCCATGGACCTGTCCACGGGCACGGCCGGCGCGCTCCTCGCCCTCGGCAGCGCCGCGCCCGGCGGGCGCGCGCAGCTGCCGTTCCTCCCGCCCCCGCGGTCCACCGCGGCGGCCCCAGAGCCGGTCCCCCTCGTGGGGGCCGAGTCCCATCCGAACACCACAGTGAAAAGGATTACGACATGACGCTCCTTGACCTGCAGTCGATGGACACCCCGAAGGACGAGACCACCGAGGCCGCGCACACCGGCGGCAGCCGCGCCAGCCTCCTCCTCTGCGGCGACAGCAGCCTGAGCATCACGACCTGTAACTAACCAGGTCCTCCGGGCCCGGGCGGTTCGCCGCCCGGGCCCGCACCACGTCCTTGGAGCCCTCCCGGAGACACCTGTGGAGCCGCCGCCCATGACTGCGCCCGATCCCACCGGCGAGGCGGCGGCCGCCCTCGGCGCCGACCGGGCGTTGCGGGCGGCCGCACGGCACAGCGCCGGCCGCCTCACCGCCCTGTCCGTCTCCTCGGTGGCCGCGGCCGGCGCGGCCCTGGCCGAACCGGCCCTGCTCGGCCACACCCTCGACCTGCTGCTGCGGCAGGACCCCGCCGGCGCCCGCTGGACGGGCTGGTGCGCGGCGGTCATCGCCGCCGAGGTCCTCCTCGACGCGGCGACGGCCCGACTCACCGGCGGCGTCGACGCCCGCTCCACCGCCCGGCTGCGCCGGCTCGGCCTCGGCCGGCTGCTGCGCACCGCGCCGCACCACGCCGCCCGCCACTCCCCCGGCGAACTCTCCGCCCGGCTGACCACCCACGCCACGGCCGCGGGCGGCGTACCGGCGGCGGCAGTGAGCGCGGCCGTCGCCCTGCTGCCCCCGCTCGGCGGACTGGTCGCGCTCTTCCTGGTCGACGTCTGGACCGCACTGGCCTTCCTCGCCGGACTCCCGCTGCTCGCGATCCTGCTGAGGACGTTCGCCCGCGCGTCGGGTGCCAGCGTCAGCCGCTACCAGGAAGTGCAGCTCGCGATGGCCGGCCGACTCGTGGAGGTCCTCGCGGGCGCCCGCACCATCGCCGCCGCCGGCACCGCCGAGCGCGAACAGGCCCGCGTACTGGAGCGGTTGCCGGAACTGGGCGCCGAAGGGCGGCGGACCTGGCGGATCTACGGGGCGACCATGGCCCGCACCAGCGCCCTCATGCCCCTGCTGCTGTACGTCGTCCTCGGCGTGGGCGGGATCCGCCTCGCGGCCGGGGCCCTCGGCGTCGGCGGTCTCCTCGCCGCCGTCCGCTACGCGGGCCTCGCGGCCGGCGTCGGGGCCGTGACGGGGCGGCTGGCGGCCGTGGTCCGCGGCCGCAGCGCGGCCCGCCGCACTGCGGTCCTCTTCGGACTGCCCGAACTCCCCCAAGGCGACGCCCGGTTGCCCGAGGGCGGCCCCGGCACCCTGGAACTGCGCGGCGTACGGGTCGTCCGCGCGGGCACCGTGCTGCTGCACGACATCGACCTGCGCGTACCCGGCGGGACGACCGCCGCCGTCGTGGGCCGCTCCGGTTCCGGCAAGACGACCCTGGCCGCCGTCGCGGGGCGGCTCACCGCGTGCGACGGGGGCCGGGTGCTGCTGGACGGCGTCCCGCTGGAGGACCTGTCCGCGGAGGAACTGCGCCGCGAGGTGGGCCACGCCTTCGAACGCCCCGCCCTCTTCGGGGAGGACGTCACGGCCACCATCGCGTTCGGCGGCGGACCGCCGCCCGGCGCGCCTGCCGTGCGCGCCGCCGCGCGGGCGGCCGGGGCCGACGATTTCGTCCGGCGCCTGCCCCGGGGCTACGGTACCGCGCTCCGGGACGCGCCGGTTTCCGGCGGCGAGCTCCAACGCCTGGGCCTGGCGCGGGCGTTCTGCCGGGCCGGCCGGCTGCTCGTCCTGGACGACGCGATGTCGAGCCTGGACACCCGCACCGCCCGCGAGGTGGAACGGGCCCTGCTCCACGACGTCCGCCCGGGCACCCGGCTCGTCGTCGCCCACCGCGTGTCCTCGGCCGCCCGCGCCGACCTCGTCGTGTGGCTCGACGCGGGCCGGGTCCGGGCGACCGGCACGCACACCGAGCTGTGGCGCGACCCCGCCTACCGGGCGGTGTTCGGCGACGCGGCGGACCCGGACCGGGAGGCGGCGGGGCGGGCCCGCGCCGAACCGTCGCCCCGGCCGGACCCCGGGGCCGTCCTGCCGTCCGTGCCGGAGCAGCCCGGCCGGGAGGCGGTCCGGTGAGCGAGTACGGAACCTGGCGCCGGGTGTCGGGCGAGGGCCGCCGTTTCCTGCGCGGCCGGACCCGTCCGCTGCGCGGGCTCGCGCTCTGGTCCCTGCTGGAGTCCGCCCACACCTTCCTCGGCGGATACGCGGTGGCCCGCGCCCTCGACGACGGTTTCCTCGCTGGCCGTACCGGTACGGGCCTCGCCTGGCTGTCCGTGGCCGCGGCCAGCGCCCTGATCGGCGCCGTCGCCCTGCGCGGGGTGTTCGGCGGCCTCGCGGAGCTGGTCGAGCCGCTGCGGGACGGCCTGATGCGGCGCGCCGTACGCCAGGCGGTCGGGAGGGCCGTCGCCGACCCGTGGCGGGCCGGTGACGAGGGCGCGGTCTCCCGGCTCACGCAACAGACCGAGATGGCCAGGGACTCCTTCGCCGGACTGGTCCTGGTCGCCCGGTCGTTCGTCTTCACCGCCCTGGGCGCCCTCCTCGGACTCGCCGCGCTGGCGCCCGTCCTGCTGGTCCTCGTCCTGCCCGCGCTGGTCCTGGGTACGGCGGGGTTCCTGGCCACGCTGCACCCGATGGCGCGCGTCCAGCGGGCGGCGCTCGACACCGACGAGGCGCTGTCCGCGCGGACCGGCGAGCTGGCGGCGGGGCTGCGGGATGTGGTCGCCTGCGGCGGCGGGGCGCGGGCCGGGGCGCCGGTGGAACGGCTGATCGCCGAGCAGGAGCGGCTGACGCGCCGGCTCGCGCGCTGGAGCGCCCTGCGCACGCTGAGCCTGGGGGTGGCGGGCCGGCTGCCGGTCGTCGTCCTGCTGGCCGGCACGCCCTGGCTCCTCGGACGGGGGGTGAGCACGGGGGCGGTGGCCGGGGCCCTGACCTACCTCGTCCAGTCGCTGCTCCCCGCCCTGGACGCGCTGATGACGGCCCTGGGCGCGGCGGGCACCCGGCTGCTGGTGGTGCTGGACCGGTTCTGCGGCCCGCGCCCGGACCCGGCCGCGACGACGCCGCAGGACCCGGCCACGCCCGCAGTAGCTGGTGCTGATGCGCCCTCGCCCGCGCCCGCGCCTGCTCCTGTTCCTGTTCCCGCGCCTGCTCCTGGTGGGACCGCCCCGCCCGCCGTCGAGCTCCGCCGGGTCGGCTTCGCGTACGGCCCCCGCTCGCATCCGGTGATCGACGGCCTCGACCTGGTGGTCGGGCCGCAGGAGCACCTGGCCGTGGTGGGGCCGAGCGGGATCGGCAAGTCCACGCTCACGGCCCTGATCGCGGGCCTGCTGCCGCCCGGCCGGGGGACCGTACGGGTGGCGGGTGCGCCCGCGCGGGGCGGCCCGGGGCCCGGCCCGGACGTCCGCCGGACGCTGCTGCCCCAGGAGGCGTACGTCTTCACCGGTACGGTCCGCGAGAACCTGACCCACCTGTGCCCCGGACCGGTGTCCGGGGAAGAGGTGGAGCGGGCCACGGCCGCCCTCGGGGCGGACGCGCTGGTGGCGCGGCTCGGCGGGCCGGACGGGGCCGTCGATCCGGGGCGGCTCTCCCAGGGCGAGCGCCAGCTCCTCGCCCTGGTCGCCGCCCACCTCTCCCCCGCCCCCCTGCTGCTGCTCGACGAGGCCACCTGCCACCTCGACCCGCCCGCCGAGGAACGCGCCGAGCGGGCGCTGGCCGAACGTCCCGGCGCCCTCGTGGTGGTCGCCCACCGCATCTCCTCGGCGGTCCGGGCCGACCGGGTCCTGGTGCTCGACGGGACCCGGGCGGTGTGCGGCACGCATGCGGAGCTGCCGGCCAGGTCGCCCCTGTATCGGGACCTGGTGGGCCTGTGGAACGGGCGCGGCTGAGGCGCGCACGGCAGGGCCGACCGCTCGTCCGCCGACGGCGGGGGGGTGGGGCGGGGGTGGGGGTGGGGCGAAACTCGGACCGGCGGCTCAGACCCAGCCGGCCCGCCGGGATATCCGGATGGCGTCGACCCTGTTGCGGGCGCCGGTCTTTCGCGTCACGGCGGCCATGTAGTTGCGTACGGTTCCGCTGGCGAGGTGCAGGGCACGGGCTATCTCCGCGATCGAGTCGCCCTCGGCGGCCCGGGCCAGGACGCTCAGTTCGCGCGGGCTGAGCGGCATGGGGTCGGCTTCCATGAAGGCCGAGGCGAGGGTGGCGTCGATGAACCGTTCCCCCGCGGCGACCTTGCCGATGGCCCGGACCAGGCGGTCGGGCGAGCCGTCCTTGTCGACGTAGCCGAGGGCCTGGGTCTGGAAGGCCCGGCGCAGCGAGCCGGGGGTGTCGGCCCGGGCCAGCACGAGCAGGGGCGTGGCGGAGCGGGGCAGCAGGCGGACGGTGCCGGCGTCCGCGAGGAGGGCGGCCGACACCCCCGGACACTCGAGGTCCACGACCGCCACGTCCGGTCGTAAGAACTCCGCCTGACGGGCGGCGGCACGCCAGCCGGCGGAGGTGACTTCGAAGTTGCCCTCGGATCTCAGCAGTGCGGCCAGCGCGGACCTCACCAGGCACACGTTGTGCAGCACCAGGACCTTGGTCATGCGGGTTCCCCTCGGGTGGCGATCGATCGGCACCAAGCGGGTGCCCAGCTACCGTAGGGAGGGAACGTCCCCGCGGGAGGCGTGTGGGGGCGTGTGGCCGAAGCCGGGCGCTCCCCCCGTGCCACCCCCGGTCCGCGGACAGGCGTCCGACCTCGGCTGAAGTCGGTGGAACGGCTTCGAAACCCGCTCGGCCCCGACAACCGGATCGGCTGATTCCGCCCGGGTTTCAGCCGTCCCCGGGCCGGCCGGGGAGGCGGAGCGGTCCGCGCGGGGGGAGGCTGGGGGTATGCGAAGGCGAGCGCCCGGCGCGGTGGCGGCCGTGGTGGCCGCCCTGCTGCTGGTGGCGGCCGCGCCCGGGCCGGACGGCGCGGACTCCGGGCGGCGGGTGGACATCGGCGGCGGCCGGAGCCTGTATCTGCGCTGCGCCGGCTCCGGGAGCCCGACGGTGGTGCTGCTGTCCGGGCTGCACGAGGCCTCCGACCCCTGGTCGCTGACCGATGCGTCCCCGCCCGTGCCGAAGTCCCCGGCGGTGCTGCCGGGCGTGGCCTCCTTCACCCGGGTGTGCACCTACGACCGCCCGGGGACCATCCGCTACACGGAGCCGCCGCGGCTCACCGACCGCAGCACGCCGGTACGGGGCACCCGGAGCCTGGCCGCCATGGTGCGGGACCTGGACCGGGTGCTGACCGCCGGGCACGTACCGGGCCCGTACGTGCTGGTGGGGCACTCCTTCGGCGGGATGCTCGCCCTGCGGTACGCGCAGGAGCACCCGGAGCGGACCCGCGGGCTGGTCCTGGTCGACGCCCTCGGGCCGGGGCTGAAGCCCGCGATGGGGGCGCGCTGGGGGGCGTACGTCGAGGCGCTCAGGCATCCGGGGACGCCGTTCGACGCCGACCCGGCCTTCGAACAGGTGGACATCGACGGCGGAGTCACCGCCCTCGACCGGGGCGGCCCGCTCCCGCCGGTCCCGGTCGCGGTGCTCAGCAAGACCGCGCCCTTCGCGGCGCCGCCCACCATGGACAAGGCCCTCCTGGCGAAGCTGGAGGCGGCCTGGCCGAGGGCCCAGCAGGCCCTGGTGGACCTGCGTCCGCAGACCCCGCACCTGCTGGCCACCGGCAGCGACCACTACGTCCAGCTCCACGACCCGGACCTGACGACCGCCGCCGTCCGCCTGATCACGACCCGCGCCACGACCCCGCGGGCGGGGGAAGCGCCCTAGTCCGGGCGGGGGCCGATCACGGTGGCGCCGTCGTGGACCGTGATGGCCTGCGCCGGGCACATGTCGGCGGCCTCCAGGATCCGTTCCTCCGGGGCGACCCGGTCCGTGCGCGGCCGGGCGTGGTCGTCCTCCAGTGCGAAGATCTCGGGCGCGGTGCCCGCGCAGATGCCCGACCCCATGCACAGGCCGGCGTCGACCCGTACGGTCCAGTTCACGGCGCTCACCACCCCACCGGCATGACGCGCGGCCCGCGCACCAGCATCTCGCTCTTCCAGGTGATGTCCCCGGCGAGCTCCAGCCCTGGGAAGCGCCGCAGCAGCGCCCCCAGCGCCTCCTGGAGTTCCATGCGGGCCAGCGGGGCGCCCAGGCAGTGGTGGACGCCGTGGCCGAAACCCAGGTGCTGGTTGGAGGGACGCCGGATGTCCAGGACCCCCGCGGCGGTGAAGCGCAGCGCGTCGCGGTTGGCGGCGCCGGTCGCGACGAGCAGCGGGTCCCCGGCCTTGACGCGGGTGCCGCCGATCTCGATGTCCTCGGTGGCGTAGCGGGCCTGGCCGGCCCCGCTGCCCAGCGGTACGAACCGCAGCAGTTCCTCCACCGCGGCCGCGATCAGGGCCGGCTCGCGGCGCAGCAGGGCGAGCTGGTCCGGGTGGTCGAGGAGGGTGAGGACGAAGTTGGGGATCTGGGAGGCCGTCGTCTCGTGTCCGGCCACCAGGACCGCCACGCACAGGTCGATGAGCTCCAGCTCGGAGAGCCGGTCGCCGTCGGCGTCCCGGGCTTCGATGAGGGCCGTCATCAGGTCGTCGCGCGGGTCCTGGCGGTGCGCCTCGATCAGTCCGGCCATGTAGGCGCGCAGTTCCTCGCGATTGGTGTGGAACTCCTCGGCCGTGAGCGAGCTGGTCGAGAGCGCCGCGTCACTCCACACCCGGAAGCGCGGCCGGTCCTCGACCGGTACGCCGAGCAGCCGGCAGATCACGGCCACCGGGACGGGCAGCGCGTAGCGGTCGACGAGGTCTGCCGGGGGCCCGGCCGCCTCCATTTCGTCGAGCAGTCCTTCGGTGAGCGCGCGCACCTGGGGCCGGAGCTTCTCGACCTGCCGGACGGTGAACGCCTTGGCCACCAGGGAGCGCAGCCGGGTGTGGTCGGGCGGGTCCATGCCCAGGATGCCGCTGTCGGTGCGGCCCTCGGACTGGCGGGGCTCGTCGTGGGCGGCGCCCGCCGCCCGGCTGAACCGCGCGTCGCCGAGCACGAGGCGGGCGTCCGCGTAGCGGGTGACCAGCCAGGCCGGTTCGCCGTACGGCATCTGTACGCGTAACAGCCCGGGCCGGTCGCGGACGCGCTCGTACTCCTCGGCGAGCTGAAGTCCCTCGGCGGTGTTGAAAGGGTAGGCGAGGGGGGTGGTGCCGATGGTCGTCACTGCGGCCTCCATCGTTGTAAGCAGCTGCTTACAACCTAGGACGGGCCACCCCGCCGGTCAACGACGCTTTGTGGCCGTTATCCTGACGGGCCTTCCGAGAGGACCATCAGCGTGGACGAATCCCCGCGCCCGCAGCCCGCGGAGCGCCCCCGCAACGCCGCGGCCACCCGTCTGAGGCTGCTCGACGCCGCGGGTGAGCTGTTCGCCGAGCGGGGCTACGAGCGGACCACGGTCCGGGCGATAGCCGAGCGCGCCGGAGCCAACCAGGCGCTCCTCTTCCGCTACTTCGGCTCCAAGCACGGGCTGCTGACGGAGGTCGTCGCCCGGGGCGGCCTGGAGCAGCTGCACACGACCGCGCCGGAGGACCTCTTCGAGACCGCCCTGCGTTCGATGCTCACCCGCAGCGCCCCGGGGGCCGACCGCTCGCTGGAGGTGTACCTGAGGTCCGTCGGCCGGGGCGACGAGGCGACCGCGACCCTGCGCGAGCTGGGCGGGGAGTACCAGAAGGCGCTGGCGGGCCTCGCGCCCTCCGCGGACGGCGCCCTGCGCGCCGATCTCGCCATGGCCTGGCTGCTGGGCATCGGCCTGATGCGGACGGTCGCCGCCCGCGAGCCTCTGGCCAGCGCCGATCCGGACGCCGTGTGCCGGCTCGTCCTGGCCACCCTCGACCGCTTCTGGACCGTGCCGGACGACGGCCCCGGGGCCGCCGCCCCCACCGGTCCGGAGGCGGGCTGACCGGCGGGGCCCCGCTCCGGGAGGCGGGTGCGGGAGCCGGCCCGGGTGCGGGAGAGGGTCCGGGCCGCCGTCTTCGTCAGACGGTGCCGAGGTCCGAACTCACCCACCGCTGCGGACGCATGTGGATCACGACCTGCTCGCCGTGCTCCTTCCACGCGAAGTCGACGTAGCCCTCGACCTTCTCCGCCGGCAGGTACCGCGAGGACATCTCCACCAGCTGCTCGCGCGTGGCCGGGACGGTGGAGACGACCGGCCCCTCGACCGACACGTACCGGATCGTGGGCTCCAGCCGGTCCACCATCAGGGCGAACCGGCCCGCGGCCCGGATGAGACCGGCCTTGCGCGAGTCCCGGCCGGTCATGATCCAGATGTCCTCGCCGGGCGCGTACTGGTACCAGATGGGGACCGTCAGCGGCGCACGGTCCCCCTCCGCTCCCCCGTTCACCGCGAACGCGGCGACGTGGGGCTCGGCGAGGAACTGCTCACGTTCGGTACGGGACAGGGCCACGGCACGCTCCTTCGACGGGGGATCCCCCCGAGGGACCCCTGCTCTTCTCCCCATGAACCCTGCCCCGTCGGGCGCTCCTCTCCCGCGCCTCACCCGCCCGGCTCACCCCGGCGCGGCGCGGTGGCGAATCCTTTCCCCGGTACGACTGATCCACCCGTGCGGGTGGGCCCGCTGCCGCGCGCCGGGCCGGGCGGCGGGAGCGCCCCTATAAAGGGCCCGTCATGTTGATCAACCGATGGGTCCCCACCATGCTGCAGACCGCTCTCCGGCTGCTCGCCGCCGTCTCCCTCGTCTCCGTCGCCGGCCTCACCCCGGCCACCGCCGCACCGGCCGCGCCGGCCTCTTTGACCGCTCCGGCCGCCCCCGTCGCGCCCGTCGCGCTCGACGACGAACTGACCAAGCCCTGCGGGCCGACCGTCGAATACCGCCCCTGGGACTGGTACCGGACGACGACCAACAGGGCGATCGACCGCGACGTCGCGGCCGGCGCCGCCGACGAGCGCTGGCAGTGGCGCAGCGACGTCAACGTCCTGTGGCGCGGTGACACCCGGGAGACCGTCGAGGAGATCTTCGGCACCGGCTTCACCCCGCGCGGCGACCAGCTGACCCCGCTCGCCGAGTACATCGTCAAGGGCGGGGGCCAGAGCAGCGCGCACCTGAGCACGAGCTGCGAGAAGTGGGTGGCCCAGAAGTTCGCCACCTACGGGAGCGCGAAGACGGGCTGGGTCTACGAGATCTACGCGCCCGGCGGCATCGACGTGAACGCCACGGCCCGCCTGAACGGCTACAACTCGCCGTACCTGTGGAACAAGGAGATCGACTTCCCCGGCGGCGTGAAGGGCCAGTACATCAAGGGCGCCTGCAAGTACCGCCTGAGCCACACCGACCCGGTCACCAAGGTCAGCACCTTCGAGGAGCTCGGCTGCAAGAACAACGCCGGTTTCGCTCCGTACAAGGTCGACGTGCGCGCGCTCGGCGCCGCGCTCTGAGGGATCCGTCGCCGGGCCGCCGGGTGCGCAGGACCTGGTCCGGGCAGCCGGGGCCCGACGGACGGCACGGCCTCAGGGCTTGATGTTCTGGTTGAGGTGGAACAGGTTGTCCGGGTCGTAGGCGCGCTTGACCGCCACGAGGCGCTCGTAGTTGCCCTTGTAGTTGGCCCGGATGCGCTCCTGGTCGTCGCCCGCCATGAAGTTGACGTAGCCGCCCTCCTCCGAGTGCGGGGCGGTCGCCTCGTAGTACTCGCGGACCCAGGCCGTGTTGGCCTCGTTGTCGGCCGGGTCGGGCCACATGCCGGCGATGACGGTGGCGAAGGAGGCGTCCCGGTAGGCGAAGGCCGTCGCGTCCGCCGGGACGTCATGGCAGGCGCCGTTGATCGGGTAGATGTGGACCGTCGAGTTCACGGCGGGGACCCGGGGGCCGTGCCGCAGGTGCGCCTCGATGGCCTCGTCGCTGAGCTCGCGGACGAAGTTGGCCTTCCAGTAGTGCTGGAGCCCGGGTGGGACGAGGCCGTCGAAGGCGCTGTTCAGCGCCGGGTAGGGCATGGGGCCGACGTGCTCGGCGACCACGGGCGCGAACGCGTGCAGCGGCTCCAGCGCCCGCTCGCCCTCGTCGAGCGGGCCGGCCCAGCAGGCCACCATCAGGATGAACGGCTGTCCGTGCCGGTCCTCGGGGATGAACGGCAGCGGCGGGGCGATCTGGAAGGCGGGGAAGCAGCCGAGCTCGCGGGGCGCGTCGGCGATGAGTTCGCGGAAGCCGCGCAGCACGGCCGCGGCGTCGTCCAGTTCGTACAGGATGGGCCCGCCGTAGATGTCCCGGACCGGGGCCAGGCGGAACTGGAGCGAGGTGACCGCCCCGAAGTTGCCGCCCCCGCCGCGCAGCGCCCAGTACAGGTCCTCGTGCTCGTCCTCGCTCGCGACCAGCAGCCGGCCGTCCGCGGTCACCACGTCCGCCGAGACCAGGTTGTCGCAGCTCAGACCCTGTCCGCGGCAGAGGTAGCCGATGCCGCCACCCAGGGTGAGTCCGGCGACACCGGTGGTGCTGATGATTCCGCCGGTCGTCGCCAGGCCGAAGACGTGGGTGGCCGCGTTGAAGTCGCCCCAGGTGGCTCCGCCCTCGGCGCGCGCCGTGCGGTCGCCGGGGTCGACGCGGACCCCGCGCATCCCGGACAGGTCCGCCACGACGCCGTCGTCGCAGGTACCGAAGCCGGGCACGCTGTGGCTGCCGCCGCGGACGGCGAGGTCCAGCCCGTTCTCCCGGGCGTAATCGACCGTCGCCATGACGTCCGCGGCGCCGGAGCAGCGCACGACGACCGCGGGCTTGCGGTCGATCATCGCGTTGTAGACCTTGCGCGCCTCGTCATAGGCGGCGTCCTCTGGGGTGACGACCGCACCGCGCACCCGTTCGCGCAGCTGGTCGACGGAGATCTTTCCCATGGCCGACGCTCCTCGCGCCCGCACCCCGCACCGGCGCCGTCCGCCGGGGGACCCGGGCCTCTCCTTTCACGCTACGCCGATGGAGCCAGCCCTCAAGCCGGGCCCCGGTTCGTACCTCCGGGTGGTGCGCGGGACGGGGCCGTCGGCGGGCGGCGGGCGGGCCCGGCCAGGCCCTACGCCTCGTGACGACGCGGGCCGGCCCGCGAGCCTGGGGAAGATCACGCTCCGGGCCCCTCCTCCGAAGCCCTCGGCGGGTGTGATGACAATGAACGCCTGAGACCGCCTGATGCCTGTGAGGGTGACGCGATGAAACTCCGCTGTGCCGTGCTCGACGACTTCCAGTCCGTGGCCACCGAGGTGGCCGACTGGGGGCCGGTGGCCGACGAGGTCGAAGTGGTCTGCTTCTCCGAGCACTTCGACTCCGAGGACGCCCTCGCCGAGGCGCTCGCCGGTTTCGAGATCGTCGTCACCCTGCGCGAGCGCGTGCCGTTTCCCGGCAGCCTGATCGCCCGGCTGCCCGGGCTGCGGCTGCTCGTCGCCTCCGGCATGCGGAACTCGGTCATCGACTTCGAGGCCGCCGCCCGGCACGGCGTCACCGTGTGCGGGACCGCCAGCGCCTCCACCCCGCCCGTCGAGCTGACCTGGGCACTCCTGCTCGGGCTGGCGCGCGGGATCGTGCCCGAGTCCGCCGCCCTGCGCGCCGGCGGGCCCTGGCAGTCGACCCTCGGCGCCGACCTGTACGGGCGCCGGCTCGGGCTGCTCGGGCTCGGGAAGATCGGCGAACGGGTGGCGCGGGTCGGGCTCGCCTTCGGAATGGAGGTGGTGGCCTGGAGCCAGAACCTCACGAAGGAGCGGGCCGACGAGGTGGGGGTGACCCTCGCCGCCTCCAAGGAGGAGCTGTTGCGGACGAGCGACTTCGTCTCCGTGCACCTCGCGCTGGGCGAGCGTACGCGGGGGCTGATCGGCGCGCCGGAGCTCGCCCTGATGCGCCCGACCGGCTACCTCGTCAACACCTCCCGGGCCGCCATCGTCGACCAGGACGCGCTGCTCGCGGCGCTGCGCGGGGGCACGATCGCCGGGGCGGGCCTCGACGTGTTCGACGTCGAGCCGCTCCCGGCGGACCACCCGGTGCGGACGGCGCCGCGCCTGCTGGCGACCCCGCACCTGGGCTACGTGTCCCGCGGCAACTACGCGACGTACTACGGGCAGGCGGTCGAGGACATCCGGGCGTACCTCGACGGCGAGCCCGTACGGGTGCTGGGCTGATCCCGGCGGCCGTCAGGCGGGGACCGGGCCCTGGGTGAGGACCCGGGCGGCGGCGAACTCCTCGCGCGCCTCCTGCTCGGCCAGTTCCAGATATCCGTACGCGTCGTCGCCGACCGGGATCCGCAGCGGCGTGGGGGCGTGGGCGGCGACGATGGCCAGCACCCGGGCCGCGAAGTCCTCGGGGCGGCCGGTCTCGGGGTTGTCCGCGAGGCCGCGGGAGCCTTCGAGCATCTCGCGGTTGGTGGCGTCGTAGGCGGGCACCCGGTGGCGCGCCTCGGTCAGGGAGGTGCCGTAGCGGGTGGCGAACATGCCCGGTTCGAGCACGGTGACGCGGATGTTGTGCGGGGCGGCCTCGACGGCGAGGGCCTGGCTCATGCCTTCGAGGGCGTGTTTCCCGGCGGTGTACGCGCCGAGGCCCGGGAGGGCGATCCGGCCCACGATGGAGGAGACGTTGAGGACGTGGCCGTGCCCTTGGGCCCGCATCAGCGGAAGCACGAGCCGGGTGAGCCGCCAGGGGCCCACGACCAGGGTCTCCAACTGGTCGCGCAGTTCGGCGTCCGAGACCTCCTCGACCGCGCCGAAGAGTCCGACGCCGGCGTTGTTGACGAGGACGTCGATGCCGCCGAGGCGGTCGGCGGCGGTGCGGACGGCTGCCTCGCAGGAGGCGGCGTCACGCAGTTCGAGCGGGACCGGGACGATGCGTCCGGGCCAGGCGGCGGCCAGTCGCTCCAGGTCGGCGGTCTTGCGGGCGGTGACCACCAGCTCGTCCCCGGCCCGGGCCGCGGCGGTGGCCAGTGCGTGCCCGAGGCCCGAGGAGCATCCCGTGACCAGCCAGCGTCTTCCCATGTTTCCCCCGTGATGAACGAGTCGAGCCGGACCCGCCGGTGGCGGCAGTCCATGGTCCGGGCGCCTCCGGCCCGCGGCCATCCCTCGCGCGGGGGCGCGCGGAGGCGATACGGGCGCACGATCGGGCGCGGGTCGTGTACCGCGCCGGTAGCCCGGGCGAGGGCTCGGGGGCGCGGATCACAGGTAGGCGAAGAAACGAATCCACCACGTCGGGGGGTACTCCGGCGGGTAATAGGAGACGAGGTCGCTGTCGCCGTCGTATCCCGTCACGAGCAGGTGCGCCGGGATGGCGGTGTAGCCGAGGGCTTCGAGGTCTTCCTCGACGCGGATCCGGTCGGTGGCGTGAAAGAGCTCCCGCTCGTCCTCCTCGTCGTAGCTTCCGGGATCGCCCAAGCTCACGACGGCCAGGTTCCCGAAGTTGCTGAGGGTCACGGTGATGTGGTCAGCGCTGTCCGCGGCGGCTTCCGGAATCACGATCGTCCCGTAGAGACTGGCGTCCTGGGCCTGGCCGTCGACGGCACAGGTGCACCGGAACCGCGCATCCAGACGGGCTGCGAGCCGCTCGAACCGTGCTCGGGTGGCGTCGGCGTCGTAGCCGCGGGGGAACTCCATGTGCTGCGGGTCATCGAGTCGTCTGAGCAGAACCCAAGCGCTCTGGTCATCGAGGGGCATGGAGGTCCTCTCTCCGGCGTCGGATCGGTCGGGCTCCTCGCGGGACGGTGCCCGCCCTTTCTTACACGTCTTTGCCGCCGCTCTTTCCCCTCCCTGTCACGGGCCCGGCAAGGTCGTGCCCACACAGCGGGACGGACGGACGGAAGGTACGGGCATGACGACTTTCACGAGCGGGGCACGGCGGACGGGGCTGGTCGTGGGCACCATGGCCCTGCTGCTTTCGGCTCTGCCGTCGGCGAGCGCCGCCGCCGGCCCGGCCGGGGGCGGCCCTCGGTGGTGTCCCTCCGTGGCGGGGCACCGGGTGGACTGCGGCGCGCTGCGACGCCCGCTGGTGGCGGGCGAACCCGCGCTCGGCACGGTCGGCGTGAGTTACGCGGTCGTGCGCCACCGGGGTCCGGGCGCCGCCCGGGGAACCGTCGCCGTGAACCCCGGCGGTCCCGGTGAGGTCGCCGTCGACAAGGCCGGGGAGTTCGCCGCGGGACTGGAGGGGCTGCTGGAGGACCACGACCTGCTGCTCGTCGACCCCCGGGGCACCGGCCGGTCCGAGCGGATCCCGTGCGGGGTCACCGACGCCGAGTACCGCCTCGGGACCCGCCGGGAACAGCGCGACGCCGTCGCCCGCTGCGCCCGTACCCTCGGACCCCGGGCCCGGGGCTACACGACCGCGGCCACCGCCGACGACATCGACGCCGTCCGGGCCCGGCTCGGCGTACCGCAGCTCAGCCTCTACGGCCTGTCCTACGGGACCTACCTGATGCCGGTGTACGCGAGCCGGCACCCCGAACGCGTGCGCAACATCGTGCTGTCGGGGGCCTACCCCCACGACTTCGACCCGCTGGCCCGGCCCGCCGCGCAGGCCGTGTCGCTGGCCCTGCGCCGGGTGTGCGAGCGTTCCGTCCCCAAGGCCTGCGACGGGGACGAGGCCGTGCGCGACCTCGCCACCACGGCCGGACGGCTGCGGGAGCGGCCCCTGACCGTGCCCGTCTCCGCCGGCGGCACGACGTACCGGGAGCTGTTCACCGAGGGCAAGCTCGCCAACCTCCTGTACGAGGCCGCCAGCCGGGGCGCGGGCATGGCGCCGGCCGAGCCCTCCCTGCTCGGCAACGTGCCCCGGGCGCTCAACCGTTTCGTCAAGGGCGACACCGGGCCGCTGCGCGAGCTGGTGCGGGAGGAGGGTTCCTCGGGCAGCGCCGAGGACCAGGCCCCGTACATCGCGGTGGTCTGCAACGACTACCGCAAGGCCTGGGCGGCGGACGCGCCGCTGCCCGTGCGGTGGCAGCAGTACCGCAACGCCCTCGCGGGCGCCGGGCAGGGCGGGTTCGGGGCGTTCGGCGGCCGGGGGTTCAACGAGGGGCCCACGGACGGCGGGGACGTCTGCATCTCCTGGCCCCGGGAGAACACGGCGCGCCCGCAGCCCACGGACCTGCGGCTGCCCGACGTCCCGGTGCTGGTGCTCTCCGGGGACCTGGACGCCAACACCCCGGACGCGAACGGCCGTCAGGCGGCGGCCAGGTTCCGCACCGCCGCCTTCTTCTCGGTGCTCAACGTGGGGCACGTGCCCGAGCTGGAGCCCAGTGGCTGCGTCACGGGCGTCACCAGCCACTTCCTGCGCACCGGGACGCCCGGTGACACCGCCTGCCTCACGGGTCTGGCGCCGATCTCCGTCGCTCCCGTCCGAGGCTGAGGGCCGGCGGCGTGGGCGCGGCCGCGAGCGGCGAAGATGATCACATGACCGAGGTGAGCGAGAACCCCCGTACGGTGCTGGTCGTCGAGGACGACCCCGGTGTGCGCAGCACGCTGGACCAGCTGCTGCGCTTCGAGGGGTACCGCGTGCTCCTGGCGTCCGACGGGCTGGAGGCCCTGGCGGTGCTCGGACGGGAGTCCCCCGACCTGGCGGTGGTGGACGTGGTCATGCCCGGTCTGGACGGCCTGGCGCTGTGCCGGATGCTGCGCCGGCGCGGCGACCGGCTGCCCGTCCTGGTGCTGACGGCACGGCACCAGATCGGTGACCGGGTCGCCGGTCTGGACGCGGGCGCCGACGACTACCTCTCCAAGCCGTTCGCCACCGAGGAACTGTTCGCCCGCATCCGCGCACTGCTGCGCCGCACCGCCGACGGCCCGGACCCCGCGGCCGGCGAGGTGCTGGCCGTCGCGGACCTCGCCCTGGACCCGGGGGCCCGGCGGGCGCACCGCGGCTCCCGGCCGCTGGACCTGACGAAGACCGAGTTCGACGTGCTGGAACTGCTGCTGCACCACCAGGGGGCGGTCCTCACCCGTACGCAGATCTACGAGCGCATCTGGGGCTACGACTTCGACACCACCTCCCGCTCCCTCGACGTCTACATCGGCTATCTGCGCCGCAAGACCGAGCAGGACGGGGCGCCTCGGCTGATCCACACCGTGCGCAACGTCGGTTTCACCGTCCGGGCCGCGTGATGCTGCGCGCCAAGATCACCCTGGTCGTCGTCGCGGCCGCCGCGCTCGCCATGACGCTCGCCGCCACCCTGTCGTACCGGGGCGTCAGCGACGTCGTCGCCGAGCAGTTCGACCACGCGCTGGAGGACCGCGCGGTGACCGTCGCCGCCCTGCTCGGCGTCTCTCGCACTCCCCCGGTCCGGCCGGACACGACCGAGCAGGTGCTGGGCGCCGAGGGGGCCGTGCGGCCGCTGGATCCGGGCCGGGCGGCGCTGCCGGCGCCCGAGTCGGCGCTGGCTGTGGCGCGTACGGGGCGGGGCAGCGCCCGCGAGGACATCACCGTCGACGGGGCGGAGTACGGCGTCCTGACCGTGCCGCTGGCCGGTGGGGGCGCCCTCATGGTCGCCCAGCACTACGCGGGGGCCGAGCGGATCGACCACGCGTTCCTGTGGCGCGTCCCGTGGACGACCGTCGCAGCCACCGCCCTGTCGGCGCTGCTGAGCTGGCTCGCCCTGGACCGGATCCTGCTGCCGGTGCGCCGTCTGGCGCGGGTCACCCGGGACATCACCGGCACCCAGGACCTCAGCACCCCGCTGCCGCCCGCCGGCCGGGACGAGATCGGCCAGCTCACGCGCAGCTTCGCCAGCATGCTCGGCGCCCTGGGCCGCTCCCGCGCGCAGCAGCAGCGGCTGGTCCAGGACGCCAGCCACGAGCTGCGCACCCCACTGACCTCGGTGCGCGGCAGTGCGGAGCTGCTCCAGCGGGGGCGCGGCCGGCTCGCGCCTGAGGACGAGGAGCAGATCCTCGCCACGCTGGTCACCGAGGCCGCCGCCCTCGACACCCTGGTGCGCGAACTCGTCGACCTGGCCACGGACCGGTCCACCGAGGAGGATCCGGCCGAGGTCGACCTGCCCGCCGCCGCCGAGGAGGCCGCGGACCGCTGCCGGCGGCGCACGGGCCGGACCGTCACGGTGACCGCCGGCGGGGCCGTCCCGGTGCGGGCCCGGCCCCGGGCGGTGCGGCGCTGCGTGGACAACCTGCTGAGCAACGCGCTGAAGTTCAGCCCCGGGGACACCCCCGTCGGCGTGCACATCGAGGGCACCCGGCTGTCCGTGCGCGATCGCGGTCCCGGTATCGCGCCGGGCGAACGTGATGCCGTCTTCGACCGCTTCTACCGCGGGCCGCGCACGCAGGCGGTGCCGGGCTCCGGCCTCGGGCTGGCGATCGTCCACGACCTCGTCACCGCCGACGGCGGGACCGTCTTCGCCACGGCCGCGCCCGGCGGCGGCGCGGAGGTGGGCTTCCGTCTGCCGCCGCACGACCGGGCGGCGCGCCTCCCGGCGGGGTGAGACCGCCGGGCAGGCGTTGGGCGGCGCGGCCATGCGGGCGACTTGGGTCCGCGTACCGCGTCCCGGACCGTCAGGCGGGGAAGCATCGGCCTCGGACCGTCAGGCTGGAGCGGTCCGAGGTCTGCGACCGAGGACGGCACATGGCGAAGGCGTATCTGGTGGGCGGCGGGATCGCGTCGCTGTCCGCGGCGGCGTTCCTGATCCGGGACGGCGGCTTCGCCGGGCGGGACATCGTCATCCTGGAGGAGCAGGACCGCGAGGGCGGCAGCCTCGACGCGGCCGGGTCCCCCGGGACGGGCTACACGATGCGCGGCGGGCGCATGTTCGAGATCCACTTCGACTGCACCTACGACCTGCTCGGGTCGATCCCCTCCCTGGACGACCCGTCGAAGTCGGTCACCGAGGACACCTTCGCCTTCCACGAGGACTTCGCCTGGGACGACCGGGCCCGGCTCGTCGACGCCGGGGGCCGGGTGGTGCCCGCCCACTCGATGGGGTTCTCCGAGCGGGACCGGCTCGAACTGGTCAAGTGCGTCGCGACGCCGGAGCACACGCTCGACGGGAAGCGGATCAGCGACTGCTTCGGCGAGGGCTTCTTCACCACCAACTTCTGGTGGATGTGGTGCACGACCTTCGCCTTCGAGCCCTGGCACAGCGCGATCGAGTTCCGGCGCTACCTCAACCGCTTCGTCCACCTCTTCAAGACCTTCGACTCGATGTCGGGGATCTACCGCACCCGGTTCAACCAGTACGACTCGATCGTGCGGCCGCTCGTGAAGTGGCTGACGGAGCAGGGCGTGGGCGTGCGGCTGGGCACCCGGGTGACCGATCTGCGGCTGGCCGCGGGCGCGGCCCTGACCGTCGAGGGCATTTCCTGGGAGCGGGCCGGCGAAGGGGACGAGCGGGGCGAGATCCCGGTGGGTCCCGACGACCTCGTCCTGGTGACGAACGGTTCGATGACCGCGGACTCCGCCCTGGGCGCCACGGACGCGGCGCCCGTCCCCGACACCTCGCGCCCGGCGGGCTCCTGGCAGCTGTGGCGGACGCTCGCCGCCAAACGGCCCGGGCTGGGCGACCCGGCCGTTTTCGACTCCTCGGTGGCGGACTCGACCTGGGAGTCGTTCACCGTCACCACGAAGGACCCGGCCTTCTTCAAGCTGATGCAGGAGTTCAGCGGGAGCGAGGCGGGCAAGGGCGGCCTGATCACCTTCAAGGACTCCTCCTGGCTGCTGACGATCGTCCTCAACCACCAGCCCCACTTCCGCGACCAGCCCGAGGACACTTTCGTGTGGTGGGGGTACGCGCTCTTCCCCGGGCGCGACGGGGACCACGTCAGGAAGCCGATGACACGGTGCACGGGCCGGGAGATCCTGGACGAGGTGCTCTCCCACCTGCGCTTCGAGCAGCGTCTCCAGATCCTCGACAGCTCGATCGTGATCCCCGCCCTGATGCCGTACATCACCAGCCAGTTCCTCGTCCGCTCGCGCGGGGACCGGCCGCAGGTGGTTCCCGAGGAGTCCACGAACCTGGCCTTCATCGGCCAGTACGCGGAGGTCCCCGACGACGTGGTCTTCACCGTCGAGTACTCCGTGCGCACGGCGTGGACGGCGGTGGCCGGGCTGCTCGGTCTCGACCGGCGGCCGCCCCCCGTCTACAAGGGGCAGCACGATCCGAAGGTGCTGGTCGAGGCGTTGCAGACGCTCCACCGGCGCTGACCGGGCACCGCGTCCGCCGCGTCAGCGGCCGGCCAGGGCGGCGATGTCGTCGTAGACGTGGACATGGGTGCCGGGGGCGGCGCCGGCCAGCGACTCGATCATGGCGGCGGCGAGGCGGTCCGCCGTGATCGGACGGTACGGGCGCAGCGGTCCGGCCAGGAGCGGGGTGAGCAGCGGGGCCAGCGCGATCACGGCCCCTTCGGCGGGGCGGCGGTCGGCGCGCTCGCCCAGCAGGAGGGAGGGCCGGAAGATCTCGGTGCTCTCGTAGCCGAGGGCGCCGACCTCCCGTTCGGTGTCGCCCTTGACGCGGAGGTAGAAGGCACGGGCCGTGGGGTCGGCGCCGGTGGAGGAGCACAGGGCGATGCGGTGCGCTCCGGCCGTGCGGGCGAGAGCGGCGACGGTGACGGTGTAGTGCTGGTCGATCCGCCGGAAGGCCTCTTGCGACCCGGCCTTCTTGATGGTGGTGCCCAGCGTGCAGTACACGTCGTCGACGGGGGGCACCGACGAGCCGTCGAGGGCGTCGAAGTCCACGAGGCGGAGGTCGAGCTTGCCGTCGGTCCGCGAGGGCGGCCGGCGGGCCAGGACGGTGACGCGCCCGTAGCGGGGGTCGGCGAGCAGCCGGTCCAGCAGGCGGGTGCCGACGAGGCCGGTGGCTCCGGCCAGCAGGGCGGTACGGGTGGCCATGGCGGGGGCCTTTCGCGGCGGGGCACGCAGGGTGCCGGGTTGGGCCGATGACCCCGGTGGCCCCGACCCCGTCCAGGATGCCGTACCGCGCGGGGGAGGGCGGCCGCCGCCCCGGGCCGCCCCGCCGGGTACGGCGCTCGCGGCGCGGGCTACTCGGGGGCCACCCGGCAGGCGGACACCGCGGTCCCGTTGGTCACGCCTCCCGCGGCGAGGCCGGAGACGCACCGCGCGTGGTCGCCGGTCAGACCGACGTAACAGGCCATCTTGACGGAGTCCGGGGCCTCGCCGCCGTGGAGCTCCCGTTCGACCTGGTTGATGCAGGCCGTGACGTCCGCGTGGGCGGCGGGGGCCGCGAAGGCCACGCCGCCGAGCGCGAGGGTCAGGCCGGTGAGGACGCCTGCGAAACGGGTCGTCGACGTGCGCATGGACGCACCTGCTCTCCGGGTTCGGGATCGTCGCGGCCCGGGACGGGGGCGTGCCCGATCCGCGTGGGGGCGCCGGGCACACGGCCCGGCCGGAAGTTCCCCTCCCCTTCCCCCTCCGCCCCTCCTCCTTCGACGCTAGAACAGCCTCCGGCCGCACGCACCCCCTGGGGCCTCGCCCGGGCCCTGCGGTGGCGGGGTCAGCGGCCCGGCAAGGTGGCCTGGAGCCAGTCGAAGACGACCTCGCAGTGCAGTTGCGGGGCCATCGGGGAGCAGTGCAGCTGGGCGCCCTCCGCCGCGGTCAGCTTCAGGTAGTCCTTGGGCGCGGTGAGCTGGTCGTACAACTGGCGCGGCTGCCCCGGGTAGAACTGCTCGCCGTCGTAGTCCAGGACCAGGGTGGGCGCCTTGATGCGGCCGACGACGGAAGTGATGGTGAGCGCCCGGATACGGGTCGCGGGGGTGTAGAAGTCGGTGAACAGCTTGCCCTGGCGGGCTTCGAGCATGGCCTCGGCGGAGAACGGCTCGAACCGCTTCTTCATCACGGCGGCGGCGTCCGGCGGCAGTCCGGGCACGACCTCCTTGTTCCAGATGTCGTTCGTCCGCTGCTTGTCGGGCGTCAGGATCTGCCGGATCTCCTGCGGGAAACCGAGCCACGGCTCCACGCAGCCCGGCATCGCCACCAGGGCGGCGATCCGGTCGTCGAAGGCGGCGGCCCGGGGGGCGAGGTCACCGGCCATGCTCAGACCGGTCAGGGCGATCCTGCTGTTGTCCACGTCGGGGCGGGCGGACAGCCAGTCGATGAGGGGGCCGACGACCTTCTCCCAGGTGGGGGTGAACACCACGCGGTCGACGAAGAGCAGCTGTCCCTGGCCCGGGCCGTCGTAGACGAGCGCGTTCCAGCCCCGTTCGAGCGCGGCCGGGACGCCGTACGTCCACATGTCGACGTTCTGTCCGTCGCTGCCGTTGGTCAGGATCACGGTCGGGCGGGCCGTGTTCGACTCGTCGGGACGGAAGAACCACACCGGCAACGGCGTCGAGCCGTAGGGGACGGTGGCCTTGACCGCGGCCGGCTCGCACAGGTCGCAGAAGGCGTCCCAGGCCCCTCGCCCGGCTCTGTAGAGCGCCTCCTCGCTGCCCGGATCGCCGGAGCCGAGGACGAAGAACAGCGCCTGTCCGTAGTACTGGGCCGCGCGCAGGGCCCGGAACCGCCTGCTCTGGTCGTCGGCCGGGGCGCCGGGGGGCGCCTTCAGGAGCCGGTCCCCGAGCCCCCGGAAGGTGTCGACGTAGCTCTGCGCGGAGAGGCCGGCCCCGTTGATCGCGTTCACGGCGGTGAGGACCTCGCCGACCTCGGCGGCTCCGGCGCCGCAGGCGCCGAGCGCCAGCAGGCCGTTGAAGTTGTACGCCGGGTCCTTGAAGAGCGTCATCACGCCGGGGGTGGGGCCGGCCGCGGCCCGGCGGGGCGACGCGGAGCCGCCGGGGGTGGCCCCCGGCGTGGCGGGGGCACCGGCGGGAGCGCAGCCCGCGGCGAGCACCGCCCCCGCTCCGGCCCCGGCCCCGGCCCCGGCGACGAGCAGGGAACGGCGGGTCGGACCGGGCTCGCGATCGATCGGTACGCGTGTCATACCAGCCGAACGTAGCCCCGCCCCGGCGGGGCGACACCCGGGCTGAGCCGAACGGCCCAGCCCGGCCGGGCGCGGCGCCGGGTCCCGGCGGGGGACGGGGGCCACCATGGGGCGGAGGAAGGAGACCGCCATGCCTGCACAGGGTTCCGCGAAGCGGCCCACGACCGAGCTCGACGGCCGCTACAGCTCCGCGCTGCATCCGCGCCCGGGCGCGGAGGACGTCACCGCCACCGACTGGGACGAGGCCCGACGGCACCTGGAGGGCGCCGAGATCTTCTGGGTGTCCACGGTGCGGCCCGACGGCCGGCTGCACGTCACTCCCGTGATCGCCGCCTGGCACGAGGGGGCGCTGTACTTCTCCACCGGCGGCAGCGAACAGAAGGCGAAGAACCTGGCCCACGACGGGCACTGCGCGCTGACCACCGGAGGGAACTCGCTCACCGAGGGGCTGGACCTCGTGGTCGAGGGCAGGGCCGAACCGGTCACCGATCCGGCCCTGCTGGAGGAGGTGATCACGGCGTACGAGACGAAGTACGGGGCGCACATCACCTCGCCCGAGGGCACCTTCCACGGGATCGGGGAGGCGTTCCGCACGGGGGACGTGGTGGTGTTCGCGGTGGCCCCGGACACGGCGTACGGCTTCGGCCGGGACGACGGGGTGTACTCCCACACGCGATGGACCTTCTGACCGGCGGCCCCGTACGGGGTCACCGGCGGCGGCGGATGGGCCGTCAGGGCTCCGCGCCGGTGAGGGCCGGGCTGGGCTCGCTCCACGGGTTCGGCAGCACCCCCGTGACCGGGCCGCAGACGGCCGCGCCGCGCTCGCCGGCGGTGCGCACGGCGAGCGGGACGAGGGCCTCGGGGACCGCGTAGACCAGGTGGCAGAAGCGCTCCGGTGGATGGCGGCCGGTCCACCCGGGCCGGCTGAAGGCCGACACGTACGTGGCCCAGTCCCCCTCGAACGTCACGACCAGGTCCGCCAGGCGCAGGTAGCCCGGCTCGGGGTGGACGCCCGGGTTCAGGACGACCGTCGTCGCGCCGAGCCCGCGCAGCGAGCGCACCAGGCGGCGGCAGCCCCGCAGCCCCGGCCGGTCCGCCGTCACCCGGTCGAGGAAGACTCCGTCGACCCCGTACCACTCCCGGTAGCGGAGGAACTCGTAGTTGGCCTCCGCTCCCTCCCGGTCCCCGTACGCGGTGTCGACGTAGCCCAGCAGCCGGGCGCCGGCCCCGCGCAGGGCGGCGGCCGCCGCCGTGTACGCGGGATCGGCGCGGGGGCCCGGACCGCTCGCGGGGTTGAGCACCACCGCGTGGGTCCGGGCCACGGCCCCGATCAGCCGGGCCCAGGCCCCCGGGTCCTCCGCCGGGTGGACGTACAGCGGAACGAGCAGGCTCATGCCACGTGGCTGCCGTCGCGGGCGTCCGCCGCCTCCCACAACGAGGCGACCATGTCGTCCAGTCGCAGGGCCGGGTGCCATCCCAGGGCCGTGGCCGCGGCGGTGACGTCGGAGCATTGCCAGGACACCTGGGCCGAGCGGACCGAGCCGGCCGCACCGCTCGTGTCCTCCTCGATCCGGCCCCGGAACTCCGCCCGGCGGGCCAGCCCGCGCACCAGGTCGCGTACGGGCACGGCGTCACCGGAGCTGATGTTCAGGACGGGCGGCAGTGGCCCGGGTGCGGTGACCGCGAGCTCCACCGCCCGGGCCACGTCCCGTACGTCCACGAAGTCGCGGTACGCGGACAGGTCGCCGAGCCGCAGGACCGCCGCCGGATCGGGGCCGGCCGCGCGCAGCAGGCCGGTGATGCGGCCGGGCAGGCCGCCGGCCGGCGCGCCGGGACCGACCGGATTGCCCACGCGCAGGACGACCCCGTCCACGCCGGAGGTGTTCACCGCGACGGTGCCGGCCAGTTTGGTGGCCCCGTACGGGGTGACCGGGCGGGTGGCCGCCGACTCCCCCACCCGGACGCCGAACGCGCCCGGGCCGTACTCGGCCGCCGAGCCCAGGTGGACCAGGCGGGCCGCCGGGGCGGCTTCCCGCAGGGCCGCGCACAGGGCGGCGGGGCCGCGGGCGTTGACCTCGGCGAGCGTGACCGGGTCGCCGCCGGTCGCGCCCGCGCAGTTGACCACGGCGTCGGGGGCGGCGGCCGCCAGCGTCGTGACGAGCCGTTCGGGACGGTCGGCGGCGAGGTCGATGCGGACCTCCGCGCCGGGCGAGCGCCCGGCGCGGAGGACCCGTACCGTCGGCAGGGCGCGCAGCCGCTCGGCGACGTGCGCGCCGAGGTAGCCGGTGTGCCCCAGGACGAGGATGCGCATGACGTGCTCAGGCTCCCTTGAGCAGGAGGGACTTGCGGCTGGTGAACTCGGCGTTGGCCCGGTCGTAGTCGTCGGGCCGTCCGATGTCGAGCCAGTAGCCGTCGAAGTCGTAGGCGTGCGGCGGATTCTGGGTCTTGAGGAGGTCGAGGACGAGCTCGTCGAAGCCGAGCGGCAGGCCGGCGGTGTAGCCGTCGAGGGTGTCGCGGCTCAGCCCGTACACGCCCATGGACACGCGGTAGTCCATGCTGGGCTTCTCGGTGAAGCCGACGACGCGGCTGGCGTCGGTGGTCAGCACTCCGAAGTCGATGTGCACCTTGCGCGGGTACGTGGCGATGGTGAGCGGGGCCTGCGAGGCCTCGTGGGTGCGCAGTACGTCGGCGTAGTCGAGGTCGGTGAGGACGTCGCCGTTCATGACGAGGAATCTTTCGGGGAGCCGGTCGCGGAGGTTCAGCAGCGGGCCCATGGTGCCGAGCGGGCTCTCCTCGGTGGCGTAGTCGACGGCCATCCCCCACTGCGAGCCGTCGCCCACGTAGGCGCGGATGATCTCCCCCAGGTGCCCGATGGCGATGGTGCAGCGGGTGAACCCCGCGGCCGACAGCTGGCGCAGGACTATTTCGAGGATGGCGTGCTGGTCGCCGATGGGAACGAGGGGCTTGGGCAGCGCGGTCGTGTACGGCCGCAGCCGGACGCCCTTGCCGCCTGCCAGGATCACTGCGTACATGAGGAGTTCCTCCATCGGTCGGGTGATGAGCCGGGGTGGGGGGACAGGGAACGCATGGGGGGTGTGGGGACGGCGGGCGGCGTCAGACGTTGTAGATGCCGGTCTTGTAGCGGGCCAGGTTCGCCGGGTCGCGGAAGAACTCGACGGTGCGCGCCAGTCCCTGCTCCAGGCTGTGGGCGGGCTCCCAGCCGGTGGCGGCGGTGAGCCTGCTCGCGTCGGCGACGAGCCGCATCACCTCGGAGGCGGCGGGGCGCAGCCGCTCGGCGTCCTCGCGCACCTCGATCGGGACGTCCATGACCTTGCCGATCAGGGAGACCAGGTCGCCGACCGAGATCTCGGTGTTGGTGCCCGCGTTGAAGGTGCGGCCGACCACCTGCCCGGCGGGCGCGGTACCGACCGCGAGGAAGGCGGCGGCGGTGTCCTTGACGTAGCTGAAGTCGCGGGTGGGGCGCAGGTCTCCGAGGGTGATGACGCGTTCCCCGGCCGCCACCTGCCCGATGACGGTGGGGATCACCGCGCGCATCGACTGGCGCGGCCCGAAGGTGTTGAAGGGGCGCAGGGTGACCACCGGGGTTTCGAAGCTCGCGTGGTAGCTGTCGGCGAGCCGGTCGCCGCCCGCCTTCGAAGCGGCGTACGGGGACTGCGTGTTGATGGGGTGGTCCTCGGTGATCGGGACGGTCTGCGCGGTCCCGTACGTCTCGCTGGTGGAGGTGTGCACCAGTCGGGGCGTGCCGAGGGCGCGGACCGCTTCGAGCACGTTGAGGGTGCCGGTGACGTTGGTGTCCACGTAGCTGTGCGGGGCCCGGTAGGAGTACGGGATCGCGATGAGGGCGGCCAGGTGGTAGGCGCAGTCGGCGCCTTCGAGCAGGCCGCGGACCGAGCCGGGGTCGCGGACGTCGCCGAGGACGATCTCCACCTGGTCCAGGACGTCGGGGTCGAGGGTCTCCAGCCAGCCGTACGAGGAGAAGGAGTTGTACTGGGCCATGGCCCGGACCCGGTAGCCGCGGGCGACCAGGGACTCGGTGAGGTGGGACCCGATGAAGCCTTCGGCTCCGGTGACGGCTGCGAGCGGTGCGGAGGTCAAGCGACCTCTCCTTTCGGTGGGTGGTGCGCAGGCGTGCGGGCGGTACGGGTGCGGGCGGTACGGGTGCGGCGGGCGTCAGGCGTGCGGGGCGGGCCGGCCGAGGAGCCGGAGCGTGGCCGCGATCAGACACAGCGCGGCGCCGGCGCAGCAGAGCGGCAGGACGGACGGCCGTGGGTGCGGGCCGAGCAGGGTGACCGCACCGGCGGTGCCCGCGGCGGCGAGGCAGATCAGGGCCGGTGTCCAGGCCACTCCGAAGGCCTGGAGCAGCAGGGCGGTCCACAGGGTGGCCGCGAGCAGGGGCAGGGTGGCGGGCCCGGCCCCGGTCAGCAGGGCGGCGGGCAGCAGCGGGACGGCGTAACCGAGCAGGCAGAGGGCGAGGACGCCGCAGGACCGGAGCCGGAAGGCGCCGGGGGTCGCGGAGCGGGCGAGCGCGCCGGCGGACAGGCCCCGGAAGCGGTAGAGCAGCCATTCGGCGGGCCCCATGCTCACGGTGAGCACGATCACCGCGTACGGTTCCCGGCGGCCCGCCAGCAGCACCAGCAGGGCGGCCGCCAGGCCGAACAGCCCGTACGGGAGGGAGCGCGCGAGCCTGGGTCCGGCGCCCTCGCCGGCCGCGGGCGGGCCGGCGTACTCGCCGCGCAGGGTGCGGGCGGCGACGGCGACGGTGGCGGCCAGGGCCAGGAAGGTCAGTCCGGCGCGCAGCGGCGCGCCGGGTGACCACCAGGGCAGTACGGCGGCGCCCACGACGAGCGGGGAGAGGGCGGCGAGCAGCAGCAGCTCCCGGCCGAGGACGAGCAGGACGCCCGCCGCGGCCAGGTACAGCGACTGTGCGGCGGCCACCCCGAGCATCGCCGGTCCGGGGCCGGTGACGGCGGCGGCCGCGGTCGCGAGTGCGGCGCCGAGCGGTGCCCCGCGCAGCAGGGTGCGGGCGGCTTCGCGCCGGCCCGTGACCATCCACAGGTAGGCGCGGTGGCCGAGGGCCTGGCCCCACGCCCAGGAGACGACGCCCGCGGCGATGATCCCGGCGGCGTGTTCGCCGGGGTGCCACAGGGGTGCGGTGAGCAGGTAGGCGAGGGCGGGGAGCGCGAACAGCACGCCGCGCAGCAGGCAGCGCAGGTGGTCGGGCCGCCACGGGTCGGGCCCGCGGGCCGGCTCGGGGAAGACGCGGGGCACCCGCTCGTAGAGGGCGGCGGCGAGGGAGAAGATGTCGGGGTGGCCGTAGCTGCGGCGGATCGTGTCGGCGGACAGGCCGTCCGCCTCCAGGAGCGCGGCCACTTCGTAGGGGTGCACGGAGGGGCCGACGCGGTCGGCCATCTCGGCGGCCAGCTGGTTGACGGCCTCGCCGTAGTGGACGGGGGCGGGGGCGGGCAGGCGCAGGGCGAGGGTGACGGCCCCCTCCGCCGGGGCCGGTCCGGGCAGGCGCAGACCGAGGGTGACGTGCTCGCCGTCGCCGCGCCGGCGGCGTGCGGTGGGCCGCTTGGGCACGGCCAGCCGCAGCATCAGGGTGTCCTCCTGGCCGCCGGGCGGTTCGAGGTCCATCGGGCCGCTCATCCGGCGAGGCTCCCCGTGCCGGTGACCGCCGGGGTGCCGGCTTCCTCGGACGCGGGCCCGTCCGGTCGGGCCCAGGAGGGTACGGGGCGGCGCGGACGCACGCCGACCGCGGTGCCCGCCCCGGGCGCGGCGTGGGCCGCGGGGGTCTCGGGGGCGCCGGCCCCCCGCGCCGGGGCGGCGTGGGCCGAGGCCGCGTGGGCCGGCGCCGCGTGGGCCGGCGCCGTCGCGGCGGGCTGAGCCGCCGTCGGGGCAGCCGCCGCGTGCGCGGGCGCGGGCGCGGGAGCCGCGGCCACGATGCGGGCCGGGCGGGCGGACGCGCGGGCGAGGGCGGGCAGTTCCAGGTAGATCGACCGGAAGGTGTCGATGGTCTGGCGCAGCGTGAACTGCTCGATCACCCGCAGCCGGGCCGCCTGACCCATCTCCGCCCGCCGGGGGGCGTCCGCCAGCAGCTCCAGCGCGGCGGCGGCCATGGCGGCCGGGTCCCGCGGCGGCACCACCAGTCCGGCCTCGCCCACGGCCTCCCGTACACCGCCCACGTCGGTGGAGACGGTCGCCCGTCCGCACGACATGGCCTCGATGAGGGTGAAGGGGAAGCCCTCGCTGATGCTGGAGAGCATCACGACGTTGCCCGCCGCGTAGGCGTCCTTGATGTCGTCGACGCGGCCCTCGAAGACGACGGCGTCGGCGTGCCCGAGTTCGCGGGCGAGGGCCTCGCACCGCTCCCGGTAGGCCTCTCCGCCGCGCGGGGTGCCGCCGAACAGCCGCAGCCGCGCGTCCGGCACCTGACGCCTGACCACGTCGAAGGCGCGGATCAGGGTCTCCAGGTCCTTGATCGGGTCGACCCGGCCGGCCCAGCTGAGCGTGGGCACCTCCGGCTCGGGCCCGGCGGGCGGGAACGCGGCGGGGTCGACGCCGTTGTACACGGTGCGTATGGACTCCGGCGCGGCGCCGCCCTCCTCCTCCCACAGCCGGTTGTAGCGGTTGCCGGGGGTGATCAGGGCGGCCCTGCGGTAGCTCTCGGCGGCGAGCAGCCGGAAGAAGCCCAGGACGAGGGCCTTGACGGGCCAGCGGTAGGGCGCGGTCCGGTAGCCGATGTAGCGCTCGCGCAGGTAGACGCCGTGCTCGGTGAGCAGCAGCGGGACCTCGTACCGTTCCAGCCCGGCCAGTCCGGGCAGGACGGCGACGCCGCCGCTGACGGCGTGCGCGACGCCGTCGCGCGGTGGCGGCGCGGCGAGCGGGCGCAGGGCGTGTTCCAGCAGGGAGGTGGCGGTGAGCGCGTCGCGCAGGTTCGGCCGGGACTCGCGAACGGACAGCCCGGGCCGGTTCCACACCGCGGCGAGGATGGAGATGGCCCGGTTCCCGCGCAGGAACGGGCTCAGTTCCCCGTCCGCGGCGGCGCGCGCCATCGCGTAGAGCGCCGGGGCGAACCCGGGCTCGGCGGCCGGGTCGAGCAGGGCCGTCAGGAACTGTTCGTATGCGGTGGCCAGCCGGCGCTCGGCGCGCCCGCGCGGCCGCCGGCCCTCGGGGGGCGCGCCCCACATGGGGACCGACCGGACGTGGTGGACGTGCGCGGGGAGCTCCCAGGCCAGGGACTCGCGGCCGGTGCCGGTGACGGCGATGACGTCGAAGTCGAGGTCCGGCATGCCCTGGACGAGCTGGTCGCACCAGACGCTGACACCGCCGTGACTGTGCGGGTAGGTGCCTTCGGTGAGCAGGGTGACGCGCGTCGCGCCGGAACGGGGCGCGCCGTGGTGAACGTGCATGGGTGGGCTCCACGGCCGTTATGTGGGGTGGCAGGTGACGGTCGACCTGGCCGTCCCGGCCGCGCAGGGGCGGCCGGGACTCGCGTACTCCGTCAGTCCCGGGGGGCTGCGGAGCTGTCCGCGCGCAGGGCCGCGGGGACCTGGGTGCGCGGGGCGGGGGCGGTCTGGGGGGCCGGGCGGGCGGAGGCGGCCCGGCCGCCGGGCGCCGCGCCGGGAGCCGCGGGGAGGGTGAAGGTGAGCGGCGCCCCGGCCGAGGCCGTCCAGCCGGAGACCCGGCCGGCGTACGGGCTGCCGTAGGCCGCCGTGCCCTGCTTGCTGCCGGCGAGCAGGGTGGCGGGCACCGCGAGGCCGTTCGGGGCCTGGACGGTGACGGCGTCGCCGATGCGGTACGCGGTGACCTGTCCGCCCCGTACGGCGGCCTTCCAGGCGGCGCGGCGCTGGAGTTCGGCGCCCGCGTCCTTCATCCGGAGGTTCTCCACCGGGGCGTTGTCCGCGAAGAGGGCGGCGTAGCCGTCGAGGACCCCGTTCAGGACGGGGTAGGCGATGCGCTCCTCGGCGAGGTTGGACTGGTGGATGAAGTGCGGCTTCGGGTCGTTGGACAGGACGTGACCGAGCGCGGTGCGCACTTCCTGCGGCACGATGTGCTGGGCGTACCCGGTGGCGGTGTCCAGCGGTGCGGGCAGGCAGGTGGTGGTGTCCGCGTGGTCCTCGCAGATGCCGCTGCCGCCCTGGGAGCGGCGGGTGTAGATCCAGTTGTACTCGTCGGCCTGCTCGACGGCCTTGCCCGCGTTGTAGAAGACGTTGATCGGGTAGCGGGCGACGGTGGAGGCGGGGCCGACGGGGCGCTGCTCCGGGTCGCGGGAGTTGTCCGAGGCGAGCCACTTGACGCCGTTGTCGGCCAGGGCGAGCGCCAGGTTGGGGTTGTCCTGGGGCTGCTGCGGGAGCAGCTTCATGCCGGAGTGCTCACCGGTGACCAGTTCGTCGTTCTGCAACGGCAGTCCGGAGGTCTGGCCCCAGACGCGGTTGAGCGCGATCTCGTCGTCGATCGCGGTGCGGCTGACCCACTTGGTGGAACCGCCCGGGTTGGTGGCGCACTTCCACGGGACCGTGCTGACGTCCTGCTCGCAGCCGAGGTAGGCGTGCGTGTAGGTGTGGTTCACCCAGCGGAAGCGGTCGCGCTGGGCGATGAGGGTGTCGGCGAGCGCGTCGGCGCCGTTGTTGTCCTCGCGCTGGTCCAGGCTGCCGGCCCCGTTGTAGACCATGTCGAGGGTGAACCCGTGGGCGGTCTGCCAGTCGGCGGCGTAGGTGGCGTCCGCGGCGGACATCCGGATCGGGCTGGGGGTGCCGCCGCCGTGCGCGCAGTCGACGTCGCCGGGTGTGCAGTTGAGCACGCTGTCCCAGCGGTCGTCGGCGGCGAAGACGTCGTCGACGTGCACGGAGAAGTAGTTGCGGGAGGCGCCGAGGTGGACGCCGCCGGTCATCCACTCGACGATGCCGCGGGCGAGCAGGCGGAACTGCTGCTGGTACTGGTTGTAGACGAAGGTGACGACGAGTTCGCGCCGTCCGTCGTGCCGGTATTCGCCGACGAGGGAGCCGCGTCTCGGCGTGCCGGGTATGGGGGCGTCGACGTAGGTGGTGAAGTCGGCTCCGGGCGCGGGCTGGGCGAGGTAGGCGTAGCTCTCGCCGACGGTGGGCGACGTGTCCTCGAAGGGGACGGTGCCGTCGAGGTAGGCGAAGGGGCCCGCGCTGCCGGCCGCGGTGACGCCGGCCGGCACTCCGTCGAGGCTCCCCGCGTAGCCTCCGGCGGCGAAGTACTGGAGGCCGACCTGGGGCCGGGAGTAGGTGTAGGCGTCGACCTGGGGGATGCCGTACGTCTGCTCGTAGGCGCTCAGGGCGGCCATTTCGGCCGAACCGGCCGTGAAGGGGTTGTCGTTGGGCAGGACGACCGCCTGGAACTTGGCGCGCGGCCGGCCGTCGACCGTGTCGGCGAGGAAGGCGGCGTCGATGGTGGGCCGCCCCCCTCGGGTGAGGTCCACCGTGGTGTACGGGGTCCCGGCCGAGTCCAGTTCGGCCGCGATGGCCGCGGTGGCGGGGCCTCCGTCGGTCACGACCAGCACCCGCAGGTCGGTGCGGGGTGCGGGGGTGTCCGCCTGTGCCGGCCCGGCGGGTAAGCCGAGTGCGGCAACGAGCGTGCCCACCGTGAGCAGGGCGGTGCGAATGGTCCGCTTCATGCGGTGAAGTCCCCTCCCAAGGCAGGGGTGAGCGCGGCTCCCGCGGAGCGGACGCACCCCCCTTGTGCGACGCCGGCGCCCCCTCAGAAGCCAGTCGTCGACACATCCGTCGCGTCACATGGTGATGTCTCTGTGTAGCGTTTGTGATGGTCTTGCGGAAAGCGGCGGAAAAGAGCAGGCGCACAACGGGGGCGCACGGCGGGAGCGGTTGAGGGACCGTGGCGGGTCCGGCGCGGCGGCGCGCGGGGGGCCCGGCAGCGCGCCGGAGAAGCGCGCTGGTCCGGGCCCCGAGTGGAGGTGTGTGCGGACCGGGTCGGTCCGCAGGCCGGGCTTCCGTGGTCGAGACCATCTGGATGCCCGGCCTCCGGTCATTTCAAGCCAACACCCGTGGGGCGGTGGCCGGCCGGTCCGTCAGGCGCAGAGCACGCGGGTCTCGGGGGTGTACACCGGGCCGCCGGTGGTGTTGCTGCTGTCGCTGAACTCGGCGTAGTAGTAGCTGTAGAAGCCGATGTTGCCGTTGCAGCCGGAGTCGGCGGCGACCTTGAGGGTCAGCGTGACGGTGCGGCTCTGGCCGGGCGGGATGGTGGCGCCGTAGTTGCCGCCGAGGTTGGCCGGACCGGTGCCGGAGCAGGCGGCGGGGCCGGAGGCGGTGGCCACGGAACAGCCGGTGAAGCTGTACTTCAGGTCCGGGCGCTGGTTGGTCAGCCAGGTGGGGTCGATCGTCTGGTAGATGAACCAGACGTCGTAGCTCTTGTTGTTGGTGAGCGTCATCGACAGCTGCACCGTGCCACCCGGTGTGGTCGTGGCACTGCTCGTGCTGAAGGTCAGCGCGGCCGGCGCCGGGTCGGCGCTCGCGGCGGGGGCGAGGCCGAACACGGCGAGGACGAAGGCGAGGACGGCGGCGAGGCCCAGGCGGCCCGTCAGAGGTGATCTCATGGCCCCGGAGGCTAGGGCGAACACGCGTACGCCGTCTGCCCCTCCGGCCACGGCGCGGACGCGGATCGGCCGGAAGTGTTCCTCCGGTGGAGGGTCTGCGGGGAAGCCGTGAAGGAAGATCACACAACGTATACGGGCAGCACACGGACCGTACCGCAGGCATGGGACAGGCGCACACCCCCCGGCGGGCGGGGACCCTCCCGTTTGGCGCACACCCGACGTTCGGGGCGGGCCCGGCCGGCGGGCGGGCGCCCGAGCGGGACTCCAGTCCGGGCCGAGCGGGACACCAACGCCGCGCTATGTCGTTTGGCTACGTTTCGAACACCGATGGCACGGCCGGCACGCGAGGGGGAAGAACGTGAAGCAGCCCCGCACCGTCCGCGCCCCCGAGGCCCCCCTCGTCCGTCCGACGGTGCTCACCGCCGGATCCGCACGCCCCGCGCTCCCCTCCGTCACCGACGCGCGGGCGTCCGCACGCAAGGCCGCCTCCAACTCCCCCGCCGACAGGGCCCGTCGGGCGCGCTCACGGAGCCCCGCGCCCGCCCCCCGTCCTTGCGGCCACCCACCCGAACGCTTCCCGCCCACCACCCCGTACGAGCACGAGTTCCCTGCTGACGCAGGGGGAGATGAGAGCGAATGAACCCCGAGCGCACGCTGGTGCTCGTCGGCGCGACCGACGAGACCGTGCGGAAGGCCCACGACCTGGGTCTGAGCGTGCTGTTGCTCCAGCATCCGACCAAGGTGAGCGAGGAGCAGAACCGGACCGTGGCGGCCGTCGAGGTCGTGGACTACACGGACTGGACCCTGGTCGAGCCCCTGGTGCGGGCCTGGCACGAGAGCCCCGGCTTCGCCGCGGCCACCTCCCTGACCGAACCGGGGCTCGAAGCGGCGGGCCGGATCAACGACCTGTTCGGCCTCGGCGGCACCGGCTACGAGGTCACCGCCCGGATCCGGGACAAGGCCGCGATG
The DNA here is from genome assembly GCF_042890765.1 of Streptomyces sp. NPDC002032. Classification (NCBI taxonomy): domain Bacteria; kingdom Bacillati; phylum Actinomycetota; class Actinomycetes; order Kitasatosporales; family Streptomycetaceae; genus Streptomyces; species Streptomyces sp. NPDC002032. The sequence goes on along the minus strand of NZ_JBIASM010000011.1, from coordinate 111,207 downwards.
CGGCGGTACGTCGCCGAGCACGACCCCGAGCACGCGGTGGGCGCCCGCTCCCTGCGTACCCGTGAGGACCTGGACTCCTTCGGGGAGTCGTACGGCTTCCCCTTCATCGTCAAGCCCGTCGACGCCACCGCGAGCATCGGGGTGCAGCGGGTGGAGGGACCGCAGGACACCGCCCGCGTCTGGGACGAGGTGACCCGGCTCTCCGGGACCCGGACCGACCGGGTGTCCTCCCTGTTCGTCCTGCGGGACTTCCTGATGGAGGAGTTCCTGGACGGCCCCGAGTTCAGCGTCGAGTCCTTCAGCTTCGCGGGCCGCCACGTGGTCGTCACGATCACGGAGAAGTTCACCTCCGACGGCCACTTCGCCGAGCTGGGCCACGCGGTCCCGGCCCGGCTGTCCGCGCAGGACGAGGACGCGGTCCGGGACGCGGTGGGCGGCTTCCTCGACGTGATGGGCCTGCGCGACGGGGTGTGCCACACCGAGGTGCGCCTCACCGCCAAGGGCCCGCGCGTGATCGAGGGACACAACCGGATCGGCGGCGACGCCATCCCGGAGCTGGTGCAGAGCGCGTTCGGCGTGGACCTGAGCACGCTCGCCCTCGCCCACCCCTTCGGCCTGGCCGAGGAGCTGCCCGACCGGCCGCAGCCGCGCGGGGGCGCCTGCGTGCGCACCCTGGTCGGCGCGCCCGGCACCCGTGTGGAGTCCGTCGCCGGGATCGAGGAGGCGCGCGCCGCGGAGGGCGTCATCGACGTCCGCGTCAGCGCCCGGCCCGGCGACGACGTACGGGCGCTCAAGGACAACTGGGACCGGCTCGGCCTGATCGCCGTCGCGGCGCAGGACGCCACGGCCGCGATACGCCGCGGCGCGGAGGTGATACGCGAGCACATACGCGTCACCCTCGCCCGGCCCGACGGCACGACCGTGCTGGCGGAGCCGGCCGAGGTCGAGCGGCCCACGAACCTGCTGATCCTGCACCGCAACCCGCTGGGGCCGTTCCCCTACCGGTCCTGGCTGCCGGAGCACACCGGCGACATCGTCGTGCTGGCCGACCGCGGCAAGATCGAGCTGGCGGGCGAGAAGGTCCCCGACGGCCCCCTCGACTACACCCGCCTGGAGATCTTCGACGACTTCGACGCGGACGAGGTGGAGGCCCGCGCCGTCGAGCTCATCACCGAGCACGGCATCACGGGCGTGACGGCGCTGCACGAGGCGGACATGCTGCTGGCCGCGCGGCTGCGCGAGCGCTTCGGCCTGCCCGGCGCCTGGCACGACGACGTGATGCCGTTCCGCGACAAGGTGCTGATGAAGGAGCGCGCGCAGGAGGCGGGCATCGAGATCGCCGCCTGGGCCCAGCCGGCGACCGCGGACGAGGCCCGCGCCTTCGTCGCCGAGCAGGACTTCCCGGTGGTGTTCAAGCACCGCCACGGCTTCAACTCCGTGGGCCTGCGCATCCTGCACGACGCGGAGGCCTTCGAGGAGTGCCTGACGGAGGTGTACGGCGCGGGCGAGCGGGACGACGTCCTGCTGGAGGACTTCGTGCCGGGCCGCATGTGCCACGTGGACGGTCTGGTGGTCGACGGGCGGGTGGCGCTGGCCTGGCCCTCGCAGTACCAGTACGACCTGGCCTCCTTCGGCTCCGACGCGGGCCCGCGCATCGACCTCACCCTGGACGTGGACGACCCGCTCACGCCGCGGCTGCTCGGCCTGGCCGACGAGGTCCTCGCCGCGCTGTCCCCCGAGGCTTCCCGGCTGCGCGACTACTCCTTCCACATGGAGGTCTTCCACACCCCGGACGACCGTCTGGTGCTCTGCGAGAGCGCCTGCCGTCCGGGCGGTGCCAAGATCCGTGAGGTCTTCGACGCGCTGTTCGGCGTGCACCTCGGCGAGTACGCCGTGCGCGTCGACGCCGGGCACGCGGCGCCCGGGGGCGTGACGGCGCGGGACGACGCGGCGGGACTGCCGGCGCCCCGGTGCATGGCGGGACAGGCGCTGATGATGAAGCAGCCGGGGCTGGTGCGCGCGCTGCCGCCGCTGCCCGAGGAGCCGTGGCTCGCCGGGTTCTGGCTGTACGCCGAGGTGGGCCAGGTCATCGCCCCGGCCTCGGGTTCCTCCGACTTCCTCGCCGCCGCGGTGGGCACGGCGCCGGACCGCACGGAGTGCGAACGGCGACTGCGCGCGCTCGGGGAGTGGGTCCGCGAACACAGTGAGATCGGGGACGCACCATGAGCAAGGTCCGCCTGTCGGCGAAGACGCGCTACATGCTCGGCATGGTGGTCGACGCCACCGGTGCCGGCATGTACCTGCCCCTGTCCCTGCTGTACTTCCATCACGTCACCGGGCTCCCGCTGACCCAGGTCGGCACCCTGATGACGGCGGCCGCCGTGATCGGCCTGGTCAGCAACCCGGCGGCGGGCGTCCTGATCGACCGGTTCGGCGCCCGCGCGGTCGTCACCGGCGGATACCTGCTGCGGGCCGCGGGGTTCTGCACGTACCCGCTGGTGGACAACGGCGTCACGATGTTCGCCGTGATCCTGCTGGTCGCGCTCGGCGACACCTCGTACCCGCCCGCGATCCAGTCGTTCATCGCGGAGTTCGTCAAGGGCACGGAGCGGGACAAGCTGCTCGCCGCGCAGCGCAGCCTGCGCAACGCCGGTCTGGGCGTGGGCGGTCTCCTCGCGGGTGCGGTGCTGGCCCTCGGCAGCGACGCGTTCTACTACGTGATCGTGCTCTGCGCGGCCGCCGGTTACGTACTGGCGGCGGTGTGCTTCGGCTCGATCCCGATCCCGAAGGCGACCGGTCCGGCCACCCGGGTCTCCCGCAAGGGCGGCTACCGGCTGGTGGCGCGGAACCGGCCGTTCCTTGGCCTGACCCTGCTCAACGTGCCGACGGCCTTCGGCTACACGGTGCTCGCGGTCGGCATACCGGCATACGTGACCCAGGACCTGGGGGCCTCGACCTCGCTGGTGGGCGTCCTGTACGCGGTCAACACGGTCGGGATCGCGCTGTTGCAGATCCCGGTCACACGGGCCCTGGTCGCCTTCCGCCGCACACGCGCCGTCGCGCTGGGCGCGGTGGTGTTCGCGTCCTCGTTCGTGGCGTTCGCGGTCCTCGCGGCGGTGGGCAACAAGTCGGTGATCCTGATCGGGGTCTTCGTCGCGACGGCGCTGTTCACGGCGGGCGAGCTGATGCACGGCGCCACGGCCTCGGCCCTGTGCGCGCAGGCCGCGCCGGAGGAGACCCGGGGCCGTCACCTCGCGGTCTACCAGCTGTCGTGGGCGGTGCCCAGCGCCCTGGCCCCGGCCGTCCTGACGGCGCTGCTGACCCTGTCGCCGACGGCGATGTGGCTGGTGCTCGCCGTCGGGGCGACGGTCTCGGCCGTGGGCGTCCTGCGCCTGGAGCCCAAGCTTCCGGCGGAGGCGGTCCATCCGCAGCCGCGTCCGGGGCCGGACGCGCCGGCGACCGAGGCGGAGCCCGCCTCCGTATCCGTACCGGTATCCGTGACCGAGCCCGGCACCGCGGCGGCGGCCCGGACCTGACGGCTACGGCCCTGGCCCCCCGCCCACGACTCCGCCCGGACCGCTGTGACGCGGCCCGGGCGGAGTCGTTCCCCTCGTGTACGGGCTACTGCGGGGGCGCGGGCGGGGCGGGCGGGGCGGCCGGGGCGGGGGCCGGAGCCGGTGCCAGGTCCGCGAGGATCGCCTCGGCCAGGCCCTCGCGGCGGATCCGCTGGTCCACGTACAGCAGGCCGCTGACCAGCTGGCCGAAGCCGATCTGGAAGACCTGGCTGACGGCTGCGCCGACGACCGCGAGGAGGGCGGCGGCGACGATGCCGGCGATCAGCCCTCCCGAGGGCCCGCCGCCGTCCTGGGGCTGAGTGATCATGGCCGGGATCAGCGCGAACGTGCCGATGAGGTTGAACGGCAGCTGGATCACCCACGCGACCACCCCGGCGAGCAGGGCACCGACGAGGGTGATGCCGAGGATCCGCCACCCGTCGCCCCGCACGAGCGCGGCCGAGCGGCGCAGCGCGGTGAGCGGACCCGCGTTCTCCAGGACCACGGCGGCCGAGGCGAAGCTGAACCGGACGTTGAGCCAGACCGACAGCGGGAAGGCGATCAGGAGCAGCACGGGCAGGAGCACGAGGAGCAGGGACGCCCCGTCGCGGGAGTCCGTGGCGGCCACCAGCGGCACCCACACCGCCAGGACGACGAGCATCGGCGCGGCGGCCGTCAGGGCGCCGAGGAACACCGCACCGGCGACCGCGGGAGCCCGCCGCAGCGAGGCGCGCCACATCGGGCGGAAGCGGGTGGGGCGGCCCGTCACGGCCTCCTTGAGGACCGCGGGGCAGAGCGCGCAGATCACGGCCATGCCCAGCATGCCGATGACGAGGAGCAGCGCGAACACCGTGGCGCCCGCGACGAGCAGCGGCACGACGTGCTCGGACGCCGGGTCCTCGCCGTACGGCGGGTCGAAGACGGGGTCGAAGTGCTGGTGGACGGCTGCCACGGCGATGCCCACGACGAGGGCCATCACCGGCAGGACGAAGGCCTGCACGGCGAGGACGACCCCGAGGACCGCCTTCCAGTGGCGGCGGAGGGTCTGGAACGCTCCGCCGAGTATGTCCCCGAGGGCGAGCGGCCGCAGCGGGATCACCCCCGGCTGGGGCGCCGCCGGCGCCATGCCTCCCCACTGCGGGGCCCCGGCCCAGCCGCCCCCGTACCCGTGTGGCCCGCTGTTGTGCGTCATGCCTGTGCTCCGTTGCGTCGTCCCCCGATGGAACGCACAACATAACCCGGTTGATCAGGGACATGGCAGCCGCGGGTGGGGTCGGGCCAAGGAGCCGGGGATCACCGCCCCATGGTGTTCATCAGGACGATGGCCGCGATGTTGGCGAGGATGACGCCGATGACACCGATGATCGCCGCCCAGGCCCTCTGCGATTCGTCGAGCTGCACGTGCCGCCTCCTGCGTCACGGCGACGACGGGCCGTTCCCGGTCGTCACCACTTGTCGTGGCAGTTCCAGTGGCCCGGCACCCAGTAGCTGCTCTGGTGGCCGGGGACCCAGTGCTTCTCGTACCAGCCGTGGCTCTTCCAGCCGTGGTGCCACTTGCCCTCGTGCCACGTCTTCTCGTAGTGGCCCCTGACCCAGGTCTTGCCCCAGTGGCCGCGTTCCCAGGTACAGCGGTTGTTGTGGTGGTCCCCCCGGTTCCGGTTGCCGTCGTGGCGGTCGTCCCGGTTGCCGTTGCCGTTGCCGTTGTCGTTCCGGTTGTGGTCGTCGCCGGGGACGGAGGTGACCGGTGAGGAGGCGGTGGACGGGGCCGCGGCCGGTGCGGCCGACGCGCCGCCGGTGGCGCCGAGCGCGGCGCCCCCGGCGACCAGACACGTCGTGGCCACGCCCACGGCGGCGCGGCGGAAGCGGATGGAACGCTTCATGAATCTCATCTCCTACGCCCCCACGGATGACCTGCTGCGGCGCCGTTCGCGTGGAGGGTTGGTAAAACTCATGTAAATGCGTAGAAATTATACATTCAGGACGACACTCCCGAGCCGGCTGACCATCTCCGGGTCGCGGTGGTCGAAGAACAGCGACCTCCCGGTGTCCAGGGCGGCGATGGCTTCCATCTGGTCGTCCGTGAGCCGGAAACCAAAGACGTCGAGGTTCTCCGCCATGCGCTCCGCCCGGACGGACTTGGGGATCACGACCACTCCCCGCTGCACGAGCCAGCGCAGGACGACCTGCGCCACGGACTTGTCGTGCGCGGCGGCGATCCGCGTCAGCACCGGGTGGGTGAAGAGGCCGTTGCGGCCCTCCGCGAACGGGCCCCAGGATTCGATCTGCACCCCGCGCTCGCGCATCAGCTCCTGGTCCGCGGTGCGCTGGTAAAAGGGGTGGGTCTCGACCTGGTTGACGGCCGGGGTGATCTCGTTGTGGTCCATCAGGTCCACCAGCCGGTCCCCGTGGAAGTTGGAGACCCCGATGGCCCGGACGCGGCCCTCGTGCTGGAGCCGCTCCATGGCGCGCCAGGACCCGTACACGTCCCCGTAGGGCTGGTGGATCAGGTACAGGTCGAGGTGGTCCAGGCCGAGCTTGCGCAGGGAGGTCTCGAAGGCCCGCGCGGCCTTCTCCTCCCCGGCGTCGGAGATCCAGAGCTTGGTGGTGACGAAGAGGTCCTCGCGCGGGATGCCGCTGCTGCGGATCGCGCGCCCGACGGCCTCCTCGTTCCCGTACGCGGCCGCCGTGTCGAGGGAGCGGTATCCGGCGGCGAGGGCGTCGGCGACGGCGCGCTCGGTCTCGGCGGGCGGGATCTGGTAGACGCCGAAGCCGAGGACCGGCATGTCGACACCGTTGTTCAGGGTGACGGTCTCCATGGGGGCTCCTTGTTCCGTGTGCGCGGCACGTGACACCGGGCACGTGGCACCCGCGGCGCGGGCGCGTGCACACATACCCGCCCGGCGCCGGCGCCTCCCGGCCGATGCTCCATGTGGACACACCGGGGTCAGCCCGGGCCGCCCCCGGAGGCCGGCGCGTCCCACGACGCCATCTGCTCGCGGAACTTCGGGCACGCCACGATGTCCTCCTCGCCGCACTGGAGGGCGTGGGTCAGGAGCTGGTGCGCGTGGTCGAGGTCGACCATGCGCTGCTCGATCTCGGCGACCTTGTCCCGGATCATCGCCGCTCTGCGCGACCGCTCCTGCTGGAACTCGCGGATCTCGACCAGGGTCAGCCCCGCCTGCTGGCACTTGCGCAGCATCACGATCCGCTGGGCCGCCTCCGGCGGGTAGCGCCGCTGGCCGCTCTGGCGTTCGGGCTGGGGAAGCAGGCCGTGCCGTTCCCAGTAGCGGATGGCCGAGGCCGGCACTCCGGTGATCTCGGCCAGCCGGCCGATGGTCATGCGCACGTCCCGCACCTCCCGCAGTTGACTTGAACCTTAGTTCAAGTTGAAGAGTGGTCGGCACGTGGACAGCGGCGGAAGAGCGGCCGCTGACAACCGAGTTCGGAGATGGCGCGATGACCGAAGAACACCGGGTGAACGAGCGGGCCGAGGAGATCGTCGGAGCCGCCGGGATGCTTTTCGCGGCGGGGGTGATGGCGCACTCCGGGCACGCGAACCTCAGTGCCCGGCTGGACGGCGAGCGGTTCCTGCTGACGCCGGGATTCGTCCGCGGGCTGCGGCCCGGGGACCTGGCGACCGTCAGCCTCGACGGGCGGGTCCTCGGGGGTGAGCTGCGCTCCGTCAGCGCCGAGATCATCGCCATGCACAGCACGGTCTACCGCGCCCGCCCCGACGTGGGCGCGATCATCCACACGCACTCGCCCGCCGCGACGGCCTTCGCCGTGGCCCACCGGCCGCTGCCGTGCCGGACCGAGCCGATGCTCCGCTTCGGTCAGGCCGAAGAGGTGCCGGTGGTGCCGTGGGGGCCGCGCGGGTCGGACGTATCGGTGCGCGGCATCGCCGACGTCCTGGAGCGGCGCCCGACGACCGCCGCCGCCCTGCTGGCCAACCACGGGCTGCTGGTGTTCGGCCCGGACTCGGCGGCCACCGCCCACCTGGTGGTGGCGATCGAGGAGAGCGCCGAGGCGGAGATCGCCGCGGCGGCGATCGGCGGGGCCGTGGACTTCCCGGACGGCGCGCTGGAGGCCGTGCGCGCCTCGATCGCGCGGGTCGCGTCATGACGGACCCCACCCCGGATCCTGCCCCGGATCCTGCCCCGGCTCCGGCCCCGGGCACGGCCTCGCGGGCGGAGGCCGTGCGCGAGCGCTACCGGGCCACGCTCGGAGCCGTCCCGCGCGGTGTCGAGGACCGGCTGCGCCTGGCGCGGGCGTTCGACCGGCTCGCCACCGAGGAGGCGCTCGCGGCGCTGCGCCACATCGTGCTGACCGACAGTCCGCTGGGCGCGCGGGTGCAGCAGCTCGTCCACTTCGGACAGCTCCTCTCCCTCGGCCGGGACCATCCGGCCCGCCTGCACGCCCGGGGTGCGCTGCACGCCGGCGCGACCGTGGCCGACCTCATCGGGGTCGCCGAGACCGCGCTGATCACCTCGGGCGTGCCCGCCTACGCGCTCGGCACGGAGATCGTCGCCGAGCTCGTGGCGGACGTGGCGGAGGCGGCGGATCCGGCCCCGGCGGACGGGAGCGGCCGTACGGCCGTCAGCCGATGACGAAGGGGAGCCGTGGGGCGAGCGGGCCCAGCCGCTCCCTTTCCCCGGCCGTCGGGGCGCGCCGTCCGGTACCGGTCAGCAGGGCGTCCGCGTCGGAGAACGAGGCCGGGAAGGCGGCCCCGGCGATCGTCTCCAGTATCCGCCGGGAGCGGGCGAGCCCCTCGGCGGGCGGTCCGGCCACGCCGGGAAGGTGCGCGACCAGGTCGAGGTGGTGGAGCGTCCACTCCAGGACGTACGCACCGAGGTAGTCCCCGGCGGTGAGGACCATGTCCTGCGTGGCGACGCGGCGTTGTGGGTCCGCGAGTGCGGCCGCGCGGCCGGCGGCGGAACCGACGTCGTCGAGGTGGAACCTCAGCAGCGCCGGGTCCTCGTACGCGGCGGCCAGCCGGACGATCAGCGCGTCCAGCGGGTCGTCGCCGGCCGGCGGGGCCGTCGAGACCTTCCAGTACGTCACCGCGTCGCGGGTCGGTTCCGTGTCGGCGGGGGTGACGAGGGTGATCAGGACGTCCTGGGCGTCGATGACCAGATGGCACACCAGATCCCGGACGAGCCATCCGGCACAGCCCGACGGCCGTGCGAAGTCCTCGTCCAGGAGCCCGGCGACCGCGGCGCGCAACGCCGACCAGGAGCGGGAGAACAGGTCCACGACCGCAAACTAGCAGCCGCCCCCGGACGGCTGCCCCTTGTACTCCTTGATGAGCTGGTGGGAGCGGAGGCGGTCGCCGAGGTCGTAGACGGGCGTGGTCAGCATCAGTTCGTCCGCGCCGGTCTCCCGGACGAGCTGCGCCAGCCGGTGGACGACGGTCTCGGGCGTTCCGACGGCCTGCTGTGCCCGGAAGGCATCCAGCGCCTGCCGCTCGTCCTGCGTGAAGACGTGGGCGGCCGCCTCGGCGGGTGTCGGGAAGGGCGCCTCGCTCAGGCCCTTGAGCAGCCCGGCCTTGATGACGTCCATCGGCCCGATGCGCCACGCCGCCTCCTGCGCCGTCTCCGCGCACACCGTCTCCACGCACAGCAGCACCCGGGGCCGCTCGCACCAGCGGGACGGAGTGAAGTCCGCCCGGTAGCGCTCCAGTACCGCACGGGTGTGGTCCGGGCGGATGTGGTGGGCGACGGCGACCGGCAGGCCGAGCGACGCGGCGAGGCCGGCGCCGGCGGGGCTGGAGGCCAGCAGCCACGGCTCCGGCAGCGGGCCGAGGGCGACCTCGTCCACGAGGAAGGCGAGGATCGCGGCCACGTCGGCCTCGTACTCGGCATCGGTCGTCGGTCCGGCTCCTCGGCGCAGCGCGCGCGCCGTGGCCTCGTCGAAGGTCCCGGGACCGCGGCCGATGCCCAGGTCGATGCGGTCGGGGTGCAGGGCGGCCAGCGTCCCGAACTGCTCCGCCAGCATGAGGGGGGCGTGGTTGGGGGCCAGCACTCCGCCCGATCCGAGGCGGACGGAGGAGGTCGAGGCAGCGGCGTGGGCGGTCAGCACGACCGGGGGGAAAGCGCCGATCGCGGGCGAGTGGTGGTGCTCGGCGTACCAGATCCGGTGGTAGCCCAGCCGTTCCGCTTCCTGCGCGAAGGCGGTGGTGTCCCGCAGGGTGTCCGCGGCCCGGGTGTCCGTCTGGACCATCGCGACTTCGAGTACTGAAAGAGGTATGTCGAGCATGCCGCCAGCATAGGGACCACGCGTCGGGCGGACGGAGCGGTGATCGCTTTCGCGCCACGGAGCGGAGGCCCGGCCGCCGCTCATCCCGCGTGCGTCCCCGTTCGGCGCCGCCCGCCTCGGCCGGGGGGAGGTATCCGGAGCGGGGCGGCGGCGTGTCCGGGCGGACGGGGGCCCGGCTGCGCCACGGTGGGGACCGGCGGCCTGCGCCCCGGCCCCGCCCCAGCCCCGACCCCCGTGAAAGGTTGGCCATGACCGGCGCCGACAGCCCCTCACCCGTGAACTCCCACCGGCGCACGCTGCTGCTGGCCGTCCCGACCACCGCCGTGGCCGCGCTGGCGTCGGCCTGCGCGGGGAGGCGGAGCGGCCCGGAGGCGGCCGGCCGGGCCCCCGCCGGACGGGCGGGGACGCCCGGGCCCTCCGGCCCCTCACCGGCCTGCGTCCTCGCCGCCGAGACGGGAGAGGGCCCGTACTACACGCCGAAGAGCCGGCACCGCTCCGACGTCACGGAAGACCGCGTCGGGGTGCCGCTGCGGCTGGACCTGCACGTCGTACGGGCCTCGAAGGGGTGCGCGCCGCTGGCGGAGGCGGCCGTGGACATCTGGCACGCCGACGCCTCGGGCATCTATTCGCAGGACGGGGCCACCTACCTGCGCGGCACCCAGACCACCGACGGGCAGGGCCGCGTGTCGTTCCGGACCATCGTGCCGGGCTGGTACGCGCACATCGCACCGCACGTGCACTTCAAGGTGCGCACCGGCAAGCGCGCCGAGGTCTCCTCGCAGCTGTTCCTGCCCGAAGAACTGCTGAAAACGATCTACGCGCGCCAGCCGTACTCCCGTCGCAAGGCCCCCGCGCACCCCAACACCCGCGACGACCGCTTCGCCGCCAAGGGCGCCCAGTTGACCCTGAACCCGGTTCCCGACGGCGCCGGATACCGGGCCTCGTTCGTCATCGGCATCGCCTGACGGCCGGCGCCTGCCGGCTGACGTACGAGGGCGGGGCGGCGGTCGGTCAGTTGTTGACGTAGGTGAGGCTCGTCGCGTCGTAGCGGGTGCCCGCGACGTGCGCGGCCGGGGCGGCTGCCTCGATGGCGGCGAGGTCCTCCGGGGACAGCTCGACGCTCAGGGACCCGAGGTTCTCCTCCAGGTAGCGCGGGCGGCGGGTGCCGGGGATCGGTACGACGTCCTCGCCCCGGTGCTGGAGCCAGGCCAGGGCGAGCTGGCCGGCGGTGACTCCCTTCGCCGCCGCCCGTTCCTCCAGCTTCGCGACGATCGCCAGGTTCCGTTCCAGGTTGCCGTCGGCGAAGCGCGGCTGGCTGCGCCGCACGTCCGTCTCGTCCAGGGCCTCGACCGAGCGGTACCGGCCCGTCAGGAAGCCGCGCCCGAGCGGGGAGAAGGGGACGAGACCGATGCCGAGTTCGCGGCAGACCGGGGCGATCTCCGCCTCCAGGTCCCGGGTCCACAGCGACCATTCGCTCTGCAGCGCGGCGATCGGGTGCACCGCGTGCGCCCGCCGGACGGTGCTCGCGCCGGCCTCCGAGAGGCCGAGGTGGCGGACCTTCCCGGCCCGCACCAGCTCCGCCATGGCGCCGACGGTCTCCTCGATCGGCACCCGGGGATCGACGCGGTGCTGGTAGTAGAGGTCGATGTGGTCGACTCCGAGCCTGCGCAGCGACGCCTCGCACGCCTGGCGGACGTAGGCGGCGTCACCCCGGATCCGGGTCGGCTCGCCGAGGCGGTTGGCGAAACCGAACTTCGTGGCCAGCACCACCTCGTCGCGGCGCCCGGCGACGGCCCGCCCGATCAGTTCCTCGTTGTGGCCGCCGCCGTAGAAGTCGGCGGTGTCGAGGAGCGTCACCCCGAGGTCGAGGGCACGGTGGAGGGTCGCGATCGATTGCGCGTCGTCGGAGTCTCCGTAGCCGTGGCTCATGCCCATGCAGCCCAAGCCCTGCGCGGAGACGGCCAGGCCGCCCAGGTGCCGGGTGGGAAGGGGGGAAGTGCGGGAGATGTCGGTCATGCTGCGGACTCCTCGGTCGGGTGCGTCTGATCAGGACGCTAGGTGTTGGAGTGCACTCCATGTCAACGAAAAAAGATGGGCATGTCCCCGGCCACCTCGTGTGGGATGGCGGGCAGGCGGGACGAGGGCCGCCGGTCGGCACGCATCCGGAGGGCCGGGCGTCCGGGCCTCCGGGAGGGGAAGGTCACGATGGACATCACCGTGCGCTGGGAGCGCGAACTGCACCAGCGCGGGGGGCACTCCGCCGTGGTGACGGGCCCGGACTGCGTGGTCCTGCACGAACGGCGCACCAGGCTGGTCTGCCTGGAGCAGGCGGACGGGGCGGTGCGCTGGGACGTGCCCCTCGGCACGTGGCCGCGCGACCTCGTGCTCGCGCGGGACCGGGTCCTGGTGCTGCCGCAGACTCCGGACCGGCTGAGCTGCCTGGACCTGCGGACCGGCGCGGTGCTGTGGAGCACCCCGACGCCCCGATTCACCGGGAACCTCGCGGTCGCCGGGGACACCGTCGTGATCGGCGGCTGGCGCGGGTACACGCCGATGACGGGGCTCGCCCTGGCCGACGGGCACGTACGGTGGACCACCGGGTCGCCGGTGCGCTCCGCACGGCCCCTCCCGTGGGGCGCGGGGCTGCTGACCGGCAGCGGGAGCGAGGTCGTCCTCCTCGACCCCCGTGACGGCGCCGCCCTTACGCGGTGGCGGCTGCCGGAGCCGCTGCGCCCCGGGGACGGCAGGGTGTTCACGGCCCCGCCGGCCGGGGACCGCTTCGTGGCGGTCGCGGGGTGGGCCTCCCTCGTTTCCTTCGGCCCGGGCGCGCGGGAGCCCGAATGGCACGCCGCGTACGAGCCGTTCGCCTGGTTCGGGCACGTCGGGGACGCCGTCTGGATGCACCGGCCCGCCGGCGGGTTCCGCACCGTCGACCCGGTGGACGGGAGCCGCCTGTGGTGCACCGGCACGGGCGTGGGGCAGCAGCTGGTGGCCGGCCCGGTCCCGTACGGCGACGGGTTCCTGGTCGGCTCCGACAACGGCGGCGTGTATGCGCTGGGGCCCGACGGCCGGGCCGTCGCGCGCCGTTCGCTCGGCCGCCGCCTCGACGGCTTGCACCCGGCGGCCGACGGCGGCCTGCTGTTCGCGTCCAGGGGCACCTTCGGCGCGGCCACGGTCACGGTCACCCCGTGAACCCGGCCCCCCTTCGCGGCCGCCCCGCGGGACGCGTTCCGCGCTCCCCCGGCCCGGTCCGGGGACATCGGGCGGACGCGGCGCCCTAGCCGGGGCCGCCGGTCAAGTGGAGGGCCAGCGCCTCCATGACATGGGGCGGGAGGCCGGGGTTGCGAGCGGCGGCGGTGGCCGTGTCCGGGGCGCGGAGGCGGTCGGCGAGGAGGCGGGCGGGGAGGAGGCGCGAGCGCAGAACCGTCGCACGGACGACATCGCTCGGGTCCTCGGCCAGCAGCGCCGCCTCGGCGACGGGCAGGCGGGGGTCCTCGGCGGCCCGGCGGCGGACCTCCGGGTCGCGGTCGCGGGCGAAGCGGGCGACGAGTGCGGCGGAGGACTCCGGGTCGTCGAGCGCGAGTTGCCGCATCCGGCCGTGCGGGTCGTCCGCGTACCGCAGGAGGCCCTCGCGGGGGAAGTTGGGGTGCGTACGGGGGCGCCCCGGGGACGACAGGCTGCCGGTCCACCAGGTCCACACCCGCAACAGCATCTCCGCCGGAGCGTCGTCGCAGGACTCGGCGAGGAACAGCTGCACGGCCCGGTCGGGGTCCCAGGCCAGCCGCTCGACCACGTCCGGCGGGAGCTGCCGGGCCCGGGCCACGCTCCGGCGCACGACCGGGTGCGAGGAGGCCGCGAGCACCCGCATGGCCTCCGGGTCCTCGTGGCGCTCCACGACCCAGGGCAGTGCGTAGGACCTGAGGGACGGGTCGACGTCCACCCGGATCGCGGCCCGCTGCTCCTCGGTGAGGTCGGCGCGGAGGGCGACCGCCTGCCGCACCCCGTCGTCGGGGTCCTCGGCGAGCCGGGCCACGGTCCGCGGATCGAGGCGGGGGTTGGCGGCGAGGGCCCGGCGCAGGCGGGCGTCGCCGGTGGCGAGGAGGTGCTCGACCAGGTCGGGGCTGAGGAGGCAGGACTCGACGGCCTCCCGGTCCGGCTCCTCTCCGGCGAAATCCGCCAGGGAGAGCGGCACTTCCTCGTACTGGGCGAGCCGGGCCCGGGCACGCACCGACGGGGCCTCGTCGGTGAGGAGGGCCCGGCGGCGCTCGGGCGGGAGCGCGGGCCAGGCGCGTCGGCAGGCCATCGCCCGGACCCCGGCGTCCGGGTCCTCCGTCAGGGCGACGCGGTGGTGGACCGCCAGGACTGCCAGCCGCGCGGCCTCGGTCCGGACCCGGGCGGAAGGATCGGCGGCCAGCAGGGCGCAGGTCCGCTCCCCCAGTACGGCCCCGCCGTCGGAGGCGACCGTGGCCAGGACCCACCGCTCGCGCTCGGTGGCGGCGGCGCGGAACAGCCGGTCCCAGTCGTCGGAGCCGAGGGACGGCCCCCTCTCGACGGCCTGGATCCTGGCCTTCGGGTCGGGCTGCGCCAGAACGGCCTCCACCAGGGCGTCCGGGGGGAGCAGCCACATCAGCGAGGGCTCGGCGAGCGCCAGGGCCCGGCGTACGGGCTCGGGGGTGGCCGGGTTCGAGACGAGGCCCTCGGCCCAGGCTCGGTGGAGCGGGGCGTCCGGGCCGGCGGCGCTCAGGGACGCGAGGAAGCCGTCCCAGACGGCTGCGCGCTCCTCGCCGGTCTCCCGCGCTCCGGCCCTGGCCGCCGCCTCGATGCGCGCGCTCGTCCCGGTGAGGACCAGCACGACCGAGGCTCCGGGGCCCGGGTCCACGCGGGCGACGGTTTCGCCGTCCGGGGTGGCGACCAGCAGGCCCCGCGGGTCCGGGTCCGCCGCGCGGAAGAGGGCGGCCAGGGCCGGGACGGGGTCGGCTGCCGGTATCCGGACCCGGTGCCAGGCCCGGCCGCGGCATCCGCGCGGGGCGTGGGGTCCCTCGAACGCCAGCAGGAACTCGCGCCCACCGGCGAGGAGCAGCCCGGCCGCCGCCTCGGGCGAGACGGCCGAGGCGTGCCCGGCGGGATGCCCGGCGGGCGGCCCGGCGGCATGCCCGGCGGCATGCCCGGCGGCATGCCCGGCGGGCGGCTCGCAGGCGTGCCCGGCGGCCGGCCCCGTCGCGGGTTCGCGCTCCGCGGCCGCCGCCGCCGCCAGCAGCCGGCGGGCCGTCGCCGCCTCCCGTACGCCGGGCAGCCACCAGGTCCCCACGGGCTCCAGCCCCATCACGGCGAGCAGTGCCTCGTAGCCCTCTTGGTCCCGCAGCCGGTCGTCACTCACGTCCGCCACGCCCCCTCCCTCTCGTGCGTCCCGCCATCCTCCCCCGGAACCCGCTGGTCAGGTCGGGTGGGGCAGGCTCGCGGAACACCGCACCCCGGGGAGCGGGGGTACGCCGGTCCGCCGCGCGCTCCGCGACCGGCCGTCACGCGCCCGGCCCGGGGCGTAACCTGTCCGGTCATGACCGGGATCACGGACGCCAGGGGGCCCCGGGTACCGACCCACCCGCCCAGGACCCCGCCGCCCCCGAGGCGGCCGGTGGAAGCGCCGCGACCGCAGCCGGAGAAGGGGACGGCGGCCGCCGCCTGAGGAGCGTCAGCGGGCCGACGGCAGCGGGCAGTCCGCGCGCAGGAGGGTGCGTTCGCGGGTGGTGAGCTGCGGGGCGCCCAACGGCGGGAGCAGGGGGCCGCGTACGGCGCCCAGCAGTACGCGGGGCCTGACCAGGGTCGTGAGCGGGGCCTGCAGGGAGGTGACGTCGGTGAGGTCCCGGACCATGGCGAGGCTGCCGCAGCTGGTGCTGACCAGGCGGTCCACGTAGCGGGCGAGGATCCGGTCCCGCAGGGTCGGAGCCCCGCCCCGCACCTCCGGGTAGAAGACGTCCTGCCCGACGGCCAGGTCCCACGCCGCGGCCACCGGTACGGCCACGGCCCGCTGGACGCGGCGGGCGAGCCGCGGCGCGTCGACGCCCCGGGCCAGATCGGTGCTGAGGTAGTCCCAGTCCAGGCCGGCCCAGCGGGCGCCGATGGCGGTGAAATTGCACACGTCGAAGCAGACGGAGAGCGAGTAGCCCACCACGATGAGGGCGAGCCCCACGCGCAGTTCGCCGGACACCTCGCGCAGCCAGCGCCAGCACAGGAACGACATCAGGAGCGCCGAGACGGTGTGGACCAGGAGGTAGAGCACGATCATCTCGCGGATGTACGCGGTGCCCGCGTAGTAGGTGTCGAAGTCCCGCAGCCGTTCGACGGGGGCGCTGCCCAGGGCGAACAGGGCGAAGAGCGCGGCGCAGACGGCGCAGTAGGCGCCGATGCACCAGCGCTTCGCCCGCCGGATGTGTCCGGGCCGGCCGCCGCGCCAGTTGATGACCAGGACGAGGCCCGAGCCGGCGCAGGCCGTGAGCAGGGAGTAGACGAGGGGCGCCGCGAAGTTCGGCACGCCGGTGACCTCGTTGACCTTGGCGATCATCGGGACGGCGGCGAAGACGAACACCCCGACGGCGGTCAGCAGCAGCGCCCCCACCGACCGCAGCAGCGGGTCACGGGGGTTGCGCAGCAGGGCGGGCAGCCTGAGCAGGCCGACCAGGACGCCCAGTGCGACGGGGAGGCAGAAGTTCACGTCGAACACGGTCAGCCGCGCTCACCGAGGTGGCCGAGGGCCACCTCTATCCGGCCGGAGGTCGTCTCCCGGTCGAGCAGCTGGGGGGCGGTGCCGGACAGCAGGTGCCGTACGGCGTGGGCCAGTTCCAGGCCGTAGCGTTCCGCGGCCTGTTCCTGCCGCGCGTGGCTCCTGGCGGCCGTGCCGTCCTCGGCGACCAGTTCGGGACTCTGACGGCCCGCGACGGCGAGCACCGACTCGACGACGTGCTGTAAGTCGGCGTCGTGGCGCAGGAGCCGGGCGGCCAGGGAACGCTCGGCGACGTGCTGGTGGCAGTGCCCCAGTTCCAGGTGCCGCAGCTCGTGGCCCGTGATGATCAGCTGGTGGAGGGGGACGGTCCGCTTCTCCACGACGACGAGGTCCCGCTCGCCGAGGTCGAGGGCGAGCCCGCTGGCGGTCCCCGGGGGGAAGGAGGTCGTACGGAACTCGATCTTCCGGCCGCGGCGCTCCCCCATCGCCGCACAGAGCGCGCGGCACATCTCCTCGCCCGGCACCGGGGCCTGGAGGTGACTGACCGCGCCCACGAGGGCGCCAACCGACTGCCGGATCTCCCGCTGTTTGAACACGCCGTTCTCCCCTGTGGCCCTGCTCTGCCCTGTCCTGCCTGCCCTGCCTGCCCCGACCCCGCTGATACCGCTCGCCGCTCCGTGCGGCCGACGGCTCCCCGCCGCAGCCCTCAGGGCGGTCCCGCGGCCACGCCCGGAGCTCGCACCGGGCTCACTCCGGCCAGGGGTTCGGTCATGTAGGCGTCGAGCCACCGGAGCAGCCTCGTACGGTCCCGCTCGGACAGCAATGCCGCGCGCAGGGCGATTCCGTCGACGCCGTGCCGGGCGTACAGGGACGCCGGGGCGTCGCGCGCGGTCCATTCCCGCAGCAGCCCCTTCTCGACCTCGGCCAGCGCGCCCGCCAGCGCTTCCGCGTCCTCGGACTGGAGGAACCCGGCCGGGCGGTGGAAGAACTTCTCCAGCCGCGAGCAGTGGTCCATCGTGGGCCGCCGGTCGCCGCCGAGCAGCGCCTGGACCTGCTGGCGGGAGATGCCGCTCTGCGCGGCGATCTCGCCGTGCGAGTACTTGCGGCCGGTGTCCTTGCGGTGCGTGTCGTGGAGGAGGTCGAGGCGCTGGCGGAAGCGGCGGTGGATGTCCGGCTCCCCGGCCGGCCGTCCCCGGAGCAGTTCCCGGACCACGTCCAGGGGGACCCCGGAGGCGAGGCTCAGGGCCCGGGGGTCCATCACCTCCTCGCGCCCGCGTCCGAGCCGGGCGCCGAGGCCGGCGATCCGGTCCATGACCGCGGGGGGTATGGAGAAGGCTTCTGTCACCGGTCACACTCCCGCATCACGGACCCCACCGAACGAACACCGGGCCCTCACATCGGGCCCACACCTGACCCTGCCACAGTTGTGGCAGTTCAGCAGCAGTTCCCCGGCCAATCCGCCACGGCCGTGGCAGGTCTCGCCCCGCCCGGGTGCGCGGGGCCGCCAAGGGTCGTGACGTCGACGGGCTTGCCGCGTTGTTCTCCCCATGGACGAGATGCTGGACGTGTTCCTCGACGGGGTCACCGAGCCCCGTCTGAAGCTGATCAGCGCCGACGAGGCCCGGGCCCTGATGATCCTGCTCGGCGAACTCGACGACGGTGTGCGGCCCGAGGTGGTCAGGAGGGCGGCGGGCGAGCTGCGGTTCAGGCTCAGCACCCGGCTGGCCGCGCCCGTCGGCCCGCCGTCGCCGCGGCGCGGCTGAGCGACGGGCGCGGGGCGCGGGGCGCTGGGCGCTGGTCCGCGTCAGCCGATGGCCGGGCCCGTGAACCCGTCCGACGCCTCGGTCTCCTCGCCGGCCGGAGGGGTCACCCGTACCGCCTTGCCGAACTCGCTGAAGCCGACGGTGGTGACGGTCTTCGGCAGGTTCTTGATCTCCATGCCGACCCGCGCCCGTATCGCACGTCCCTGGGCGTCCACCCAGACGTCCGCCAGCGCCGGGATCGGGCCGCCGAAGGCCGTCCGCATCGTCGCGACCTTGTCCAGGGCGTCCTTCGTCATCCGCAGCGAGATCGCCTCGTCGGGCAGCACGCCCCGGTAGTGGACGGCCCGGACCCCGTTCACGTCCTCCGCCGGCAGCTGGGCGTACTCCTTGACCATGGACACCTGCCGCAGCACGAACTCCGGGTCGTTGGCCGGGGGCCGCAGCAGGTGGCGCGCCTCGGCGTCGCGGTGGGCCACGAGCCAGACGCCCCGGGCGGGACCGGTGGCGCCGCGCACGTAGACCTTGCCGTCGGCGAAGACCTCCTCGGTGCGGGTGCCCGCCAGTTCCACGGAGAGGTTCCCGCGGTCGTTGGCGAGGTCGAAGTCCCCCGCGCCCGTGATGGTGTACGTCGTGGTGCCGTCGCCCATCTCCGTCGTGTGCGCCAGCCGGGCGCTGGTGCGGCCCGTGGCCTCGACGGCCGCCCGTACGGTCCCCGCGTGCTCCGCCGACGGGGTCGGCGCCCCGCCGCCGGCCGCCCCGCCGCCGGGTGCGCCGTCGCAGCCCGCGGTCAGCAGGACGGCCGAAAGGGCGACGACGAGGAGAAGACGAGGACGCATGATGATGAGGACTCCGCAAGCAAGGGCAAGAACGGCCGGGGCCTACGCGCTGGTCAAGCGGGCCCCAGATGAAACGCCCATCCTATGTCGGCCCCCGCGCCGGGCGTTCCCCGCTCCCGTTTCTTGTGGATCATTCGGGCGCACGGGACGATGGCGGCATGACTTCTGAAGAACCGCTCACCATTGCGTCGGTCGACACCGCAAGCGGCCTTGTGGCGTGCCCGTGCTGTTCCGAGCGGACGTTGCAGGAGCGGGCGAACTTCGAGATCTGCCCCGAGTGCGGCTGGGAGGACGACGGGCAAGACGACGCGGACGCCCACTTCGTCCGGGGCGGGCCCAACGGCCGACTGAGCCTGGCGCAGGCCCGGCTGGACTATCTGGAGGAGGTGGCCGAGGAAGGCGATGAGTCCCTCGCACACGGCGGTGAGGGGTTGTGGCGGTCGGAAGCGCGACGCCGGATTCCGGACCTGCCGGCATAGGGCAGCGCCCGACGGGTCGTTGCAGGACGCGTACGGTGACGCCCGGCCGGCGTCCGCCCGCCGAGCCGTTCGAGGCCGAGCCGGGCTTTGAGGGTGTCGTTCACCGACTCGATAGGTTGCCGCACCGATTTCAGTAGTGCCTCGCCCTTGCGGCGCTTCTCCCGCTTGAACGAGGGTCGCAGCAGCTCTGTCCCGCGCATGGCCAGATCGGTCTCGAATTCCTTGGAGGCGAAGCCCTTGTCCGTGATCACCAGCAGGCGGGAGCGGTCGGCGACTGTGTCCGGTTCACGATCCAACATCGCCGTCAGCACCTCGCGCTCGTCCAACTTCGGGTTCGCAGGGGACCACAAGATCGGCATACCGGTTGGGGTGCACACCAGGGACAGCCTCAGAGCCCAGAACTGCCCGAACCCCGGCCCCATGTCCATGCCATCGATGTCATAGTCTGACGGTGTGTGGACAACGCTTGCACCGCTCATCGGTGTCCTGCTCGGCGGGCTCATGTCGATACTGACCCAGCGCTCGGCAGGACACGCCTTGGAACGCGGCGAGGCGCGTCGCAGTGCTCGTGAACTTGCCGAGACGCGCCGTAGCGAGCGTCTCACTCACCTCATCGAATTTCTGTCTGCGGTGCAGGAAGCAGAACGAGTCGCGGTGGACCGGCATCACCACAACCTGGCTGACGAGCAGTGGCAGGCCCGGGCACGGCAGGTCCTTGACAAGGTGTGGGTGACGCAGAAGACGATCCACGTACTGTGCGCGCCCGAGGTCAGCGAAGCGGCACGCAGCCTCGCCTGGGCAGTACAGGAGGTGATCAGAAAGGGCCCCGAAGACCCGGAAGATCCGCAGGACGAGAAGGTCTGGGCGCACATACATCCGAGCCGACAGGCATTCCTTGATCTCGTGCGCGAACAGCTGAGTTGAACCCCGGGAGGGATTCAACAGCTGTCGTGAGCGGCCCGGGACGAGCAGCACCAGCTCCGGCCTCCATCGCGCGGCGAGCGTCACCTACTTCGACGGCTTCCCGGGGGACGCAAAGCCGGCCTTGGGGCAGTAGGCGTGCATGCCCACGGACCAGCAGCACGCCATCGAATAGCCCCTTGGCCCATCGACAAGCTGATCACGATCACTTCGGAATGACTCGTCTAGTTGGCGACTGATCGAAGTGGTCGGTTCATGGCAGCTGAGCCGGGACACGATAGGTGGAACCTGGCCGCGCATGTGGGACTCGAGTGGCTCACGACGCCCCTGGCGGGTCGGAGTGTCGGTGGCATCGGGTTGGATGAACCTGTGACTGTCTATGACGTGGCCCGCCAGCTTCCCGCCATCGCCGACCTGCGGGACCTGTGCCGTTCACTGGCGATGCTCGATGCGATCCTGAGCCCGGACTGGGAGAGCCGGTACTACTCCTTCAATGCCGGTTGGGCCGACGGCGAGGAGATGGCCTCGATGCGCAACGGGTCGGGAGACGAGTACTCGATCGTGTTCTCGGCGGCCGGGGCCTATGCGCGGGGCTTCGACCACGAATCGCCGATGAGCCCCTTTGGCAACGATGGCGAGCCCTGGCCGGGTGTGGTCGACGAAGTCCCCGCGCCCTTCGAAGCCTTCGTCGAGGAGCCGGCGTTCACCGATCATGAGGGGGTGCCCGTCGTGACGGCCTGCTTGTGGCGGGGACCGACGGACGAGCGGTGGCACCACGGGACGATCGACTTCCCCGAGGGCGCTGTCGATCCTGACGGGGCGACGGGCCTGTTCGGCCTCCTGGTCGACCGGTCTCCGGAAGCGTTCCGGCGCTTCGCCGAGGACTACTACGAGGTCTCCGTCGACCTGGGCGCGGTGAGCCAGGTCTATGCCTTGCGGCCACTGGACCAGGAACTCGTGTCGTTGCTGAACCCTGAGGTCAGCCTGACGGACCTGGCCCAGGACATCTCCGAGATCGGCTATCCGCAGCTGGACCGGGAGTCGGTCTGACCGCTGTCGGTCTTTTGGATGCGCTGCTCGGCGGCGTGCTGGCGCAAGAGCCAGCGTAGTGCCGTGAAGTGATGGGTCCGGCCTGGGGGGGCGAGTATGGCCCAGGTGCTGCTGCGCTGGTTGAGCCATGCTCCGCGGAGTCCTTCGGGCTGTTCTGCCTCGGTCCTCCGTGGCGCGAAGAGCGGCTCACCGTGTGTGACCTGTGCCCAGACGAACCCGTATGCCGTTGTCACCAAGGCAGGCGTGCTGTCACCGGGGAATCCGGGCGGCGAGTGCCGAGCGGAGTTCTGGAGCGCGGCGGCGCAGTCTCAAATATCAAGCCCCGCTGCCCACTTGCGTCGACGCAGTACGTGGTCGCCGAAGAGGTGTCGGCTCCGGTCGAGCAGTTCACCCACCTCCACGTCGCCGCGTCGCCCGTCCGGCGACGGATGCCAGCGCTGCACTGACTGGGCGGCCCAGGTGCGCAGCTTGATATCCGGGTCCTCGAGCAGACCGACCGCTGCGCGTAGCGCCTCAACGCCACCGCGCGTGGCGAGCAGCCGGAATGCGCCGACGCGGACGTGCCGACGCTCCGTCGCACTCCCAGGCGGCCACGGTGGAGGAAGCGGCCCCGCTCCTGTCGTTCTCGTCGCACCTCGCAGAGGTTCCGCGTCGCCTGAGCGCCCGCATTGCATCGATCATCCGGCGGCGACGCCCGTGTTCTGGCAGGCGGCCAGCAGCCAACGGCCGTCGTCCTGTTTGGCCATCACGTACAGCGGGGCACCCTCGCTCTCGTCGTCCGGGCTCAGGTAGCGCTGACGAACCTTGACCGCCGCGACGTCAGGGCGGATGAAGAGCACATGGACCACCTCGTAGCTGACCTTGCCGTCCCAGTCGGCCGCGGGGAGCACCTTGCGGGTGAACTCCGATATCGCGTCGCGGCCGATGAGGACTTTGCCGTGGGCCGTGGTCCAGACCGCGTCGGCCTGGAAGAGGGTGAGAAATTCGTCGGGGTCCTTGTTCTGCTGGGAGTGCTCGACGGTGGCAACGACCCGCCGGATCGCTTCGATGTCTGCGGCGTACGCCGTGGCGTCTGCTGTGTCCATGTCGAGCATGGTGCAACCTCAAGTCCGGTTGAGATCAAGATGCGACCGCTGACCCCTTGGCATCGGTCAGCTAGCCGACCGGGGCGCTGTACGTCGTGCCGAGCAGGCCGTTCTTGAAGTAGACGGTCTTCGCGCGGAGCTTGCCCTTCACGGTGATCGTGCCGGTGACCTTTTCGCCCTTGGCGAGCTGGACGGTGTCGATCTGGTCCTCCGCCGCGGCCAGTTCGGTGTTCTTGCGCGTCCCGTCCTGCGCGGTGACCTCGAAGGAGAGGACGTTCACGCTCACTTCCGCGTCGCCGTTGTTGGTCACCGTGACCCGCACGGAGGTGAAGTCACTGCCCTGGGAGAAGACGGTGGGCTTGAACTCCGCCGCCGAGGCGGTCAGCTCCACGTCCGCCTTCTTCGCCGGTCCCGGGGCGGCGGACTTCACCGGCGCCGGGTCCTCGGCGCGCACGGCGGGATCGGCGGCGGGCGGCGCCGCGGCCGCCTTCCCGCTCTTGCCCCCGCCGTCCTTGACCGCGTCACCGCCCGCCATGAGCGCGCCACAGGCCGCGAGGAGCACCGACAGGCCGATCAGGCCGCCGCAGCCGATGCCGATGATCTTGCCGACGTTGTTCTTCTTCGGAGGCTGGGGCGGGACGGGGTAACCGTAGGGCGGGGGCGGGTTCTGGCCGGGGTACGGATTGCTCATGGAGGTTCCTTCGGTGCTCGGGGGCCGGCGCCCGTGGAGCAGTCAGCCTGCATGACGTGGCCGTGCACCGTGCCGCGCGGCACTTCGATCACCCGGATAGGGGGAGATGCCTCCGGTCAGGCGTCGAGGACGAGATCGCAGGCGGGTACGGACTGGCAGGTCAGGACGTCCGTGTCGGGAAGGTCCTCCGACGGGGTGACCAGGTGGTTCGCACGGCCTTCGAGGACGGTGCGGGCGCAGCTCTCGCACTGGCCGACCCGGCAGCCGCTGGGCATCGGGACGCCCGCGGCCTCGCCGAGGGCGAGGAGGGTGCCGTCGCCCTTGCGCCAGGTGGCCTCGCGCCCGGAGCGGGCGAAGCGGACCGTGAAGGCGGCGCCGTCCGGGAGGTCCACCTCGCGGGGTGCGGCGCGGAACTTCTCGCTGAAGATCTCGAAGCGGGGTACGCCGCGTTCTCCGAGGCCTTCGGTGAGGGAACGGAGCATCGGCTCGGGGCCGCAGAGGTAGAAGCGGGCGCGCCGCTCGATGAGGGCGGCGTCGATGTCGGCGGCCGTGATCCGGCCGGTGCGGAAGTGGTCGCGGCCGGCGAGGTCCTGCCCGGCCGGGTCGGTGTAGTGGTCGATGACGCGCAGGGCGGGGATCCGTGCGGCCAGCTCCCGCAGCCGCTCGCGGAAGGGGTGGTCGGCGGAGTTGGCGTTGCCGTGGTGCAGGACGACCTCGGGGACGGTGCCGCCGGTGTGGGCGAGGGTCTCCAGGTACCCGAGGAAGGGGGTGACGCCGATGCCGCCCGCGAGAAGAACCACGGGCCGGTCGGTGTGCGTGGGAACGGCGAACACCCCGGAGGGGGTCCCGAGGTGGAGCCGGTCGCCGACCCGCAGCCGCTCGTGGACGAGGGTGGAGAAGGATCCGCCGGGGACGTGGCGCACGGCGAACCGGTAGCCGGTGCGGCCGGGTTCGACGGCGGGTCCGGTGAGGGAGTAGCTGCGTGCCCCGGCGGCGTCCTGCGGGCTGCCGTCCGGCGATCCGGCGCGTACGGTCACGTGCTGGCCGGGCCGGTGGTCGGGCAGGGGCCCGCCGTCGCAGGGTTCGAGGCGCACGGCGCGCACCGCGGGGCTCACCTCGTCGAGGGCGGTGACGGTGAAGGGGCGGGTGCCGGCCCAGGCGCCGTCGGCGGGGGCGGGGCGGATCTCGCAGGCGGCGGCGCGCAGCGGCGCCGAGCCGCTGAGCGGGTCGGTGACCGCGTGGCCCACGAGCCGGTTGAAGTTGCTTCCGCCGGGGCCGGTGGGGTCGGCGCCGGGCAGGGCCAGGTCGGGGGCGTCCTGCCACCAGCCGTATTCGCCGATGACGACGGAGGGGTGGAGGGAGTCGTCGAAGCGGGCGCGCAGGCGGATGGCGCCGAGGGGGGTGGTGACCTCGGTCCACTGTCCCTCGGCGATGCCGCGGGCGGCGGCGGTGTCGGGGTGGAGGTCGAGCGAGGGGTCGGCGGCGCAGCGAGGACACGGAGCGGTGCTGGCTGTGGACGTAGTACCCGTGCTTGGCGCAGGTCAGGACGAGGGGGTGAGCGGGCGTGGTGGGGGCGGGGTCGCGGTGTTCGGGGACGGGCGGGTAGCCGTGTTCCAGCAGCCGCTGCGAGTAGAGCTCGACGCGGCGCGTGGGGGTGGCGAACCCGGTCACGGGCTCGTCCCCGCCGGCGTCTTCCCCGCCGGGGCCGTCCCCGGTGGCCACAGCGGCCGGGGCCGCGTACCCGCGCGGGGTCTCGGGGCGCGGGACGCGGATCCCGCCGGGGTGGGCGCGGAGTTCCTCCGTGGTCAGTCCCAGGGGTTCGAGCTGCCAGTTCCAGGCCGCCTCGATGTCCCCGTCGAAGAACTCCGCGCCCAGCCCGAGGCGGCGGGCCAGGTCGAAGACGACCTCGGTGTCGCTGCGGGACTCCCCCTGGGGCTCCACCATGCGCGGGCGCAGTTGGACGTGTTCCTGCGCCCGGTGGCCGGCCTCGAAGCCGAAGCGCAGGGCCTCGTGCTCGTAGGCGCTGTTCACGGGGAGGACGATGTCGGCGCTGGCGGCGGTCGGGTTCTGGAACAGGTCGAGGTGGACCTGGAAGTCGAGGGTGCGCAGGGCCCGCGCGGTGCGGTCGGAGTCCGGCTGGGCGACGACCAGGTTGGAGCCGAAGCCGATCAACGCCCGGACCGGGTACGGCCGCCCGGTCTCCACGGCGGTGCACAGGTCGCCCGCGTTGACGTAGCCGGACGCGGGCGGGCCGAGCGGGTGCCGGTCGAGGCCGAGGGCCTTGGCACGCTGCCCGGGGGCGATCAGGTCCGGGGAGGACGCGGCGCGGTAGGGCGGGGCGGGGGCGAGGCGGTTGCCGCCCGGCGCGTCGTACGAGCCGGTCAGCGCGTAGAGGGTGGCCAGGGCGCGCTCGGTCTGGGTGGCGTTGGCGCTCTGCCCGACGCCGGTCCAGCCGTAGTACGTCACCGACGGGGCGGCGGCGATCTCCGCGGCCAGCGCCCGCACCTCCCGCTCGGGTATCCAGGTCGTGGCCGCGACCCGGGCGGGCGGCCAGGCGGCGCAGGCCCGGGCGTAGTGCGCGAAGGCGGGCTCGCACACGGCGGCCGAGCCGTCCCGGAGCGTGATCTTCCGGGCGCCGCGCAGGGCGAAGCGTTCGGGGCGGCGGGCCGCGCGGGTGGTGTCGTACGCCTCGGCGCGGCCGCCTTCCTCGTCGAAGACGGCGAAGCCCGGGGCGGCGGGGTCCTGTCCGGGCAGTTCCCCGGCGCGCAGGAAGCGGCCGGTGTCGGCGCGGACGAGGAGCGGCCCGTTGGTCCAGGCGCGGACGAACGCCCCGTCGTAGCCGTCGCCCTCGATGAGCAGGTGGGCGAGGCCCAGGGCGAGCGCGGCGTCGGTGCCGGGGCGCACCCGCAGCCAGTGGTCGGCGCGCAGGGCGCTGGTGGAGCGGCGCGGGTCGACGACGGCGAGCTTCATGCCCCGGCTCTGGGCGGCGGCGATGGCGGTGGACTGGGCCAGCCAGGTCTTGGCCGGGTTGAAGCCCCACAGCAGGGCGAGGCCGGCGGCGGCGTAGTCGGGCGGGGGCAGCGGGGTGCCGAAGGTGAAGGCGTGGGCGGAGTCCTTGTGCCAGTTGCAGATCTCGGCGCTGTAGACGGTGTTCGGGCTGCCGAAGAGCCGGACGAGGCGTTCGATCCACTCGGTGGCGTCCGAGACCATCGTGCCCGAGGGGGTGGCGACGGCGAACGCGACCGCCTCCGGGCCGTCGGCGGCGGCGATGGCGCCGAGGCGTTCGGCGATCTCGCCCATGGCCTCGTCCCACGAGACCGGCACCCAGCCGGGGTCGGGGTCCGTCTTGGGGTTCGTCCGGCGCAGCGGCGTGGTGAGCCGTCGGGTGCTGTGCGCGATCTCCGGGGCGGAGCGCCCCTTGGGGCACATCGCCGCGCCCGTGGGGTGGCCGGGATCGGGGCGGACGCCGGTGAGCCGGCCGTCCTCGATGGTGTAGACGGCACCGCAGCGGGACTTGCACAGGGTGCAGAACCCCCGCTTCTCTTCCTTCACGACGTCCTTCACGACGTCCTTCACGACAACCTTCACGACGACCCTCCGGACGGGCACGGCTCCTGCGCCGGCCCCTCGTTCCATTGCACACCCGCCCGGTGGGCCGATCCGTGCGCCGTTCGCCCCGACTCCCGGGGCCCAAGGGCCCGGGGGCTCAAGGGCCCGCCGCCGTCCGCGCGCGGCGGGGGTCCCGGTAGACTCTCCCGGTCGATCGCGCCAGCGGCGCCCGTCCCGTGCCGCGCCGGACGGCAGCACGGCACGTACGGAACAGAAGATGACTGAAGCACCCGAGCACGACAGGC
This sequence comes from Streptomyces sp. NPDC002032, assembly GCF_042890765.1. Classification (NCBI taxonomy): domain Bacteria; kingdom Bacillati; phylum Actinomycetota; class Actinomycetes; order Kitasatosporales; family Streptomycetaceae; genus Streptomyces; species Streptomyces sp. NPDC002032. The sequence goes on along the minus strand of NZ_JBIASM010000011.1, from coordinate 84,001 downwards.
CGTCCCCGGTGGCCGGGCCGCCGCAGAGCCGGACCGTTCGGCTGTTCATCGCCCTCGCTCCGCCCGACGCGGCGAAGGAGGAGCTGGCCGAGGAGCTGCGTCCCGCGTACGAGGCGCATCCGCGCATGCGGTGGAACCGCATCGAGGACTGGCACATCACGCTGGCGTTCCTCGGGGAGCTGCCGGTGTCCACCGTCGCGCTCCTGCGGCCGCCGCTGGCACGGCTCGCGGCCGGGCGGCGCCCGCTGTCCCTGGCACTGCGCGGCGGCGGCCATTTCGACGAGCGGGTGCTGTGGAGCGGGATCGACGGGGACCTGGCGGGGCTGCACCGACTGGCCGACGAGGTGCGGACGCTGGTCGGGGAGTGCGGGGTCGCCTTCCAGGGGCGGCCGCTGCGGCCCCATCTGACACTGGCGCGGTCCCGCCGGGACACCCCCTCCTGTGCGGTGGAGGCCGCCGCCGGGCTCGCCGGGTTCGCCGGGCGCCCCTGGGAGGCGGAGCGGCTGCACCTGGTCGGCAGCAACATGGGCCGCGGCCCGGGGCCGATCCACTACCGGGACATCGAGGCCTGGCCGTTCACCGGCGGGGCCTGAGCACACCCGGCGGCCCCGGCAGGCACCGCACCCCACCGAAAAGCACCAGAAAGCACCGGGAAGCACCGGGAAGCACCGGGAAGCACCGGGAAGCCGACGGGGCGGTCGGCGTGGTTCCGGGCCCGCCGGGGCGCTTCCCGAGCCTCCGGCGTCAGCTCTTGCGCGCCCCTCGCCAGGTCCAGCCGGCGGCGAGGACGGCGTCGCGGAGCGGGTCCTTCATATCGCGGGTGACGTGCAGGTCGAAGGAGACCACCTTGTGCCGGCTCCCGTCGGGACCGCGCTCGTACGACCACTCCTTCTGTACCCGGCGGATGGGGCCCCGGCCGTGTTCGCGCTGCACGGTCCGGCCGGGCGGGGCACCGGCCCGCGTCACGGCCCACTGCTCGTCCATCGCGCGCACCTCGCGCTCACCGGGGACCAGCCGCAGCCAGATCTTGAAGGTGCGCTCGACCTGCCGGCGGGCCGGCCCGGAGCCCGTCGGGGGTTCCGTCACCTGCCACGACGCCACCAGGTCGGCCCCGCGGCCCCCGGCCTCGCCGACGGTGAACGGCACGTCCGCGGCGCCCACGGCGAGCAGGACCTCGCGCAGCTCGGCGGCCGTGACCGCCTGCACGGCGGGGTCCGGGCGCCTCGTGCCCAGGTACGCGTCCCAGAGCCGCCCCATGGCTACGCGCCTTCCCCGGTGTCCGGCCGTACGCTGCGCACGAACTCCTGGAAGTCGGGCAGGACGCTGTCGTGCTGGGCCGCGGTGGCGGTGAGGGCCAGCCGGAGCACGGCCCGCCGGCGGGGGTCGGCGGTGTCGACGAGAGCCAGGTAGACCTGGGACTGGACGAGGTCGCGGGTGTCGGCCCCGGCGACGGCGCGGAAGGTCAGCCGCTGGGTGAGCGCGGGCGAATCGGCGGTCCCGGCCTCGCGGCGGTGGACGAGGCGGACGGAGTCGGCGACCTGACGCAGCAGCTCCGCCGAGTCGTCGGCGAGTTCGACCAGGCTCGCCCCCTCGGGCGGGAACCCGCCGTCGATGGTGATGTTGGCGGCGAATCCGGAGTCGGGGTGCGGGTGGACGGCCGCGAAGGCCACGCCGGGGTCGACGTCGCCGCGGGCCGGGAGCCAGCCCTCGGGCAGACGGAATTCGATCGGTACCGGCAGTGCCGTGGGCATGTCGGGTGTTCCTTCCAGCAGGGGTACGGGGTGCGGGGGCGGGTCCGTCAGTCGAACCAGCCGCCGACGGTGTCCTTGACGTCGCCGGCGGTGTCACCCACGAAGTCCGCGACGTCTCCGGCGGCCTCGCTGACCTTGTGCGGGTCGACGGTGATCTCCAGTCCGACGGCGCCGCCCAGGCCCGGGGCGATCCCGGCCTTGCCGCCGATCTTCCAGGCGCCGGTGTCCGGGTCCTTGCGGACGCCCCACGAGGCCTCCGCGCCCGCGCCCGCCCAGCCCTCGCCCGTCACACCGACGCCGATGCCACCGGCCTCCACACCGCTGGCGCCGGATATCTTGCCGCCGGCGAACGCCTTCGCGCCGACGCCGACCTCGGTCTTGGTGGCCTTCGCGCTGACGGAGGCCTCGCCTCCGGCGAAGCCCTCGACCCGCGCGTAGCCGCCGACCTGACCGTACTGGACGCGGCCCTCGGTCAGTGCCCTGATGCCCGCCGAGGCCTCGGCCTTGCCGGAGACGCCCTGGTCGGTGAAGCCCCAGTTGGCGCTGGCGCGGGCTCCGGCGTACATGTCGTCGACGCCGGAGAGGGTCCAGCGTCCGTCGGTCACCGATCCCTTGGCCGTGGCGTGGAAGAGGTCGGCGTAGGCCTTGACGGAGCCTTCCTTGCCGTACTTGGTTCCGCTGATGGAGAAGCCGGCGTCGGGTCCGGTCACCGTGGCGGGGTCGGTCTTGTCCGGTGTCCCCGCGTCGGTGGGCAGGGTCTTCGGGGCCTTCGCGAGGTCGCCCTCGGGGTGGGCGTTGAAGCCGGTGAACGTCTCGTCGGCGCCCTTGCCGAAGGCGTCGCGGTTGCTGTCGACGACGGCGGCGCTCAGGGCCGCCCTGACGTGCGCGTCGAGCTCGGAGACGGCGCTCACCCGGTCGTCGAGGTGCTTCTGCCACTTGCCGACGGCCTCGGTGATCGCCTTCTGGCCGTCGGGGTCGTGGTGGTAGGCGCTGCGCTCGGAGGGCGTGAGCCGCGCGTAGTCGAAGGCGACGCGTCCCTCTTCGGAGACGGTCATCCCGGCGGCGACGGCGTCGGCGCGGGCACTCTCCAGCTTCTTCTTGAGGTCGGTGAAGCCCTCGTGGGCGTCGCGCAGCAGGCTGGCGATGGCCTTGGCCTGGGTCTGCGCGGCGGTGTACTCGAAGCGGGTCGCCTTGAAGCTGGTGTGGGCGGTCCCGGCGCTGACGCCGGACCAGTCCGGCCCCATGGTGATCTTCTGGACGGATTCGCCGTAGCGGGTCTCGACCTTCTTCAGCTCGCCCGCCATGGAGTCCCACTTGGCGGCGGCCGTGCCGAGCAGGCCCAGGTCGGTGTTCATGACCTCGTGGTACTTCAGCGCCATGACTCCCCCTACAGGCCGTTCAGCTTCGACTGGGACGTCAGGAACTGGCCGCGTACCCCGGTGTCGTTGCCGGTGATGAGGGAGTTCGCGCCGCGCAGTGCGGTCTTCTCGCCCGCCAGGCGGGACATGAGGGTCTTCACCTGCTGGTCCCACGTGTCGGCGACCGTCTTCAGTCCGGCGGCGGTCTCCCAGCCGTCGAAGCCCTTGCGGGCGGTCTCGGTGGTGGCGTCCGCGTGTTCGGCGGCCTTCTTGGTGTCGGGCTGGAGTTCGTTCTCTATCGTGTTGGCCGCGGTCTTCTTCTCCGCGGGCGTGGAGGCGAAGTCCGGGTTCCCGCCCGGGGATCCCGGGGATCCGGGGACCAATGGCCAGCCGGGGCCCTTGCCCGGCGCGTACGGCCCCATCGGGCTCTGACCCGGACCCGGCGCACCGTTCAGCCGTGTGCCCACCTGCTGGTCCGTCAGGGCCGTGTCCCCAGGGCCCCACGGCTGTGCGGATTCGTCTGGCATTTCGAATTCTCCCCCGTCGGCAGGCCACCGATCCTATGCATGACAACCAGCCACCGGTCCGGCGCCCCGGGCTCGAAAGCTCCGCACCCGCAGCCGTGCCGCCGACGGGGCGGCGCTCTGTCGCGACGGGGCGCCGCCGCGTCACACTGGGGTTCCGGTACGGAGCCGTCCGTCACCGGAGTCCACGGAGGTGATGGGGCGTTGACGGGTGACCCTGGAGGCGAGTCCGTACCGGCGGTGCCGCCCGCGGTGTGGGAGACGTACGGTCCGGCCGACCTCAGTGCCGTTCCCGTCTTTTCGGGAGGGTTCATCAACTTCGGGTACTGGGCGTCCGTCGACCTGACGGACCCGCTGTCGGAGGGCGACCGGATCCGCAGCGAACAGGACCTCTACCGGCAGGTGCTGGACGCGACCGCCCCCGGGGGCGGGCGGGCGGTGGAGGTCGGCTGCGGTCTCGGGGTGGGCTGCGCGCTCGCCCTGGAGGAGTACCGGCCCGAGGCGGTCACCGGGGTGGACATCCACCCCCAGCAGCTGGAGCGGGCCCGCGGGGCCAACGCGGCGCTGCTGGCGGCGGCTCCGGACCGGCTGCGGTTCGTCCTGGGCGCGGCCGAGGGTCTGCCGCTGGGCGACGGGGAGTTCGACTGCCTGTACAGCGTCGAGGCCGCCCAGCACTTCCCGGACCTGTCCGCCTTCGCCCGGGAGGCGGCCCGGGTGCTGCGGCCCGGCGGCCGGGTGGCCGTCGCGAGCTTCTTCACCGTCGACGGCGCTCCGGGCCACGCCGGCCGGCTCGCCGGGCTGCTGGACTCGTTCGCCAGCGGCCTGGACATCGCCCGGCCCGTGTCGCGGCTGACCGGCGCCCTCACGGACTCCGGTCTCGTGGACGTCCGGGCCCGCTCGATCGGAGCGCAGGTCTGGCCCGGCTGGGACCGCTGGCTCTCCCGCCTCTGGGAGCCGGGTACCTGGCCGCGCAACTTCCTGACCGCCTGGGAGCAGCGGATCCTGGACTACTACCTGGTCACCGCCACCCGCCCGTAGCGGCCCGGGCGCCGGCGGCGGCGCCCCGGGCGGTCAGCGGGCGCGGCGGGGTCCGCCGCGGTGGGGGCGGCGGCGTGCGACGGCTTCGGGGGCGGCCTCGGGGGACGAGAAGCCGCCTGCCACGGCGACGCGTTGGGGGGCGGCCGGGGCGCCGGCGGCCGGCTGTACGGGGGCGGCCGGGCCGGTGCGCGCCTCCGACGGGCCCTGGGCGCGCCCCAGGATGGTGATGTGGTGGATCAGGGAGGCGCAGGCCTGGCAGACCTCGGCGAGCGTCCAGACCTGCCCCACGGCGGGGTTGTGGACGAGGATCAGCAGCGGCGCGCCGGTGCAGGACGCCCGGGTGTCCTCGTGGAAGGCGCACTCGGCGGCCCGGCAGGCGCAGGCGGCGTTGGGGCGGACGGTGGCGAGCCGGGCGTGCGCCCTGATGTGCTCGGCGGCGAAGCGCCGCATGGCCCCGGTGTCCTTGGAGCGGGGCGGCATCCGGCAGGCCCCGGTGCTGCAGGTCACGGAGACGGTGTGGTCCGGGTGGCCCGTCAGGCGGACCGTCCAGGTCCGTCCGGGGACACGCGACGCGGGAAGCAAGGTCATGGAGGAGCCGTTCGTTCACGGAATGCGGTTGACGTGCCCTGAACGGCGGTACGCCGCCAGGTGCGGGGCGGTGGATCGGACGCGGCACGCCCGGCACGCTCGGCGGGCCCGGCGCGGGGCCGGGCGGGACCGGGGTGGAGACCGGGAAGGAGTCGTACGTCGAGGGCACGTGGGCCGAGGAGGCCTACTGCTGTTTTCGCACGTGGCCGGTGGACTGTCAACGGAGCTGCGCCGTGACGGGCGCCGAGGTCACCCGGGCACCACCCCGGAGGCCGGGGCGCGCGAACGGCAACACCGCTTCGCGCTGGCCTCGTTGAGCAGCGGGGGTGCCGTCGCGCACCTCGCGCCCGCCCGTACGCCCGTCGGAGAAGGGGAACGACCGTGCAGAACGTGTGGACCGTCATCGGGGAACTCGCCAGGACCTTCCAGGCACGCGCCGAGGAACGGGGCCAGTCGCAGGAGGAGCAGTGGACCCTGCAAGTCCTGAAGATCGGCGAGGAATTCGGCGAGGCGGCCCAGGCCGTCCTCGGTGCCCGCGGCAGCAACCCGCGCAAGGGGTACAGCCACGACTGGGCCGACGTCCAGGCGGAGGTGGCGGACACGGTGATCACCGGGCTGGTCGCCCTCGCGCGGATGCGTCCGGACGACGCCGAGGAGTACCTCGTCCGGCAGCTCGCCCTGAAGGCCGCGAACTTCCTGCCGCAGACTCCCTGAACTTCCCTTACCTTCCCTCACTGGGATACGTTGAGGGAAGGTAAGGGATAGGGCGCCGGATGTGCGGCCGGAACGGAGCGGGTGGACGACGTGGGACGGCAGCTCTACTACTCGGTGGACCAGGTGGCGGACCAGCTCGGACTGCACGTCCGGACCGTCCGGGGCTACGTACGGGACGGGCGGCTCAAGGCCACCCGCGTCGGCCGGCAGTACCGGATCACGCCCGAGGACCTGGAGGCCTTCACCGGCCTCCCCGCCCCCTCGCCCGCCCGCCGCGCGCGTCACACCGAGGTGTCCGGCATCGTCCAGATCGACGCGATCGACCCCGAGGCCGTGGGCCGCCTGACCAACCTGATCATGGCCGCCGCCACCGGCCGGCACGGCAACGTGCCGGGGCGCGGGGACGCCGACCGCCTGCGCGTCGAGAGCGTCCACGACGCGGAGCGGTCCACCCTCAAGATCGTCATCCTGGGCGGCCTCGACACCACGGCCGAACTCCTGCGCCTCATCGACGCGGTGGTCGAAGACCTGTGACGCACGCACCTCCGCACCCCTGCGAAAGGAAACGGCCCCCATGCCCGACACGATCGAGACCCTCGCCGGGACGCCCGTGCTCGTCCGGCCGCCCGACGGCGCCCCCGTCCGCGACGAGCGCGACGCGACCGACCTCGTCGGCGAGGGCTGGTACCGGGGCGCGGAATGGGTCCTGCTGCCGGCCGCCTGCCTGACCGAGGACTTCTTCCGGCTGCGCACCCGCCTGGCCGGGGACATCGTCCAGAAGTTCGTCAACTACCGGATGGGGCTGGCCGTGGTCGGTGACATCTCGCACCACGTCGAAGCCAGCGACTCCCTGCGGGACTTCGTCCGCGAGAGCAACCGCGGCACCCAGCTCTGGTTCCTCCCGGACGCGGAGGCCCTGCGCGCCCGCCTGACCCGCCCCTGAGGGACGGAAGCCGCCCCGGGGAACGGAGAGCCCGGGGCGGCGGGTGCACCCAGCCCTTCAACGAGCCGGCGCAGAATCGGTTCCGCAAGATTGTGGGAGATTTCACGAACGGCGGCCCGGGCGGCCCGGCACCGCCCGGGGCGGCCCGGGCCGGGCGGCCGGGGTCAGGACAGGGCGGCCGCCAGCAGGGCGGCGGTCTCGGCCACGAGCGGGTTGTCGGCGGTGGCCTCGGGACGGTCGTGGGTGGTCAGGACGGTGAGGACGATGGGCGGGCGGTGCGGGGGCCAGGTGATCCCGGCGTCGTTGTTCGTGCCGTAGTCACCGCCGCCGGTCTTGTCGGCCAGGACCCAGTCGGCGGGCAGGCCCTTGCGGAAGCGTTCGGTGCTGGTCGTGTTGGCCAGGAGCCACCCCGTCAGCCGTTCCCGGTCCCGGCGTGCGAGCGCGTCGCCGAGGGCCAGCGCGGCATAGGTCCCGGCGATGGCCCGGGGCGTGGTGGTGTCCGTCACCCGGCCGGGCTCCGCCGTGTTCAGCTCGGGCTCCCAGCGGTCGAGCCGGGTGGTCCGGTCGCCCAGGGACCGGCAGAACCGCGTCACGGCCTGCGGGCCGCCCAGTTGCCGCAGCAGGAGGTTGGCCGCGGCGTTGTCGCTCCGGCAGATCGCCGCCGCGCACAGCTGCTCCACCGTCAGGCCGCCCGCCACGTTCTCGGGCAGGCCGGTGACGGGTCCGAAGCCGGAGTCCTTCACGTCCTGTTGCGTGTAGAAGACGCGCCGGGCGAGGACCTCGCCGTCCCGGTCGAGGTCGCGCAGGACGGCGGCCACGGCGACCGTCTTGAAGACCGAGCACATGGGGAAGAGCTCGTCCGCCCGGTGGAGCACGGTCCGGCCGCTGCCCGTGTCCCGGGCGAACACGCCCAGGCGGGCGCCGTGCTCCCGCTCCAGGGCGCGCAGCCGGCGGCCGATCTCGGCGTCCTCGGCGGCGGCCGGCGAGGCGGCGGCCGACGCACTCCAGGGGGCCCCGGCCAGCACGGCCCCCGCCCCCAGTCCGGCGGTCAGTACGGCGCGGCGGGTCGGACGACTGCCTGCGGTCCACACGATCCGGTCTCCCCTGCGGTTTCGGTGTTCTTCGCTGCCTTCGGTGTTCTTCGGTCCTGGTCCTGCGCACTTCTTCCCTATGACATCAGGACGTTCCGGACGTCACGGCAGTTCCCGCCCGGGCCGGTCCACCGACGCGCCGTCAGCAGTGGCCGCCCGTGATGCCGGTGGACTTGGTGATTCCGGTGATCCAGCCCTTGTACGCGGACACGGAGGTCCAGACGCCGGGCCCGCCCCCGCACTTCGGGTCGACGTCGTAGTTCCCGTCGCCGGCGGTGACCCCGACGAGCTCCCAGCGGCCCCCGATCCGCTGGATCTGCGGCCCGCCGGAGTCTCCGTTGCACGCCATCGCGCCGGGAACGCGGCTGGTGGTGCATAGCTCCCCCGGAGCCTTGACGCCCAGGCAGCCGGTGGCGGCGGAGACGCGGGTGTCCAGTTCCTGGAGGCGCTCGGAGAACATCCACTCCTGGACGTCCCGCGCGTCCACGACGGTGCCGAAGCCGAGGACCCGGGTGGCGGCGCCGGCCCGGGGCGCCCGGTCGGCGACGGCGACCGGCCGCTGCGGGGCCGGGCGGTCCAGCCGGAGCAGGGCGATGTCGTCGTGCGAGCGGCCGTCCTGCCCGTCGTAGCCGGGGTGGACGGCCTTCCCGACGATCCTGCGCACCGAACCGCCGGAGTGCCGGTGCTCGCTGCCGATCCGGACCGTTCCGTCCGGGTGCGCGAAGGGGCCGTCCTGCGCGCAGTGCGCGGCGGTGACGACCCACTCGGGTGCGATCAGCGCGCCGCCGCACACGCCGCCCACCGTCTTCGTGCCGTCGGGGAAGACCATCGGGATCGACACCATGAACGGGTACGGCTCGCTGGAATCGCTGCCGCCCACGATCGCATGGGCGCCGGTGCTCGTCGCGGCCGCGCACAGGAGAGTGACCGCGCCGAGCACCGCGAGCCGCCCCCTGAGGCCCGTACGGGTACGGGCGTGGGCGGCGGCCGGGCGGGTCCGAGCTGACATGAGATCCCCTTCGCGAGGGAGGGCGGCCGGGCGGTACGAGGGCCCCGGCCCGTCCGGGCCGGTTCCGCGGCGCGCGTACCCCCCATCAGCTTGTGCCCTGCCCCGCGAAACCGGCCACCCCTAGGCGGTCCCGTGGCGGCGCTCGAACCGCGCGCGGGCGGCGGCGTGGGCCTCGCGCAGGAGCCGGTGCACGGTGTCCGCCGTCCGCCCGGCGGGATTGACCACCGCGATCCAGCCGTACGGGCCGTACACCGGGTGCGGTACCACGCGGTCGGCGGCCGCGTGATCGCGGGGCCGGACCAGGGCGTCCAGCTCCTCGCCGGTCAGCTCGCGGAACGTCGTGCGGTCCACGCGGATGCTGACGCGCCAGCGGCCCGGCGGATCGAGGTCGCCCGCGGTGTCGCCGGGATGGTCCTTGGTCACGATCGTCGCGTAGGGCTGGGCGTTGCGCGGCGGGTGCCCGTCGGGGGCGTAGAAGAAGAACACGTCCCCCCAGGCCACCTCGGGAGACCCGTCCCCCCGTTCGGGGCGGTTCACGTGCGCGCCGGTGAAGCCCCGCACGGTCGCGACGATCTGTTCCATACTCGTGTCCGTACTCATGGTTCAAGCATCACCTTCAAGTGCTTCTGTGGGGTTGGCGTCGATGGCAGAGCGGGCGGGCGGTGTGCGCGGGGCGGGACCGATGCGCACCGTGGACGTGGCCGGGGAGTCGGGGTACTCGGTACAGCAGGTACGCGACCTGGAGCGGCTCGGCGTCATCCCGCCGGCCGCCCGCTCCGCCAACGGCTACCGCTCCTACACCGCCCTCCACGTGCACGCCCTGCGCGCCTACCGGGGGCTCGCGGCGGCCGCCGGGCCCGTCGAGGCGCGCCGGATGCTGGCCGGGCTGCGCACCGGGACGCTCGCCGGGGCCGCCGCCGCGGTGGGAGGGGTCCACGTCCGGCTCGCCCGGGAGCGGGAGGAGGCCCTGCGCGCCCTGGCGGCGGTGCACGCGATCCGGGCCGAGCCCGGAGCCCGCGGGATCGACGGGGACGGGGACGGCGACGGAGCCGGAGCCGGAGCCGGAGACAGTGACGGCGACGCGATGACGATCACCGAGCTGGCCGGGGCGCTGGGCGTCCGTACGTCGGCCCTGCGGTTCTGGGAGCAGGAGGGGCTCGTCCTCCCCGAGCGCGTCACCTCGCTGCGCGCCCGCCGATACGGGCCCCCGGCCATCGCGGCGGCCCGTATCGTCGCGGCCCTGCGGAGCTGCGGGTACGGCGTTCCCGCGGTCCGGGAGGTGATGGGCTCCCTGGCCGGGCCGGGCGGTCTGGCGGAGGCGGAGCGCGTCCTCGGGCTCCGGCTGGAGCGGATCGCCGCCCGGACGGTGGCGCTCCTGCACGCGGGCAGCGACCTCGCGGCGGTCGTCGCCGCCGCGGGCGATGCGGCGGTCGGGGCCTCCTGAGGGCCCGGCGACGGGCCCCCGCGCGCGGCCGGGATCGCCACCTGAACCGGTCGGCCCGTACACCGGCGATGCACGGTCCGTTCACCGGCCGGGATCAGGATCGGACCGAGCCGAGCCGGGTGGCCGCCCGGCTCCGCACCCCCTGTCGATCACGCCCCGGACCGCGCCCCGCGCGACGGCCGGGGAGGCAACGCCGAACGGACCCTTCCCATGGCCCCCTCCCCCCTCGCCTCCGTCCGCCGCCCCGTGCGCCGCGTCCTGATGACCGCGGCGGCGGCCGCGGCCACGATCGTGAGCAGGCTCGCCGGCGCCCAGGCGTGACCCCGCCGCCCGACGCTCGTTGAACGGGGCGGTCAGCGAAGTGCACGAAGCCCCGGGACGGTCGAATCCCGGGGCTTCGTGGTGTCGCCGGACGGAGCCGTCAGTAGACGAGCGGGTACGTCACGTCCTTCCCCACGGGCGCGGGCGCGGTGTGGGTGTAGAGCAGCCGGATCGTGGTGAAGCGGCGCAGGTCGGGGGTGGCGGGCCAGGTCTGCGGCGCGCTCAGGGTGACCGTCACCGGGTAGGGGCGGAACCGGCCCGCCGCGCAGTTCGGGCGGCAGTCGTTGACCATGTCCGTTCCGGTGGCGGTGGCCTGGCGCGGCCCCCAGCTCTCCCAGCGCAGGCCGACGAGCCGGTTGTTGCCGTCCCCGCAGGCCAGCAGGTACTCCTCGGGGCGCGTCTGCGCCTTCGAGAAGCAGTCGACGAGCACGACGGGGCGGGACGGCGGGTCGGCCGGGGTACGCGCCGAGGCCGGCACGGCCGCCACGAGCAGGGCCACCGCCGTACCCAGCAGGCCCGCCGCCCGCATCCCGTGCCGGGGCGCGCGGGCGGCCCGGCCGTCTCCTGAAGCGTCCACCGGACCCCTCCTCAGTCGTGCGTTCACCGCCCCCAGCTTCCCCCACTCGTACGGAGGCCGCACCCGCAAGGGCAGCGACGGCCGGCCACGGCGGCAGCGCACCCGACGGCACCGGCACCCGGCGGCACCGGACGGCGGCGGATCTGCGGAGCGCCCGCCTCCGCATGCGGGGCGAACACTTTACCCACGCTTGATGGCATGCTCCCGACAAATCCGGAAGGCTTCCCCGCAGCCGTGCCGCCCTGACCCCAGAGCGGCGCGCGGACCTCTCACCTCCGCCATCGCGCGAGCGATGCGCCCAGCCCACGGCTGCCCTCGGCGCACCCTGGCCGGCCGGGCGGCCGCCGAGCAGGCCGGACACCCCGGCCGCCCCGAAGGAGATACGCGTGAGATCCACCCCCCACAAGGCCCTCGCCGCGACCGTGTGCGCCGTCGCCGCGCTGGCCACCGCCGTACTGCCAGCCGTCCAGGCCACCGCCGCACCGACGACGGCCCCCCGGGCCGCCGCGGCCTGCACTCCGGCCCAGGTCATCGCCAACGGCGGTTTCGAGGGCGGCACCTCGCCCTGGACCCAGTCGCAGACCAGCGTCATCACCGACCGCGCCGGTCAGAGCGCCCACGGCGGAACCCACTTCGCCTGGCTGGACGGCGTCGGCAGCACGCACACCGACACCCTCTCCCAGAGCGTCACGGTCCCCGCCGGATGCAGCTCCGCGACGCTCACGTTCTGGCTGCACGTCGACACCACCGAGACCACCACCTCGACCAAGTACGACAAGCTGACGGCGAAGATCGGTTCGACGACGCTCGCGACGTACTCGAACCTCGACAAGAACACCGGCTACGTCCAGAAGTCCTTCGACGTGTCCGCGTTCGCGGGCCAGACCGTCAGCGTGGCCTTCACCGGCACCGAGGACTCCAGCCTCAAGACGAACTTCGTCGTCGACGACGTCGCCCTCGACACCTCCGGCGGCACGACCCCGCCCGGGGACACCACCCGCACCCCGGCCTCGCCCGCCTACACGGTCAGCCTGAGCAGCAACGCGAGCGGAACCGTCTGGACCGGCCACGAGAGCGCCACCTTCACCAACGCCTCCGCCACCGCGCTGACGGAGGTGTACCTGCGGCTGTGGGACAACTACCACGGCACCTGCGCGGCCATGCCCATCGCGGTCAGCAACGTCACCGGGGGCACCGCCGGTTCCCCCACCGTCGGCTGCACCGCCCTCAAGATCGACCTGCCGGCCCCGCTGACCCAGGGGCAGAGCGCCACGATCGGCTTCGACCTGGGGATCACCGTGCCCAGCGGCGCCGACCGGTTCGGCTACGACGGGGCCTTCAGCATGCTCGGCAACGCCCTGCCCGTGCTCGCGGTCAGGGACGGCTCGGGATGGCACCTGGACCCGTACACGAACAACGGGGAGTCCTTCTACTCCCTGGCCTCCGACTTCAAGGTGACCCTCGACCACCCGAGCACCCTGCTCGTACCGGCCACCGGTGCCTCCGTCGACACCCCCGGCACCAGCGGGCGCACCGTGACGACCGCCACCGCCACCAAGGTCCGTGACTTCGCCTGGGCGGCGGGACCGTTCACCAAGATCTCCGGCACCTCGGCCGCCGGCACCCCGGTCAACATCTATTCCGTCTCGGGCATCAGCTCCTCCGACGCCCAGTCCATGCTCAGCACCGCCAAGTCCGCCGTGGACGCCCACTCGGCCCGGTTCGGCGCCTACCCGTACGGCGAACTGGACGCGGTGATCGACAACAACTACTGGTTCGGCGGCATGGAGTACCCCGGCTTCGTCCTCGACCTGGTCAGCACCACCGCCCTCACCCACGAGATCGCCCACCAGTGGTGGTACGGCATCGTCGGCGACGACGAGTACAACAGCCCCTGGCTGGACGAGGCGTTCACGGACTACGCCACCGACCTGGCGCAGAACAAGACCGGCGCGAGCTGCTGGAACAGCGTCTCGTGGGCTTCCGCCGCGGAGAAGATCACCAACCCGATGGCGTACTGGGACGCCCACTCCTCGCGGTACTCCACCGTCATCTACGGCTACGGCAAGTGCGCCCTGCACGACCTGCGACGGGTGCTCGGTGACACCGCCATGGCCCAACTCCTCAAGGACTACGCCGCTTCCCACTGGTACGGGGTCTCGACCACGGCCGAGTTCAAGGCGGCCGCCCAGGCCGCGACGACCACGGACCTGACCTCCTTCTGGACCCAGCACCGCATCGACGGCTGAGTCCCGCACCGGTCCGCCGCCGTGGACACCGCCCCGGGCGGCAGCGCGGCGGACCGGTGGCAGGCGCGCGCGGCGACCGTGTGAACATGACCCCGTCACACACGCACTTACGGGGGACCACCATGCGCACGCGCACCACCACCGCCGGGGCCGGCCTGGCCGCCGCCCTCACGGCCCTGCTCCTGCTGGCCGGCTGCACCTCGCCGGACCCCGCCCCGCACGGCACGGCGGGCTCCCCGGCCCCCGTCACCCCGCCCGCGCCGGCCGCGCCGAACGACGGGACCGGCTTCCAGGGCCCGCGCCCCCAAGACCAGAACCTCCTCGCCTGGACGGGCGACCCCAACGACGCGGGCCACGTCACCGCCCAGTCCGCCGCGGGCGTCGGCGGGCGGGTCACCCTGGTGCGGATCGTGCTGCGCGAGCGGATCACCTGGTCCAACCTCTGGCTGGGCCTGGCCGGAATTGACCCATCCGCCCAGCTCTCCCACTGCTACCTCGGCGTGTACGGCGCGGACGGCACCCGGCTCGCGTCCACCGCGGACGTCTCCCCCCAGCTGATGACCGACGCGGTGGCCAAGCCGCTGCCCCTGACCACGCCGTTCACCGCCGCCCCCGGGACGTACTTCATCGCGCTCCTGCTCAACGGCAACTGGGCCACGAACGGCCTCACCCTGAAGGCCACCGGGGCCGGGATCTCGGTCAACGCCGGACTGACGCCGCCGAACCTGCGCTACAGCACCGTCCTGACGGGGCAGACCTCCCTGCCGGACAAGCTGAACCTGGCCGAGCAGTCCACCAGCACCATCAACACCGGCTGGGCCAGCCAGTGGTACGCGGTGTCCTGAGGCCCGCGCTACCAGCCCCGCCGGCAGCGGGCGGCGACGTCCTCGCGCAGGCGCGGGAGGAGGGCGTAGAGCCGGTCGCCGGGGCAGGCCGTGGCGTTGTGGTCACGGTGTCCGTCGATCCCGGCCGGGTCCAGCCCGTACTGGTCGCAGACGTGGGCGCACAGATCGGCCAGGGCCTCGTACTGACCGGCGGGCGGGCCCACCCGGGTGTAGGTGCCCTCGACCTCGATGCCGATGGCCACGTCGTTCTGGCCGACGCAGTGGGAGGCGCGCACCTGCCGCCGGCCCCCGGCCAGTTCGCCGAGGCTGCGGTGCCGGCCCTCCGTGGTGTGGCCGCCGCGGCTCACGGTGAAGTGCTGGCCGGTGTCGATCCACCCCCGGCCGTCCATGTGCTGGGCCTGGACCGCCCGGGCGAGCGCGAAGGCGTGCTCCGGGGAGAAGTCGTCGACGTTGGCGGTGGCCGTGTGGTGCACCACGATCCGCCGGGGCGGTGCGTCCAGGACGGTGACCGGCCCGGCGGGCGGACGGGCACCCCACTCCTCGCAGCCGAAGATCTCCGGGCGGCGCGGGGCCGCCGCGGCGGCGCGTCCCGCCGAGGCCCAGGACAGCGGCCCCAGCCCGAGCACGGCCCCGAGGAGGGCCCGGCGGCCGAACGTCCGCCGGGGTACCGGCACCGGCCGTGCCTCATCGTTTTTTCTCATACGCCCCCAACGAACGGCCGCCCGGGAGGCAACGCCCGCCCGTACCCCCGCCCGGGGTACCGGGACGCTGGCTCAGGCGTCTCCTCCCGGGGCGTCGCAGGCGATCGGGCCGCCACGCGCGATGACGTCCGCGTACCAGCGGGCACTGTCCTTCGGGGTCCTGCGCTGGGTCGCGAAGTCCACGTGCACGATGCCGAACCTCTTGCCGTACCCGTACGCCCATTCGAAGTTGTCCAGCAGCGACCACAGGAAGTACCCCCGGACGTCGGCCCCCCGCGCCATCGCCCGGTGCACGGCGGTCAGGTGGGCCCGGAGGTAGGCGATCCGCTCCGGGTCACGGACGCTGCCCGCCGGGTCCACGTGGTCCTCGTACGCGGCCCCGTTCTCGGTCACCAGCAGCGGGACGTCCGGCAGCCGGTCGCGCAGGCCGGTCAGCAGCTCGTACAGCCCCTCGGCGTCGACCGGCCAGTCCATGGCGGTCCGCGGACCGGGCAGCCGGGGGAAGCGGACGTGCGCCTCGGCCCCGGGCCAGGGCGAGGGCGCCGGGCAGGTGCCGGCCGCGACGACGGTCGGGGCGTAGTAGTTCACGCCGAGGGAGTCGATGGGCTCGCGGGCCGTGCGCAGGTCTCCGTCACGGACGAAGGACCAGTCGGTGAGCGCCTCGGTGTCGCGGACCAGGTCCTGCGGGAGCCGCCCGTGGAACACGGGGTCGAGGAAGATCCGGTTGCCGAGCGCGTCGATCCTGCGGGCCGCGTCCCGGTCGGCGTCCGACCGCGTCAGGGGGCGGACGGCGTGCAGGTTGAGGGTCAGGGAGATCTCGGCCGACGGCGGCAGCGCGGCCCGCAGCGCCTGTACGGCACGTCCGTGGGCGAGGTTGAGGTGGTGCGCGGCGCGCAGGGCGGCGGCCGGCTCGGTACGGCCCGGGGCGTGCTCCCCGGAGGCGTAGCCCAGGAAGGCCGCGCACCAGGGTTCGTTGAGGGTGGTCCAGGTCGCCACGCGGTCGCCGAGCGCCTCGGCCGTGAGCTGCGCGTACCGGGCGAAGCGGTCGGCGCTCTCGCGCTGCGGCCAGCCGCCCGCGTCCTCCAGTTCCTGGGGCAGGTCCCAGTGGTAGAGGGTGGCGACGGGCCGGATCCCGGCTCCGAGCAGTTCGTCGGTGAGCCGGCGGTAGAAGTCCAGCCCCTTCTGGTGGGCGGGGCCGCGGCCGGTGGGCTGGACGCGGGGCCAGGCCACGGAGAAGCGGTAGTCGCTGACGCCGAGGCGCTTCATCAGGGCGACGTCCGCGCGCATGCGGTGGTAGTGGTCGGCGGCGACGTCCCCGGTGTCGCCGTTCCGGACCCGGCCCGGGGTGTGGCTGAAGGTGTCCCAGATGGACGGCGTACGGCCGTCCTCGGCGGCGGCGCCCTCGATCTGGTAGGCGGCGGTGGCCGTGCCCCAGCGGAACCCGTCGGGGAAACGCAGCTGTGTCGGCGGCGTACCGGTGCGTGCGTCGACGGCGGTCATCTGTGGAGAACTCCCTTGGAGGTGAGGGGACGTGGGTGCCGGCGCGGGCGGCGCGTCCGGGCGGTGGGTCCGCGGGTATGCGGGTATGCGGGTGTGCGGCGGGTCAGCCCTTGACGGCGCCCTGCATGATCCCGCCGACGATCTGGCGGCCGAGGAGGCCGAAGACGAGCAGCACGGGAAGGGTGCCGAGCAGGGCGCCCGCCATGATCACGGACTGGTCGTGGACGTAGCCGCCGCCGAGCTGGCGCAGTGCTACCTGAACGGTCGGCTCCTGCGAGGAGAGCGCGATGACGGGCCAGAAGAAGTCGTTCCAGGCCGTCATGAAGGTGAGCAGGCCGAGCACGGCCATGCCGGGCCGTGCGATCGGCACGACGACGGACCAGAAGATCCGGGCGGTGGAGGCGCCGTCGACGCGGGCGGCCTCGATGAGTTCGTCGGGCAGGGACTGGACCAGGATCTGGCGCATGAAGAAGACGCCGAAGGCCGATACGAGGCCCGGCAGGACGACGGCCTGGAGCTGGCCCACCCACTGGAGCCGGGCGATCAGCATGAACAGCGGGATCACCGCGAGCTGCGGCGGGATCATCATGGTCGAGACGGTGACGGCGAGCAGCAGGCCGCGGCCGCGGAAGCGGAGTTTGGCGAAGGCGAACCCGGCGAGCGTGGAGCACAGCACGGTGCCGACGGTGATCGAGCCGGCCACGATCAGGGAGTTGAGCAGGGCCTTGCCGATGTCGGCCTCTTCCACGACCTGCTGGAAGTTGCGCATCAGGTTCGGGCCGGGCAGCAGGGAGGGCGGTGTGCGGGCGAGATCGGCGTTGGAACGGCTGGCGGCGACGATGGTCCAGTAGAACGGGAACGCCGAGATGAGGACGGCGATGGTGAGGACCGCGTACACGAGCCGTCCGCCGTGCCGGCTGCCGGCGCCCGCCCCCCGGCCCCGGCCGCGCCGGCGACCCCGTACGGAAGCGGTGGGCGGGCCGCTCGCCGGCTCGTGGGGCGGGGCGGCGAGGGCGGTCATCGGGCTTCCTCCTGGCGGGAACGGCGGCGCGCGTACAGGGCGTTGGCCCCGACCAGCGCGAGGATCAGCAGGAAGGTCACCCAGGCGGTGGCGGCGGCCCGGCCGAGGTGGAAGAAGCCCCAGCCCTGCTCGTACATGTAGAGGCCGAGCGTCTGGTACTGGTGCGAGATGCCGCCGGATACGGAGCCCTCGAAGAGCAGCGGCTCGCCGAAGAGCTGGGTGGCCCCGATGGTGGAGACGACGGTGGTGAAGAGGATGGTCGGGCGCAGGCCGGGCAGCGTGACGTGCAGGAACTGCCGCCACCTGGAGGCTCCGTCCATCTCGGCGGCCTCGTAGAGCTCGGTCGGGATGGTCTGCATGCCGGCCAGGTAGATGAGGGCGTTGTAGCCGGTCCAGCGCCAGACGACGATCGAGGAGACGGCGAGCTGGGAGGCGACGGTCCCGGTCTGCCAGTCCACCGGGGCGATCCCGGCGAGGCCGAGGAGGTAGTTGGCGACGCCGAAGTCGCGGCCGAAGAGCTGGGCGAAGACGAGGGTGGCGGCGGCGACCGAGGTGGCGTACGGCAGCAGCATGGCGGTACGGAAGAAGGTCCGGCCCCGCAGCCGGTAGTTGAGGAGGTGGGCCAGGCCCAGGGCCATGGCGAGCTGCGGGACGGTGGACAGGACGCCGATGGTGAAGGTGTTGCGCAGCGAGGTCCAGAAGTAGGTGTCGGTGAAGAGGGCGGCGTAGTTGTCCAGCCCCCGCCACTCCATCCGGCCGGGGGTCTGGAGCTCGACGCGGTAGAGGGAGACGAAGGCCGTGTAGAGCAGCGGGAAGAGCCCGAAGGCGGCGAAGAGGGTGAAGAAGGGGGCCAGGTAGGCGTACGGGCCGAGGGCGCGCAGTGACCTGCGGGCCGCGGAGGGGCGGGGGGCCGGGGGCGCGGGCGGTGGCGGGGTGGGAGCGGTGCTGAGGAGGGTCATGCGGCGGGGCCCTTCGGGGGCGGCGGCTGAGGGGCGGTGGCGGGGGGCGGCGGCGGGGCGGCCGGGGCGGAGCACCGGTGTGCGGTGCGGTGTGGTGCGGCGGTCAGCCGGTGGCGTTGCGCACGCCCTTCTTCGCCGTCTCCCACGCCGTGTCCTGCGCCGTGCCCTTGCGCTCGACCTCGCTCAGCGCGTTGGTGATCTGGTCGGAGACGGTCTTGTCGCCGACTCCGGGCACCTGGACGGGAGCGGCCTTGGCGGCGTCGCCGAAGAGGGCGCCGATGGGGGCGTCCGAGAAGTACGGGTCCTTGACGTCGGCCACCCGGGCGATCGCCTCGGTGGCGGAGGGGAACGAGCCCTGCTTCTCGAAGAGCCGGGCCTGCTGCTCGGGGGCGGTGAGCCACTGGATCAGCGCGTAGGCCTCCTTCTTGTGCTTGGCCGCGCGCGGGATCGACAGGTAGGAGCCGCCCCAGTTCCCCGCGCCGCCGGGCAGCCGGGCGACGTCCCACTTGCCGCGGCCCGCGTCCCCGGCCTGGCCCTTGATGTAGCCGAGCATCCACGCGGGGCACGGCAGGGTGGCGAAGGAGCCGGCGGCGAAGGCCTGGTTCCACGGCGGGGACCACTGGTCGAGCTTGGCGCTCAAGCCGTCCTGGGCCGCGCGTACTGAGGTGTTCCAGGCGTTCTTGACCGCCGGGTTCGTTTCGTACACCAGCTTGCCGGAGGCGTCGTAGTAGCGCTCCTTCTGCTGGCCGACCATGACGGTGTAGAGGCTGCCGACGCTGTCCAGCCAGGCGCTCTTCTCGGGGGCGTTCGCCTTGTACTGGCGGCCCAGTTCCAGGTAGCCGTCCCAGGTGGACCACTTCGCCGCGAGCTCGTCGCGCCCGGTGGGCAGACCGGCCTTCTCGAACAGGTCCCGGCGGTAGCACATGGCCTCGGGGCCCACGTCGGTGCCCAGGCCCAGCACCTTGCCGTCGGCGGTGGCCGCGGCCTTCCATTTGGCCTCGGCGAAGGAGCCCTTGAGCGCGCCCGCCCCGTAGGCGGTGAGGTCCTCGAACTTGTCGGACTGCTGCTGGGTGACGGCGGCTATCCGGCCCACCTCGATCCCCTGGACGTCGGCGAGGCCGCCGCCGCCCGCGAGCCGGGTCTGGAGGGACTTCCAGTAGTCCTGCTCGTCCTCCGTGTCCGTCTGCTTGACGGTGACGCCGGGGTGCAGCTTCTCGTACTGGGCGTAGAGTCCGGCCTCCTTGTAGCCGAAGGTGCCGAACAGGTCGACGGTGACCGTGACCTTGCCTCCCGCGCCGTCCGCGGAGCCTTGCGGCGTACCGGATCCGCAGGCGGCCAGCAGCGTCCCGGCGAGGGCGGCCCCGCCGAGGCGGAGTGCGGCGCGCAGGGCGGTGGCGGCTCGGGCTGTGGGCATGGGTGGTCTCCCCTTGGCTTCGGCGTGGAACGGGTGGGTCGAGCGTGCTGAGAGCGCTCTCAGGCGTTGGGTCTGGAGCGTGCCCCCGGCCGGATCGTCCCGTCAAGACCTGAACGCGTAACGGCCGCGTGTGGAGGCGGAGTTGGCGCGGGGGCGACCGGTCGCGCCGGGGCGGCCCGCGCCGGAACGGGCCGCCCCGGGACGGGCCGCGCCGCCGGCGGGGAGCGCCACCGCCTCAGGCCGAAGCGCGGCGCACCAGCCGGGTGGGCGTGATCAGCGCGGACGGGGCGGCGGGGGCGGTGCGTTCGCGGTCCAGGTCGTTCAGCAGCAGCCGGGCCATCATCCGGCCCATGCCCTCGATGTCCTGGTGGACGGTGGTCAGCGGCGGCTCCGCGCGTTCGGCCACGGACGGCATGTCGTCGAAGCCGACGACGGCGACGTCCTTCGGCACGCTGCGGCCCCGCTCGCGCAGGACGCGCAGCGCGCCGACCGCCATCTGGTCGTTGGCGGCGAAGACGGCGTCGAGGTCCGGGTGGTGTTCCAGCAGGTGCGCCATGGCCCGCGCCCCGCCCTCGACCGTGAAGTCCCCGTCCGCCACCATCACCGGGCCGGCCTCGGGCAGGGCGTCCCGGTAGCCGTCGAGCCGGTCGGTCGCCGAGGTCTGGTCGTCCGGGCCGGCGATGTGCGCGACGCGGGTCCGGCCGCCGGCTATCAGGTGGCGGACGGCCTCGGCCGCTCCGCCGCGGTTGTCGGCGTCGACGTACGTCACTCCGGCCGCCCCGCCGGGGGCGGGGGTCCAGGCCGGGCGGCCGCCGTACACGGTGGGCAGGCCGATCCTGCCCGCGATGGCGGGCAACGGGTCGTCGGTGTGCAGGGAGAAGGCGAGCGCGCCGTCGACGTGGCCGCCGGACAGGTAGCGGGCGATCCGGTCGTAGTCGTCCGGGCCCTCCACGAGCAGCAGCACCAACTGGGTGTCGTTCTCCGTCAGTTCCTTGCTGATGCCGCGGAGCTGCTGGGAGAAGAACGGGTCGGAGAAGATGCGGATCTCCGGCTCGGCGATGATGACTGCCACCGCGCCGGTGCGCCGGGTGACGAGGGTCCGGGCCGCCGGATTGGGTACGTAGCCCAGCTCGGCCACGGCTTCGCGCACCTTCTCCGCCACGGGCTGGCGCACCCCGGCCCCGCCGTTGACCACCCGTGAGACCGTCGCCCGGGAGACCCCGGCGCGCGCGGCGACGGCTTCCAGGGTGGGGCGGTGTCCGGTGGGACGCTCAGGCACGGGGTCTCCTCGTCTGTCGCGGTCGGCAGCAGGGCGGCTGCGTCGGATCTGAAGGGTATCCGGTGATCCGCATCCCGGGAGAGCGCGCTCCCGCGCCAACACCCGTACGGTTTCCGGCCGCAGGAGGCGCGTCCTGCGGCCGGAGGGCCTGGAACTGACGGCTGCTCAGCCGTTGGGGACGGTGTCCTGGAAGGTGGTGCCGGCCGCGCGGAGGGCCGCCACCCGGGCCGACACCTGGGCCGGGGTCAGCACCTGATCCTTCACGTGCAGGACGTAGTCCACCTTCTGGTCGTAGGCGCGGGGCGTCGTGCCGGGCTGCCCGTTCAGGTCGATCAGCCACTGGTTGAAGTTGATCGACATCGGCCGCTCGGGCAGGTAGCGGGCGTCGTGCGTGGCGAAGGTGCGGCCGTCGACGGAGTAGGTGATGGCGTTGTCGTCGATGGTGAGGACCAGGTCGTGCCAGCCGGCGTGGCTGCTCCGGTCCTCGGTGTGCTGGTTGACGGCCTCCCAGGGGTCGGGGCGGTAGGTCTCCCACGAGGTGGTGTACAGGATGTTGCCGGGCTCCCCCCAGCCGCCGTTGGGGAGGTACTCGAAGTCGTACTCGGCGTAGTCGTCGGCCATCGGGGCCTTCAGGTCGTTGATGGTGAAGAAGGTCTGGACGAGGTGGTCGCCGTCCGGGCCGTAGGCGGGGGCGTCGGAGAACTTCACCCGGGCCGCGTAGGTGCCGTTCTTGAACTTCGTCGCCCGGGTGAGGACTTCGGTCTGCTTGGTGGTCTCGCCGGAGCCGGCCGTGGAGGTCCGGAGGTTCATGACGGAGGAGTCGGCGCCCTCCGCGCCGAAGGTGACGTTCTCCGGGGCCCAGGAGGCACCGGGGACCCCGGGGCCGCCCGCGTTGGAGCGGACGCTCCAGCCGTGGGCGGCGATCGCCGGGTCCGCGGAGGTGGCGTAGGCGAAGTCGTCGAACAGGGTGGCGCCGGAGGGGGCGGGGCCGGTCGGGGTGGGGGTGGGCGTGGGGTCCGGGTCGGGGGCGTTGCCGCCGGGCGCGGTGCCCCAGACGGTGGCGCCGCCCACCTGCGCGGTCACCTTGGCGGAGTCCCCGTACGTGGTGCGGGCCGGGTCGAAGGAGTAGTCGTCGGCCTGGTTCAGGGGCTGCCAGTCGGCGCGATAGAAGCGCAGTTGCATGTCACCGGTGTCGGCCCCGGGGGCGAGGGAGCCGGCGGCCGCCGTGAAGGCGATCTCCAGGTAGCGGTCGGCGGTGGCGGTGGGCACCGCCGGGGTCCCGAAGGTGCCGGTGATCCCGGCGCAGCCGCGGACCGCCCACGAGCAGGCGAAGCGGTACTGGGTGCCGGCGGAGTCGGCCTTGAAGTAGTAGCGGAGCCTGACCTGCTCCAACGGCACGGCGCTGGAGCCGGTGTTGACCACCTTGAACCAGGGTTCGGCCTGGTCGGCGGTGGCGCCGGGAGCGCTGGTGCGGTACTGGACCTTGACCGCCCCGGCGGCCGCGTCGGCGGTGGCGGGCAGCGCGCCGAGGGCGGCCGAACCGAGTCCGGCGGCCAGGGCGACGGCGAGGGCGGCGAAGGAGCGGCGGTGGGGGGTGCGCATGGGGGTTCCTCTCGGGGTGGGGGGAGCACGGGGTCGGGAGGGGCGCGGTGCGTGGGGCTACGGGGCCGCCCGGACCGGGTACGGGCCCGAAGTCCCGGCGCCGGCGGTGGGCCCCGCGGGGCGGGACGGCCCGGAGCTGGGCGGGGCGGGCGCGGGCGCGGGCGGCGCGGGCGCGGGAGGGGCGTACGGGCCCTGGGCGCGGACGCCGAGGGCCGCGAGGCGGGGGCGGTGGGCGGCGAGGCGGCGCAGGAAGTCCGGCCGGTCGCGGTGCGCCGACCAGGCGCTCTCCGCCAGGGCGCACAGCCGGGGGAAGGCCAGGTATTCCAGCCGCTCCGGGGTGGCCGCGTACTCGGTCCACAGCTGGGCCTGCGTCCCCAGGACCCGCGCCGCCGCCTCGGGCTCCCAGTGGGCGGGGGCCGGGTCGTTGTCGTACGCGGCGCGCAGGTCGACGATGCCGTCCCGGGCACGCGGCTCGGCGGGGTCGGCGGACTGCGGGAGGTCGAGGTAGGTGGAGCGGAAGGGGGCCATCACCACGTCGTGCCCGCGCAGGGCCGCCGTCCGGCCGTGCGCGGGGTCGAGCCAGGCCATGGCGGTGAATCCGGGCGGGAGTTCGCCGCCGGTCTCGGTCCAGCACAGGGGGCGCCGGCCGAGGGCGGTGAGGTGCGCGCCGACGGTGCGCAGGAACCAGCCGCGCAGGGCCTGCGGTCCGGCCAGCCGCTCGGCGGCGACCCGGGCGCGGGCGGCCGGGGAGGCCTCCCACGCGGTGCGGGGGCACTCGTCGCCGCCGAGGTGGACGTAAGGGGCGGGGAAGACCCCGGTCACCTCCTCCAGCACGGTGCGGCAGAAGTCCAGGGCCCCGTCGTGGACGCCGAGGACGTCCTCGCAGATCCCCCAGCGGGTCCATGTCTCCAGCCGGGTGCCGGGACGAGTGCCGAGGCCCGGATAGGCGGCGAGCGCGGCCCGGGTGTGGCCGGGCATCTCGATCTCGGGGACGACCGTGATCCCGCGCCGGGCGGCGTACGCGACGAGGTCCACGAGTTCGGCGCGGGAGTAGGCGCCCTCGTGGGGGATCCCGTCGCCCTCGCTCTCGCGGCGCCGGCCACCGATCTCGGTCAGCAGCGGGTACGCGGCCACGGGCATCCGCCAGCCCTGGTCGTCGGTGAGGTGGAGGTGCAGCACGTTGAGCCGGTGCAGCGCGAGGAGGTCCACGAACCGCCGCAGGTACGCGGCCGGCTGGAAGTGGCGCGCGACGTCGAGCATGGCTCCGCGCCAGGCGAACCGCGGCCGGTCGCGGATCCGTACGCAGGGCAGGTCCCAGCCGGTGCGCCGGTACGGCCCCGCCGCGAGGGCCTCGGGCGGCAGCAGCTGCCGCAGGGTCTGGATCCCGTGCAGCAGCCCTTCGGGGCGGGCGGCGCGCAGTTCCACGCCCTCGGGGGTGACGGTGAGGGCGTACCCCTCGGCGCCGCCCTCGTCGGGGTCGAGCAGGAGGGAGACCCGCCCGTCGGGCGAGGGCGGCAGCGGGAGCCCCGTGGCGGGGGCGAGCAGCTCCCGCAGCAGGGCGGCCGCGGCGCCGGTGCCCGGGCCGCAGCGCAGGGCGGTGGTGGCGTCGAGGGTGAAGCGGCCGGGCGCGGGGGTGACGGAAGCGGGGCGGGGGACGAGCGCGAAGTCGGCGCGGGGGTTCATCCGGAGTTCCTCACCTGGCGGGACGTGCTCGGGCGGGGTGCTGCGGGCCGTGCTGCGGGCCGTGCTGAGGGCCTTGCTGCGGGCCGTGCTGAGGGCCTTGCTGAGGGCCGTGCTGAGGGCCTTGCTGAGGCTGGTGCTACCGGCCGTGCGGGGACGGTGCTGCGCTCCGCACCGGGCCGTGGTGCGGTCCGGCGGAACCGGGGTCGGTGCGCGGACCGAACCGATCCGAACCACCGTCGAGAGCTGACCAATTGGCAAAGTGGTCAACCGGCTGGCACGAAGGTGGCACGCCTCCCTCCACCCGTCAACCCTCCGTGCCCATCAAGCGAGTTCGGCGAAACCCTCGCGCACCGCATGGCCGTGTGATGGGATGCGGCTGACCAGTTGAAGAGCAGACCGGACCAGTGGAGGGAGGGCCGTGCGCGAGGACTCCCCCGAAGCGGTCGGACCGGGCGGCGCGGTGCTCAAGCGGGAGCGGGTCCGCGAGCACCTGCTGGGGCTGATCGACGCCCGGCGCCCGGGGGACGCGATCCCTTCCGAACGGACCCTGTGCGCCGCCCTGGAGGTCTCCCGGCCCACCCTGCGCGCGGCCGTGGACGAACTCGTCGCCACCGGGCAGCTCGTACGGGAACACGGGCGCGGCATGTTCGTCGCGCCCGCGAAGATCACCCAGGAACTGTCCCCCGACGGGACCCCGTTCACCGCTCACCGGGCCGCGGGCCACTGGTCCAGCACCGTCCTGGAGCACGCGACGGTCGGGGCGGACGCCCGGATCGGGCGCCGCCTGCGCATCTCACCGGGGGCGCGGCTGCTCTACGTGGCCCGGCTCAGGCTCGTCGACGGGGCGCCGATGGCCATCGAGCACCTGCACATCCCGGCCTCCCTGGTGCCCGCCCTGTCCCCCGCCGAGCTGGAGGCGGGCGATCTCTACGAGCACCTGCGCGAACGGCACGGGGTCCACGTCCACGAGGCGCGGCAGTCCATCGAGCCGACGGTGGTCAACGAGGCGGAGGCGGGTCTGCTCGACGTCCCGGTGCTCTCCCCCGCCCTGCTCATCGAGCGGCTCACCACCGATTCCACGGGCCGTCCGGTCGAGTACGTGCACTCCGTCTACCGGGGCGACCGGTACCGGATCGTCTCGCACCTGGCCCTCGGTCCGGCCCCCGGCGCGGGGCGGCCGGGGCACCATCCGGGGATCCCTCCGGGCGATCTGGGCCGCCGGGGCATCATCACGTCGACCACCACCGGCGACGTGCACACGGACGGCTGAGCCGGCCGCGCGGCGCTGCGCCGGGTGGGGGAATCCGAGGCCGGCGCCGGTTCGGAGCCGGGGACCGGTACCCGCCGGGCCGACACTCGTAGCGGCCGGCCGCAGGAGCGGCGCGGCGGACGAGGAGAGGACGGGGCGCGTGTTCACCGACACCAAGGCGTTCAGCGGTTTCGCCGTGGACGACATCCAGCGGGCGAAGGAGTTCTACGGCGAGACCCTCGGCCTGCGGGTCAGCGAGGAGAACGGGCTGCTCAGGCTGCACATCGCGGGCGGCAACGAGGTCCTCCTGTACCCGAAGGAGGACCACGCCCCGGCCGTGTTCACGGTGCTCAACTTCCCCGTGGACGACATCGACGCGGCGGTCGGCGAACTGACCCGGCGCGGGATCCGCCTTGAGCGCTACCCCGGGTTCGCGCACGACGACAAGGGTGTCGTGCGCGACGAAGGGGGCCCGCAGATCGCGTGGTTCACCGACCCGGCCGGCAACATCCTGTCCGTACTCCAGGGCTGACGGCCGGGGCGGGGCCTGTGGTGTCCTCGGGTCAGCAGCCGAAGACGACCCGCCGGAACGAGGCGTAGTGGTCGGCGGTGTAGTAGTCCTCCTGGACCTGGAGGCCGGTGATGATCCGGCGCGCGCCGCGCGTCGGCGATCCCGGGGTGATGACCGTGTACTCGTGGTAGTAGCCGGTGCTCTGACCGGGAAGCAGCCGCTCGCGGTTCTGGAAGACGACGCCGTCCTGGGAGTACGGGAACGGGCCGCCGCGGTCGATGAGGTCGAGGGTGTCGTGCGCCTGGGAGGGCAGCGCGGAGTAGCAGACGCTGCCCACCGCCTTCACCGGGACGGCGGAACGGGTGGGGCCGGCGGCGGGGGCGGCGGAGGCCGAGGGTCCGGCCAGGAGGGTGGCGGCTACGGCCGCGGCGCCGACGAGGGCCAAGATGCGCGGGGGGATGGTCATGCCGTCATGATGACGCGCGTAGAGATCGGGTCGTCAACGCCAACTGGGTTGATTTCCCTGCCTGTTCACCGTGCAGGCACCGGGCGGAACGCGAGCGCCGCCGCCCCTTAACGCCGCCGCAACCTCCGGCGGTTCCCGGCCGGCGGGCCGCCCGCCCGGGAACCCGGGGCGCCGCTCCCCCGGGATGCCGCTGCGGCGCGGCTCGGGCAGGCTGGGCCCATGGAGCACGCGCCGATCGTCGTACACCGGATCTCGCCGTCGGGGGGCCGCCGGGTGACGATCCGCGTCCAGGGCCACGAGACGGTCCTCGGCATCGCCCGCTCGGACGCCGACGTGATCGAGTTCCTGCGGCGCATCGAGGTGCCCGACCCGGACGAGGTGCTCCTCGGGGGTCCGCGGGTGATCGAGTGGCAGGGGGACGGCCCGCACCAGTACGAGCCCGAGACCGGGCCTCCCCCGCCGGACCTGCCCTGACGCCAGAGCCCGGCGGCGCGGGCCCGGCGACGCGGGCCCGGGAGGTGCGCCGTCGCGCCGGTCAGACGGACCAGCTGGCCGCCGCGATGCTGAAGGAGTGACCGGCCGGGTCGCTGAAGACGCGGACCTCGCGCGGTCCGTCCCCGGCGTCGGAGTCCACCGGGACCGCGCCGAGCGACACCGCTTCGCGCTCGGCCTCGTCCAGGTCGGCGCTGTCGACGAGGATCCGCAGGTGCGCCTGCTGGGAGTCCTCCGGGCGGGGCCAGCTGGGCGGCGCGTAGCCGTGGTCCTTGCGGATGGCGAGGTGCACCCCGGCCCCGCCGACGACCTCGACCAGGTCCGGCTCGTGGCCGGCCTGGGCATCGGCTCCGAGGAGCCGGGCGTAGAACAGCGCCAGCGCGTGGGGCTCGGCGCAGTCCAGTACGAGAACGCTTGTCTTCTTCACGGTCATGGCTCGCTCGTACCCTTCCCGCGCCCCCGCATGCCCGTCGAACGGGCGTACCCGGGGGCGCCGGGGCCGTCAGTGTTCGGAGCGGTGACGGCCACCACCGCGCGGCGCGGGGACGGTCGTCAGGCGGGTGCCGGTGCGCCGGACGGAGGGGTTGCGCCGTACCGGCACCGCCGGAGCGGCGACGATCAGGGCGATGACCACGACGACTACAGCGAGGATGAGGAGGGTGGCCAGGTTCATGTTCCTGCCTTTCGTCCGGTCCTGATGACGTGTCACTACTTCGTGTCACCGAAATCCGCCGCGATAAACACGTGGCGTGAGGAAACGCCTGTGCGCCGCTTCACCACACCGGGGCCGGACCCGCCGCGCCGGTGGGGCATGATCAGGGCATGTCTGATCGCATCATTGCCGCCTGCGACGGGGCGGCGAAGGGTAATCCCGGGCCCGCCGGATGGGCGTGGGTCATCGCCGACCCCCAGGGCCGCGCGCAGCGCTGGGAGGCGGGCCCGTTGGGCCGCGCCACCAACAACGTGGGGGAACTCACCGCGCTGGAGCGGCTGTTGGAGGCGCTCCCGCCCGGGACCGCCGTCGAGGTGCGGATGGATTCCCAGTACGCCATGAAGGCGGTGACGCAGTGGCTGCCCGCGTGGAAGCGCAACGGCTGGAAGACGGCCGCCGGGAAGCCGGTGGCCAACCGGGAGCTCGTCGAGCGCATCGACGGGCTGCTGGACGGGCGGGACGTGGAGTTCCGCTACGTTCCGGCCCACCGCGAGGACGGTGACCACCTCAACGCCATCGCCGACCAGGCCGCCAGCGACGCCGCGCTCACCCAGCAGGCCGCGGGTACGGCCCTGGGCCACGCCGAGCTGCCGGTGCCCGCCCCCGCGCGCAGCGCCCCGGCCCGCTCCGGCGCCCCCCGCAAGGCCTCCGGCGGCGGTACGGCGAAGAGCGCGCCGGCCGGGCGCACGGCGGGCGGCTCCGCCCGGGGACGGGCCTCCGTCAAGGCGAAGTTCCCCGGCAGCTGCCCCTGCGGGAAGCCGTACGCGGCCGGGGAGACCATCGTCAAGCTGGCCACCCGGTGGGGCCACCCGGACTGCGCCACCTCCGAGGACTGAGCCGGGGCGGGGGCCGGGCCGGGGGCCGAAACCGCGGCCCGGGGCCGGGGCGGGGCCGAAACCGCGACCCGGCGCCGAAACCGGGGCCGGGGCCCCGGGCGGCGGCCGGAGCCGTCAGCCGCCCAGCGAGGCCATCAGCTCGGGGGCGTAGCGGTCCCCCGCGACCACCCCGTGCGGGGCCACCGCGTCGAGGGCGGCCAGGTCGGCGTCGGTGACCGTCACCACCGTGGCGGCGACGTTCTCCTCCAGGTAGGGCCGCCGCTTGGTGCCGGGGATGGGCACCGCGCCCTGGCGCAGCGTCCAGGCCAGGGCGAGCTGGGAGGGGGTGACGCCCTTGGCCTCGGCGAGCCGGCGGACCTCCGCGACCACGGCCAGGTTGCGGGCGAAGTTCTCCCCCTGGAAGCGGGGGTCCGTACGCCGGAAGTCGTCCGGCGCGAAGTCGTCGGGGCTGGTCACGGCCCCGGACAGGAAGCCCCGGCCGAGCGGGGAGTAGGCGACGAGTCCGATGCCCAGCTCCCGCAGGGCCGTCAGGACCCCGTCGTGCTCGATGCCCCGCTCGAAGAGGCTGTACTCGGTCTGCACGGCGGCCAGCGGGTGCACGGCGTGGGCCCGTCGGATGGTGCCGGCCGCCACCTCGCACAGGCCGATGTGGCGCACCTTGCCCGCGGTCACCAGCTCGGCGAGGGCGCCGACGCTGTCCTCGACCGGCACCGCCGGGTCGACCCGGTGCAGGTAGTACAGATCGATGTGGTCGGTGCCGAGGTGGCGCAGGGAGCGGTCGGCGGCGCGCCGGATGTACTCGGGGGTGCCGTTGAGGCCGCGGAAGGTGCCCTCGTCGGTGAATTCGACACCGGTCTTGGTGGCGACCACGGCCGCGTCGCGCCGCCCCGCGAGGGCGCGGCCGAGCAGCCGCTCGTTGGCGAAGGGTCCGTAGCCCTCGGCCGTGTCGAGGAGGGTGACGCCCAGCTCCAGCGCCCGGTCGATGGTGGCGAGGGACTCGGTGTCGTCGGTGGCGCCGTAGTGGGCGCTCATGCCCATCAGGCCGAGGCCCTCGGCGCCGACGGTCAGGCCCTGTCCGCCCAGTGCGCGGATATCCATGGTGATGCTCCTCGGTGCGGGGGTGAAGAAGAAAGTAACTAACTGGATAGGTCAACCATGAACCAGGTCCGCCCCTCATGTCAATAACCAGATAGTTACTTGCTAGGCTGGGGCCATGGCACGTGACTCCACCGCAACGAAGGCCCGGCTGCTCGACGCGGCCTTCTCCGAGTTCGCCGCGTACGGCATCGCCGGGGCGCGGGTCGACCGCATCGCCGAGGCCGCGCAGGCGAACAAGCGGCTGATCTACGTGTACTACGGCAACAAGGAGCAGCTCTTCGACGTCGTGCTCCAGCGGGCGCTGGAGACGGGCTCGGAGTCCGTGCCCTTCGACGCCGAGGACCTCCCCGCGTACGCGGGCTCCGTCTTCGACCACCTCGTCGCCCGGCCGTCACTGATGCGGCTCGTCCAGTGGAAGCAGCTGGAGCGGCCCGGCTTCCCGGAAGCGGAGGCGGCGTCCTACCAGGGCAAGATCGAGGCACTGGAGCGGGCCCAGCGGGCGGGGCTCGTCGATCCGGCCCTGGCTCCCGCCGACATCCTCACCCTGGTCATGGCCCTGTCCCAGGCCTGGTTCGGCGCGGTCGGCGGCCCGGCAGCGGGCCCGGACGGCGCCGGCTGGGCGCCGGAAACGCTGGCCCGGCACCGCGCGGCCGTCGTGGAGTCCGTACGGCGCCTCGTCGCGGCCCCGCCCGGCACAGGAACCGGAACCGGAACCGGCACAGGAACCGGCACCGGCACCGGCGCCTGAGCCCCGGCCCGGGGTCGGCTCACGCCCGGCGGGGATGCGGCGGAACCGCCATCACGCGGGCCTGCTCCACCGAGGGGGCCATCGTGAACACCCGGTTCGCGCCGGTCAGTTCGAGGAGCCTCTTCAGGTGCCGCGGCAGCTCCCCGGCCAGGATCACCGGCCGGGTCAGGGCGGGTTGCAGCATCAGGCTCAGCGCGGTCGAGTCGGTGAAGGTGACCCCCGAGACGTCCAGGACGTACCGGCTCACCTCCGGGGCCATCGGGTCGAGGGCTTCGCGCAGCCCGCCGAGGTGGTCGATGTCGAACTCGCCCGTCATCACGACGACGCGCGCGCCCTCCCGCGACAGCACCTCGACGCGGCTCGGCGCCCGGTCCGCACCCATGTGTTCCTCCATGATCGCTCCGATTCGTCAGCGGGCCGCGTCCGGCCCGGGGGCCCGGTCAGGTGTGCCGTGGGATAGTGGAACGGGATCCAACCGACACCGAACGGGGTGGGCCGGATCCTGGCGGCGCCCCCCGGTCGGGGGAGGAGCATCCATGAAGGCCACTCGCAGTACCCTCGCGCTGCTCGCGGCAGGCCTGCTCACCGCGAGCCTGTCGGCCGGCACCGTCGAAGCGGCGGCTTCGACGCCCCGGGCGCCGGCGCCCGCCTGCACCAGCAGCAGGCTCGTGCCCGGCGGCGCCCAGCGCGTCGGGGCGACCCAGGTCCGGGTCACCGTGATGAACGAAGGCCCCGGGCCGTGCGTGTTGAAGTCCTTCCCGACCGTCGCCCTCGCCGGTTCGGGTTCGCCGGGCAGCGGAAAGGCCCTGACCGTCGTCCGCCAAGGGCAGGCGCGCGCCGTGCAGTTGCCCCCGGGCGGCCGGGCCACGACCCAGCTGACCTTCACCCCCGTCCTCGGCGAGGCGGACGGATACTGCGCCTCCGGCGGCCATCCGGTCGTCGCGCCCTCGATCGTCGTGGGCGTCGCCGGCAGCGGCGGCGGAGTCCAGATGGCGCCGGACGACGGCGGCGAGTTCGCGCTGTGCGGCGGCAGCGTCCGCGCGACCGCGTTCCACTGACGCGGCGCGTGCCGGGACCGCCGCACCCCTGAGGGCGGTGGCCGGACGGGTCCCGGTGGCGCGGCTCATTCCACCACCAGGTCCGCGCGCTCGCGCCCCGGGGCGACGGCGCGCGCGTTGGCCTCGTCGGAGCGGGACACCCACCGGGCCGCGTCCGCCTCGGTCCGGCCGTGGCCGACGTGCCGGGCCACGAGGCGGCGTACCCGCAGGGCGTCGTCGGGCGCCAGGTACCAGGCCTCGTCCAGCAGGGGGCGCACCGACGCCCACTCCCCCGCCTCGTACAGCAGGTAGTTGCCCTCGGTGATGACCAGCGGCACCCCAGGAGCCACCGCGATGCTCCCGGCGACGGGTTCCTCCAGCGAGCGGTCGAAGGCCGGCGCGTAGACCGTCCCGGGGCCGGCCGCGCGCAGGCGCCGCAGGAGCGCCAGGTAACCGGCGGCGTCGAAGGTGTCGGGGGCGCCCTTGCGGTCGGCCCGCCCGAGCCGGACCAGTTCGGCCTGCGCCAGGTGGAAGCCGTCCATCGGGACGACGACGGCCAGTTCGGGGCCCAGGACGCGTGCCAGGTGCGCCGCCAGCGTCGACTTGCCCGCGCCCGGCGGTCCGGCGATGCCCAGCACGCGTCGTCCGCCCGAGGTGGCCAGGGCCCGGGCCCGGTCTTCCAGTTCCGCCCACTCCATCCCCGTATGGTGCCACCCCGCCCCGGCGGCGCCCCGGGGCGGGGGGCGGCGCCCGGCCCGATGCGGGGCAGGGGCGAGGCGTACGAACCGTGCGGGGGCCGGTGGAGCCGGCCGGTGGAGCCGGCCGGTGGAGCCGGCCGGTGGAGCCGGCCGGTGGAGCCGGCCGGTGGCCGACGCGTTCGCGCGGCGGCCGGACCGGTCCGGCTGGTCCGCCCCGGCGGGGCGGTCGGGGCCTGGTTCCGGGACTACGCCGAGGTCGGCACGGGCTTGCTGTGCCGGTTCCGGGAGGCCGCGGCCGCCCGGGGCCCCGGCTGCCGGGCGGCACCCTTCTCCGCGCGGCCGACGGCTCCGGCCCCCGTACCGCCGGCGCTCAGTCCAGCAGCGCCGCCACCGGGGACATCGGATCCCAGGCGGGGTCCCGTCCCGTCAGCCGGTCGGCCACCAGCGCCCAGGCCGCCGCGTCGGAGCCGAGCCGGGCCGCGACGAGGGCGGCGAGATCCGCCAGCGCGGTGTGCGCCTCCGGCGGGGCGTCGGTACGGCGGGCGGCGGCGTTCAGGTAGGCGAGGACCAGGGCCGCCGGAGCCACGACGTGCAGCAGGTCGGCCGCGGTGAGCGGCCCCTCGGCGAGCAGGCCGTCGAGCTGCGTGGTGAGCGGGCAGTGGTGCAGCCGGCCCAGCCCGTACCGGGCGCGGGCCCGGGTGAGCGCGGCGCCGTCGGGCAGCCCGTCCGGTCCGGGCTCCGGCACCAGGGCCGCATGACGCAGGCGCAGGTCCGCCGGGGCGTCGCTCCGGTTGACGATCCGCTCCCAGTGCGGGATCGGCTCCCGGCCGTGGGCGGCCTCAAGCGCCCCCCAGTCGATTCCGCCCGGCACCGGCGACAGGCCGGCCGGTACCTGCCAGGCGTGCCGGATCCGCCGCAGCCGGGTGACGGCCTTGGCCGGGTCCAGCTCGCGGGCGGCCCGCGCGCGGAGCACGGCGGCCGGGTCCGCCGCCGCCAGCGCCTTCACGCAGAGCCGGGCCGCGGCCGGGCCGAGCGTGCCGCGCCGGACGAGGGCGGCCAGCCGGTCGGCGCCACCGTGTTCGAGCAGGTGCAGGCAGCCGACGACCTGCTGGACGAGGCCCAGGTCGGCGCCCTGGCGTGCGAAGACCTCCTCGATCAGGTCGGGTTCGGCCGAGTACAGCCAGTGGGATCCGCCCGCCGGCGGCGCGGACGGCTCTTCGCGTACGTCGGCCAGTACGAGCGCTCCGACCGTCGCGGCCCCCGCCCCGGGCCGGGGCAGGGAGCGGGCGACGATGCGGCGGGCCGTGCGCGACGTGGTGCCGTGCCGCAGCAGGGCGAGGTCGACCCGCGGATCGGCGAGATCGGCCAGCCGTTCCTCCAGCCCGTGCCGCAGCCAGCGCGACTGGGCGGCGAGGACGTACAGGGCCTGCGGATCGCGCTGCGCCAGCAGGTGGTCGAAGGCGACGCGGGGCGTCCGGTCGTAGCGCAGCAGATGGGCGGCCAGCAGCCAGGGGCCGTCGGGGCCGAGGCGGGGCAGGACGGCGTCGACGGTTGCGGCGTCGGCCAGGCAGAGCAGGGTGCCGATCGGCCAGGCCCAGCCGTGGTTGCCGCGTGCCAGCAGGCCCAGCGCCTCCTGCGGGGTGCGGGGGCGGGGCGCGAGCGAGCCCACCGGTTCCGACGGGGGGTGGTCCGCCCCGCCCGCCGTTCCGCCTGCCGCCCGGCCGGACCGCGACAGCTCCAGCAGCTCGGTCCAGCTCGGGCCGGCGGCCGTGCGGCGGTCGGCGGGGCCGGCGGCGGCCGAGGCCGTATCGGCCAGCCGCAGCCAGCCGTCCGGGTCGGTACCCAGCTCGGCGCGCAGCAGGCGGGCTACGGCGGCGCGCCAGGCCTCGGCGAAGGCGAGGCGGCGCCAGTCGTGCGGGAGGAGGATGAGCCGGTGCGCGGGCAGCAGGGCGGGCAGTTCGTCGGCCGGGAGGACGCCCTGGGTGTACGCGCTGTCGATGAGGCCGACGCCGGAGCCCCAGGAGACCGGCGGCTCGGCGCGGACCTGCGCGAGGTCGGGCGCGGTGTGCCACGGGCCGCCGCCGGGCGGTTCGACGCCCTGGGCGGCGCAGGCGCGGGCCAGCCAGCCGGGGGTGGCGAGCCCGGGGGCGTCCTCCTGCCGGTGCCGGGCCAGGAATCCGAGGACCCCGGGGCCGGCGGCCACAGGGACCTCATCCGGGGCGGCGGCGAGGGAGCGCAGCAGGTCGAAGGCCGCCAGCCCGGCCCGCTCATGGGGCCGGCACGGTGCCTCGGGCGCCTCGTACGACGCGGCCGCGGCTGCGGACCCCTCGGCCTCCGGGTACGGGTCCACGGCAGCCGGAGCGGCAGGGGCAGCGGGGCCGACGGGGCCGCCGGCCTGCGCGGCGGGAGCGGCCGGGACGGCCAGCGCGGTGGGGTCCGTCGGAGCGGCCGGAACGGCGGGGTCGGCGGGGTCGGGGTCGGCGGGGTCGAGGTTGGCGGCCGGGGGTGGTGTTGTGGGGCGGGCGGCTTCGGTGATCCACTCCTCCACGGTGCCCGCGTACCCCGGCAGCTGCGCGTCCAGCGCGCTCCAGGCCCCGGGGCGGTCGCCGAGGTGGGTCTCGGCCAGCGCGCGCAGGGCCGCCGGGGCGGCGGTACCCAGCAGCCCCCGGCCGTCGAGCCGGGCGAGCGCGTCCAGGGCGCGGGAGGCGGGGTGCGCGGTGTGAACCAGTTCGACCGGGTCCAGCAGGCCCGCGCCGGCCATTCCCTCCGCCCAGCGGGCCGCGCTGTCGTCGAGCGGCTCCCGGGCGAGCCGCTGCGCGGGCGGGTCGACGTTGCCGACGCGGCGTCCGCCCCGGCGCCAGGGCTCGTTGAGGGCGCTCAGCCGAAACGCCAGGCGCTGCGCGTCGCTCGCCGCCTCGTGCCGCGCCAGCTCTTCGGCCGCCCTCGGCATGAACGGGGTCTTCGCGTGCGCCTCGGCCAGCGCCCGTACGTCGTGGACGTACGGTTCGCCGAGCAGGTCGCGCAGGCTGCTGGTGCCCCGGGTGACGGCCAGCAGGGCGGGCAGCCGTGCCGGGTCGCCGTACGGTTCGCACCGCGCGCGCAGCCGCTCCCATGCCTCTGCGCCGCCATCGTTCAGGGCCTCGGCCACGGCCGATACGACGGGGCCGGTCAGACTGCGGTAGACCTCCTCGTCGTCCAGGAGCGCCCTCACCGCCGCCGGTCCGGCGCGTTCCCACACCCTGACCAGCGCGTACTGCTGGGCGGCGCCGCGGCACTCCAGGCGCAGGGCCCGGCCGGTGAGGGCGGGGTCCCCGGAGCAGAGCAGCGGGACGAGCCAGGTGCGCGGGGGCTGGCCGCCGGGGGCGGTCAGTTCGGCCCGGAGGTCCTCGTCCATCGGTATCCGGTCCAGATCCCGTACGAGTGCGCGGCGCAGGGACGGTGTGCAGCGCGGGTTGCGGTAGACGGCCGCGCCGACCCGGGCGTCGCCGGCGGCGAGCAGCCGCGCCAGCACCCGGGAGTCGACGCGGGGGTGACGGGCCAGCGCGGTACGGGTACGGGTGTCCCCGTACTCGGCGACGGCGGCCGCCAGCGCCGGGCCGGGCGGCGTGCCACCGGCGAGCACCGCCTCGACCGCCGCGTCGGGCAGGGCCGAAAGGGCGCGGGCCGCGTCCTCGGGGCGGGCGTGCTCCAGGAGCAGGGCCAGCGTGGCGTGGACGCTGCGCGGGACGGGGGGCCGCAGTTCCCCGGCGCCGGCCGGCGGCGCCGGTGGCGGTACGTCGGCCAACAGGGCGGGCAGGGTGCCCCGGTGGCCGGCGAGGGCGTCGTGCAGGCCGAGCCACCGCTCGGCCGGTCCCGCCAGGTGCTCCCGTACCCACGTGCGCAGCAGGTGGGCCGCCTCGCCCCGGGCTCCGCCGGCGGCGGCGACGCCCGCCCCGGCCGTGCGCGCCGGACGCCCCTCCCGGAGCACCCGCAGCGGATCCCCCGTACTGGCCTCGGGCGGCGGAGGGGCGAGGAGGAGGCGCCGCAACAGGGTTGCGGCCGTGCCGTCTTGCGAGTGGTTCATGGGCTCCATGCTAGGAAGCCCCGCTGACAGTCCCGCTGCCGTGGCGGCCGGCCGGACGCGTTGTCAGTGGGCCTGCCTACGCTGGGCGGATGGACGAGATGTGGATCGTGAGCGATCGGGCGCGGTGGCGGGCCGACTTCGAGGAGCGGGTGCTCGCGGGGTACCGGGCGGCGGGCTGCGCGGAGCCGTTGGCCCGGGCGCTGCTGGAGCGGGCGGTGCGGGGGATCGAAGACTGGACGGTGGCCACGGACGGCTCCGGCTGGGTCGCGGTCGGGGTGACGCAGGACGACGGTGCGGCCGTGGGCCGGATCCACGATCTGACGGCGCCGCAGGGGCGGGCCTGGGCCGAGCGGTGGTGCGCCGAGCGGGGCGCGCGGCAGGTGGCGGTACGGCTCACCGGCGGAGCGGGCGCCTTCGCCGACTACCCCGTACGCGGACAGAACCGCATACGCACGGCCGCCGAGCGGCCATCCCTGCCGCCGGGCCTGACGGTCCGCCCCCTGACGGAGGAGGAGTACCCCCGGTGGTACGCCGGTGAAGTCGCCGCGTACGTCGCGGACATCGTCCGGGCGGGCGCCCTGACCCCGGAGCAGGCGCGGGAGAAATCCGACCGGGACTTCGCCGAGCACCTCCCCCAGGGGTACCGGACCCCGGGTCACGCCTTCTACGCCCTGGAGGCCGACGGCCTGGTGATCGGCACCGGCTGGCTGAACCACGGCTTCCTGCCGGGCGTGACCTTCGGCTTCTCGCTGGAGGTGTATCCGGAACACCGGGGCCGGGGCTACGGCCGGGCCGCGATGGCCGTCGGTGAGTGGGCCACCCGGCAGGGCGGCGACGAGGCGCTGATGTTCAACGTCTTCGGCGGCAACGACATCGCGATGAGCCTGTACGACAGCACCGGCTTCACCGTCCTGGAGGAGTACCGCTCCATCGACCTCTAGGGGGTGTCCGGCGGGTCAGGCGTCCAGCGGCCGCCGGGCCGGGCCGGGCCCGTCGTGGCGGACCCGGCCGAAGACCACGTCGGCGAAGTGGACGCCGAAGCCGCTCGTGCCGGACCCCGCCGGCTCGGCGAGGAGGCGCCGGCGGTGGCCGGCGGAGCCCGCCCCGTGGATCACCGCGACGGAGCCGCACGTCGCCGTCGGGTACGTACGTCACCTTCGTGTCGCCCAGCCGTATCGAGCTGATTCCGGCCGGGCGGGACAGCCGCTCGTCCCGGCGTCACATCAGCCAGGGCGGCATGACGACATCACCGGACCCGGACCCGCCGACACAGGCGCAGGCGCAGGCGCAGGCGCAGGCCATCGCCGAGCACGTGCGCGAGCTGGTTCGCCGAGCGCATGAGCTGCGAGCCGTCCAGCCGACGGCGCTGCCCTGCGCGAACGCCTCCTCGGCCTCCTCTGCGTCGGCTCCCCCCCCTGGCCGGCCTCACCCCCGGGACCAGCAGGCCCTCCACCGCTCTGGAACGGGCCATCACCTCGCCGTAGCCAGCCGACGGTCGGCCCACCTGCGGAGTCTCGGCTTCCATGGGAGAGGATGGCAGCTCGCTTCGCTCGCGTACGCACGCGTGAACGAAGCCCGCACGCAACACGACCCGACAGGTGGCATGGTGACGACACAACACATACGGCGGACGGCAGCGGAACCCCTCATCGCGTTCCCGGCCCCGGAGGCGGTCCGTTGACCCGGGCGCTCGTCCTGCACGACTGGCTGGTCGCCGGCATCGCGCTGGTCTCGGGCGGTGTGGCGGGGCTGCTGCTGCGCGCACTGCTGAAGTGGCTGGCCAAGCACGCCCTGCGGACGCGGTGGACCGGCGACGACATCATCGTCGACGCGCTGCGCACCGTCGCCCCGTGGGCCGCCCTCATCGCGGGCGGGGCGGTGGCGGTCTCGGCGCTGCCCCTCACCGCGCGGCTCGCGGGGATCGTCAACCAGTCCCTGGCCGCCGTGCTCATCCTGATCGCCACCGTCACGGCGGCCCGGGTCGTCGCGGGTCTCGTCCAGTCGCTGGCACAGTCGCGGACGGGCGTCGCCGCCTCCGCGAGCATCTTCGTCAACATCACGCGGATCGTGGTCCTGACGATGGGCGTACTGGTCGCGCTGGAGACCGTCGGGGTGTCCATCGCGCCGCTGGTCACCGCCCTCGGGGTGGGCGGCCTCGCGGTCGCCCTGGCCTTGCAGGACACCCTGGCCAACCTCTTCGCCGGAGTGCACATCCTCGCCTCGAAGACCGTCCAGCCGGGTGACTACATCCGGCTGAGCAGCGGCGAAGAGGGCTACGTCGTCGACATCAACTGGCGCAACAGTGTGGTGCGCAACCTGTCGAACAACCTGGTGATCATCCCCAACGGCCGCCTGGCGCGGACGAACATGACCAACTACACGCAGCCGGAGCAGAAGCTGTCGATCCTGGTGCAGGTCGGGGTGGGCTACGAGAGCGACCTGGAGCACGTCGAGCGGGTCACCCTCGACGTCGTGGACAGCGTCATGGCCGACATCACCGGCGGGGTCCCCGACCACGAGGCGGCCGTCCGCTTCCACACGTTCGCGGACTCCAGGATCAACTTCACGGTCATCCTGGGCGTGGGCGAGTTCAGCGACCAGTACCGGATCAAGCACGAGTTCATCAAGCGCCTGCACCAGCGGTACCGGGCCGAGGGGATCACCATCCCCGCCCCCGCGCGGGCGGTGTCGCTCCAGGAGGCGCAGCCGCGGGCGGAATCCGTGTCCGTCCCTCCGCTCCCGCACCAGCGGGACGCCTCGTCGTCGGCCACCCTCCTGGCGGACAGCCAGCGCTGAGGAACGGGCGCGGGTGCCGGGACGGGGGAGGCCGGCGCCCGCGCGGCTCAGCGTTCGGCGAGCTCCGACGGGGCCTCCTGGACCACCCAGCCGTTGCCGTCCGGGTCCTCGAAGGACATGAACGAGTTCCAGGTGCCGCCCTTGCCCTCCGCCCAGCCCGTCGCGCCCACGTGCCGGACCGGCGAGACGTCCACACCCCGGGCCACCAGCTCCGCGCGGGCCGCCTCGATGTCCGTGACGCAGAACTGCAGACCCTGGAGGGAGCCGGGCGCCATCGCCTTCGTGCCGGGCGCGAGGGGCATCCCCTGGAGCATCGCGAGGGAACACCGTGAGCCGGGCGGGGTGATCTGGACGACCCGCACGCCCGGCGCCACCTCGTCGTCGAGGTCGACCGTGAAGCCGGCCTTGTCGGCGTAGAACTCCTTCGCCCGGTCCAGGTCGGTGACGGGGACGGGCACGACTTCCAGCGTCCAGTTCACGGGGACTCCTCACACACGCGGCGCTCAGCGGGACGGTCGGGTCCACAGTCGCCCACCGGGTCGCGCACGCGCACGCCGCAACGCCCGTACGGGGAAAGCCGGAACGGCACGATTGTGCGGAGATCCCCGCACGGGCGGATATCAGTTCCTATGATGTTGCTTCTTTAACCAAATCCTGGTGGGGGTACCTGTGCACAGCGCGAACGAGGGCGACATGGCGGCGAACGGCGGCAGAGCCGGGCGGGGGGCAGGGCGGAGGCCCGGGCGCGTCCGGCTCGCGTTCGTCGGACTGCTGGCGGCGGGCGTCGCCGTCGCCTGCGGACCGGCGGAAGGAAGCGCACCGGCGGTTCCGCCGCCGCCCTCCCTCACGTCGTCGGCGCCGACGACGGCCACCCCCACCCCCACTCCGACTCCCACGCCCACCGCGTCGGCGTCCCCGACGGCGGTCCCGAG
The DNA here is from genome assembly GCF_042890765.1 of Streptomyces sp. NPDC002032. Classification (NCBI taxonomy): domain Bacteria; kingdom Bacillati; phylum Actinomycetota; class Actinomycetes; order Kitasatosporales; family Streptomycetaceae; genus Streptomyces; species Streptomyces sp. NPDC002032. The sequence goes on along the minus strand of NZ_JBIASM010000011.1, from coordinate 43,752 downwards.
CCCCTCCGTACCGCCCGCCGCCGACACCGACGCCAAGGCGTCCGCCGACCCCGCCCCGGCCCGGCCCGCCGCCACCACCAGGCCCGCGCCGGAACCGACGACGAAGGCGCCGACCACCGCGCCGGACGAGCCCGCGAAGGCCGACTGCGAGATCGTCTCCAACGCCGGGAACTGCTACAACGCGGGCCAGTTCTGCCGGAAGGCGGACGTGGGCCGCTCCACCCACGCGGGCAACGGCCGGATGATCCACTGCCGTCAGGACGGCGGCCAGCCCCGCTGGGGCTACTGAGCCGGCCCCCGGCGGCGGTACGGGCCGAGCCACGGGCCGTACCACCGCCGGGGTGCGGGCAGGTGAACCCCCGTCAGAGCGGCGTGCGCTCGACGGGAATCCGCGGGTCGCCCTGCGGCCGCTCCTCTCCTTCCGACCGGGCGTGGCGTTCGCGCATCTCGGCGACGACCCGCTCCCGGCCCAGTCGCTTCGCCCGGCGGAGCTTGGCCTCGGCGGCCAGGAGCGGGATCCACAACAGCCAGCCCCACAGGCTGCGCTCCAGCGCACCGCTCAGCACCAGCGCCGTGTTGCAGCCGTAAGCCAGGACGAACGTCACCCCGTACGCGGCGACCCGGTGGGCGAGCACCAGCCGCAGCAGGGCGTTGCGGCGCCCCTGGAGGAGTTCGACGGCCGCGGCCGTTTCGGCCGCCGCGAGGTCCTCCCCGGGGGCCGCGCCGGGCTCGCCCCGCGCGCTGCGGCGCAGCGCGTCGGTGACGAGCACGCTCTGTTCCTCGGTCTCCGCCCGCTGCCGGCGCCCGCGCTCGGCGGCGCCCTTCAGCTCGTCCCAGTAGCCCCGTCCGGCCCATCCCAGTACGGCGTCCACGCGTTCGCGTCCGGCGGATCCGGGCGGGGCCAGTTCCTCGATCCGCGCCTTCATGAGCTCCGCGCGCCGCACGCGCGCCGGGTGGTCGTAGGAATCGGACCGCAGGCACAGCTCCAGGTACGACACCAGGAGCCCGAGATCGTCCGGCGCGAGCTCCAGGCCCTCGCGGTACGCCGCCTCGGCCTCGCGGTCGTGGTCGTCGTCGTCCTGTGCCGCGTGGGCCTGTCCCAGCCAGCGCAGGAGGACGGGATCGGGGCCGTGGGCGTCGAGCCCGGCCCGCGCCGTCGCCTCGACCGCCTCGTAGCCGCCCACCTCGTAGAGCTCCGAGCACCGCTCCACGTACCGCTGCCGTTCCATGCGCACCCCACCCCTGTCGTCCGAGCGGCCACTCTCCGTAACCTCCGGGGTGTTCGTCAAGGTCAGCTCGCCGCGCGGCCTCACCCACACGGCGTAATCTGGTCGAAAGGTCGCATACGGCGGGCACCGCGCGCCGGGGCGCACCCCCACCCGCTCGCACGTCGGCCAGGAGGCGGCGCGTGACCGATCCGTTCGGCTTCCTCAGGATCCCCCGCAAGCCCGTCGCGGCCCGTCCGGTCGCCGAGCGGCTCGGCGACTGGCACGAGGTGTACGCGGGGCAGGCGCTGCTGCCGCTCGTCTCGGAGCAGGCCGACCGCTGCATGGACTGCGGCATCCCGTTCTGCCACACCGGGTGTCCGCTCGGGAACCTCATCCCCGAGTGGAACGCGTACGCCGCCCACGGCGACTGGGGCGCGGCGTACGAGCGGCTGCACGCCACCAACAACTTTCCCGACTTCACCGGCAGGCTCTGCCCGGCGCCCTGTGAGGACGCCTGCGTGCTCACGATCAACGACGATCCGGTGACCATCAAGAACGTCGAGCAGACGATCGCGGACGAGGGCCTGCGGCGCGGTTACATGCGGCCCCGCCCGCCGGAGCGGCGGAGCGTCAAGTCGGTGGCCGTGATCGGCTCCGGCCCGGCCGGGCTGGCCGCCGCGCAGCAGCTGACCCGGGCCGGACACCGCGTCGTCGTCCACGAGCGGGCCGACCGGATCGGTGGTCTGCTGCGCTACGGCATCCCCGAGTTCAAGATGGCGAAGGCACACCTGGACCGCCGGATCGGGCAGATGCGGGACGAGGGCACCACCTTCCTGACGGGAACGGACGTCGGCGGGGCCGAGCGGGCGGACGAGCTGCGCGGCCGGTACGACGCCGTCGTCGTCGCGGTGGGCGCCGGGGAGCGCCGGGAGCTTCCGGTCCCGGGGCGCGCCCTGTCCGGCATCCACCAGGCCATGGAGTACCTGACCTGCGCGAACCGGGTGTGCGAGGGCGACTACCCGCTGTCCCCGGTGTCCGCCGAGGGCAGCCATGTGGTGATCGTCGGCGGTGGGGACACCGGCTCGGACTGCCTGGGCACGGCGCTGCGGCAGGGCGCGCTGTCGGTGGTCCAGCTCGACATCAATCCGGAACCGGGACCCGGCCGGTGCGACGGCGAGCCCTGGCCCGTCTATCCGAAGGTGTACCGGATCTCCCACGCCCACGAGGAGGCGCGCGGGCGGTCGGGCACCGACCCGCGGCTGTTCTCCAGTGCCACCCTGCACTTCGACGGGGATCCGGCCGGCCGCGTACGGGCGCTGCGGCTGACCTCCGTCGAGCCCGGGGCCCGCAGCCCCGTGCCGGGCAGCGAACGGGTGATCCCGGCCGGGCTGGTCCTGCTGGCCCTCGGTTTCTCCGGCCCGGAGCTGGCGGGCGGGCTGGGCGGGCAACTGGGGCTCGAACGGGACGGGAACGGCACCTACGCCCGTGACGCGGACTTCGCGGTCGCCGGCGGGCGGGCCCCCGGGGTGTTCGTGGCCGGGGACGCGGGGCGGGGCCAGTCGCTGGTGGTGTGGGCCATCGCGGAGGGCCGGTCGGCGGCCTCCTCGGTGGACCGCTACCTGACCGGCTGCACCGCCCTGCCCGCCCCGGTCGCCGCCCACGACCGGCCGATGTCCGCGCTGGGGCGCCTGCGGTACGGGGCCGACGACGACGGGTAGGCGGGGGGGGGCCGGGGGGCCGGGGGGGCCGGAAGCTCATCCCGGGCCGGGAGACCCCGTGGACACGGGGGCCGCCGAGGCTGCCGGGGATGCCGGTGACGCCGGGGGCGTCGCGCGCCGGCCGTCGCAGACGAGGGTGATCACGACCGGTGCGGCGGGGACTCCGGCCGGCGGGTGGGCGTCGATGCGGGTCGTCGCCGTCCAGTTGCCCTTGCTGACGCTGAGGTACCCCTCGTCCGGGCCGGTCGCGGGCTGCCAGCCGTAGCCGGAGCGGGCCCGGTCGAAGGCGGCCCGCACGGCGGCCGGCGCCGTCGCCGGGGGGTGTTCGGCGCCCAGGGCCTCGTGGCATTCGGCCCCGCTCGGGTCCACCGGCATCCGCCGCACCGCCACGCCCTCCGCGGCCAGCGCCGCCGTCAGGTCCGCCACCACCGCGTCCGCGGGCAGCACCGGACCCGTGTACCTCGGGGGCAGCGGGCCCAGGTCCCGCAGCGGGAGGGAGCAGCCCGAGGCCATCGCGGCGACCGCGGCCGCCGCCAAGGCCCATGCCGCGGACCTGCGGTGCCGCCCCTGCCGTCGCCGTCTCCGGGGCCGGAGTGGCCCCGGACCTGCCGTGCTCTTCGTACCGTTCACAGCCGGTCAGTTTCGCACCGGCCGTCCTCCCCCGGCCCACCGGGGCTCAGTCGGAAGGGGCACCGCCGCGTCCGGCGATGATCGCGATGCCGTTCGGAACGCGGCGCTCCTCCCCCTGTTGGAGGTGGTTGCGCACCGAGACCTTCCCGCTGCCGGGGTCGCGGGTGGCCAGGGTGGAGGAGGCGCCGCCGTCCATGTAGAGGCCCTCGGTGCAGCCGAGCGACTGCAGGACGCCGGCGAGTTCGCGCACCGTCAGGCCGGTGGAGGTGCCCTCCCGGCCGTCGGTGGCCAGCAGGAAGAGGCTGTTCCCGGCGTCGGCGATGCCCACGGCCGTACGGGGCTCCGCGGTGCGCGCGTCGAGGCCGGACAGCACCCGGCCGCCCCGGAGCACGGCGTGGGCGCCCAGGGCGAACCGGAACGGGGTCTGCGAGCCCGCGTCGAGCCCGTAGTCGACACGTACCCGCGTGCCCGGGGCCAGGGCGCGCAGCAGGCGGGCGCCGGCTTCCCGGCCGAGCAGGATCTGGGTGCCGGCGCCGACGGGGCCGCTGCCGGGGGCGGCGGTGCCGGAGACGACCTCGCCCCGGCGGACGGTCACCTCGTAGACCTCGTCGGCGCAGGGCCCCGAACGGTGCTTGTCGGTCCCGCACACCGCCCGCGCGCGGGACGCGGAGCCCCACCCGCTGGTGAACAGTCCGACGGAACCGACCGGCAGGGCGTACTGGTTGTACCCGCCCAAGCGGAATCCGCCGGTCCTGGTTTCGACGCGGCCCGACAGCCTGAGCCGGCCGGTACGCGCCTTGCCGTCCGTGCCCACGCCGACCACGTCCTGGGCGCTGTCGCCGGGGAGCGGCTTCCAGCCGAACCGCTGGCCTTCGGGCACCGCGGCCTTGAGGGGGCGGCCGTGCATCACCTGGGGGCCGGAGGCGGATCCGGTGGCGGCGACTCCGGGGTGCTGGCTCTCCAGCATGTAGAAGAAGTCCCCGTTGACGGCGGCCACGGCCCCTTGGCGGCGGGCCATCTGGGAAACGGGGGCCCGGTCGGTGACCGAGCCCGGGTACAGCAGATCGGCCCGTACGCCGGGGCCGCTGAGGTCGGCTTCGACGAGGTGGACGCGGGCGCTGCCGTGCGGGGTCGAGACGGAGAAGGCCCGGTAGGTCACCCCGGGGGCCGGCTGCGCCGGGAGCACCCAGCCCGGCCGGGCCTCGACCGGGACCATCCGGGTCCCGCGGTCCCGCGCCTGGAGCACCCGGGCCGGCCGTGCCCCGGCGGAGAGCAACTCCACCGGTTCGGCCTCCGGCACCCGGGCCCCCACGAGCGGAAGCTCCCTCGTGAGTCCCTCCGTCGTAAGCCCCTCCCCCGGGCGGCCGTCGTCCGTGGCGCCCTCCGTTGCGGGCTCCGCGCCGGCCCCGTCCGGCCGGGCCCGCGCGGTGCGGATCGCGGCGGAGCGGGCGTCCTGCGGCGGGGTCCCGGCCGGGTCGTCGCCCTGCCCGCCCGCTCCCGGCGGACCGGCCCTTACGGCGCGTCCTTCCGCCGGGCCCGCGCTGTCGTGGCCGCCGTCCTCGTGGCCGCCGTCCTCGGGGCCGTCCTGCGGCCCGGCCGCCTCCGGGTCCGTCTCCCCCGGGCGGGCGTCCGAGGGGAAGGAGTCCGGGGCGGCCGTCTTCGCCAGGGGGTCCGGGGCGAGGGGCTCCGGTGGGCGGTGCTCCGCCGGGGCGGCCGGCTGCCGGTGGGTATCCGCCGGGCGCGCGTCCGTCGGGGGGATCTCCGTCGAACGGCCGGGGCCGGAGCCGAAGCCGGAGCCGGGGGCGGCTGCGGCGACGCCCGCCACGACCAGGGCGGCGACGGCCGCGAGGCGGGGGAACCTCTTCATCGCGTCATCGTGGGTGATGATCCGTCAATAGGCCCGCAGACGCGCCGGGTCAGACCCCCCGTTCCCACCGATATCAGGGCAGTTCGGCAAGCGTCCCCTCCCCCACGATCACCACCCCGCCGCCGACCCGCACACGGTGCACCGCCCGCCCTCGGCCGTACGCGCTGACGGTCATCTCGGCGCCGCGCCCCGTGAAGCGGCCCTGCCGCAGTACGTACGGCTCCCCGTCGGCGATGCGGCCGTGGCGGCGGAGGTACGCGGCCGCGCAGCCCGCGCCGCTGCCGGTGGCCGTGTCCTCCAGGGCGCCGTCGTTGGTCCAGTGCCGTCCTTCCATCGCCCCGGCGTCGAGGAGACAGACGTAACCGGCCCCGGCCAGCGGAGCGTCCAGCGCCGCCGTGGCGGGGACCGAGAGGAGCGGGGCGGCGCGGCCGAGGTCGCCCGCGATCATCACGGGGCGGCGGTGCGGCCGTACTGGCCGCGCATCCGGGCGCTGCTGGAGGCGGACATCGCGTACCGGACCCGGCAGCTCGCGGAGGACGGCATCCAGGAGGTGCTGGCCCGGCTGCATCCGGCGCTGCGCTGGACGGGCGACCGGCTGGTCTCCCCGGACCTGGCCCCGGCCGTCCTCGATCTGGACGGCACGGGGTTCACGCTGGCCCCGAGCGCCTTCGCGGTCCGCTGCCGGCTGCTGACGGGCCCGGGGCCGGCGCCGCCCGCCGCCGTCTGCCCCGCGCGGGCGGTCGGCACCCTGTGGGAGCGGCGCGGCGCCTCCGGCGAGGGGCCGGGCCGGGCTGCCGGCGTTGACGAGCTCACCGGCCACCACGACGCGGCTGGCCGCCCGGACGGGGCTGAGCCCGGGCGCGGTCTCCCAGCACCTCGGGGTGCTGCGCGAGGCCGGTCTCGTCACGAGCCACCGCTACGGGCGTGAGGTGCACTACACGACGAGCGAGCTCGGCGACGCCCTGCTGGAGCGGACGTGGGGAACCCGGGCCGGAGGGGAGTAGCCGGAGGAGCAGCGGGAGGGAAGTGCCCGCAGCGGAGTGAGGGAGGATGGGCACCGGTGCCGTCACGAAGGCGGCACGCGTCGGAGCAAGAGGCACATCATGAGCAGTGACACCCCCGTCAGGGTCCTCCTGATCGTCAAGGACCGCCGGCTGTGGGGGCTGCTCGAACGGCTGCTCGTCGCCGGGGGCTACGCGGTGGTCGACGGGGGAAGCGGCAGGGACACGCTGGGCCTGCTGGAACGGGAGGGCCCGGTCGCCCTGCTGGTGTGCGAGCGCACCGGGCCGGGGCTGGACGAGGTGGCTCTGTTCGAGGAGATCCGCAGGGACCCCGGCCACGGGTCCCTGCCGATCCTGGCCCTGCCCCCGGCCGATCCCGAGTGCACCGTGCAGGCGCTGAAGGCGGGCGTGGACGAGGTCCTCGCGAAGCCCTTCCATCCGGCCGAGTTCCTCGACCGGGTGCACCGCCTCGCCCGCGGGGGCGCGGCGGCCGGGTGACGGTCAGGCGATCTGCCACCGCTGGTACTCCGAGCCGGTGGCCGGCTGCTGCGTGACCGGGGCTCCGTCCGCGGCGGAGGCGGTGGTGAGCCGCAGCCCGCTCTTCTCGTTCGCCACTGCGTGTCCGCCGCCCGGCAGGTCGCTGACCGTCCAGCGCTGGCTTTCCGTGCCGGTGCAGGCCGCCTGGACGACGGCCGCTCCCGGCGCCGTCGAGCCGCCCGCCACGTCGGCGCACAGTCCGGAGGAGAGGTTGGCCAGGGTGAGGGCGCCGTCCGCGCCGGGGGTGAGCCGCCACTGCTGGTTGGGGCCGCCGTGGGGGGTCCAGGTGATCAGCTGGGTACCGGGGGCGGTGGAGCTCGCCGGGTCGTCGAGGGCCCGGCCGGCCGCGGTGAGGGTGCGGACTCCGTCCGAGGGGCCTGCGTACACCTCGAACTCGTAGAGGGAGTAGCCGTAGGAGGTGCCGCGCTGGGTGGCGTACATCCGGACGTAGCGGCCGGTGCCGCTCAGGCCGGTGAGGTCCTGGACTCCCCCGGTGGCGTCGGCCGTGCTCCGGACGGTGCGCCAGGTGACGGCGTCGTCGGAGAGCTGGATCTGGAAGGACTTCCCGTACGCCGCCTCCCAGCGCAGCACGACGCGGCCGATGTCGCGCACGGCGCCGAGGTCCACCCGGAGCCACTGCGGGTCGCCGTAGGCGCTGGACCAGCGGGTGCCGGGGTCGCCGTCGGTGGCGGCCGCGGCCGGGAAGGCCGCGGTCTCGGTGCTGGAGGCGGTGGCCGGGCGGCCCAGGGCGAGGTTCCCGGAGGGGCTGCCCCCCGGCCAGGCCGGGTTGTGGCCGACGGCGGCGACGAGGGGGGTGAAGGCGGCGTACGTGGCCACCGGCTTCGGGGAGCCCCAGGTCTGCTGGGCGAGTGCGCGCAGCGGGTACATGATCCCGGCGGCGATCTGCTGCTCGGTCTCGGCGCCCGGATCGTCGCACCAGACGTGGAGCAGCGAGCCGGGGTTCTTCGCCGGGTCGGCGAGGGTGGCGCCGCCCTCGAAGCGGTCGGCGGTCCAGGTCTCGTACATCCACTTGGTGTCGGGTTTGGCGCCGCCCAGTACGTAGTAGGTGGGTGTCCAGGAGGCGTTGGCGACGGTGTGTCCGGCGGCGGCGAGCTGCTGCGGGGTCAGGCCGTAGGTGTACCAGTACTCGACGAGGATGCCCGGGTGGGGGGTGAGCGTCCCGTCGCCGGACTTGATGCCGTCGTTCCACATGCGGGTGGTCTTGCCGGCCGCCCGGACGAGGTCGTCCGCCCAGTTCACGAACCCGTAGTAGGTGTCCTTCGCGGTGGCGCCCGCGCCGTAGTGGGCTCGGGCGTAGCCGAGCAGCTGCGGGTACGCGGCGTAGTCGGTGACGTATTCGTCCGCGCCGATGTGCCAGTAGGGGGCGGGGAACAGCGGGAGGTACTCGTTGACCAGGTCCTTGATCAGCGCGTACGAGGCGGGCAGCGAGAGGTCGATGAAGCCGGGGCTGAGCGCTCCGGAGCTGCTCTTGAGCCTGAGGTCGGGGTGGGCGGCGAGGACGGCGTTCATGTGCCCGGGGGTGTCCAGCTCGGGGACGATGGTGACGTGGTACTTGCGGCCGAGGGCGACGAGGTCGGCGATGTCCTGCTTGGAGTAGTGGTCGGCGGAGACGATCTCCGGGTGGGTGGTGCTCTCCAGGCGGAAGCCGAAGGTGTCCGACAGGTGGAAGTGGAAGTAGTTGAGCTTGAGGTAGGCCAGTTCCCTGATGTGCTGCTTCAGCCAGTCGACGGTGAAGAACTTGCGGCCCTGGTCGACCATGAGTCCGCGTTCGGACTTGTCCGGCCAGTCCACGGCGGTGCCGGCAGGTACCGAGGGTGACTGGTGGAGGAGTTGGAGGACGCTGCGGGTGCCGTTGAAGGCGCCGGTGCCGGTGGCGGCGCGCAGCGTGAGGGCGGCGGCCGCGGTCATCCGGTAGCCCTCGGCCGGCAGGGCCGTCTCGCCGAGGCCGAGGCCGATGTCACCGGCGGCCGGGCTGCCGGTGACGACCGGGACGGCGTGCCCGGTCAGTGCCGTGAGGTCCTCGGCGAAGGTGGCTGCCTCGTCGGCGAGCCGGTCGGCGGAGGCGGGGTCGACGACGATCCGGCTGGTGGCGGTGAAGGTGTAGGCCGCGCTGCCGGAGGGGGTCCACTGGCGCAGCGCCGGGACGGTCGGCGGAGCCGCCGCTACGGCCGTGGGCCCGGTGGCCGTGGGCCCGGTGTCGGCCGTGGGCCCGGTGTCGGCCGTGGGCCCGGTGTCGGCCGTGGGCCCGGTGTCGGCCGCCGCGACGGCCGCGCGGGCGGGTGGCGGCGCGGCGGCGCCGGCGGGCGCCGCCAGCAGGGTCACCGCGCAGGCGGTGGCGACCAGTGATCCGAGCAGACGCATGGCTGCCTCCAGCCGGGTGGGACCGGGCGGGGAAGGGGCCACCAGTGCAGCGCAGACGGCGCGTACATGTCAATAGATGCTCGGAACGGGGCCGGATCGAGCACGCTCGCGCAGAACGGCGGCCCGCGCGAGCGCCCGGAACGGCCCGCCGCGCCGGGCGCCGCCACGGACCTGCCGTTCGGCCGGGTGCGGACGGTGCGCCTCTATCGTGGGCGCATGAGCGAACAGAAGGCGTTCGAGGTGGGCCCGTCGGGGATCGAGGTGGCCTACGAGCGCTTCGGGGATCCGCGCGATCCGGCCGTACTCCTGATCATGGGCATCGCCCTGCAGATGCTGGGCTGGCCGGAGGGGTTCTGCGCCGAACTGGCCGCGCGCGGGGTCCAGGTGATCCGGTTCGACAACCGCGACGTCGGCCTGTCCTCGCACTTCCCGGACGCGCCCGTGCCGGACGTGCGGGCCGCGCTGGCCGGGGACCTGTCCTCGGTGTCGTACAACCTCTCCGACATGGCCGCCGACAGCATCGGCCTGCTCGACGCGCTGGGGATCGACGGCGCCCACCTGGTCGGGCTGTCCATGGGCGGGGCCATCGCCCAGACGGCCGCGCTCGAACACCCCGGCCGGGTGCGGTCCTTGACGTCCATGATGTCCTCGACGGGCGACCCGCGCGTCGGACGGCCGAAGCCCGAGGCGCTGGGCGCGCTGGCCGGACCGGTCGCGACGGAACGCGAGGAGGTGATCGAGCGGATGGTGCGGACCGTACGGGTCCTCGGGTCCCCGGGCTTCCCCTTCGACGAGGCCGCGGTCCGTGACCGGGCCCGGCGTTCCTTCGACCGGGCCCACGATCCGCTCGGCGTCGCCCGCCAGGCGGCGGCCGCCATCGCCTCCGGTGACCGGACGGCGCGGCTGGCCTCGCTGACCGTGCCCACCCTGGTGATCCACGGCTCCGACGACGTAATGTGCGACGTCAGCGGCGGCCGGGCGACCGCCGGGGCCGTGCCCGGCGCCGAGTTCGTGACCTTCGAGGGGATGGGGCACGACCTGCCGCGCGCGCTCTGGCCCGAGATCGCCTCGCTGATCACCGACCTGGTCCGGCGGGCGGAGGCCGTCCCGGCGGTCCGCTGACGGCGCGCCCCGTCAGGGCCGGTCGAACCAGGAGAAGGCGGCGATCCGCCAGCCGTCCGGGGTCCGGACGAACTGGAGGGCCTTGGTCCCGCCGCCTTCGAAGGGGGCACCGTCCAGGACGCCGGACTTGCGGTACTCGCCGAAGCGTGACGCGATGTCACCCACGATCTCGGTGCGCTCGGAGGTCTCCCATTCCGTGAACTCCACTAGCCGGCCGTCGTTCAGCAGCCGCTCGCGCGGCTCGATGAACTCCTCCAGCGTGTAGGCCGTGAACTCCGGACCGGTCTTGACGATCACGCCGCCGGGCAGGACCAGCCGGCGGAGCCGGGCCACGTCGGCGGGCGTGCCGCCCCGGTTGTCGAAGGCGGCGAAGAACTCGGCGGTCACCGCGTCTATCTCGGGCTTGGACATGGGCGCGACGGTAACACCCCGGGGCCCGCGCCCATCGGGGACCGCCGTGTTCCCCGGTGCGTACGGGCCTCAGCCGCCGGTGTGGTGGCCGAGGGCGGCGTGCGGGTCGTGGCCGCCCGGATGGGAGTGGTCGGTGTGGACGGTCGCCGCCGTGAGCCGGGGCAGCGCGTGCATCAGGGCGTGCTCCGCGGCGACCGCCACGTCGTGGGCCTCGACGACGGTCAGCCGGTGCCCCACCACGATGTCGGCCTCGGCCCGCAGGCTGTGACCCAGCCACCGCATCCGCAGCTGCCCCACGTCCAGCACGCCCTCCACGCGGCGCAGCGCCCGCTCGGCGGTGTCGACGAGCGCCGGGTCGACGCAGTCCATCAGCCGTCGGCCGACCTGGCGGGCGGCGTCGCCCAGCACCACCAGGATGGCGAGGGTGATCAGCAGTCCGACGGCCGGGTCGGCGGCCCGCAGGCCGAGCGCGGAGCCGCCCGCGCCGAGCAGGACCGCGAGGGAGGTGAAGCCGTCGGTGCGGGCGTGCAGTCCGTCGGCGACCAGCGCGGCGGAGCCGATCCTGCGGCCGGTGCGGATGCGATGGCGGGCCACCCACTCGTTCCCGGCGAACCCGGCCAGCGCGGCGGCGGCGACCGCCCAGAGGTGGGTGACCCCACGGGGATGGAGGAGCCGGTCGACGGCCGCCCAGGCGGCGAAGGCGGCCGACGCGGCGATGGTCAGGACGATGAGCACGCCCGCCAGGTCCTCGGCCCGGCCGTAGCCGTAGGTGAAGCGGCGGTTCGCCGCCCGCCGGCCGAGGACGAAGGCGATGCCCAGCGGTACGGCGGTCAGCGCGTCGGCGGCGTTGTGCACGGTGTCGCCGAGGAGCGCCACCGATCCGGACAGGGCGACGATGACGGCCTGGACGACGGTGGTGGCCCCGAGGACGGCGAAGGAGATCCACAGGGTGCGCATGCCCTCGCGGGAGGCCTCCATCGCCGTGTCCACCTTGTCTGCGGCTTCGTGTCCGTGCGGCCGGAGCAGGTGGCCGATCCGGTGCCGGAGCGGGGCGCGGCGCCGGTGCTCGTGGCCGGGGCCGTGGCCGTGAGCCTGCTCGTGGCCGTGGCCGTGGCCGTGACCGGGGCCGTGACCGGGGCCGTGACCGGGGCCGTGACCCTGCTCGTGGCTGTGGCCGTGGCTGTCAAGGTGGTGCGTGCGGGTGCTCCGGTTGCCCTCCATGGGCTCACGGTGACACAGCGAACCCCTTGCGGCTACAGCCGTCGTACGCCCCGTGACCAGGTGCGATGCCCTCGCAATTGCACCCGCGGAGCGAGGGTCAGCGCATGCCGCGCGGCAGGCGCAGGCTGAGCAGGACCGTCAGCACGATCAGGCCGAGCTGCACGAGCAGCGTCACGCCGAGGGCCGTCCGCATCCCCGCCGCCGGGATCAGCGCGAGGAAGAGGCTGCCCAGGGTCGCGACGCCCAGCGCGAGCGCCGACTGCTGGGTGGTGACCATGACGCCACCGCCCACCCCGGCCCGGTCGGCCGGGACGTCGGAGAGCATCAGCCGCATCAGCACGGGCAGTTGCAGGCCCTGGCCGAGGCCCGCGACCGCGACCCCCGGGGCCAGCGAGGCGAGCCCGAGGTCCGGCCAGCCGCTCCGGACGGTCAGCAGGAGCAGCAGGATGCCCGCGCCCTGGAGCAACCCGCCCACGGTGACGACACGGCTGCCGAAGCGGCCGACCAGGCGCGGTCCGGCGAGGGAGGCGGCGAAGAAGGCGAGGGCCATCGGCACCAGGGCGAGGCCGGCGGCCACCGGTCCCATCCGCAGGCCCTGCTGGAGCGCCACCGCCACCACGAACATGAAGCCGCTGAAGCCGATGGAGAAGGGCACCAGCATCACCAGCCCGCGCCGCAGCGACTCCAGGCGCAGCAGGCTCGGCGGTACGAGCGGGGTGCGGCCCATCCGGTCCGCACGGCGTTCGGTCAGGTAGAAGGCGGCGGCCGCGAACGGGAACACGGCCAGCGACACCCAGGTCCACAGCGGCCAGCCGGTCGCCCGGCCCTCCGTCAGCGGCAGCAGCAGGGACACCAGGGACAGCGCGAGCAGCAGCGTGCCCGGTACGTCGACCGAGGCGGGGCGCTCGGAACGGGTCTCGGGCAGGACGCGGGCGGCGAGCACCAGCCCGAGGATCACGACGGGCACGTTCACCAGGAACACCGAGCGCCAGCCGGAGCCCGCGACGTCCGCGGCGACCAGCACGCCGCCGAGGATCTGCCCCGCGACCATGGACAGCCCGGCGGTGGCCCCGTAGAGGCTCATCGCCCGGGCGCGGCGCGGGCCCTGCGTGGTGGCCTGGATGGTGGCGAGCACCTGCGGCAGCATCAGCGCCGAGGCCGCCCCCTGCGCCACCCGCGCCCCGACCAGGGTCCAGGCGGTGGGGGCCAGTCCGCAGGCGAGCGAGGTCAGGCCGAAGGCCGCCATGCCGATCAGGAAGAGCCTGCGCCGTCCGGCCGTGTCGCCGAGGCGGCCGCCGAGGACGAGGAGCACGGCGTAGGCGACTCCGTAGCCGCCGACGATGAGTTCCAGCGTGGCGGGGCCGGCCGCTAGGTCGCTGTCGATGGCGGGGAGCGCCACGTTGACGATGAAGAAGTCGATCAGCGGCAGCGCCGCGCCCAGGAGCACGGTGAAGAGTCCCAGCGGGCGCAGTGCGGCTGCCGCCCCGGCGCCCGGGGTGGCCGGGTCCGCGCGGTGGGAGGGGGAAGAGGGGTGGGTGCGTACGGTTGTTTCGCTCACACCGGGAACGATGCGGCACAGCCCAGTGGGGTACCAGAGTCTCTTTATCCTGGTAGTGGAGGTACCTGGCACCCGGATGCGGGGTGCGGCACCCTGGTGCCATGAGCACTGTGGCACCCGAGAGCGACGTCCGCCGGCACGAGCTGGCCGAATTCCTGCGCAGCCGCCGCGAGCGGATCACCCCGGAACAGGTCGGGCTGGTGCGCGGGCGGCGCCGGCGCACCCCCGGACTGCGCCGCGAGGAGGTCGCGCAGCTCTCGGCGGTCGGGGTCACCTGGTACACCTGGCTGGAGCAGGCCCGTGAGATCCGGGTGTCCCCCCAGGTCCTGGACGCCCTGGCGCGCGCCCTGCTGCTGGACGCCAGTGAGCGAGCGCACCTGTTCGCGCTGGCCGGCAGCACCGATCCGGCGCAGCACACGCCCTGCCCGACGCTGACCCCGGCGCTGCGGGCGATGCTCGACCAGCTGGACCCGATCCCCTCCTGCGTCCAGAACAGCCGCTACGACATCCTCGCCCACAACACCACGTACGGGCGGCTGCTGTGCGATCTGGACCGGCTGCCGCCCGAGGACCGCAACTGCCTGTGGCTGGCGTTCACCGATCCGGACTGGCGGGCGGCCGTCGTCAACCTGCCCGAGTCGAACCGGACGATGGCGGCCAAGTTCCGGGCCGCGATGGCCGAGCACCTGGCCGAGCCGGCGTGGAAGGCGCTGCTGGCACGGCTGGAGGCGGCGTCGGAGGAGTTCCGGGAGGTGTGGGCGCGGCACGAGGTGGTCGGGCAGGGCGGGAAGGCGAAGTACATCCTCAACCCCCTCGTGGGCCTGCTGCACGTGGAGCACACCAACCTGTGGCTGGAACCGGCCTCCGGGGCGCGGCTGGTGAGCTACGTGCCGCTCGACGAGGAGACGCGCGAACGCCTCGTGCGGCTGGGGGAGCTGGCCGCCCGCGGGGCCGGGGCGGACGCGGTCCCCGTGCCCTGAAGTCGCCTTGACGGGGGGTCCGTCGCGGTGAAAGCGCCCCGGCGGGCCCGGTACCGGGGCGACCATGGCGGTGCGGCACCCCCCTGACCCGACAGGAGCGCGACTGTGGCCAGCCCCGGCGAGCACACCGACCGCACCGACCCCTTGGCCCGCTCCCGCCGCTCCCGCCGCTCCGCGCCGTCCGTACTGCACGAGGTGATGTACGGGCACTTCCACGCCGCCGCGCTACGGGCCGTGGCCGTCCACCGGATCGCCGACCACCTCGCCGGCGGAGCGCGCACCCCCGAGGACCTCGCCGCCCGGACCGGCACCGACGCCGGCGCCCTGCGGCGCGTCCTGCGGCTGCTCGCGGCGCACGGGCTGTTCCACGAGGACGAACGGGGCGCGTTCGTACTGGAGGAGGCCGGGCGGCCGCTGCGCACCGACGCGGTGGACTCGCAGCACGCCGCAGCGGTGATGGTCACCGATCCGATGCTCTGGCGGGCCGCCGCCGAGCTGCCGGGGACGCTGAGCACCGCCCGGCCGTCCTTCGAGCTGGCCCACGGGGTGCCGTTCTTCGAGCACCTGCTCGTGTCCCCCCGGGACCGGGCGGTCTTCGACGCGGGAATGGCCTCGCTCTCCGGGCGCGACGACGAACCGGTCGCGGGGAGCTGCGCGTTCCCCGAGGGCGCCCTGGTGATCGACGTCGCGGGCGGCCGGGGCGGGCTGCTGCGGGCGGTGCTCGACCGGGGGCCGACGCTGCGCGGGGTGCTCTTCGACCGGCCCGCGACGGTGGCCGGCCACGTGCTGGACGGCCCCGGACGCGCGGGCCGGTGGCGCACCGAGGGCGGGGACTTCTTCACGGCGGTGCCGTCCGGCGGTGACTTCTACCTGCTCAAGCACGTCCTGCACGACTGGCACGACGAGGACGCGCTGCGGATCCTGGGCTCCGTACGCCGGGCGGCGGCGCCCGGGGCCCGGCTGCTGGTCGTGGACGTCGTCCTGCCGGGGGGCGGGGTGCCGCATCCGGGCGTGGAGATGGACATCGTCATGCTGACGGTCGCGACCGGACGTGAGCGCACCGCGGCCGAGTTCGAGGGGCTGCTGGACCGGGCCGGGTTCCGGCTGCACCGGATCCTGCCGACGCCCGCGCTGTCATCGGTCATCGAGGCCGTCGCCGTGTGAGCGCCCGCGCGCGGCGCGCGTCAGGCACGCGGGCGTGTGTCGGCCATCCGGGTTGATCCCGCCCCGGGGAGCCGCGTCCCGCTCCTAGGATGGGCCCCGCCGCAGCTCAGGAAGGGTTCGGCGAGGTTCTGCCCAAGGGGAGTTGACGCATGAGGCGTTTGCCGGCGCTGGTGACGGTCGGGGTCCTGGCGATGGGTCCGGCGGGGGCGGGCACCGCTTCGGCCGCCGACGCGGGGTGCCCGACGGCGGAGGTCTTCGCCACGAACAACACGGCGGTCATCACGGATCCGGCCGACCCCCGGCTCAGGACCCGCCTGTCGGGCTTCGACCGAGAGGTCCGCGGCATCATCCGCGCGCAGGGCGCCCGGCCCGGCGACTCGACGCTGCTGGACGGGGTGTTCTGGTCCGGGGAGCAGCAGCAGGCCACGTACGAGCGGTCCCGCCGGTTCGACCTCGACCGGGTCGGCCCGGCCGGGCTGCACCAGCTCGCCGAAGTCATCGGCAAGCGGTACGACCAGGAGTCTGTGCTGACCTTCCGCTGCCTGCCGCGCACGTCGCCGGACGTCGACGCGGTGGAGATCCAGGCCCCCGGCGTCAGCCCCACCTGCCTGCGCGACGCCCTGCTCGCGGACCCCGAGGCGCGCGAACACCTGGGCGGCGGCTCGGTCACCCTCGACGGCCGCCTCGTGCTCATCGCCCCGCTCCCCGACCTGCCCCTGGCCCGCAAGCTCACGGAGTCCCTCGGCGTGGACTGGACCCGCGCCGAAGTCCACTACGGAGACGAGGAGTTCGTGGCCTGACCCGCGGCCGGCCCGGCCCCCGCCCCCAAGGGGCAACGGCCCTCGCCTCGAAGCGGACGTGGCCGACGCCGCTGTGCCGCACGTTCCAGTCCACCCCGCACAGCGGATTTCGGACCCGCGCCCCGGCCGGGCGGGCGGGGGTGGCAGCGCCTAGGCTGCGTGCCGCCAGGCACTTCACACACAGGCAAGGTGAGCATGTTCGATCCGGTTCAGGACAATCCGTACCCCGACACCCACGTCCTCGGCGAGGGCCCCGAGCCGCACCCGCAGCTCGCGCCCGTCCTCGGGCTGATCGGCCGGTGGCACGGGCGCGGGCGGGGCGAGTACCCGACGCTGGAGCAGGACTTCCGCTACGAGCAGGAGGTCACCTTCAGCCACGACGGGCGCCCCTTCCTGCGCTACGAGGCCCGCGCCTGGCTGATCGACGGCTCCGGGGTGCCGGTACGGCCCGCGGGGCGGGAGGCCGGATGGTGGCGGGTGGCCCCGGACGCCTCTCTGGAGGTGGTGCTCGCGCACCCGACCGGCATCGTGGAGACGTACACCGGGCGGGCGTCCGGCGCGGAGATCGAGATCGGGACCGAACAGGTGGCGCTGACCCCGAAGGCCAAGGAGGTCACCGGGACGCGGCGGCACTACGCCCTCGACGGTGACCGGCTGATGGTCGTACACGACATGGCGGCGGTGGGGCAGCCCCTCCAGCACCACCTCACGACGCACCTGGTCCGCCGCCCCGCCTGACCGGGGCGGGCGCTCGCGGGGGTGGCACCAGCACCACCCCCGGAACGGGTGCCAGGGGGATCGTCCCGGGCGGCGCGGGCCGGGAGGGTGAGGGGTGACCGATCCACTCCCACGGGGGGACACCTTCCCATGCACCTCTTCAGGAAGCCCGCGCGGTGGGCCACGGCCGCCGCGTGCGGGCTCCTCGCCCTGGCCGCCCTGCCCGCCGCTCCCGCGAACGCCGCCGCCGCGGCGGCCGCCGGCGCGCCGCCCGTACCCGCCCGGTACGCGCAGCAGCGTCTCGACTGGCAGCCCTGCCAGTCCGGTTCGCTCGAATGCGCCCGGATGACGGTGCCGCGGGACTGGTACCACCCCGGCACCGGCCCCGACCTCACCGTCGCGGTCTCCCGGCACCGGGCCACCGGCCCCGCCGCCCCGCGCGGCGTCCTGATGATGGCGGCCGGCGGCCCCGGCGCCTCGGGGCTGGGCCGGCCCGCCGGGCTGGCCGCGTACGCGCCGGAGCTGGCGGCCACGTACGACATCGTCGGCTTCGACCAGCGCGGGGTCGGGGCCAGTACGAACGTGGTCTGCTCCGGCCAGGACACGGTCGACGCCATGTTCGCGGGCGGCGACCTGCGCGACCGCTCGCCGCGCGCGGTGGCGGCGACGCTGGAGCGGGCGCGGGGCTTCGTGGCCGACTGCCGCCGCGCCTCGGGCGGTCTGCTGCCCTTCATCACCACCGACCAGGCCGTCCACGACATGGACCTGTACCGGGCGCTGCTCGGCGCGCGGCAGGTCTCCTACTACGGGCCGTCGTACGCGAGTTTCCTCGGGGCCTACTACGCCACGGAGTTCCCGCGCCGGGTGGACCGGATGGTCCTCGACAGCAACGTCGACTTCGCCGACGGGTGGGAGTCCTTCATGACGGGGCAGCCGCTGAGCTTCCAGCGGCGCTTCGAGGAGGACTTCCTGCCGTGGCTGGCGAAGAACGACTCGGTCTACCACCTGGGCGCCACCCCCGCGCAGGCGAAGGCGAGCTACGAGCGGGTGCGCGCGGCGCTGCGCGAACGCCCGCTGGACCTGGAGGGGACGCCGGTCACCGCGGACCGCCTCGACGCCGCCGCGACGAGCATCCTCTACGACGGCGACCGCTTCCCCGACCTCGCGGCGGTGCTCGGCGTACTGGAGCACCCCGAGGCGGCCCCGCCGGCCACCCGGCAGGCCCTCGCCGCGAAGCTGAAGCACCCCATGGGGGCGGAGTTCGCGGCGGACTTCTTCGCCGTCGTCTGCCAGGACACCCCGTGGAGCCGTGACCTGGGCGGGTGGGTGGCGCGGAGCGCGGCCGACTCCGCCGACCGCCCCCTGGCCGGGGCGCGGGAGCTGGCCTACGCGGCGGTCTGCGCACAGTGGCCCCGGTCCCGGGCGCCCCGCGTCGAGGTGACGGGACGCGGGCTGCCGCCCGTCCTGATGCTCAAC
Organism: Streptomyces sp. NPDC002032; assembly: GCF_042890765.1. Classification (NCBI taxonomy): domain Bacteria; kingdom Bacillati; phylum Actinomycetota; class Actinomycetes; order Kitasatosporales; family Streptomycetaceae; genus Streptomyces; species Streptomyces sp. NPDC002032. The sequence continues at coordinate 24,960 of NZ_JBIASM010000011.1, read as the reverse complement.
TCCACGCACGACCCGGCGACCCACTACGAGGGCGCCCTGCGCGCCCACCGGGCGCTGGCCGGCTCGCGCCTGGTCACCGTCCGGGGCGGGGACCACGGCGCCTACCAGGCGGGCAACGCCTGCGTGGACGGGTACGTGATGGGGTTCCTGGCCGGCGGCCGGCTGCCGGCCGCCGACGCGGAGTGCGAGGGGAACCCGTTGCCGGATCCGGCCCGCCGGGGCTGAATCCGGGTGCGGGGTCAGGCCGAGGAGCCGCTGTCGACGACGAGGTCGGCCCCGACGACCGAACCGGCGGCGGGCGAGGCGAGGTAGAGCACGGCGGCGGCGACCTCCTCGGCCTCCGCGACCCGGCCGAGCGGGTTCTCGTTCTTGACCCGCTCGGCGCGGCCGGCCTCCGTCTCGCCCGGCTTCAGCGACATGGGTCCGGCGGCGGCGCCCGGGCTGACGGCGTTGATGCGCACGCCGTCCGCGATGTGGTCCAGGGCGGTGGCCCGGGTGAGGGCGGCGACGGCCGCCTTCGAGGTGATGTACGCGGCGGCGCCGGGGATGCGCTGGTGGGCGCCGAGGTTGGAGGAGACGTTGACGATGGCGCCGCCGGCGTTGTCCCGCATGTGGGCGATCTGATGCTTCATCGCCAGCCAGACGCCGGTGACGTTGGTGCGCAGGACGGCGTCCCAGTCCTCCTGGGCGATGTCGGCGGCGGGTCCGGTGCCGCGCAGGATCCCGGCGTTGTTGACGGCTATGTCGAGGGTGCCGAAGCGGTCGGTGGTCGCGGCGACGAGGTCGCGCATGCTGTCGGAGTCGGTGACGTCGGCGGTGACGGCGGCGGCCGTGCCGCCCGCCGCCTCGATGAGGGCGACCGTCTCCTCCAGCCGGGCGGCGGTGCGTCCGGCGGCGACGACGGACGCCCCCTCGGCGGCGAAGGCGAGGGCGATGGCGCGGCCGAGGCCGGTGCCCGCGCCGGTGACGAGGGCGGTCCTGCCGGTGAAGCGGTCCTGCATGTCAGTGGCTCCTATATTTGAACGTTCGGTCTAGTATGGAGTCCGGAAAAAGGGAGCCCGAAGGCTCCCCCGTACGGACGGTGTTCAGTCCAGCAGGGCCAAGGCCTGCTCGGCCGCGTCGCGCACCCGGGCCGGGTCGTCCGAGGCCTTGCCGACGACCCGTACCCCTTGCAGCACCACGAGCAGCAGCCGGGCCAGTGCGCGGGGATCGCGCCGCTCGGGCAGCTCGCCCTGCGCCCGGGCCCGTTCGAGGGCGGCGTGGAGCAGGGTTTCGAGCCGGTCCCAGCTGGTCTCGACGCGGCGCGCCGCGGCCGTGTCCCGGGAGGCCAGTTCGGCGGCGGTGTTGGTGACGAAGCAGCCGTTTCTCCGGTCGGCCGGAGAGGCCGCCTCGGCCGCGAAGCGCCGGACCAGCGCCCGCACCCCGGGCAGAGCGGGCCCGGGCCGGGACAGGTCACCGAGCAGCAGGGGGTCGACGGACTCGGCGTACCGGTCCAGGGCCCGCAGGTACAGCTCGTGCTTGCTGCCGAAGGTCGCGTAGATGCTGGCGCGGCCGATGCCGAGGTGTTCGACGAGGTCGGCGACCGAGGTCGCTTCGTAGCCGCGCCGCCAGAACAGCTCGAGGGCCGACTGCAGCACGGCGTCCGGATCGAATTCCTTGGTCCTGGCCATGCACAAGATCATAAGACCGTCTGGAACGATCGGTCAAGAATTCTCTGGCGGCTCGGATGGCTCGGACCGGCTCGGACCGGCTCAGAGGGGATGGCCGTCCGGGCCGGTCCGGTCGGCCTGGCTGGAGAACCTGTTCAGGAACACGTCGTAGCGGCCGTCGGGGCGCCGGGTGAAGGTGGCCCCGTCCTGCCAGGTGCCGTTGTCGGCCCACCACCGGCTGCCGTACGGATCGCCCTGGTTCTGGTGGATGTTGTGCATGCCCAGGCCGCCGTGGTCGAAGGGCTGGCCGAGGACCAGGACCGGCCGGCCCGGGACGAGGATCGGTTCGAGGGCCGCGGCGGCGTCGAGGTTGGAACCCGAGACCCAGGGCCGGGGCGGGTCGAACCGGTCCAGGAGGGACTGGAGCCACGCGGGCGGGCGGCGTACGAAGAGGCAGCCGGGGCGGTCCGCGAGGGCCGGGTGGCGCAGGTAGTCGACGGCGCCCGAGCCGGAGGAGGCCGACAGCTCGTGGTAGCCGGGGGCCAGCGCGGGCAGCGGGTCGAGCACCGAGGCCGCCAGGACGAAGGCCTTCCACCGGACACCGGTGGCGGACTCCTTGCTGTCCACGTCGACGGCGCAGCGGTAGCGGCCGGCGGGCGCGTCGACCTCCAGGTTGACGTGGAACCACTGCCCCTGGGTGTCGGGCTGGTCGCGGAAGTGGCTGCGCAGGGTCCCCGAGAGCACCCCGTAGGTGTCGAGCGGCATGCGCACCAGTCAACCACCGCGGTCCGGGCCGCGCCCGTGACGCGCGCGGCGCGGGATCAGGTGCGGGATCAGGTGCGAACTCCGGCGCGGGCTCAGTTGGCGCAGGTGGTGTCGTGCGCGGGGCGCTCGCCGGTGGTGAGGAAGGTGGTGACGGTGCGGTCGCCACAGGCGTTGCCGTTGCCGAGGTAGAGGCCGTGGCCGCCCTGCTCGACGGTGACCAGGACGGCCCGCGCGCCCAGGGCCTCGCGCATCTTCAGCCCCTTGGACAGGGGCGTGGACGGGTCGCGGCGGCTCTGGATCATCAGGATGTCGGAGGGACCCTCCGCCGTGATCCGGGTCGGCTTCTGCGCGGGGGCGGTCTTCCAGAAGGCGCAGGGCAGCACGTTCACCGGCATACCGGCGGTGAGGGGGTGCCGCGCCCGGTCCTCGTCGACGGCGCGCTGACCCGCGGCGGCGCTGTCGCGCGGCCAGGACACGTCGTTGCAGAGCACCCCGACGAGCTGGGCGGCGTCCTCGTCGCGCATCGGCCGGGCCAGCTCCGGCGGCAGGACGGGGGTGGCCGCCGGGTCGTCGAGGGAGACGAGGAGCCGCGCGAGGGCGGGGAAGGCGGAATCGCTGTAGAGCGCGTTCTGGAGGGTCTGGCGCAGGCCGTTGCCGGTCAGGGGGACGCCGGGGGTGGTGGACGGCCTCGGCGTGCGGTCCAGGGAGGCGGCCAGGGCCAGCAGGCGGGGCTCCACGTCCTCGGCGTTCCGCGCCAGGCGCAGGCCGTCCTTGTCGCGGTCGGGGTGGGAGGCCCAGGCGGCGAAGTCGGGGAAACGGTCCTCGGCGCCCTGCGCCATGTTGGCGAGCCAGCCCCGGGCGACGCGGGCCGGGTCGGGGTCGCCGCTGCTGTCGAGGACCCAGCGGTCGGTGCGCTGGGGGTACTTCTGCGCGTACACGGCGCCCACGTAGGTCCCGTACGAGACCCCCCAGGCGGAGAGCTTGCTCTCCCCGAGGGCCTCGCGCAGCCGGTCCATGTCGCGGACCTGGTTGGCGGTGGTGAAACTACGCAGCACGGGGCCGCCGTTGGCGGCGCAGGCCTCGGCGATGCGCTGGGCGCGGGCCAGGTTCTCGGAGACGTCCCCGTCGGCGGCCGGCCAGGCGCGCAGGCTGGTGAGGTAGCGGTCGCCGGGGGCGAGGCCGCACGAGGCGGTGGTGCTGGCGCCGACGCCGCGCGGGTCGAAGGTGACGAGGTCGTAGGCGCCGCCCAGTTGGCCGCGCAGCGCCTCGCCCTTCTGCGTCAGGCGCTGGACGCCCGAGCCGCCCGGGCCGCCGGGGATCACGACGAGCGCGCCGCGGCGGGCCGCGGGGCGGTCGCTGCGGACGCGGGAGACGGCGACCTTGATCTGGGGGCCGGAGGGGTCCGCGTAGTCGAGGGGGACGGGCAGGTCGGCGCACTCCTGGGTGGCGGGGCCGCCCGCCTTGGCGCAGGGGTGCCAGACGAGCCGGGGCACCGGGGCGCCCGCTCCGGCCGCCGCGTCCGCTCCGGCCGCCGTGGCCGTGGTGGTGGCGGTGGCCGCCGCCGGGAGCGTGGCGCTCAGGGTGGTGGCGGCGGTGGCGGCGCAGAGGGCGAGGAGCAGGGCCTTGTTCCTGGAAGTCGTCATGGGGCAAGCCTCGTTGCCCGCGGCCTCCGGCCCCATCCGGCAGCCCGGTCGCCCCGGGGTGGGGATAACCCCCCTGATCCGTCAGGGCCGGTAGCCGGGGGGATGCGGGGTGCAGCAGCCGTCGCGGAGCATCTGGCGCAGGACCGGCTGCCAGTCGGGGGCGGGTCCGGCGGTGCGGGCGGCTCCGGCCACCGTGCGCTCCAGGGCCCTGCGTTCGTGGACGGCTCCGCCCGTCACCGCCGCCCGGACGCGCACGAGGTCGTCGAAGTCGCTGAACGGGTCGCCGTCGATGACGGTGAGGTCGGCGAGCTTGCCCGGTTCCACGGTGCCGAGGCGGCCGGCGACGCCGAAGACCCGGGCCGGGGTGCGGGTGGCGGTGGTGAGGGCCTCGGCCGGGGTGAACCCGTAGCGGTGCAGGGCGCGCAGGGCGAGGTGGAGGTGGAGGCCGACCGGGGTGAGGGGTGCGTCGGTGCCCAGCGCGACGCGCCCGCCGCCCGCGAGGATCCGCCGCTAGACGCCGGTCTCCCGCTCCAGGGAGGCGAGTTGGACCGCGGTCGGCGGCTGGGCGGCGGCCGCGCGGATGACGTCGGCGTCCCAGGGCGGCATGAGGTCCGTGACCCGGGGGTCGGCGGCGAGAGCCGGGTCCGCGCCGATCAGCGGCCCTGCACTTCGGCGACGACCCGGTCGGCGGTGGCGGTGGCGGCCCCGTTGGTGGCGCGGGTGAGCCGCAGCCGGACCACTCCCCCGGCACCGGCACCGGCCCCGGCCCCGGGAGCAGGGCTCGCGGTCGTCCCCGTCCCCGTCGCCGGGCGGCCGAGCAGCGCCGTCAGCGCCCCGGCCGACGCGACTCTCAGTACCGTCCTACACCAAACGATCAAGGCCGGGCTCCGGCAACGGCCTCGCCCCGGCGGACGGTACGTCCACCGGGGCGGGCGGGGGCGGGCAGGAGGAAGAGTGCGGGAGCGTCAGGAGATGCGCATGTTCGCCATCATGCCCATGGCGCCGTGGTCGAACAGGTGGCAGTGGTAGACGTACGTACCGCGGTACCCGGTGAAGGTGGCCTGGAGCTTGACGGTCTCGCCCGGCTTCAGCGGGACGGTGTCCTTGAGGCCGGTCTCGGAGCCGGCGGTCACCGGCTGGCCGTTGCGCTCCAGCACCCGGAACTGCACCAGGTGCATGTGGAAGTTGTGCGGGGCGAACCTGTTGCTGTTCTTCACGGTCCAGATCTCGGTGGCACCGTAGGCGATCTCGGTGTCGATCCGGTCCATGTCGTACGTCTTGCCGTTGATGTACGCCTGGCTGCCCGGGCTGCCGGTCTCGTCCATCCGCATGTCGAAGTCGCGGGTCACGGTGGCGGCGGGGAGCGGCGGCAGGGTGCGCAGGGTGTCGGGGACGACGCTGTTGTCGTGCGCGGCGCGGGTGATCCGGAACTGGATGACCTTGCCGACCGTGTCCGCCGATTCGAAGGGTGCGACGTCCTTGTTGACCAGCTCGATGGTGCTGCCGACGGGGTAGCGGGAGAAGTCGATGACGACGTCCGCGCGCTCGCCCGGGCTGATGGCGACCGTGTTCGTACGGTGCGGGGCGGGCAGCAGGCCGCCGTCGGTGCCGATCTGCACGATCTCCGAGTCGTCGGCGAGGCGCAGGCCGAAGAACCGCTGGTTGGCGGTGTTGGTGAAGCGGAAGCGGTACTTGCGGGCCGCCACCTCGAAGTAGGGCCAGGGCTTGCCGTTGGCGAGGATCGCGTTGCGGTTGTGGAAGTCGCCCATCTCGTAGATGAGTTCGCCGCTCGTGTCGAAGCGGGCGTCGCGCAGCGAGATCGGGATGTCGTAATTGCCGGAGGGCAGGCGCAGGCGCCGCTCGATGTCGTCGGTGAGGATGTAGGTGCCCGTCATGCCGCGGAAGACGTTCTCCGACTCCATGTGGTGGGCGTGGTCGTGGAACCACAGGTTCGCGTGCGGCTGGGTGTTGGGGTACGTGTACGTCTTGCTGCCGCCGCCCGGGGCGATCACGTCCATCGGGGAGCCGTCGCTGTCCTGCGGGACGTGGGCGCCGTGCAGGTGGATCGAGGTGGGCACGGAGAGGGAGTTGGTCTGCCGGACCACGACGCGGCGGCCCGACTCGGCCTTGATGACGGGGCCCGGGAAGGAGCCGTTGAAGGTGCGCACGCGGGTGGTCAGGCCCGGCACGATCTCCTTGGAGACTTCCTTCAGGTCCATCCGGTAGTAGCTGGTGGTGCTGGTGGTGAGGTAGGGCTGGAGGACGGGCGCGAGCGGCATCCGCTGGGTGAACTTGGCTATGCCGGTGACGTCGAGCTCGGCCGCGGCGGCGCGGGGCTCGGTCGCGGTGGCGGTGACGGCGGGCAGCAGCATGCCGCCCGTGCCGACGATGCTGGTGGCGGCCACGCCTGCCCTGAGTGCGGTCCGTCGAGTGATCACTGTTCCCCCGTGGTGGGTCTCCCGGCGCCTCACGTGCCGGAGGGCTGGACGCGTGGGTACGCGGATGTGGACCCCGGAAGTCTTTTCGAGCCCACTGGTGGCGCACTCGTGCCGTCGTGGTGCCGCGGCGATATGGCCGCCCGCGCGTGCCACCCGGCGCGATCACCGCGACGTGTGAGCCGTAAGGGAAAAGGCCGTTCAGCCGGAGACGGGAGCGGGAGCGGGAGCGGGAGCGATGGTGAGGGTGTGGGGCGGGCGGGCCGGGGTGGGCGGGAGGCGCAGCGGACGGCGGCCCGGGGTCAGGGAGCCCAGGACGCGGGGGCCGTGGGCGCCGGTGCAGTCGGGGACGTTGCCGGGCAGGCCGTGCAGGGTGAGGAAACCGAGCACGGCGAAGGCGTACGCCTCCTTCGCGGCGGCGGGCAGACCGAGCGCGTCGGAGCCCAGCAGGGCCGTGTGCGGGGGCAGTTCCTCGCGCAGGGCGGCCATGAGCACGGGGTTGCGGGTACCTCCCCCGGAGGCGATGACCTCGGTGGCGCGCAGGGGGCGCAGCGCGTCGGCGACGGTGCGGGCCGTGAGCCGGGTGAGGGTGGCCAGTACGTCCTGCGGCGGCAGGCCGGGGAAGGGCGCCAGGGCGGTGCGCAGGTGGCCGGGGTGGAAGAGCTCCTTGCCGGTGGTCTTGGGGGCGGGCCGCCGGTAGTACGGTTCCGCGAGCAGGCGCAGCAGGAGCGGTTCGTGGACCCGTCCGGCGGCGGCGAGGGCGCCGTCCTCGTCGTAGTCGAGGCGGCCCGCGGTGAGTTCGCGTACGGCGGCGTCGAGCAGGGCGTTGCCCGGGCCGGTGTCGAAGGCCACGGGCGGGCCGCCCGGCGGGAGGGCGGTGAGGTTGGCGATGCCGCCGACGTTGAGGGCGGCGGGGGTGCCGGGGCGGCCGCGCAGCAGCATGAGGTCGATCAGGCTGACGAGCGGGGCGCCCTGGCCCCCGGCGGCGACGTCCCGGGGACGGAAGTCGCTGACGACGGGGTGGCCGGTGGCCTCGGCGATCCAGGCGGGGCTGCCGAGCTGGAGGGTTCCGCGGACCTGTCCGGCGTCCACCCAGTGGAAGACGGTCTGCCCGTGGGAGGCCACCAACTCGGCTTGCCCGTCGCACAGTTCGCGGTCCGCGCGGAGCGCGAGGGCGGCGAAGGCCCGGCCGATGCGGGTGTCGAGGCGGCATACGTCGCCCAGGGTGGTGGGGGCGGGCGGCAGGGCGGCGGCGAGGGCGGCCCGCAGGGTGTCCTCGTAGGGGGCGCTGACCATGCCCAGCGGGACCAGGCGCAGGGTGGTGCCGTCCGGGTCGAGGGTGAGGTCGGCGGCGGCGGCGTCGACGGCATCGTACGAGGTGCCCGACATCAGGCCGATGACCCTCATCGCAGCGGCCGCAGGTGGTCGTCGCCGCGCAGGGTGGCAAGGGCGGGGACGCTGAGGGCGCACAGGCCGCCGGCGTAGTAGGCGGGGACGTCGGGGTCGCCGGTGGCGGCGGTCAGGGCGGTAATGACGAGGCCCGCGCAGCCGGCGAAGACGGCGTTGGCGAGGGCGTAGGAGACGGCGAGGCCGGTGCAGCGCACGGACGCGGGGAACATCTCCGCGAGCATGGCGGGGCCGGGCCCGGCGAGCAGTCCGACGGCGGCGCCAGCGGCGAGCAGGGCGGCGGCCTTGGCGGCGGCGGGGGTGGCGGGGTGCTGGAGGAGGTGCAGCAGCGGCAGCGCGCAGCCGGCGACGAGGAGGGCCCCGCCGAGCATGACGGGGCGCCGGCCGACGCGGTCGCTGAGCATCCCGGCGGGGAGGATCGAGGCGGCGAAGCCGAGGTTGGCGAGGGCGGTGGCGGTCAGCGCCTCCCGGAAGGAGGCGCCGAGCGCGGACTGCAGGTACGAGGGCAGCACCACGAGGAAGGTGTACCCCGCCGCCGACCACCCCATGACCCGCCCGACCCCCAGCACGACGGCCCGCCCCACCCCGCTCCGGGCGCCCGGCCCGGCGGCCGGAGGCGGCGCGGGGGCGGCGGGCGGGGGCTCGGGGAGGGTGGTGCGCAGGGCGAGGACGGCCAGGCCCATCGGGAGGGCGAGGAGGAACGGGACGCGCCAGCCCCAGGCGTTCAGGGCCGCCGGGGAGAGCAGCGAGGCCAGCAGGGCGGCGACCGCCGCCCCGGCGAGGAGGCCGAGGGCGACGGTGAGGGACTGCCAGGCCCCGTAACGGCCGCGCCTGCCCGGCGGGGCGTGTTCGGTCATCAGGGCCACGGCGCCGCCGAACTCCCCTCCGGCGCAAAGGCCTTGCAGGGCGCGCAGCAGGACGAGCAGCCACGGCGCGGCGGCGCCCGCGGTCTCCCGGGCCGGCAGGAGGCCGATCAGGGTGGTGGCGAGGGTCATCAGGCCGATCACCAGGATCAGGACGGGGCGGCGGCCGGCCCGGTCGGCGAGGCGGCCGAAGAGCAGGGCTCCGGCGGGGCGGAAGAAGAAGGCCACCGCGAAGGAGGCGTAGGTGGCCAGGAGCGGGGCGGCCGGCCCCGACGGGTGGTCCGCCGACGGGTGGTCCGGGGTGAAGAAGCGGGCGGCGATGACGGTGGCGAAGGAGCCGTAGACGCCGAACTCGTACCACTCGACGAAGTTCCCGGCCGCGCCCGCGAACAGCGCGCGGCGCGGCCGGCACCCGGGCCCGGGGCCCGCGTCCGGGGCGGTACCCGGGACCGGGCCCGCGTCCCCGGCCTGCGTCGGCGCGGAGGGCCGGACCGGGGGCGGGGCGGCGAACCGGGGCCGGGGGCCGGGCGGGTCCGGGGGGTGGCGGGGGGAGGGGTCGTGGGGGTGGGTCACGTCGTCGGGGTGAGACGGGAGGCGGTGAGGCGGGAGGGGGTGAGGGCCGCCGGGGTGGTGGACGGGGACAGGGCGCTGCCCTCGGTCCAGGCGGCCCAGTCCATGTTCCAGTCGCCGAAACCGTTCGCGAAGGGCGGCATCCGCTCACCGCCGCTGTTGACCACCTCGACGATGTCCCCCTCGCGGACCGTGTCGAAGAACCAGGCGGCGTCCTCGGTGCTCATGCCCGTGCAGCCGTGGCTGACGTTCTCCTCGCCCTGCGACTCCACCGACCAGGGCGCCGCGTGGATGTACTCGCCGCTCCAGGTCACGCGGGTCGCGTACTGGACGGGCAGGTCGTAGAACTCCTTGGTGCCCTTCTGAATGCCGACCGTGTCCCCCCGCATCCGGACCTTGGGCTCCTTGCCCAGCACGACCTTGATGCCGCTGCGGGTGAGGAACCCGGCCTTGCCGGTGGTGACCGGGATGGTCCGGATGACGCGGCCGTTGCGGCGCACCGTCATCTCGTGGGCGGCGGAGTCGGTGACGGCCTCGATCCGGTCGGCGACGGTGAACTCCAGGGGCTCGGAGGGGCCTCCGTACCGGTGGTCGCCGAGCTCGACCCCGTCGAGTCCGCTGCGGACCCTGACCACGGCGTGGGCGGGCCAGTAGGTGCGCGGCCGGAAGTGCAGGGTGGAATCGTCGACCCAGTGCCAGGCGCCTTCGACCTGCGGCTCCGAGGTGACCTGGAGGGCGGCCTCGACGCGCGCGCGGGCGTCGGCGTCCGCGCCGGGGACCGGGTGGCTGAGGGCGGCCGTCACGATCTCCCCCGCCCCGTACGCGCCCGGGCCGGGCCCGAACTCGGCGGTGAGCCTGCCCCCGTCGGCCGGGGGCGCGGTCCGGAAGGCCAGGGTGACGCCGACCGGGGTGCCGCCGCCGTCCTGGGCGCCGACCCGGACGGTGTAGTACTCCCCCGCCCGCAGGGGCTCGGTGTTGCGCCAGTGGCCGCCGCCCCGCGCGAGGGCCCCCGCCAGGTGGCGGCCGTGTCCGTCCTGGACGGTGACGTCGGTGAGGCTGCCGGCCCGGGCCGTGGCGAGGGCGATCTCCAGCGGGCCGCCGGCATCGGTGGGCAGGGTTTCGGTGCGGGCGCCGGCTGGGTCGTGCAGGACGGATCCGGCTCCGCGGGCGGTGGCCAGCACCCGTTGCTCCCGCCAGTCCCCGCACCTGCCGAACCGGAAGGCCCCGGCTTCGCACCAGTCGGCGCCGCCGGCCCGGCCGCTGTCCACGGCCCGGCCCACGAGCAGGGTGACCGCGGCTTCCCGGCCCGGCCCCGCAGCGGCTCCTTCCGGGGCGCCCTGGAACACGGCGGGCTGGCCCGGCGCGGCGGCGACGGTCAGTACGGCGCCCGTCACCGCGGCCACCGCGCTCCATGCTTTGGTCCGTGACTTCGCCACGCAGCCCTCCCAGATCGCCCACCGCCGGATGGCAGCATCAAAACGACCTGAAGCCGAAACGATGATCGTAAACTCGGCCCTGGGGCCGAACGGGCGCCCCAAGAGAACCCGTACGGAGCAGGCCCCCTGCCCCGGACGTCCCCGCCGGGCCCACGGGATGGCGGAGGGGGCGGATCCGGTCACGTAGGCTCGGCGGATGGCGAAGTACTTCGACGTGCACCCCGAGAACCCTCAGCGGCGCACCATCAGCAGCGTGGCCGACAGCATCCGCGCGGGTGCGCTCGTCGCGTACCCGACCGACTCCTGTTACGCATTGGGGTGCCAGCTCGGCAACCGGGACGGGCTCGCCCGGATCCGTACGATCCGGGCCCTCGACGACCGGCACCACTTCACCCTGGTGTGCCAGAACTTCGCGCAGCTGGGCCAGTTCGTGCACATCGACAACGACGTGTTCCGGGCGATCAAGGCGGCGACGCCCGGCGCCTACACGTTCATCCTGAAGGCCACCTCCGAGGTGCCGCGGCAGCTGATGCACCCGAAGAAGAAGACGGTCGGCGTGCGGATCCCGGACCACCTGGTCACCCAGACGCTGCTCGCCGAGCTCGGCGAGCCGCTGGTGTCCAGCACGCTGCTGCTGCCGGACGAGGAGGAGCCGCTGACGCAGGGCTGGGAGATCAAGGAGCGGCTGGACCACGTGGTGGACGCCGTCCTGGACTCCGGGGAATGCGGCACCCGGCCGACGACCGTCATCGACTTCTCCGGCGGCGAGGCCGAAATCGTACGCCGCGGAGCGGGCGACACGGCCCGCTTCGAGTAGCGGCCCGGCCGGCTTGCGGCCGGCGCCGCCGCAGGCCCGCAGGTCCCGCTTCCCACGAGGGGTGGATTCCGGTTCAGCCAACGGAATCCACCCCTTCACGCATACGGATCCGGCGCGTGCGGCCCGTGCGGCCCGTGTGGCCCGTGCCTTCCGGCCTCCGGTCAGAAGGGCTTGGTCGGGAGGTACTTGCCGTCGAGGGTGATCACGGCGCGCTCGCCGCCGTCGGGGTCGGCGACCTTCCGCACGTCGAGGCGGAAGTTGATGGCGCTGATGATGCCGTCGCCGAACTCCTCGTGGACCAGGGCCTTGAGGGTGGTGCCGTAGACCTGGAGCATCTCGTGGAAGCGGTAGATCGTCGGGTCGGTCGGGACCGAACCCGGGATGGAGCCCCGGGTGGGGATGGTCCGCAGCCACATCGCGGCGTCCTCGTCCAGGCCGAGGAGTTCGGCGACGGCCTTCGCGGCGGGCTCGGGCAGCGGGTGCTGGCCGAGGACGGCGGCGGTGACGAAGGCCACGGACAGGCCGGTGACGTCGGCGATCTGGCGCCAGGTCAGGTTCTTGCGGACCTTGGCCTCGACGGCCGCGTCGGCGATCCGCTCACGGACGGCGGGGGCGAACTGGGCGTGCGTCATGGGACGGGTTCCTTTCGAAGGCGTACAGGGCGTACGGGGCGTGCGGGGTTTACGAGGGCGTGCGGGATTTACGAGGGCGTGCGGGGCGGCGGTCAGGCCGCGAGGGTGACGGGACGGCCCGCGCCGTCGAGCCGCTCGACGGCCCCGGAGGGGATGTCGTAGACCCAGCCGTGCAGGGTCACCTCGCGCCCCGCGAGCGCGCGGGCCACCGAGGGGTGGGTGGCCAGATTGGCCAGCTGGGCCCGTACGTTCTCCCGGATCAGCGCGTCCACCGCGTACGGGGCGTCCCCGGCCGGGGCGGTGCGGGCCACGGAGGCGTCCGCGTGGCGCAGCCACTCGGCGACCGCCGGGGCGGCGCTGAGGTCGTGGCCCTCGGCCAGGGCGGTCATCGCGCCGCAGGCGGAGTGGCCGCAGACCACGATGTCGCTGACGCCTAGGACGGCGACGGCGTACTCGACGCTGGCCGCGACCCCGTCGGCGCCGGGCGTGTGGGCGGGAATGAGGTTGCCCGCGGTGCGGATGACGAACAGCTCGCCCGGCTCGCTCTGGGTGATCAGCTCGGGCACCACGCGGGCGTCGGAGCAGCCGATGAACAGGGTCTTCGGGCGGTGGGTGGCCGCGAGCTCCGCGAAGAGCGCCGCCTTGGCGGGGAAGACGTCGTGCCGGAACCGTTCGACGCCCTCGGTGAGATCGTGCATGGTCACTCCCGTTCTGCTGGGATCCACCCCGTGGGGCTGACGTGTTTCACCATGCATGACCAGCGGTCATAGTGTCCAAGACATGAAATCGATGCTTCTCATCGATGCCATCTATAGTTGTCCGCATGACCTTGGAACTGCGTCATCTGCGCTACCTGCTGGCGGTCGCCGAGCACCGCAACTTCACCCGCGCCGCGGAAGAGCTGCGGATCTCCCAGCCGACGCTGTCCCAGCAGATCAAGCAGCTGGAGCGGACGGTGGGGGTGCAGCTCCTAAACCGCGGGGGGCGCTCGGTGCGCCTCACCGACGCGGGCGCCGTCTACGCGGAGCACGCGCGGCGGGCGCTGCGCGACCTCGCGGCGGCCGAGCGCGCGGTGCGCGACCTCGCCGACCTCACCCGGGGCCACCTGCGCCTCGCCCTGACCCCCACGTTCACCGCCTACCTCCTCGGGCCGCTCCTCGCGTCCCTCCACGAGGCGCACCCCGGCATCACCGTGGAGGTGCGGGAGATGCCCCAGGACCGCATCGAGTCCGCCCTGCTGGCCGATGACACCGACCTCGGCATCGCCTTCCGCGGGGCGCACCCGCCGGGCATCGCCGCGACCGGACTGTTCACGGAGACCCTGGGTCTGGTGGTCGCCGGGGCCACCCCCGCGCCGGGGCCCGGCCCGCTCCCGGTCTCCGCCCTGGCCGACCGGCAACTCGCGCTGCTGAGCGGTGACTTCGCCACGCGGAAGCACATCGACGCCCACCTCGCGGCGCACGGGGTCCGGCCGCGCATCGCGGTGGAGGCCAATTCCGTGCAGGCGCTGACCGAGCTGGTCCAGCGGACCCCGCTGGCCACGGTCCTGCCCGACGCGGTGACAGACGACCACCCCCGGCTGGCGCGGGTCCGCCTGACCCCGCCGCTGCCCCCGCGCACGGTCTGCCTGCTGCGCCGGGACGGCGGGTACCTGAGCGCCGCCGCGCGCGCCTTCGCCGCCCTGGCCCCCGAGGTCGCCGCCGCCCGGGGCTACGGGCCGCCGGGTGACTACGGGCCGCCGGATCAGGAGAGGCCGTAGCGGCGGGCCGATTCCTCCCACCGACCTGGACCAGCGTGCGGACCAGGCGCAGTCGGCGCAGGTGCGTCTCGTCGTAGTCCGCCGTCGTCGCGCTGACCCGGTGTCCGTTCGCCAACAGGCCTTCGCGAAGGTAGTACTTGACGGTCGCGATGGTGGCGCCACTGCGTTACTTGCCGCGACCGGCGCACCGCAGACCACGCACTGATGAGGAGCATCATGGTTCAGCACGGCACCACCCCCGGCGACGCCCCCGGCCACCGGCGCGAGCGCGGGGTCCCCGGGGCGGTCGCCCTCGCCTCGGTCCTCGCCCTGTCCGCCGCCCTCGCGCTCTCGGGCTGCTCGCCCTCGTCCGGCTCGTCCTCGAAGGACAGCGGTTCCTGGGAGGTCGGCACCTGCGGCGGACCCGACCCCGCCAACGCCCCGGACGGCTACCGCAGGTTCGACTGCGGCGACTCCAAGGCCACCTTCAAGGCCCTGGAGATAGGAGCGGCGGGCATCCTGGCCGGTTCCGTCCAGTGCCCGGCCGGGACGGACGTGATGATCCGCGTGTCGGTGTCCTACGGCAAGAACAGCCACGGCGGGATCCCCACGAGCACCGTCTGCGGGCGCAACCTCTCCGGCAGCCACCCCGGTGACGCGGGCGCCGGCGGCGGGCAGCTGGTGAAGGGCGACTGCGTCAGCTCCACGGCCCAGGAGGTGGCCTGCTCCTCCGCCGGGTCGGGCGGCTTCCGGGTGCTCGACCTCGTCAAGGAGAAGGGACAGTGCCCCGCCGGGACGACCGAGCCGATGGAGCTGACCCTGTCGGTGGGACGGCCGTACGACGTGATCTGCGCGACCGGGGTGTAGCGGCCGGCGAGGGGGTTCCGACGGGCGGGAAGGCCGGGGGCGGCCCAGGATGGGAGGCGTAGGAGGGGGCACCGACGGGAGTGCGCAGATGAGCGTGAGACGGTACGAGCTGGCCTTCCCCGCCGCGAGCGGAACGGGCGAGGACATCGTCGTGGTCGACCGCACGGACGCGTCGGGGCCGGGCGGCCACCCGGTCTACGCCGACGCCAGCGGGATCGTCCGCGCGGAGATCAGCGATCAGGGCGAGGTGCGCATGATGCCCTCGGGCGGCCACCAGGCCCCCGCCCATCCGCTGGAGGCCCGCCCGTTGCCCGACGGGTGAGGCCCCCTGCCGCCCGTGTGGGCCGTCGGTGGTAACCGCGGCGGCCCCCGCTCGCGCCTGCGCCCGGACCGGCCGGTCCGCGTCCGATAGTCACCGGGACGTAGCCGCGTACCGGGAGGGACCCGCGATGGACACCTCAGGACTGTGGCGCCGCCGGGCCCTGCTCGCCGGCGGCCTCACGCTCGCCACGGGCGCCCTGTCGGCCTGCTCCGGGGTGAGCCCCCCGCCGTCGTCGGCCCGCCGGACCCGCCCCGAGGCCGCCGCCCCCAATCCCCGGCCGAGCACCCCCGACGCGGCGTACGCGCGGCTGATGGAGGGCAACCGGCGCTGGGTCAGCGGGAACCTCCAGCACCCCGACCGCGATCCCACCCGGCGCGAGCAGGTCGCCCGGACGCAGGAGCCGTTCGGGGTGGTCCTGTCCTGCATCGACTCCCGGGTGGCGCCCGAGCTGCTCTTCGACACCGGCCTCGGCGACCTGTACGTCCTGCGTACGGGCGGCCAGGCGGTGGGCCCGGTGGTCACCGGCTCCGTGGAGTACGGGCCGCTCACCTCCGGCACCCCGCTGATCTTCGTGCTCGGGCACCAGCGCTGCGGCGCCATCGACGCCGCGTACAAGGCGGCCCGCGACGGCACGACCCTGCCGGGCCAGCTGGACGCCCTCTCGAAGGCCCTGCGGCCCGCCTACGACCTGGCGGTCAAGGAGGGCGGCCCGGATCCGGCCGACCGGATGATCCGCGCGCAGATCACCCTGACCGCCGACGAACTGCGCGCCAACACCGACCTCGCCCCCCTGGTCAAGAACGGCTCCGTGGGGGTGGTCGGCGGCTACTACTCGCTCGACACCGGGGCGGTGGAGGTCCTCACGGGCGCTCCCGTCTGAGCGCCGGGCGAGCCGCCGCGGACCGCCCGTGTCAGACGGACGGCGAAGTGCATCGCGGCCGCGGCGGCCAGCGCCTCCAGGACTCCGTGGAGCATCAGCCGGAGCAGGACCTCCTGGAGCTGCCCGGGGGTCTCGGCGTTCGCCTGGAGCCGCCGGGTGTAACCGCTCGACAGCCCCGTGCAGACGAACAGCCCCCACCACAGGTTGACCGGCAGGAACGAGGTCTTCACGGGCCGGCCGGGCCCCGGGGCCGGCCGCACGCAGGCCGCCCACATCTCGATGGCGATCCGGTACGGCCGCCACAGGTTCAGCAGCGGAACGAACCAGGAGCCGATGGCCCAGCCGGGCCCCGACGTGAAGCCCTGCGGTGCGAGCGCCCCCGCGCAGCGGCGCATCCGGTGGAACCAGAGGACGAAGACGAGGACGCACAGCGAGAAGGCCATGTCGTGGAACAGGCCCGCCCGGTCGGCGAGGAGGCGGGCGGACGCGTAGCTCCGCTCGGGCGCGAAGGCGAAACCGGCGTCCCCGCCGATCAGCGCGTAGGTCCGCGCGTCGGCGAGGACGCCGAGCAGATCGGTCAGCGCTACCGCTGTCAGCAGCGCCACCACCACGGGCAGGAGGACGCGCGGCACCCCCGGGAACGCGAGCGGCACGGACGGCCGGGGTCCCGGCCAACGAACGGACGGAGACATGACGAAGGACCCCCACGGGCAGGTGCGACAGACGGGAACCGCTCGCCGCGGTGGGCGCCGGGAGGAGGAACATACGCTGCCGGGTGCTGCTCCGTCCATCGCGTCCGTGCAGGTCGCAGGCCTATGGGGGGCGTCGGTCAGGGGGTCTCGCGGGCTGCCGCCTGGCGCTGGCGCTTGCTCTGCTTGGCCAGGGACAGGTCCTCGGCCGAGGAGCGCAGGCGCTTGAAGCCGTACCCGCGCTCCGTCAGCCAGGCTTCGGCGGCCAGTTCCGCGCGGGCGGCGGCGTCGAGGATGTCCTCCTCCGTCTCCCCCGATTCGAGGAAGCGGAAGGAGAAGGAGTTGCGGGCGGCGAGCTCGTAGGAGAGGTGGCCTTCGGTGGTGAAGGTGGCCCGCAGAAGGTCGTGTTCGGGTGCGGCGGCCGTCAGCTCGGCGCGCTGCTCCGCGCTGAGGCCGTCGAAGAAGCCGCGGACGGTAATGCGGAAGGTGCGGGTGCTCATCCCTCCACCGTAGGGCGCACGCCGCGCCCCGCGCACCGGGATTTCCCGCTGACCCGGCCCGGTTCCGCGGCTCCGGCCCGGTTCCGCGGCTCCGGCCCGGTTCCGCCGCCCCGGCCCCGGCGGCGCGTCAGCCCCCGGCCGCCTCCACGGCCAGCCGGACCACGGCCGTGTGCCCCTGCGCGCGCAGCAGGACGGTGGCGGGCCCGGTCAACAGGGCCGCGTCGTACGGTCCGAGGGCGGTGGCCGGGCCGGGCTCGGCGGCGAGGGCGGCCGGTCCGTCCAGGGCGCAGACCAGCAGGGTCTCCTCCGGCCTTATGCCGAGGGCGAGTTCGCCCCGGACGACGGCGGTCCGCACCCGGGTGCCCGTCCGCCGGTACATCACGTTGAAGTTCACGACGGGCCCGTCCAGCAGCCGGCAGCCGGTCGGCACGTCGCCCGGAAAGTCGCGGGGCGCGAAACGCTCGTCGACGAGGCGGTGTTCGCCGCCGATGGCGAGGTCCATGCCCGCGCCCTCGGCCAGGGTGAGCGTCCGGTCGATGCCGGGGAACTCCGAGAAGGGGCCGTCGGCGGCCACTTCGGCGAGGCTGATCCGCCAGTCGAAGCCGGTGGTGCCCGCGTCCTCGGGCCGGGCGGCGATCTCGCGGGTCACTCCCCCGCCGTTCTTCCAGGGCACCGCCGGGCGCCCTTCGGCGCGCAGGATCCGGATGTCGGCGGTGCCGGGCATGCGGCGTTCCTTCCCTCGGGTCCGTGCCGCGGGCGGGCGCTGCGGTCCCGGGCGGCGGTGCCGAGCCTATCGGGGGCGCCGGGGCGGGGCGGCGCGCGCCATTGGGCCCCGGCCGCGCGGCGACGGGGGCCCAATGGCGGCGGGGTCACTTCACGTTCACTTCACGGTCACGACGACGGTCGGGGAGATCGTGTTGTCGTCGCCCATGACGCGCAGCTCTTCCTTGCCCTTGGTGTTGAGCTTGCCCTTGAGCGAGTAGCTGCTGCCGTTCTTGACGGTGGTGTTCGACTGGAGGGTCGTCCACTTGCCCTTGTTGTTGTGCTGGAGCACCAGCTTGCTGCCGACCTTCAGGCCCTTGGTCCGTCCGATGAAGGTGACTTCGTCACCGGCCTTCACCTCGGACTTGTCGGCCTTGATGGTGATCTGACCGGCCGGGCTCGCGCTCGGGGTGGTGGCGGGCTTCGGGGTGACTGCGGCGGAGGCGCCGGCGGCTGCGCCGCCCAGGAGGGCGGTGGACAGCAGGACTGCGGCGACGCCCTGGGCACAACGGCTGCGCGGTATGGACTTCACGGTGGCTCCCGTCTCGGGTGTTCCTCCCCCCTCGTGTGAAACCTCTGTGAGGCTATCGACCACCCGGAAGGCCCGCGACCACAGGGGCGGCGGACTGGGCCGAACGGGGGTGGGCGCCTGGCGAACGCCAGGTCGGATTCCTGCCAGCACGGGTGATCCGCTCCGCGTTTCATTGAAACCGCAACCAATGAAGCGGACATGAGGAGCGGGACATGAACGGCAAGACGGTTCTGGTCACGGGCGGCAGCCGGGGCATCGGCGCGGCCATCGCGCTGCGCCTGGCGGAGGCGGGCGCCGACGTGGCGATCACCTACACCTCCGACGAGGCGGCCGCGCAGGCCGTGGTCGGCAAGATCCAGGCGCTGGGCCGCCGGGCCGTCGCGACCCGGGCGGACGCGGGCGGGGCCGGTGACGCGGCGGGCGCCGTGGACTGGGCGGCCGACACCCTCGGCCGGCTCGACGTGCTCGTCAACAACGCGGGCGCCGGCGTGCTCGGCCCGCTGGAGGACCTCACCCTCGCGCAGGTCGACCGCGTGCTCGCGGTCAATGTCCGGGGGGTGTTCCTGGCCTCCCAGGCCGCGGCCGGCCGGATGGGCCCGGGCGGCCGGATCATCACCATCGGCAGCTGCATGACCCAGCGCGTGCCCGGCCCGGGCGGGACCCTGTACGCCATGAGCAAGTCGGCGCTCACGGGCCTCACCAAGGCGCTGGCCCGCGAGCTCGGCGGGCGCCGGATCACCGCGAACATCGTCCACCCGGGCCCGGTCGACACGGACATGAACCCCGCCAACGGCCCGTACGCGGACCCGCAGGCCGCGATGACCGCGCTCGGCCGGTTCGGCCGGCCCGAGGAGGTCGCGGACACGGTCGCCTTCCTCGCCGGGGACGGGGCCGCCTACGTGACGGGCGCCGAGTTCTCCGTCGACGGCGGCCACGCGGCCTAGTGCCTGACGCGGCACTAGTCGCAGGTGCGCCGGACCGCCCGTCGCGTTGCGCGGCGGGCGGTCCGGCGGTGGTGGCGGGGGCGGGCGGCCGGGGGCGGGTCAGCTCACGGCGAAGTCGTCGCCGTGGACGGCGCCCTGGCCGTACCAGCCGTGCAGGTAGACGGTGACCGCCCCGGAGGCACCGGTGGTGAAGGGCACGCTCAGCTTGGTCCAGCCGGTCGAGCTGGTCCACGTACTGGCGCTCGCGCCGCCCCGCACGCCGAGGTAGGCGTAGCTGCCCTGGACCCAGCCGCTGAGCGTGTAGGCCGTGTTCGGGGCCAGGGTCAGGTTCTGCGCGCACTCGCCGGTGCGGTCACCGGCCGGGATGCCCTGGACGGCGTACGTCCCCCCGTGCACGGGGGAGGTCACGACGGTGCCGCCGCCCTCGCAGGTCCACGGCCCGAGCGAGCCGCTCTCGAAACCGCCGTTGACGAGCGCGCCGCTGCCGCCGCCGGGGCCGGAGACGGTCAGGGTGAAGGCGGCGGAGTGGCTGAGCGCGCCGGCGGTGCCGGTCACGGAGAGCGCGTACGTGCCGGGCGCGGCCGAGGCGGCGGCGGTGACCGTCAGCCGGGCCGTGCCGCCCGCGGTGACCGAGCCGGGCGCGACCGAGGCCGTCACTCCGGCCGGGGCGCCGGTGACCGTCAGCGCGACGGGCTGGGCCGTGCCGGAGGTGACCTGGGTGGAGACGGTGGCGGTGGCACTCGCTCCGGGCGCGACGGAGGCCGAGCCGGGGGCGACGGAGAGGGAGAAGTCGTCGGCGACCGGTCCGCCGTCACGGGTGAAGGGGGCGAAGGTGTGGGTGAAGTACCAGGGGTCCTGGGCGATGCCGGAGCAGGTGTCGGAGCCCCCGGTGCCGGAGCAGCCGCCGTTGTCGCGCTGGAGCGCCCAGAAGGAGAGGGTGTTGATGCCCTTGGCGACGGCCCAGTCGTAGACGGCGGTGGCATCGGCCGTGGTGAAGGTCTCGGCGGCCCCGTAGTCGTCGATGCCGGGCATCTCGGTGACGCCGATCATGCCCCACAGCTGGGCGGGGGTCTTGGCCGGGTAGAGGGCGGCGAGCTGGTCGTAGAGGCCGGTGGCGGCGCTCTTCGTGTCGTTCGCCATGTTGTGGGCGGCGCCGTCGTAGTAGTCGAAGGTCATCAGGTTGACGACGTCGACCCGGGCGCCGGCCGTCTTCGCGCTCTTGAGGACGGCCAGGCCGCTGCTCGCGAGGCCGCTCGTGGTGGTCGGGAGGGTGTAGGAGACCTGGAGGGGACGGCCGTTGGCGGCGGCCCAGTCCTGCACCTTCTTGATGGCCTGGTTGCGGCGGTCGATCCCGGCCTTGTTGGTCAGGGAGTTGTCCTCGATGTCCATGTCCAGGCGGGTCACGTCGTAGGTCGTGATCACCTTCTGGTAGGCGGCCGCGATCGAGTCGACGCTGGTGCAGCTGTCCGCGATCTCGGTGCCGCCGTTGTCGGCCGCGTAGCCGCCGAAGGAGGGGATGACGTCGCCGCCGCGCGAGCGCAGGGTGGCGAAGTCGGCGCCGAAGACGGAGGAGGCGATGGGCTGGGACGTGGAGCCGTTCCAGTACGGGGTGCAGGAGCCCTTGGCCTCGGTCTGGACGAAGGCCATGGTCAGGTACCGGGCGCCGGACTTCTGCGCCAGGTCGGCGGGGCTGTCGGAGGAGTACGCCTCGAAGTACGGGGCGAAGACGTGCGCGGGCAGCGGGGTCGGCGCGGCCTGCGCGGGACCCGCGCCGGCCGTGACGAGGAGCCCGGCGCAGGCGCCGAGGGTGGCGAACGCCGCCGTTAAGGAGCGCAGGGGGCGGGGACGGCCGACGGAACGCGAAGGGTGTCTCAACGAAGCTCCCGGTGGGGCGCGAGCGAACGGACGGACGCCCCATGATTGGTCTGGACCAACCCTCCGGTCAAGGGCCCGGGCCACCCCGGATCCGTCCGTCCGCCGCGCGGCGCAAGGGAGTTCAGCGCAGGATGCCCGCCCGCCGGGCATCGCGCAGCCAGGAGGGGAACTCCGAGAGCAGCCGGTCGTACAGCTCGGCGTCGGAGAGCCGGTCGATGTCGTCGACGGCGAAGAAGCCGACGTTGTCGACCCGGCGCCCCGTCATCGTGTCGAAGCGCTCCAGCACCCCGAACCCGGACCGGCCCAGGCCCACGAACTGCCAGAACACCGGCTCCTCCGCGGCCTCCCGCAGTTCCCGCTCGATCTCGGCGTCGCGGTGGACGCCGCCGTCGGAGAAGAACAGCACGAGGGTGGGGACGGCCACCGGGTGCGCGCGCACGTAGGCGCGCACCTCGGCGATCACCTTCTGCTCCTCGTTCTGGAATCCGACCTCGCGCATGTCGATCTGGCCGGGCAGCAGGCCCCGGGCCGGCTTCCGGCGGCCGAAGAGGCTCATCTGGCCGACGCGCACGTGCAGTCGGATCCACTCCGGGAGGTCCCCGATGACGAGGTCGGGCAGCCGGGCGGGGTTGCTGGCGAAGGTCCACGCCTGCACCTCGCCGTCGTCGTCGAGCTGCGCGGCGACGGCCGCCATCCGCTCGACGACCGAGGCGACGGTGCCCCGGGTGTAGAGCGCGGCCATCGATCCCGAGGCGTCGAGGACGAGGACCACGCGGGCCGTCACACCCGCCGCACCATTCTTGTCGAGGCTGACGGCCACCTGTTGCTTGCGCAGCGAGAGGCGGCCGCGCATGTCGGCGGGCAACCGCTCCTCCCCCTTGGTCATCCGGACGGCGGCGCCGGCCGACGACGGCACCGGAGGGACGGGGGCGGTGAAGGGGGCGACTGCGGGCCTCGGGGCGGGCTGCGCGGCGGGTGCGGGCGCGGCGGCCCGGACCGGCGGCGCCGCCGGGGCCGGGGCCGCCGCCGGGGCCGTCCGCGCGGGCGGTTCGTCGTCCACGGTGATCCCGAAGTCCGTCGCCAGCCCCGCGAGCCCGCTCGCGTACCCCTGGCCCACGGCCCGGAACTTCCAGATGCCCGCCCGCCGGTAGAGCTCTCCGCTCACGAAGGCCGTCTCCGGCCCCGCGCTCATGTCGAAGCGGACGATCTCCGCACCGGAGGACGCGTCGAGCAGCCGCAGGTGCAGTCCGGGCACCTGCCCGAAGGTGCCCCCGTCCGCGGAGGCGCAGAGCACGACGCGTGCCACGTCCGACTCCAGGGCGGCGAGGTTCACCTCCAGCGTGTCCGCACCGGGCCGCTTGCCGCGGTGGCGCACGGCGCCGCGGGCGTGCACCGGCTGGTTGTAGAAGACGAAGTCGCCGTCGGAGCGCACCCGTCCGCCGGCCGCCAGCAGCAGGGCGGACGCGTCCACGTCCGGCACGCCCGGTCCGGGCCGCCAGCCGAGGACAACGCTGACGGAGGAGGCCGGGACCGGCAGGTTGGCGCCTTTGCTCAGTGTCGTCACGCCGGACAGTCTGCCGGGTGGGCGACGAACGCCGGTAGGCGCGGTGAACAACGGGCCGGGGCCCGCACCGTTCGGTGCGGGCCCCGGCTCTCGGCTGCGCTCGGCGTCAGGCGGGCACGATGTTCTCGGCCTGCGGGCCCTTCTGGCCCTGCGTGACGTCGAAGTTCACCTTCTGGCCCTCCTGAAGCTCGCGGAAGCCCTGGGTGGCGATGTTCGAGTAGTGGGCGAACACGTCGGCGCCGCCGCCGTCCTGCTCGATGAAGCCGAAACCCTTTTCCGCGTTGAACCACTTCACGGTGCCGGATGCCATATGGATTCTCCTTCGGGGCTGTACCCGGGGCCGCACTGTGCGACTCCGGCGTCGCCGTGTTGATTGACCCTGTCCGAAAGCATCCGGAAATACAAAGTGCTCCCGCCGGACGGAATCCGACGGCCGCGCTTGAAATATCTGGGAACCACACCTGCAACTGAGCAGCACCGTAGCACAGCGCAAACGGGGGGACGCGGAGCGTTAACACCCCTGGCCGAAGGGGTCAGCCGCGGAATTCCTCCGGGCGGGCCGGCGAGGCCTCGGACAGGGCCCGGGTGACCTCCGCGACGCCCGCGCGCAGCCCGTAGACCGGCGTGTCGGGCTGCTGGCGCCAGGACTCGTCCAGGCCGCCCGCGTCGACGGTGTCGAAGCCCATCTCGTCGATCAGGGCGCGGACGGTCTTCTTGGCCGCCTCGTCGTCGCCGGCGACCGGCAGGGCCATCCGGTCGGGGTCGCCGGCCGGGCGCGGCCGGTCGAGGATGTCGGCGGCGTACGTCCCGTTGAAGGCCTTGATCACCGGGTGTCCCAGGTGCTGTTCGGTCCAGCGGCTCTCGGTCAGGCCCTCGTCCTCGATCGCGGCGATGCGCCCGTCGCGCTGACGCGGGTAGTAGTTGCCGGTGTCGATGACGGCGAATCCCTCGGCGGCCCCGTCGAAGAGTCCGGCGGGCAGGTCGGGCACGTTCTTGAGGGGGACGGTCACCACGACGACCTCGGCGCCCCGCGCGGCCTCGGCGACCGTGACGGCGGTGGCACCGGTCTCCTCGACGAGGGCGGTGAGGGTTTCGGGACCGCGGGAGTTCGCGACGGAGACCTGGTGCCCGAGGGCGGTGAGCCGGCGCGTGAGGTTGCCGCCGATGTTGCCGGCGCCGATGATGCCGATCTTCATGAGCTCTCCAGTGCGTGCGGTGCGGATGCGGATGTCGCGTCTTTCCGAACCACTGCGCCGCCCGCCGCATTCCGGCTGCCGCACTCCGGGTTTACGGATTCCTCCGTACGAGCGAATTTCGGCCATTTCCTTTACGCCGAGAACCGGATGACGCCGAGCGCCCGTCGTCCAGGGCAGTGCCGGGGACCGTACCGGCAGGCAGCACTCAGCACGGGGAAAGGTTCCTACCGATGTCCAAGCTCCCGACCAAGCGCGCCACCTCCTTCGCCCTGGCGGCCACCGCCGGCGTGGCGGCCCTCTCCTTCGCCCTCGTCACCGGCACCTCCGCCACCGCCGCGGCTCCGCAGTCCGTGTCGGGCAGCCCCGAGGGGGCCTTCAACCGGATCGCCGACTTCTACGGCTCCTACATCGACGCGGTCTACGACGGCGACGGGAAGACGGCCGACCAGCTGCGTTCCTTCTACCTCTCCGAGCCCCTCCAGCGGGAGCTGCGGCAGTGGGAGGAGACCAACCACGCCAACGGCGTCCTGCGCGCGCAGAACGTGCCGCTGCGGTGGAAGGTGACGTCCAACGGGAGCGGGACGGGCAAGACCAACGCCACGGTGACCCTGACCTGGGGCGGCAGCGGCGACAACACCACCCAGATCCACGTGCAGGCCGACCTGAAGACGAAGAAGATCACCTCCATCGCCGACTGATCCGGGGCCGGTACGGGGTTCGGTACGGGTGCCCGGGCCCGGACACCCGAGTGGGGGGCCGCGGGCGCGGGGGCCCCCCCCCCCCCGCCCCCGCCCCCGGCGCCCCCCCCCCCCCCCCCCCCCCCCAGCCCCCCGCCCGCGCCCCCCCGCCCCGCGGCCCCCGCCCGACCCGCGGC
>NZ_JBIASM010000010.1:0-319803 GCF_042890765.1 Streptomyces sp. NPDC002032 | reverse complement strand
CCCGCGGAGCGGGACCCCAGGCGCTGCGCGCCTGGGAAGGGAGCTCCCTCGCTGCGCTCGGGGGCGGTCCGCTCCGCGGACCAGAGCCGGGCCTTCGGCCCGGATGTCCTCCGCTTCGCTTCGGATGGTCCTGCCTCGCAGGACCATGGCCGGCCTTCGGCTGAGGACCCCAGGCGCTGCGCGCCTGGGAAGGGAGCCCGCCTCGCTGCGCTCGGCGGCGGGCCGCTTCGCGGACCAAAGCCAGCCCTTCGGGCTGTTGGTCCTCCGCTTCGCTTCGGACGGTGGCGGTCCGCTTCGCAAGCCCTAACCCGGCGCTTCGCGCCGGGTGCCTACGCGCTGCGCGCTCAGGAGAGA
Organism: Streptomyces sp. NPDC002032; assembly: GCF_042890765.1. Classification (NCBI taxonomy): domain Bacteria; kingdom Bacillati; phylum Actinomycetota; class Actinomycetes; order Kitasatosporales; family Streptomycetaceae; genus Streptomyces; species Streptomyces sp. NPDC002032. The sequence goes on along the minus strand of NZ_JBIASM010000010.1, from coordinate 319,449 downwards.
TCGGCCTCGCTGCGCTCGACGGGGCTCGGCTTCGCCGAGCAAGGCCGGTCCTTCAGACCGGAGTCCTACGTTTCGCTCCGGGCAGTTCGGGGTTCCGCTTCGCTCCACCCCGAATAGCGGAGAAACGATCATGCTGCTGTATTCTGTTGACGCATCGTCATATTTTTGAACCTGGAGAGATATCGTGAGACGCGCAATCCGCTCCCTGCTCGTGTTCTGCACCGTGGCCGCCTCCACCATGGCAACTGCCGGCACCAGCCAGGCAGCCCCCTCGCCCGGCCCGGGCACAACCACCGCAGAAAACGCCAGTAGCCCGGCGGTATGCGTTAAAGCTCACGTAGCCGGCCTCGGCTGGGGTAACGAGTTCTGCGGCATTGACACCTATACCGGGACAGTAGGACAGAACAGGGCCATCGAAGCTCTCCGAATCAGGGTCATTGGAGCGCCCAACGGGGGCAATTTCTGCGGCCAGGCCCACGTACGCAACGTTGGCTGGCAGCCCAAGATGTGCCGCGGAGCCGGCGATACCATCGAGATCGGCACCACCGGACGCGCCCTGCCCATGGAAGCCGTACGACTCTGGTTCGAATGGGATGAGACATTCGCCTTCCACGGCTGGTCCCACGTCCAGAACATCGGCTGGCAATACCACGCACCCAACACCTCAGCAATGGCCGGCATGGCCACCCTCGGAACCGTAGGCCAAGCCCTTAACCTCGAAGCAGTCTCAATCGGCATCGTCTACCAGTACTAACCACAGCAACCACGCATCACCTCCAAAACCCAGCGGAGAGCCCCAGCCGAAAGACTGGGGCTCTCTGCTGCGCTGCGGACTGCCCCCGTTCCAATGCCCTCTACCTGGGCAGGTCCACTTCACCGCCAGACACTCGCACACTTCGCGCGGGAGCGAACCCGTTTCACAGCCCCCGGCTCGTTGGAAAGGGCTCCGCTCCCTCACCTGGTCCTCCCCGGCACCGCCTTCAGGACCAACCCGCTCCGCGGGCAGCCAGCAGCCAAGGAGCCAGGTCGGGATGACGCCGGCTGGAACACGGCCCACCCCGCCCGCTCCCTCAGCAGTGCTTCATTCTGGAACCCGGATCGACTCTGGACACCGCTGCTAGCAACGCTCCGGTCGCTCAGCGACCCGCGATGTCGAGGATCAGCGGAACTGCGCAGTACTCAACCAACCTGCACAGCTCCCGGTTCGGGAATCTCAACGGCTACCTGGATGGCGCAATGCTCAGCACGGAGGCTGGAGTTCGCGCGGGATGGAGTCGGAGACTGCGAGCAATGCGGCGTGCGCGGCATCGCGCAACTCGTTGTCCTCCGGTACCGAACGCCATGTCCCGTGCCTGACGGGCCGCTCGTCGGCGTCGAGAAACGCCTGTAGAACCGGCTCGGCAGAGGCCGCAGGCCTGCCTATCTCGGCCAGGAGTTTCACTGTCGCAGTGATCGCCCGGTAGGCGCCGCCGCTCTCAGCGAATGGAGCGATGGCCTCGACGAGGACGGGGACGATCTCGTCGGTCCGTCCGGTGATCTTCCACAGGGCCTCGGAGACACGGAGGGGCAGCCAGCCTTCGTTGTGCACGTGGAGGAGTTCACGCAGCCGCTCAACATACGGGGCACCCGCCGGACCCATCTCTCCCAGCAGGGTCGCGGGGTTGTTCTGGCCATACGGCTCGCCCAGCTGCGGGAGCAGCAGCTTGAGTGCGGGCGTGCGGTCGCCGGTCAGCCGGCCGTACGCGAGCGTCAGGCAGCGCGGTGCGAACGTCTGGCCCTCGGGCGGGGCATCGAGCAGGGCCCGCAACCGTTCGGGGGACACGGCCTCGGCTGCGGCCGGCCCGATCGCGGCGAGGGCATCCAGGGCCCACACCGCGGCGTCGGTCTCCAGGAGACCGATCAGGTCCGGGATCGCATGGGCCGCGGCCGCACCCCATGCCTCGAGCAACTGGCAGAGTGCTCGACGCTCGTCGAGGGTCGAGGCTGCGGCGAGCCGGGCACGCAACGGCGGCATCAGCACGTCGGCGTGGGCCCCGAGCCCTCCAGCGGTCTCGGTCAGGCTCAGCTCGTACGTCCCCCAGCCGTCGGCGTGGACCCCGTGGTACCCGAACCCAAGCCGCTCACCCGACAGGCGCCGCACAAGCGGCGGTACGCACCGCGCGTCGCCGAACCGGGACAGCGCCCAAACGGCGTGGTCCTGGGCCGACAGGTACGGCTCGCCCTCGTCCGTCACCATGGCCGCCAGCGCGTCCGCCCAGGAGCGGGCGGCGCGCCCGCACATACCGAGGACCCGGGCTGCGAAGAGCCGATTGTCGGGCTCGGCATCGGACAACAGGCGGGCCACAACAGGGAGCAGCTCGGGTACGGCGGAGCGCCAGCGGCTGAGCATATCGGCGGCCGCCCGGAGCGCGCCCGCACGTACGCAGGCGTCCGGATGCGTCAGCAACCTCCCGATCGCGTCGGCCCGGTTCGCCCGATCTTCTCCCAGCAGGCCGATCGCCCAGATAACCGTCGACTTGGATCCGCCGCCGCCCGGCCTCCAGGTGGCCGGTTCACTGCCTCCGAACAGCACCTCGGACACCGTCTGCGCGTACGCGCTGTCGTCCTGCCCCGGCAGCGCGCGGCGCAGGGCCTGCACGGCAGAAAGGCGGGTGGGGGGCTCTGCGTCGTGCATGAGCTGTCGTAGCCAGGTGAGGGCATCGTCGCTCTGCGCGTCGGCGTGAGGGATCAGTGAGCCGACCGCATCGATGAGCTGGAGCCTCGGCTCAGGTTCCAGCTCTCCGGCCCACCGCGACCACCTCGTCGGCTCGGTGGCGGGCTTCGGCGAGAGCGTCGGCGACAGCAACGCGGTTCGGGGTCTCCGGGTCGTCGAGCAGCGGCAGCAGGTCCGTCACCGCCAGGTCCCAGGAGGCAGGCCAGGCCGGGGGGACCCAGCGAGGCTCCGAGGTGTTCGCCGTGTACGCGAAAGCCCCGACGAGCTCGAGGAGCTCGCGGCGGACGGCCGGAGCGATGGCTGGATCGGCCGCCGCCCCGAGTACGTAGGGAAGGGCGGCCGGAGCCGCGGAGCAGACCATGCCACCCTGGTGGTGGACATGCGTAAGCAGGTCATCGGCCGCATCAGCGGCCTTCTCCGGCCGGTACAGATCCCGAAGCATGCCAGGCACGTCCTCGGCCGTCCCATAGGCGTGCCCCAGCCCCGCCCAATCGATGGCATCGATCCCCGCCGGAGCATCACTCATCAGTACCCCTCCCCAACCCGCTCCGCGACAACAAATCCGCCGCCGCAGCCGGGCACCCCGTCCTGCGACAAAAAAATACGGCAGCCCTCGCGCGCCCCACCGCCGGCACCGCCGTTGCCAGGCGTCACGTCATATGAGGAAAGGCATTATTCCAGGACGAACATGTGGATCTTTCCAGCATCGACATATAGGGGTTGTTGGAGCCCTCGATCTGGGATGACGGTGTAGTGCGTGACGAGGAAGCGGCGGAGGTACGCGAGGCAGGAGGCGGGGTATTCTCGCCGGCCTTGGGGCAAGCCGCGGCGGTGCCGCGGTTGTTGGACCTGGACGGGCGGGGTGAGCTGACTCCCGCGCACGTACGCCTGGTGGCAATGGCGGTGGGTCGCAGTGAGCGGACGGTGTGGCGGTGGCTGGCCGCCGCCCGCAGTGAAGGCCGCACAGAACGCAAGGTGTCGAAACGGTTCGTGGTGACGGCCGAGATCCGGCGTCTGCTGGCGTTCTATGGCGGGAACGCCTCACGTCTGCACGAAGAACTGGTACGTCGGGCCGCCGAGAGCCAGGATTCCGGACCTGTGCCGTCTCTGTCGACGCTCCACCGTGCGCTGCGGCGGGACCTGACCCGCAGTGAGCGTGCCGGGCTCCGGTCGGGCGAGGCGGCGCGGCGTGCCCACGACATCTTCGGCAAACAGCCGGCGTTGCACCGCAACGCGGCCTGGGAGGGCGATCACAAGCATCTGCCCATCGAGGTGGACCTGGAGGGGTAACTGGTCACGCCGTGGGTGACGTGGTTCATCGACTGCGCGCACAACGTGATCACCGGCGCGTCCGTTACCGCACACGCGCCCAGCAGAGACGGCGTCCTCGCTGCGCTGCGTGTCGCCCTGGTCCGTGACGAGGCAGTGTTCGGGCCGGTCGGCGGGCTGCCTGGAAAGGTGCGGGTGGACCGGGGAAAGGAGTTCCTGTGTGAGGCCGTGACCGGAGCACTCGGAGCACTCGCGGTACCGGTGGTGGATCTGCCGGCCGGGACGCCGCACCTGAAGGGCAGCATCGAGGCCCTCAATGACGCCGTCGAGGAGATGTTCCTGGTCACCCTCCCCCGCTACCGGCACCGTCAACGCCTGGCAGGTGGCAGGCTCGCAGACCCGGACGCCCCACCGTTGGCGTTCGACGTGTTCGTCGCCGCGCTGCTGGAGTGGGTGCACTGGTGGAACACCAGCCACCGCTCCACCGCCCTGGGCGGCCGGACTCCGCTACAGGCATGGCAGGCCGACCCCACCCCGGTCACCGACGTGTCCAAGGAGTCGCTCATCGGGTTCGGCCTGGAAGGCGACGGCCGTATCCGGATGATCTCGACCAGCGGTGTGCGGTTTCGGCGCCGTGACTACATCGCGGACTGGATGGTCGGGTGCGCGGGAGACCGGTCACCGTGCGCCGGCTGCCGCACCACGACGAGGAGATCGAGCTGTTCGAACCGGTCAGCGGACGGCATCTGGGCAGGGCGTTTCTCGCCGACGCCGCCGACCTCGAACAGTTCACGGCCGTACGCTCCGCCCGCACCTCGGCGGCCAGGCAGCTGCGGGCCGATCTGAAGGCCGCCGAGAAGCTGCGCCGTAAGCGGTTCGAGGCCGTCACCACCGCCAAGACCCCCAAGCAGCTGAACACGCTCACCGCAGAGGAAGCCGAGGCGGAACTACGGGCCGCCGATCAGCGCGGGCTGCGTGAACTGGCCCGGCCCGACTACATCCCCCACGCCCCCGTGCCCGACACCTGGGCGCGCCCGATCCCCCCGACCCCGAGGACACCCACACCAGAAAATGATCACGAGGAGAGCCGCGAGCTGCGGGTCGCGGTCCAGGCGATGCTGGACGAGTAGGGGAGCCTGGAGCAAATATGCGCTCCGGCCAGCCAAAACGCAGGCCCCAGCGGCAGACCGGTTGCTGCCAGCACACCGATTCACCGCCTCAATGCTCATGATCAGTGAACATAGCGCCGAGGCCGAGGACCGGGCCGGTGCCCGGCAACCTGGGAAGGCAACCTGATCCTCGGTCAAGAGCAACTAGTCGGCTGTCGGCACCCCGGTCACCCGTCTGTTTCCGCGACCCTGTCATCCCATGGCAGCACGGCTCGAACGAGAACAGGAACGGCCTGCTGCGGCAGTACCTTCCCAAGGGCACCGACCTGACCGTCCACAGCCCGGAGCACCTGACCGCCATCGGATCGGCTCAACCACCGCCCACGCAAAACGCTCGGCTGGCAAACCCCAACCGAGCACCTGCACAAACTCCTTGCGGCCTGATCAAACCGACCACGTGTTTACAAAGATCTCTAGACGCCGCCCTGTCCGACCGAGCCCTTCGTCGCTCACGGAATGCAAACCTTTCTCGCCGAAAGCCGCTCGCCCCGGTGCTTCGATCGGACGGGACTGTCGGCCTCAGTCAAGCTTCCCGACCCTGCCGGGCAGCCTGGATTCCATGTAGAGAGAAGTCTGCTCCCCCTCACGATCCAGCAGCACGGAGAACTCGGCTTCCTTCGGTGTACGGAAGCCGATGTACCTCTTGTACCTCTTGTTCGGGTCGAGCGCGAGCTTGAACTGCTTCATCGACCCCGGCCTGAACGGTGGTGCCGTCGGCGAAATGCTTGCGCCTCCGATGTTGTCCCAAGCCGATGTGGGCCAATAGAGCGGGTTCGTCAGATCGACGTGATGATCCTTGAGGTACTGCTCCACACAGGTCGTGGGAGCTGTGAAGCTCATCGCCAATTTGATGCCCGGCGCGGAGGTCTGCCCGGAGAACGTCAGGTTCTCGGTCGGGCAGGGGGGAAGTTCCAGTTGAAATCCCTTCAGGACGTCCTCTCTCGCTTCCGTGGCGCAGCCCGTGACAATAACAGCGAAAAAGGCGCAAAACATAACAAAAACCTTCGTCGGCCCGGAGCGCCCACCGGAACTGGGCCTCAGGCCGTCCAACTCCCGCACATACCCCTCCATGGATGATTCGACTACCGCGCAGACTCGGCCAGTCTAGGGCAATACGAGATCGATCGAGGTGTTCTTACTGCCGTGCACCTCGCAGTCACGGGCGCAGCCGAATCTGTGCAGTTCCGCAAATGTGCCCATATCAACTCCATAGAACTTGTCGCCGTAGTCGAAATTGTAGTTCTTGAAGAAATCGATGCGGGTGTCGCCGGAGACGCGCACCCTGCCTCCATCGAGCTTTGTCATCGTGACCGACCCGCTCTGCCGGTAGTTGAATCCCCGGAGAGCAAAGGTCCGGTCACCGTTTCCGTCGTCGAACGCGCCGGTCAGCCAACGGGTGTCCAGGTTCACGCGGCAGGTCGCACCCGTTCCGCCCGGGCAGTTCGAAACCGCCTTAGCCAGGTCCTTCTTCAGTTCATCGCTACGGCCCGTGCTCCATACTCCGTCGCTGATGAGCCGGTCCATCTGGCCCGGCGAGAGGTTGTACGGACCGTCCGGGCTCGTAGTCCAGTAGCCGTACAACTCACAGGCCAGGGGGCCCTTTGCGCACGTCGCGAGACGCCCTGAGAACATCACGGCGCTCAGACCCGGCTCGCTGCCGATGTACTCCTACCAACGCGCCGAGTCGTACTCGGGGTGCCCAGCGGGGCCGGCGGCTGGTGCTGCTGCAGGCCGCGCTCCTGGAGCACGCCGCGGCGTACAACTTGCGTACGGTCATGACCTTCCACCAGAAGGTCATGAGGCCGGTGCGCTCGCGGAGAAGCTGCCCGAGACGGCGGCCGAGCTGTACGTCACCGACGCCTCCGACGCCGATCTCGCGGCTGCGGAGAAGCTGCCGAAGTCGTCGATCGAGGCCGAGTTCTACGAACTGGAGACCGGGCGCCACGTCCCGCCGGACCGGGTGTGGGCGGCGTGGCTGTGTGGGGACCACCTCGTCACCGAGCGGCGCGAGGTCCTGCGGCAGTTCGCCAACGGCATCGACGCGGACAACCGGCGCGTGCACCGGGCGTTCCTCGCGTCCGTGCGGGTCCTGGGCGAGGGTGTCGACATCACCGGCGAGCGTGGGGTGGAGGCGATCTGCTTCGCCGACACCCGCGGCTCCCAGGTCGAGATCGTGCAGAACATCGGCCGCGCGCTCCGGCTCAACAAGGACGGGTCCACGAAGATCGCCAGGATCCTCGTGCCGGTCTTCCTGGAGCCGAACGAGGACCGGCGCAAGACGCTCCTGGACGCGCCGGAGGCCGGGATGGTCTGGGAGCCCGGCGAGGAGGCATGGGAGGCCAAGCTCGCGGTGCTCCGGTCCTACCGGCGGGCCACCGGGCACCTCGCGCCTCGGCAGGACGCCGTGTGGGGCGAGGACGACGAGATGGTGCCCGTCGGGCAGCACATGGCCAACCTCCGCCGCAAGGGAGCGAAGAACGGGCTGGGGAAGGACGAGGACACCGCCACGACCCGGGCCGCGCAGCTCGCCGCGATCGACAAGGACTGGAACTGCCCCTTGCCCCTGGACTGGCAGCGCCACTGCCGCGTCCTGGCCGACCTGGTCGACGCCGACGGGCAGCTGCCCGACATCGCCCCGGGCGTGCTGCTGGACGGCGACGACATCGGGCGGTGGCTCCAACAGCAGAAGCAGCCGACCACTTGGGCGCGCCTGTTGCCCGAGCAGCAGGCGCGGCTGACCGCGCTGGGCGTGGAACCCGACCAGGCGCCGCCTCCGGCCCCGGCGGCCAGCCGTGCGGCGGAAGGGGCCAAGCAAGGCGCAGCAGGCGTTCCAGCGGGGCCTTGCAGCCCTCATGCAGTGGGTGGAGCGGGAAGGCGCCCATCGGCCCGTCCCCAGGGCCCACGGGGAGGAGATCACGGTCGAGGGCGAGGCGGAGCCGGTCGTCGTGAAGGTGGGTGTGTGGGTCTCCAACACCAAGAGCCGGCGGGACAAGCTCACCGCCGACCAGCTCGCCGCCCTCGCGAAGCTGGGCGTGAACTGGGCGGGAGCGGCGCCGACCACCCAGACCGCTCCGGCCACCCTATGATCCGGCCAACCTCTGACCGCTTCCCGCACCCTCGCCGGACCCAGGGCCTCTTGAAGCTTGGGGTCCGGTGCTGTGGTCGTGCGTCGGCCTTTCAACCCGGTGCCGTTCGCGCCACCTTGTCGGTTTTCAGCCGTCCCACCTGGAGTTGTTGATCGGTAACGCTCCGTACTTACGCGCTCTGACCAGGCAGGCAGGCGGCCTGCTAGCGAGGAGACGACATGTCCGAGAACACGCCCAACGCGAAGGGCACCGCACCGGCCCAGTACAAGCCTGCAGCGACCGGGCTGGCGGCTACGAACCATGACGATGCGCTGAGGCGGATCGACGCTCAGGCTGCCGAACTCGCGAAGTCGCTTGAAGAGCTGAAGGACGCTCCCGAAGCCACTCGGGCGGCTGCTGTCCGTGCCGTGAAGCCGAGGGTGGAGGGCTATCTCACCAACTGGTCGCAGTACGAGCGTGGCCACTCCGTCTTGATCCCGGCCGACCAGGTCAAGACCGAGGACATTGGGACGCTGTCCATCGAGTACCTCGACGGTCAGCCCTTGATCGCCGTTAGTGGGGGCAAGTACATTTCGGCAGCGCTGACGGTCGTTGATGGGGCGGGGAATGCTGTAGCTGGGTACGCGGCGGGTCCGCGGGTCCCGACCGATGCGGTTTATAGCTTTCTTGAGATCAAGCAAGACGCCTCTGGCCTGTAGCAGCCACCTGCCACACCGCACGGGCCTGGTCGGGGTTCCCGCTGGTCAGGGCGCAAATGTGTCACCTGACAGTCGATTCATCTTGCGCACGCGTTACCCGTGCCCGTTAACGGGCACGGCTTCACGCAGCATCGTGGGCCCCCAGCCAGGCCCCGGCCACTTCAAAGAAATCCCACTGGTGCGGCGTGCTTGCTGCTGTGCCCCCATGGCCGGGGGCACAGCAGCAGCGGGTCTCAGGCTTGGCGGCGGTACATCACGTGCAGCTGGCTGTTGAAGGACGCGGCGGCCGGAGCATCCATCAGTTTGGCGCCGGGGACCGGCTGGCTGCCCGTGAAGCTGCCTCCGTAGTGGGCCACATGGAGGCCGCCGTCGAGGCCGCGAACGAAGATGTGCAGGGTGCCGGCGTTGTTGGCGAGCGCGGGGGCGTGGGTGGAGCGCCAGCCGCCGATCGTGCCCTGGCTGACCCAGTTGCCGCCGTTGACGCCGCCGTTGATGCTGGTGTGGATCTGCTGGTTGATGGTGGCGACGCGCCAGAGGCGGTCGCTTTGCGGGGCCATCGCGACGTGGGTGGACACCTGCCAGTGGAGGTGGTCCCCGCCCCATCCGCTCCAGCTGTTGCCGTTGTAGAGGCTGTGGTGGAGGGTGGTGTGGGCGCCGACGTGGGTCAGCCACGCCCGTTCGGCGAAGGTGCCCAGGGGCGGGGCCTGCTTCGCGTTCCCCGGGAGTTGGGACGGTGCGCTCCAGCCCTGTGACGGTGTGAAGGTCCGGGTGAAGATGGCGCCGTTCTTTCCGGTGACGGCGTAGATGAGTTTGCCGTGGGCCCAGGTCAGGGCCGGGGCGAACCAGCTCTGGTCGCCACCGACCTGCTCGGGCACGGTCCAGTTGCCGTTGGCATCCATGCTGGTCCACATGACCGCCTGGTCCTCAGGGCGCAGGTAGCAGGCGTAGAGGCGGTCGGTGTAGGCGCTCAGGGCGGGGGTGGTAATGCTGCGGAAGGGCAGGGGTTGCGGTGTCCCCCAACCGGAGGCGCCGCGCACGGCGTATTCCAGGGTGCCCACCGCGAAGGGCACGGTGGTGCCGGCGTACTTCACCCGCAGGTCGTGGGAGCCGTCTCCGTCGAACCTCCAGGTGGTTCCCCCGCTGCGGGAGAGCATGGCCAGTTCGTAGCGGCCCATCCCGATGGCACGCTGGCAGGAGATGTCGCTGTAGTTGCGGAACAGGTCGGCCACGAGGAGGAACAGACCAGCGGTGGTGGTGGCCATCGACACCCACACGGGGAGCACCTGGGTGAAGAAGTCATCGAACTGCAGCGTCTGGTTGAGCTGTTTCATCGCGTCGTTCAGCGCCTTGTTCAGGGCCGCCCACCACTCGTCGGTTTCGTCGTCCTTCTCCCAGCAGACGATGGTCACGCCGAGGTAGTCGCCGCTGGTGTTCCCATCGAAGAGGACCCTGTTGCCGGCGGAGAAGTGGCGCGTGTGGCCCTTCTCGACCGCTCCGAACTCCTCCGAGGTGAAGGGGCGGGCCCCGGAGGCCGTGCCGGCGGCCGCGGTCCAGAAGATCTCGTCCCTGCCGCCGCCCTGGTCGCCCACCGCCCGCTCGACCTAGAAGCTGTCCGCCTCCAGCCTCACCGCGTACGACTGCGCGGCGCCACCGTCCGCGCCCTCACCGCCGCCGTCGCCGGGTGTTTGTGCGGCGCCGTCCTGCGGGTTGTCGCCGACACCGAAGCTCTCGCCCGGTACGCCGCCGGGTCGTCCTCATGCCGGTCCGCCGACCGCGGGTCGATGATCTGCACGTTCGGAGCCGCCATCGCGTCCGCGATCATCTACGGAAGATCCGCCCGCAGGTCCTCGATCGAGTAGCCCTCCTCCACCGTGCGGTTCGCGAACGTCTGCGGCACCACCGCCAAGGCGCCGCCCGCGTCAAGTGCTTCCCGGTAGACGCCGCCCCATGCCTTCAGCTCGTCCTCGGTCAGGACCGTCCCCACCGCGTCCAGGACCAGCTTCTCCAGATCGGTGGGCTCATGCCCCTGCCGCACCCGGTCCGCACCGTGCAACATCGCCCCCACCAGCACGTTCCCGAACGCACCCTGCCCCAGGGCCCGCCCCACACCCTCCTCCGCGCGCGACCCCGACAACAGGCCCCGCGGCCGCTCCAACCGGTCCTGCTCCGTCGACTCAACCCTCTACTCAGACACCCGCAACTCCCCACAGCAACGATCCACAGCGACCAGTCAGTCACGCACAGTGAACACTAGGACACCTTGGATCCCCCAAACCGCCATAGGCCCCAACCAGCCACAAACCGACTGAATACACGTCCTTGACCTGCACTCGGAGTAGGTGAGAGACCAGAGGCCCGGCAGAGCGACCCGCGCCCGCACGGCACCCAGGAACGGTGCGTCAGGGGGTGGAGGCCCGCGCCGCGTACCTGGTCCGGACGTGCTGGAGAAGAGCGTGGGCCTCGGACGCGCGGCGGTGTTGCACTGAACGCGTTGCAGCGCCAAGGGCTGGTGCTGCAGTCGGCGGCGCCGGGCTGGAGGGAAAACTCTGCGAGGGCGGGACCGGCGCTGACAGACTCGGGTGCGTCGTGATCACGGAACGTCGACGGAGGACGCAGTGAGCCAGCAGGAGCAGCCCTGGCAGCCGAGCCCGAACGATCTGCCCTTCACCACCCACCTGATCAATCCTCACGGCGACCGGCATCTCGGCTTCAACGATGTCGAGGGCCGGTACTACCGGCTGTGGCAGCACAAGGCCCCCGAGCGGCTCCACACCGGCGACGCCATCTTCCTGCGCCCCAGCGACATCAACCAGATCATCAGCCACGCCATGATCTGGGTCCGCAACCACCCGGACGACCCCCGCGGCTACGAGCTCATTGACGAAGTCGCCGCCGGGGCGAAGGGAATCGTCATGCACTTCGCCCAGGCCGCCCAGGCCCCGTCACAGGGCTAGGACGACGTACCGCCCGCCGCGCCCCAGCCCCGTACGAAGGCGGCCAGGGCGCGGCGCTGCTCTTCCTGCCGGGCGGTCTGCTGCGCGAGGACCTGACGGTCGACGTACGGATCGACGGCGGCGAGGACCAGGCGCCGAAGTTCGTCCGGCTCCAGCGCTTCGACCTCCCACTGGACGGATGCTCGATGTCGAAGCCGTGGCGCCGTGCGAAGGCCGGCCATCTCGGGTCGCCGCGCTTGCCGTCGGTCGCGGGCAGCTCGTAGTCGTGGATGACCTGGTCGTAGGTGAGCAGCACCCGCTCGGTGTGACTCCAACAGGCTGTGCGCGCTGTCCAGTCGCGTTCGACGTCCTCACCGCTACAGTCGAAATCGCCGACCACCAGGAGCGCCGCTTGCCTCGGGTCGGCGGCGACGCGGTCGCGGACGACGTCGACGTGGGACTGCGAGCCGAAGCCGCGGACCACCAGGACCGGGATGCCGTACGGGGCAAGCCAGCCGGTGAGGAGCTGCCGGAGCGTGTCCTTTTCCGCAGCGACGTAGAGCGCCTGCGACTGGCCTGTCGTGAGGTCGAGGCCGAACCAGTCGGGGCTCTCGCGCAGGAACGTGCCCGCGTCCGGCCAGGCCGGTGGGACGTGGACTTCGCGCAGGGTGTCGATCAGGTCGGGGAAGCGGCCCTCGCGGCGGGCTTGGGCGAGGTGGGAGGACAGGTGCCGGTACATCGACGGCGTGTGCGGCAGCACGCCGGCGGAGGCGAGGCGGTACATGACCTGTTCTCCACCGTTTCCCTGTCTCACGAGACAGGGACGGGCCTTGTGTGCAGACCGGTGGCATGTCCCGAATAGTCGCTGAGAAGTCGGCGAGGCTTGGTCCCACCTGAGACAGTCAGCAGGCTGGTGTCCTCATGGCCGCGCAGGCCAACGCCCTTGGTCCCCGCGCGCCCGGTGAGGCCCTGGCCCAGACTGTCGTCCGTGGGCTTCTACCAGCTCTCCCGCAACTGCGAGACGCCAATCGAGGCGACCCCTTCACTCCTGATCGCTGCTGAGTTCAGGAGCCTTCGGTCGGCCCGGCCCGATCCCATCCGGGCGCCCGCACGTCGATCGTGAGACCTCCCGGCCTGACCTCCTCACCGCAGGTGCGGCACGTCGACTTCAGATCGAGGTCATGCTCGGTGTCGTGCCCGGAGCCGGGCCCGCCGCGATGCCGGAAGGCGACCGGCGGAGTGTCCACCGCCCAGCGATCGCCCCAGCCCAGCAGCGCGCGCATCACCGGTGCGAGATCGCGGCCGGCCTCCGTGAGGTGGTATTCGAAGCGCAACGGGCGCTCGCTGTAGGCGCGGCGCTCGACCACGCCCGCCTCTTCCAGTGCGCGCAGTCTGGCGGCGAGGCGGTCGCGGGGGGCGCCGGTGTTGCGGACGATCCGGTCGAAGCGCTGGTTGCCGTAGAAGATCTCGCGGATCGCCAGGAGGGCCCAGCGTTCGCCGACGAGTTGCAGCGCGGCGGCCACGGAGCACGGCCGACCGGGCACTTCGGGGTGCGGAACCAAGTTCTCGCCCTGCTTCGCGTTCGAGGTCACGTCCCCATCCTCCCCCGAGTCCGTTGTGTTTTCAAACCCACATGGATAGCCTCCGGTCCATGACAGTTGGATTTTCAAACCCACCGAGCGCGTCCCGAGCCGTGTTCGCGACGGTCGTGGCCGCGGTCTTCATGTCGAACCTCGACCTCTTCATCGTCAACGTGGCCCTCCCGGCGATCGGCCGCTCGTACGGCGGCAGCGGCCTGGGCTCCCTCTCATGGGTCCTCAACGGCTACGCGATCGTCTTCGCGGCGCTCCTCGTCGCCGCCGGCCGCGTCGCCGACCGCTCCGGCCACAAGCCGGTCTTCCTGACCGGATTGGCGGTGTTCACCCTCGCCTCGGTCGGCTGCGCACTCGCCCCCAACGTCGGGACGCTGGTCGCGGCACGGCTCGTGCAGGCCGCCGGCGCCGCGCTGCTGATGCCGACGTCGCTTGCGCTGCTGCTCGACACGACGGCGCCCGAGAAGCGCGCCGGGGCGGTGCGGGCCTGGGCGTCGATCGGCGGGATCGCCGCCGGACTCGGGCCGGTGGCCGGCGGGCTGCTAGTCGAGGCCGGATGGCGCTGGGTGTTCATCGTCAACGTGCCAGTGGGGATCGCCGCGTTCGCCCTCGGTGTCAAGGTGCTCCCGTCGCCCGGACGCGCCGGGGCGGAGAACAGTCCGCTGCCCGACCTGTTCGGCGCCGCCCTTCTCACCGGATCGATCGCCACGCTCGCGCTCGGCCTGGTCAAGGCTCCTGACTGGGGCTGGACGAGCGCCGGCACCCTCGGCGGCCTGGCTGCCGCGGTGCTGCTCGGCGTCTGGTTCGTGCTGCGCTCGGCCCGCCACCCCGTGCCGATCGTCGAGCTGCCGCTGCTCCGGGTTCCGGCGTTCGCATCCGCGGCGGCCTCCCTGACACTGTTCACCATCGCGTTCGCCGGAATGCTGCTCGGCGCGGTGCTCTGGTGCCAGGGCGTGTGGGGCTACTCGGCTCTGCGCACCGGCCTCGCCATCGCGCCGGGCCCCTTGCTGGTGCCGCCGGTCGCGTTGCGGATCGGGCCCGCCGTCGCCAGATTCGGTGCGGGCCGCATCGCGCTCGCGGGAACCGTCCTGTTCGCGGCCGGCATCCTGTGGTGGGCCGCGACGCTCGACACCGACACGGCCTACGCGGCCTCGCTCCTGCCCGGCATGATGCTGACCGGCCTCGGCGTCGGCATGACGCTCCCGGTCCTGACCGGAGTGTCGGCGGCCGCCCTGCCGCCGGCCCGCTTCGCCACCGGCTCGGCCATCACCTCGATGGGCCGCCAGATCGGCGCCGTCCTCGGCGTCGCGATCCTGGTCGGCATCCTCGGCACCCCGGCCCCTGGACACGCTGTCGCGGCGTTCCAGCACGGCTGGTACGCGGTCGCCGCGGCGTCCCTGCTCGCCGCGTGCGCGACGGTCCCGCTCGTCCGCAAGCCGCGACCGGCCGCCGCCAAGGCGTCCGACATCGCAGACGCCGCAGAGGCCGCGAAGGCCGGCGCCGCCTGAGAAGCGAGTCCCGTCCATCGACGGACGGACGGGACTCGCACTCACCCGAAGAACCGCCAAAGGGCCGCGCTCTCAGGAGCGCGGCACCCGCGAACCCCGAGCAGCTCGCACGCGGAGCGGCCATGCCCCTGCCGTGCCAAGAAGTGAGCGGTGAGACACCCTCAAGCCATGCAGAGAACACCTGTCTCAACGTGACCTTGAGCGGCGCGTACCCATCCACGATCTGCCGCGCCCGTTCCACGACGAGGGGCCACCGGATCCGTTCACGCGCCATACCGGTACATGTACCCCTGCGCGCGGCCGCCGGCCCCCGGACATAGGACAGACCTCTTTCTCCGGCTATCGCGGACAAAGAGGTGTCGTTTTCCGAAGGGGGCTTGCCCACGGCATCTGACCTGCACGAATGCTCACGGTCACACCTGCGGTCCCCCGCCCAGTACACCCGTGCAGACACCTCTCCAGCCCCCTTCCGGTGCAACCCTCCTGCGGGTCGGGACGCAACCGGCGGCCCTCCCGGCCGGGGAGGCTTGCCCAGGTGCGCTGAACAGGTGGAAGCCGGGCCTGTGGCGTGCCTGGGTCGCCGGGCAGCGGTTGGGGGTTCGGCGGACCGATCGGCCCGTGCACGGATCACGTCTGCGAGGCAGAGCATGGGACGACACAAGCTGCACAAGCCGAGCGCGCCGCGTGGTGAGGGCGGGCGGCCGACGGAGTGGTTCGGCACCGCGTTCCACTCCGTCCGCAGGATGCAGCACCTAGACGTCCGCCGGTCCGGCAACGGCATCCTGATCACCTCCTCCCCCGCCGAGATCGACGGCGCCCCGGCCTCGTGGCAGCTGCGCCTGCGCAACGACGACGGCGGCCAGGGCCTGAACGAGATGGGCACGGCCATGAAGGCCGGGCACGGGCATCTCTACAACGTGAGCGAGGAGCCCGGCGCCAAGACCGTCCTGGCGTTCCTCCCGAACCACCCCGCCGAAGGCGTCGGCACGCTGGCCCGCGTCCGTACCAGCGAAGGCCCGAACGGTGACGTGGTCTTCGAGCGGTCCGCGGAGCGGCCGATGGCGCTGTGGGCCGAGGCCGGGGAGAACCTCCTGCGGATCGTGCCGCAGCTCGGCCCGGACGCGCCGGCCGGAGACGGAGTCGACGACTGCCTGCCGTGCCCCGGCTGCTACCGGCCCGACCACGACAGCTCCTCCTCGCACACCCTCCTCGGCGCCACCCCGTTCCACCTGGCCGGGCTGTGCAGGCAGTGCGCCGACGGCAGCACGCTCCGCTCGCTCCGCCAGGCCGACGGCGTCCCCGTCGACCCGGAGCAGCTCGTCGTCCTGGAGACCGTGGCCTCCGCGATGGCGTAACCCGGCACCCGGGCAAGCCCACCCGCGCGGAGGGCTTGCCCAGGGTCGCCTCAGGCTTGCCCAGGTGCTCAGGCTTGCCCGGTGGCCGGCTCCCACAGCGGGCGGGCACGGCCGGTGCCGTCGCAGTGGAAGCACCTGCCGCCCCCGGGCATGCTGCGGGCCCCGATGGTGTCGACGGCCTGGCGCAGGAGCCGGGTGCGGCCGTCGACGTGGGCCGGGTGCAGGGCGAGTTCGTGGCGCTTGCCCACCATGACCTCCAGCGCGACCCCGGGCCCGGCGTAGCCCAGTTCCGCGGTGACGCCGTGGCTGACCGTTCGGATGAGGTGGTGGAGGTGGCCCATCGTCTCCATCCCAGACAGCTCCACCCGCGCGGTGAACAGGACGTCGTCCGGCTCGGTGAGGGACAGCAGCGCCTCCGGCCGCTCGAACGGCGCGAGGCGGCCGACCGGGTCGCGGTGGGCCGCGCGGAGGCACGCCAGGGCCAGCCACATGTCGCCCGTATCGCTCTGCCCGAGCACGGCCGGGCTCTCCTGCTTGATTCGTCTCATGCCTCCGGTCTACGGCCAGCGAGGAGGAGGCGGCCGGCTTCAGGCCGTCACGTCCCAGACGGTGACGCCGCGACCTTGGGAGCCGTCCCGCCACGCGATCCGGGCGCTGGGCAAGCCCTCCGAGCAGAGGGCTTGCCCAGCAGGGGCCGTGACCGATCGGCAGGCCGGCTGTGACCGATCAGCCTCCCGTGATCGGTCAGCCAGCCCCTCGCCGGGGAAGACCGGGTGGCCGTGACCGATGCCGCCTGCCCGCACTGCCGCCGACCGGAGTGGGCAAGCCCTCGGCTCGGAGGGCTTGCCCAGGCTCTCCTTGGGCTTGCCCGGCACCGGTCAGCGGCCGACCGCTTCGGGGTAGCGGTCACGGCGGCGGTGCGGGTCGTCGACGCCGATCTCGCACCAGGGCTCGCCGCGCTGGAGCCGGGGCAGGGTGTTCGCCCATACCGCGATGGTGATGCCCTTCACGGCGGCCGTGAGCGGCTGGAGGCGGTTGTCGAGGAGGTGTTCGGCCTTGCCCGCCAGGACGACGTGCAGCCGCGGGAAGGTGGTGGAGCGGGTGTAGCGGTGGCGCTGCCAGAACGGGTATGTCCCGCCGATGGTGCCGCGGGCGCCTTCCCAGACGCGGTGCCCGGCGTAGCACTCGTAGTCCCAGACCTCCTTCGCGAGGCGGGCCTGGGACATGGTGCCGTTGTCGAGTTCGAAGAGGCGGACCTCGCTGGTTTTGGTCGGCACGGCGAGGACGGCGTCGGTGTTGAATGACAGGCCGGTCTGCTTGATGGCGTGGTTGACCTCCACCTGCCAGTCGGACAGGTACTCCCGGCGCCCGCGCAGGACGGTGTCGGCGTAGGCGAGGATCGTGTCGGTCACCGCGAGACCGTGCGGGCCGAACCCGGCGCGGACAGCCTTCGCTCCGGTGCCGGCCTTCGGTCGGGGTGGCAGCTCGTTGCCGTCGGCGAGAGCCTTCTGCCCTGCCGGGGTGAGGTTCCAGATCCGGTGCTTGCCGTCCTTGCCGTTCGTCTCCGCCAGCCCGAGTTTCTCAGTTCCACCATCGCCCTGCGCACGTACGACCGGCCGTCCGACTCCTCCCGGAGCGGGACCCCATGCGCTGCGCGCATGGGGAGGGAAACCGCAGTGCTGCGCACTGCGGGGCCCGGCAAGCCGGGCCAAAGCCGGCCTTCGGCCGTGGTCCTTCGCTGCGCTTCGGACTGCTTGGGCTCCGCTTCGCTCCACCCAAGTGGGGCCCGCTTCGCGGGCTTTGCGCGAAAGCTGACCCCATTTCATGGGGTTCCGGCTTTCGGCCTGTTGGAGTGGGTCCGCTGCGCTCCCCCACTCCAAAGAGTCCTTACGGCTTCGCCTCCAGGACCGGCCCGCTGCGCGGGCGGCTGGCTACAGGGCTGGGGGAAGGGGTGCTGTTGTCAGTCGACTGCGGGCCCGAGCCGCAAAAGGTTGATGCTGCTTGCGGCTCGGGCCGGTCAGCTGGCTACGGGGAGTCAGTTGGGCAACGGCTTGACGATCGTGTGGGTGATGACCTGCCCCTTGATCGTCTTCTTCTCCAGGGTCTGGCTCCCCTTCGGGGCCGCAGGCTTTTCCTCTGAAGCCTCAACCTCCGAGTCGGCCGTGACCTCGTCGCCGTGTTCGTCCGCCATGTACTGCTCCTCTTCACTCCACGTACGGTCCAGACCCAGTCAACCTCCCCAACAGCACCCACTGGGTAACCGGCGATTACACGCCTTCCACGGTGATCACAACCAGGCCAGTTCGTCTGATACCCATCAGCCTCTGGGCTCCTGGCGGTGGAGTCATCAGTGCGTATCATGCGGGATGTGATGCGTATAGCTGTGTAAGAGCCCGAGAAAACCTGTACCCCCTCCTATGGCGAGATTTTCCCGCCACTTCGTTTCATTGGAGTGCCGCATGCAGAGGTCTGGTGACATCGTGCTGCGTTCTCACCAGGAAGAAGCAGTGGAGGCGATTGTTCGGGGGCTCGATATTCCGCCCGGGAAACGGATTCCGGAGGCCGGTCTACGGGCCACGGTGGTGGCTGCGTGCGGGACCGGGAAGACGTTCATCGCCGCTGCGGCGGCGCTCCGTCTGGCCCGGAACGGACGGGTTTTGGTATTGCTGCCGACGCTGGATCTGCTGACGCAGACGGCCCGGGAATGGCGGCTGGCCGGCCACAGCGGGCCCGCGGTGGCGGTGTGCTCGCTGGAGGACGACCCTGCTCTGTGGGCTCTGGGGGTGCGCGCGACGACGTCGCCGCCGCAGCTCGGGCTGTGGCACGGGCGGGGCCCGGTCACCGTCTAGGCGACCTACGCCTCCCTGCCGGTCCTGGCCGAAGCGCACGAGGGCGCGTACGGGTTGCCGATGGACGTCTTCGACCTTGGTCGTGGTCGACGAAGCGCACCGGACGTCGGGGTCGGCGGGGAAGGCGTGGGCGGACATCCACCACCAGGAGGTCATCCCGGCGATGCGCCGGCTGTACATGACCGCGACGCCCCGGATCTGGAAGGAGAGGCCGCCGCGGTCCCGGGAGCAGCAGGAGCTGTACGAGGCGCAGCAGTCGGTCGTGGACGAGGAGACGCCGGGTCGGACGCGGCGGGCGTGGAACCGGCTCCCCAAGGAGCTGGCGTGCTCGATGGACGACGAGGCGGTGTTCGGGCCCGTCGTCTACGAGCTGTCGCTGGCGTCGGCGATCTCCCGGGGGCTTCTGGTGAGGTATCAGATCGTCGTCGCCGAGCTGACCGACCCCGTCGTCACGCCGAAGCGGCTGGTCAGCGAGGAGCGGTACGAGGAGCCGCTGCGGGGGCAGCGGCTGGCCGCGACGCAGACCGCGTTGCTGGAGACCATGGCCGAGCACGGACTCCAGACCACGATCACCTTCCACCACCGCACCATCGAGGCGGAGGCCTTCGCCGCCGGGCTGCCCCGGGTCGCGGCCCGGCTCCACGCCGTGGACCCGGAGCGGCACCCCGAGCGGGTCTGGGCGGGGTGGCTGTGCGGGGAGCACGACGGCGCCCACCGGCAGGGTGTGCTCGCCGACTTCGGGCGTAGGGCGGGGCGCGCCGTGCTGTCGAATTGTCGGGTCCTGGGTGAAGGCGTCGATATCCGAGCGACCGACTCGGTGGCGCTGATCGACCCGAAGGGATCGGCTGTGGACATCGTCCAGGCGATCGGCCGGGCGCTCAGGCAGAATCCTGGTCAGGGCAAGATGGCGACGCTGATCGTTCCGAAATGGGCAGCGGTCGGCCGGGTTGGCTCCTATCAGCGCCGCCCCGTTCTTTCCGCCCGCAGGGATCATCTTAACGAGCGGGCGTTGTCACCCTCGCTCGTAGTAGGCCTCGACGGGGGTGCGTGCCTCGTCGAGCAGGGCCGGGCCCTCTTGCGCCACCGTCGGCCATTCGCCCGACTGCGGGTTGAGCTCCACGAGCTGCTCGGTGGAGAGCGCGTAGACGACCCGGCCGATACCGGAGCGGACGATGCCGCCGCCGCACATCGCGCACGGCTGGCAGCTGGTGTACAGGGTGGTGCGGGCGGCCGTGTCCGCGTCGAGTTCGCGGGCCGCCCAACGGGCCAGCTTCAGCTCCGGATGGGCGCTGATGTCGCCGTCGCGGCGGACCGTGTTGTGGGCCTCGGCGAGGATCGTGCCGTCCGGCCCGGCCAGCAGGGAACCGTACGGTGCGTCGCCCCCGGCGACGGCGGCGGCCGCGATGGCGATCGCGCGGCGCAGGAGTGTCTCGTCGGCAGTGGTGATCATGAAGCGGTCCTCCAGTGGGTGGCCACCTCGGCGAGGGCCCGCCAGGCCGTGTGGGGCTGCCGGGTCTCTTCCGGATCGCCGTGGTAGGGGTCGAGCACGACGGTGTCGGCGCCGAGCAGGCGCAGCTGGTCGAGATCGTCGAGGACCTGCTCGACGGTCCCGACGCCGGCGATCCGCTCGGGGTCGGCGACCGGGGTCTCGGTCAGGCGCAGGGCGATGCGCGGTGCGAACGCCGGTACCGGATGCTCCGTCAGGACCGTGCGCATCCGGGCCAGGGAGAGCCGCAGCGGGTGCCAGGCGTCCCCGAACCTGGCGGCACGCCGGAGCGCCGCCGCACTGTGGCCGCCCACCCAGACCGGAATCGGGGCCGCGCCGTCCTCGCTCCCCGCGCGCCAGGCGTCCCGCAGGGCAGCCAGGTACTCGTCGGTCAGCCGGCCCCGCGCGGTGAACGGCACGCCGAGCGCGTCGAACTCCTGACGGGCCCAGCCGACGCCCACGCCGAGCACGAACCGGCCGCCGCTGAGCCGGCTGAGGTTGGTGGCCATCCGTGCCACCAACAGCGGATGCCGGTACGGGAGCACCAGTACGGTCGTGCCCAGCCGCACTCCGGTGGTGACCCCGGCCAGCCAGGACAGCGCGGTGAACGGCTCGTAGAACGGCTCCGGGTACCGCTCGGCCACGTCCGGGGTGACGGTCACGTGATCGGACACCATGAGCAGGTCGTAGCCGAGCCCCTCCGAGACCCGCGCCCAGTCGCGCAGCACGCCGGGATCCGTACCCGGCCCGAAGTTCGGTACGTTGACGCCAAGTTTCATGATCGGAGGCTATCGCGGCAATCACGGCATGCGGAACCTTCAATTCCCTGTAGAGGCGGCCTTCTTCCGTGGTTCTGCCGGTAGATTCACCGTATGACAGTGAACCTTGACGAGACCGACTGGGAGATCATCGGGCAGCTGCAACGGGAGGCCCGCATCTCCCTCAGCGAGCTCGGACGGCGCGTGAAACTGAGCTCCTCCGCCACCACGGAACGGGTGCGGAACCTGGAGTCCCTGGGCGTCATCACCGGCTATCACGCAACGGTGGACCTGGCCAAGGTCGGCTATCCCGTGCTCGCCGTCGTCCGGCTGAAGTACCCGGGAAACCACCACCAGCCGCTGCACCGGCTGCTCACCGAGCGGCACGAGATCCTGGAGTGCCTGCGCACCACCGGCGACGACTGCTACACCCTGAAGGTGGCCGCGACCTCCATGGAACACCTGGAGACCCTCATGGACGAACTGGCCGGCTTCGGCAGCACGACCACCAGCGTCGTCTACAGCCGCACCCTGCCCTACCGCGGTCCCAACCGCCCCTGACCACAGCCGACCCGCCACCGCGTTCCCCTGCATCGGCGACGGCTCCGTAGGGACACCGCAGCCGGGCGGCTGCCCTTCGAGGCGATCCAGCAACGAAAGCCGCTCGCGGGTCGCACCGCCGCCGCGCCCGCCACAACGACCCTGGCCGGACAGCGGCCGCGGTGGGGCAGAGGGCGGCGTTACGGCTGGACGTACGGGTCCTGCGAAGTCCGGCGGCGGTAGGCCCATTGGCGACAGGCGGGCGAGCAGTGGCGTGCGTCCGATCGCCCAGACACCACCGGGATGCCGCACCCCTCGCGCGGCCGGCCCGACCCCCGGCCGCCGCTACCGGGTACGCGTACGGGAGGTGCGGCACGCGGGCGAGCACAGCACAGCACAACGGTCGACGGCGTCCATCGGCTGCCGCAGCCCGTCGGGCGGCTCTACCCCGACGTCGACCTCCGCTCGGCGCAGCTGGCCTGCCCAGCGACGTCGCGCCGGGGCGCGGCCCCGAGATGTGGGTCCACCTCACCGTCGAGGAGGCTTACATCCACTGCTCCAAGTACATACCGCACCTGGTGCCGGGCTCCCGCGCCGGCCGGACCGGTGGTGCACGACCGCCGCTTCCTCGCTCCGGGCGGGCTGCCGGACCACGCCTGATCGCGAGGGCCACGCCACGCCCCGGCCCGTCAGAACGCCGGCCGCGGCGCCGCGGTGCGTCCGTCCCGTACGGCGTCAGGGTCGGGATCGGTGTCCTCCCCGGTGGACCCGGAGTGGTGGCGGAGGTGGCGCGGCGCGCCCGACGACGGGACATGATCGCTTCCGGATGTCGCCCGTCTTTGCGCCACCTCCCCGCCCCGGCGCCTGGAGCGCCGTCGTCGTGGCGGCGTCCCCGCGCGAGCGGACCCAAAGCCGACCGCAGCACGCCTGGCTGGGGCCCGGAGCGGTTGGTGATGCACCGCTCCATGCGGGCGGCCGCTTCGCGGTGGGAGTGGTGCTGGTGGAGCATGGACGGAGCCAGGTTCCGGCCGAAGGGGACCCAAGTGAAACCGAAGCATCCCTGAACACGGTCGATCATCGCGGTCCCCGCCCATCGTCCATCAGGGACGAGTAGTTGACGCCCTTGGCGGTGTTCGCGGTGTGCTTCTCGTCGAGGATCTTCGGGTAGTCGATTCCGGTAGGGCTTGCCCGCCGCCTTCCCCGCCGCCCTCACCTCGATCTCGGTCAGGTCGATCGAAGACCAGCTCGCCCTTGACCGTCGCGGTCTTCGTCACGGTCCGGAACTCCGACCGCAGAAACCCCTCCCGATGATCAGCGGGGCCGGGCAGCGGCAACGGCCGGGGAATCGAACCCAGCCACCGTTCGATCGGGGGCTGCCCCGTCTCCGAGCGCACCGTGCAGTGAGGTCTGCACCCACGCAGTGAAAGCCTGTTCAGCTCCGCAAGGTGTTCGATCTGGCCGACCCCCTGGTTGTCGAGCTCGACCAGGAACTGGTCACGGGCGGCGCGGAGGAACCGTTCGGTCTTCCCCTGCCCTGAGGCCGTCCGGGCTTTGAGTGCGTGAGGCGAACGGCCAGGAACGCGCCCGCTCGAAGCAGCCAGGTGTCCACGAACGCGAACCCGTTGTCGACGGCTGGTCGGCTGCCCTACCCGCACGGCTGGCCGTATCCGCTGTGCCCGGTGTGCCTCGGCCTGGTGCGGTAGCGGGTCGGCAGCAACAACGAGGACCTCCTCCGTTGGTTCTGGTTCGGGCCATGCGGGCACAGCACCGTGGCAGATCAGACGCCCGAGTGAGCACCCAGCGCTGATGCGTGACGCGGGTGCCGGTCCGGTCCGGTGCGGGCCGGACCGGCGTCGGGCTCTGGGCGGGCGGTCTACCGGCGGAAGTGGGCCCGGTGTTCGTGGAGGAAGGCGCCGAGGGTACGGGGCGGGCGGCCGAGGATGTCGGTGACGGTGGTGGTCGGCGCCTCGGGTCGGGCCACGGCGAGTTGCTGGATCTCCGTCACATGATCAGCGAGCCAGCCGGGCATGTGGGCGTGGTGGATGAGGCTGTCGCGCATCTCGTCCGGGGTGAGGTCGACGTAGCGGACGGGCGTGCCGGTCAGGGCGGTCAGGCGTGCGGCGAGTTCGGGAAGCGAGACGGCTTCGGGTCCGGTCAGGGTGTGGATGCCGCCCGCGATGTCCGGCCGGGTGAGGACGGTGGCGGCGACGTCGCCGATGTCGCGGCAGTCGACGTAGTTGTACGGTGCGTCGCCGGCCGTGCCGAGGAGGACGCCCTGGGCGATGCCGGGGGCCAGGCGCAGGAGGTTCTGCATGAACGCGTAGGGGCGCAGGATCGTGTGGGTGAGGCCACTGGACTTCAGGTGTTCCTCGACGGCGTGGTGTCCGCGGGAGACGGCGACCGGGGAGTCGGCTTCGGCGGCGGGTGCGGAGATCTTGACGATGTGTCCGATGCCCGTGCGGGCTGCTATGTCGATGGCGCGGGTTTCCAGTTCGACCTGTGCGGGGCCGTTGGCCATGGCGAGGAAGAGCTGATCGGCGCCTTTGAAGGCGGTGTGCAGGGAGTGCGGGTCGGTGGCGTCTGCGTAATGGACCTCGAAGAGCGGCCGGCGTGCGCCGGTCGTGCCGGTCGTGCCGGTCGTGCCGGTCGTGCCGGGGATCGGCCGGTGCGGGGTGCGGGTCAGTGCGCGCACGGGGGTGCTGCCGAGCGCGAGGAGGCTGCGGAGCAGGGCGTTTCCGGTCGCTCCGGTCGCTCCCATGACGACGATCATCGTGTGTGCTCATTTCCTGGTGGTGGCGCGGCGGCGGGTGCGCTGCCGCGTGGGGCCCGGGCGGACTCGGGTCCGGTGGGCCTGTGGGCCTGTGGGCCTGTGGGCTATGCCGAGGTGGGTCGCGCCGGAGATGCGGTGGCCGTGCTGCGCCAGCGCAGGGTGACGATGGTGGTGGCGAGGGCCGCGGACACGGGCAGGTCGATGCGCAGGCGCTCCAGCCACGGGGTGGCGGGGACCGGGGTGTGGGCGGGCAGCCACTGGGCGGCGAACCACCCCAGCAGAGCCGCCGCGCCGACGGCGGTGACGACGAGTACGGCGGTCAGGAGGACGCGCGGCACGGTGGTGGTCCACCGCCGGGACCGCCCGCGGTTCCGCAGCCAGCGGCCGACCAGGAACGCCACCACGGCCGAGGTGCCGGCGATGGAGGTGCAGGCGGCCACCGCCAGGTCCCGCTGTCCGGTGAGGAACCCCGCGGTACCGGCCATCAGGCCCGGGGCCGCGTAGGCGGTCAGTACCTCGCGCCACAAGATGAACTGCCGGGGCGGGCGGGAGACGGCCTCGTTTCGGTTGGTTCTGTCTTTCGTTGCGCGCATTCCGGCCTCTTTCTCGTTCGTACGGACGGGAGGAACGTAATGTAATTAGGAGCCTAACTATTGCCCCGAAAAAAGAGGCCCTGCCCGGAGGGCGGGGCCACAACGGCCGCGAGTCGGATCAGTCGGCGACCAACGCCTCACTGCCGCGCACGACACGGGTGAGCAGGTCCAGGAACACAGCCCGCTCCTCGACGGAGAGGCCGCTGACCATCGCTTCCAGCCGCCCGAAGTGCTCGGGCGCCAGGTCGCGCAGGCGCTGCGCGCCGCGCGCGGTCAGGACGGCCACCGTGCCCCGACCGTCATCCAAGGACGCGCGGCGGGCGATCAGGCCCTCGCGTTCGAGGCCGTCCAGCAAGCCGGTGATCGTGGCCCTTGAAACACCCAGGTCAGCGGCGAGGAGCGAGGGGGACTTCTCCCCTCCGTGATCTTCGAGATCGGCGAGCAGCCGGTAGCGCCCCGTGGACAGGCCGAACCGGGCGAAGTGCGCCTCGGCCGCGCGACCGACCCTCGCACCGGCCGAGATCAGCCGCACGGCGACCAGCACCGCCTGCGGATCTGCGGTCAGGCCGTAGTGCTCGACCTGCCGCCTGGCCTGGTCCAGCGTGGGGGTCTCGCCGTCGATGCCGTCCCTCGTCATATAAATAATATGGCGGCTAACCAGTCATCCTGTCAAGGCGTCTTCCGGCACAGTGGACCCAGCCTGCGGGGCATGGCATCCAGCCGGCCCTTTCGGATCTTGCTCGCCCCGTGGCCCCCGGCATCGCACCAGACAACACGGGCTTGACCGGCAAGATCCGAAAGAGACGCCCTACGGCCGTTGCAGAACGTGCGTGACGGTTATAGACCGGCTGCGGATCGTGGACGGCACCTTGATCCCCGTCCGCGACCGCACGATCGCCGCCTCGAGCCGGAACTACAGGTTCTCGGCGAACGTGCAGGTCATCATCGACGCGGAGAGCCGCCTGGTCGTCGTCTCGGCCCGGTCGGCACCCGGAAACAAGGCCGACGCCCGTGTGTGGCGGGAGTCGGATATACCAGCGCAGGCCGCGGGTACCACCGTCATCGCGGACGGCGCCAACTTCGGAACGGGGCTGATCGTGCCCCACCGCAGAAGGCCCGGGCGTCCTCTTCTGCGCGGCCAGGAGATGGAACTGGCTCCACCCCTGGCTTGCCCAGCCGCTCAGCTTGTGGGCGCTGCAGGGGCGCGGTCGTCAGAAGGCTGCGCGGTCAGCGCCGGCCGCCGCCGATGGTCGGCGGGACCGGTACGGGCTCGGCCTGATCGGTGGGCTCCCAGGCGACCCGGCCCGGGGGCGAAACGCGGCGCGGTCGCCGGATCCCCCGGCAGTCCGGGCAGGATTCTGCGGGAGGTACGAAGGCGCGGGCACTGCCACTGCGGACGGTTGGGTCTGCACCAGTCAGCAGCATCCTGCGAACGTCACCCGGAACGGCACGCCAGCGCGGGATGACCGACGACGGCACACCGAGCGGCCGGCTCCGGATGCTCACGCGGTGACTCGGGGTGGGGCGGCGGTCAGATCCTGGCCGCCTGTTCTCGAGGACGAGGGCCACACCCGCTCGCGCCAGGCGTTCGGGGCCCGGGAAGCGGATCGCCGCCTCGGAACTTCGAAGTGCGATGGAGGAACCAACTGCGCCTGCTTATGCGACAGTTCATGATGTCGTGCCACTGGCTGCCGGGGGGAAGGGCGGAATATGGCGCACGAAGAGAAGGTCATGCTGACGGCCCGCGAGGTGAGTTGTCTGTGGCCGGGCGTCCGTCCTCACTCGGTGCATGTGAATGCGGTGGCCCGTGGGGTGCGTATAGCAACGGATAGCTGGCCGACCACTACGGGGTACGCCAGCAAGGTGCGGTATCACGCCGACGACGTGCGCCGAGTTGCCCCGCAGGTAGCAGCCGAGCCACTCAAGGGGCCGTCCCCGGTACCGTGCTGTCTGGTGCTGATTGTTCTGGTAGCGGCACCTTTCGTGTGGCTGGCGATACAGATACAAAGGGCGGGCGGGTGGTAGAGGTTCGTGTGGTGGCTGCCCGGCCGTCCGGCCGCTGGATGCCGTGTGGTGCGCGGACGCGCACGCGGGCTCACCTCTCGGTGGGTCGACGTCCTGGTGGGCGTTCTCGTGCGTGAGCCGGACCGTGACGGACCGGCCGCCCGCCGACAGCGGCTCCGCGGACAGGGACCGGGCCACCCGCAGGCCCTCCTCCGGGTTGCCGTCGACCAGCCCGGTGGCACGGTGGCACGAGCCTGAGAAGGAGAGGGCCCGATGATCCGGTGCTTGCGCCGCTGCGGCCGCGCCCCCGGCGCACTCGTCCCCGAGGGCCAGGCCGTCGTCGCCGCATGGGGAGATCAGGGTCAGGGCGCACTGGCAGGCGCACCCCACGGAGGGATGGCCGGACCGCCCCTGCGGTCCGTCCCGGCCGGCTGCCGGGAGGGAACGCAGGGGCGGTACGCGGCTGGGCTCAGCGGGTGCTTGCGCGCCGTCGCCGGCGGAGCACGACGGCTCCGCCCGCAAGGGCGAGTGCCGCGCTGGAACCCCCGGCAAGGAGCAGGGCGGAGGACGGGGCGTCGTCCTGCGTGCGCTGGAGGCCGTAGCCGCTGGAGTAGCCCTTGGCGGCGTACTCCGAGCCGGGAAGCTTGTCGGCGTAACGGGCCTTGACCAGTTTCTGGTAGTCGCTGAGCGACACCGATGCCCGGCCGCCCAGTCCCTGCCGTGCCTGGTCGTTGAGGGGCTCGACGGTGGTGAGTTTGAGCTGGTACCAGCCGCGGATCTGCGGCTCGGTGAAGACCAGTGTGCCCAGGGTGGCCTTGCCGGCGTACGTGGCGTCGCTGTCGCCGTCGCTTACGGCCGCCAGATGCCAGCCTCCGCCCTGGGTGGGGGCGAGCATGACCGTGGCGTTGCGGCCGTTGACGGTGGTGCTCAGCGAGGAGACCAGCTGGGTCAGCTTGATCGCCTCGGTGGGCAGCGGCTTCGCGGTGCCCGAGACGAACCCGGGGGTGATCTCGTTCCGCGCCACCGGGTCCTTGATCGTGAAGGCCGGGAGACCCTGGCACGGCTCGGCCGTTTCGGGGATCGTCTGCACCGGCCCGCCGGCGCCGTCGGCGGGCACCGGAGTGCGCAGGAAGCGACAGACGGTGTTGAGGACGTCGGCTGACTTCACCGCGTCGAGGGCGGCCTGGTAGTCGGGGATGTCGGCGGGGAGCGGGTCCTTGGCGGGGGCCGCGTGCGTCGGGCCGACGACGGACAGCAGCGCGGACGCGCTCACTGCGATGACGAGGGAGAGACGGGAGGAGCGAGAGACCGCCCGCTTGCCGGACGTTCCGGTGCCGCTGGTGTCGCGCATGTCGCCTGCCTTAGCGGGAGATACCGATGCGGGAATGGGTCCACTTGGACGAGCTGTTGCTCACGTAGTCGTCGTAGTTCCACCACGTGTACGTGGTGGTGTCCGGCCACGGGTCGGCCACGGCGATCGTGTTCTTCGACGTGTCGAAGCCGTAGACCACGTTCATGTGGCCGCCCCCGGACGTCCACCCGATGCGGGCACCGATCGGCCGGGCCGCCTTGACGTCGGTGTACACCTGGTTGAACGTGGCCGCGCTGCTCAGCCCGGTGCCGGTGTGGGTCATGCCGAGGCTGCTCCACCCCTTGGCCATGTCGTCGAGCGTGGCGGGCTGGTTGTTGCAGCCGTAGTAGGGCTGGGCCCGGCTGCAGAAGTCCGTCTGTGTGGAGCCGAAGCCCTGGAACTTGGCGATGGTCAGCCCGGAGGCGACCCAGCACCACTGGGTCTTCTCCTGCTTGTACATGGTGATGGTGTCCTGGCCCGCTTCCGCGTGAGCTGTGCCTCCCGTGGCTGCGAGCGATCCCAGGGCGGCCAGCGCGATCGCGGACGCCATGGTGCCGTACCTGAACCTGCCCATTTTCCTGCCTTCCCCTGACGGGTTGAACGAGATGAACGGGGCAATCGGGCAGGAATATGACAGCGCATCATGTCCGGGACACATAGCGGGCTTGCAGGAAATTACCCCGTACTGACTATTTGTCGGCTGATCATCAGAATGGGCACCCACGGCTCACGCGTAACACCCGGCGGCGGATGCCCCTGGCCGGGGAGTCCGGGTGATCGCCGGGAGCGGGACGAGACCATCCCCGACAACACCCGGGTGGCCTGCCCGCGCCAGCTCTTTGCGCCCTCCCGCTCCTCGGGCTCTCCGAGGCTGCCCCACCACCACCGTCGTCTACGAGCCCTCACCTGACGCGTCCGCGCGCGGGCCTCCGGCCCCTCCTGCCGCACCGGTCGCCGCCGGCCCGGGCTCAGGTGCAGGGGCTCCACCGGCCGAAGCGGGCCAGCAGCCCGATCGCGGCCCGTTCGTCCACGCCGAGCGCGGCCGCCGCCTGAGCCGCGGTCGCATCGGCGCTCGCGCCACGGGCCGCCCAGTACCCCACCCGCTCGGCGGTGACCTCCAGCAGGCGGCCGCGCGCACCGCGGCCACCGGGAATGTCTTCGTCAGCCGGTCGATCTCACCCTCCAAGCGCTCCAGCAGTACGGTCACCGACTCCGGCAGCGGGACGGCGCCGGCCTCGACCTGGGCGGTGTGGGCGTCGCGGTCACCGTCTCCACCCTCTGCGCCACGGCGCTCACCGCCACCGGCACGCCGGTCGCCGATGCACTGAAGGAGCGGCCGCTGCCGTACTGGGCCCAGCCCGCCCACACGCCCGCCCCTCCACGGGCCACCAGCACCGAGCGCCCAGCACCTGGGCCACGTCGCGCCGGCTGCCGCCCCAGACTTCTCGAGTGCCGGTGCCCCAGCCGGGCTGATCGTCGCGGGAGTCACCGACGCTGAACTGGTGGAGAGCAGCCGCGGCGCGGTGCGACACGCTGCCGGTGCTGATCGCGGCGAGGAGGGGGCCGAGCCGGACGGTCGCGTGCCCCCAGGCTGTTCTCGCGCGGCGGGTGGCGACTGGGTAGGGGCGGGCAGGCCGGCACACAGCCCGGTTCGCGGGCTGGACGCATCCGGATGGCAATCCGTGGCCGGTGCGATGACCTCTATTGCGATGACCTCTATATCGATAAACAGTTCGGCAGAAGCCGGACGTTTATTACACCGAGATCCGAGGCCGCAGGAGGGTACCAGGGCCGCAGCCGGGAGGAGGGGCGGTCTTTTGCCGTGGCTGGTGTCGCGCTGCCCGAATCCACCTGAACGGCCCGGTAGGAACGGCGCGCCGCGCCCGGCCGTGGTGGTGTGGAGGCGGGTGCCGTCTGCCGTGCGCGGCACGTCGGCAGCTGGGCCGGATCGGCGCAGCGGGTGCCGTCCAGGGGGTGCCGGGCCCTCGCCGCTGCTTGGCCCCCGGAAAGCGAGAGGTGATCGGGACGACATGGCTCTGACAGACCCCTCAGGGGTGACGACCTTGATGAGGCCTCCGGCGCCCCGAAGAGGTCCGCGCCCGCCGCATGCGGCGGCGACGTTGTCGGCGCTGGTCTCCATGGGCGCCTACTGCCTGGCCATGGCCGTGCACGGGACGTACCCCTTCGGCAGCCGCTCCCGTGCGGTGAACGACCTCGGCAACCAGTTCGTGCCCTTTCACGCCCACCTGTGGGACCTGATGCACGGCAACACCCAGGGAGATCTCCTCTTCAACTGGGGAAGCGGTTACGGCGTGCCGTTTCTGGCGGACTTCTTCACCTATCTCGCGAACCCCTTCTCCTGGCTGGTCGGCCTCTTTCCCCGCGACCATGTCGAATTTCCGGTCTTCCTGGTCACAGTGTTCAGCACGGGACTCGCGGCCTTTCTGATGACGGTCTACCTCGGGCGGCTGCGTCCCGGCTCACCCTGGCTGCGAGCGGCACTTGCGGTCGGTTACGCCGTCAGCGCCTGGACCACCTCCGTCGGATTCGCGGACCCCATGTGGATGTGGGGGCTGGTGGCCTTTCCCCTGCTCGGATTCGCGTATGACTGGTGTCTGCGCCGGCGTCGCTGGGCGGCCGGTACCCTCCTCGTCTCCGTCTCCTGGGCCGGCAATTTCTACACCGCGGCCATGGCGACCATCGGCATGGGGCTCATCCTGCTGGTCCGGCTCGTGCTCGACGAGAGGCCCGCGTACGAACGGCGTCGCGCCCTGGGGCGGGCACTGTCCGTGACGGTGGTGGGCGTCTCGCTGACCGCTCCCGTGCTCTTCGTCACCTTCAAAGCGGCCAAGGCATCTCAGCCCGCGCCCGAGGCCGTGTACGGCGGGCCGCCAGGACTGCGCGACTACCTGGCACATCTCCTGCCGGGTGGCTTCCACACATCGGCTCCGCAGATTTCCGTCGGCGTGCTGCCTCTGCTCCTCGTCCTCGCCTACCCGTTCATGCGGAGGGTGCCTGTCAAGGAACGGGCCACGTGGTGTGCCCTGATCGTCATGGTGGCGCTCTCGTACGTCTGGACGCCGACGATTCTGCTCTGGCACGGCTTCGCGCTGCCCAACGGGGGCCCCTACCGGGCCGCCATCGCTCTGACGGCCACGCTCGTGTGCGTGGCGTGGCTGGCCCTCGCCGCACGGCCGGAGCCCCGGGAACTGCTCGCCGGGGCGGGGGCGCTGGTGGTGCTGCTCGTCGTCACGAGCACCAGCCAGTACCTCACGCGTACATCCTGGGTCCTCACGGTGGTCGGTGGCGCCGCGACCTTGGTACTCCTGCTGGCGCTCCTACGGTGCAGCGACTCCCGCACGACGCGAGGAGCCGTCACCAGTGGGCTGCTCGGCACGGTCTTCCTCGCCACCGTCTTCGCAGTCCTGTCCGTCAGCGAGGTGCGGGATCAGGATCCGTGGTGGAGGCCGAAGCGGACCCTGGACGACCGCTCGCGCGCGGCGTACCGTGCGATCCGGTCCGAAGACCACTGGCCGTACACGCGCAGCGATCCCGGCCCGCACGAGTTCGCCGACAACGACCCGCTCCTCCTGGGCGGCCAGGGCGGCGCGTACTACAGCAGCTACATGCCCGCGCGAACGGCGGACACGTTGAGCCGTTTGGGTGCCGGCTGGTACATCCAAGGCCGGCACACCACGAGTTTCACGGATCCGGCCGGGCGCGCGATCATGGGCGTGGGCAGTTACCTCGACGCGGATGCACCGCAGGACTTCGTTCAGCGGAACGTGGACACGCTGCCCGTGGTCACCCTGCGACGGGGCGCGCCGGCCGCGGGGCCACGGGAGGAATCCGTCTTCGCGCGCCAGGAGCGAGTGCTGGGCGCCGACATCTACACCACCCCGCCCGTTGAAAGGCCGGAAGCCTCCGGCCTCCCCCCCGGCCAGGACGGGACATGGCACCTGCCGGGCGGCGTCCCGACCGCCATCACCGTCGCTTGTGCGCCAGGCACCTCGGCATTCGCCGATGTCCCCTGGTTCTCCGGCACACTGCGCGGGGCCGGCACCGGCTACGACCGGTCGGCCCAGTACCCGATGACCAGGAACGGGCTGTTGCCGCTCGGCACGGTTCCGGCCAGCGGTGAGATCACCTCCACATTCATCCCGGACGGTGCTCAGAGCATCCCCCGCTTTCCCGTCGGTTGCCTCGATCACCGAGCGCTGGCCACTGCGGTGCACCGGTTGAAGGACTCGGCGCCGCGCGAGATCACAGCCGGTGGTCACTCGATCGGGGCGGTCTTCCCTCACCGCACCACGGGCACTGCCGTGATCTCCGTACCCGTCGTCGACGGATGGGGCTGCTCGGTGGACGCGGGAGAGGCCAAGGCGCCCGGTGCGCTCGCCGGGTTGATCGCGGTGGACCTCGGCGACGGCGGATCCCGTGTCGCGTGCTCGTACCAGCCCCCCGGGCTGCGCGCCGGACTGTGGGTGGCCGCTCTGGCCCTGGTCGTCCTGTTGACTTGCGGTCTCTGCGGTGCTGTACGCCAACGGACGCCACGATGGGCGCGCGGGACCCCGCCCGGCATCTCGGCTGCCTCCCCCCGTGCCCGCCGGTGAGGGCCACCCGTGCCGCGTCCGCCCCGCGTTCTCGCCTGCCCGGCCCGCTCGCCGGGCGCCCGCGCCCTTACCGGTACCAGCGTTGCTCGGGCTGGTACGGGGCACAGGGCCCGGGCCGCAACCGTGGTCGGGACCTCGTGGGATCATCCGGGGACAGGCAGCGGCCCAGATATGGGCCCCCGCCTCGACCACCTCGTCTTCCGTATCGACCCCCCTTTCGGAGAGCGCCCGCCCCGCGCCGCAGGACGGGTGGACTCTTCGAGGGTGCGTCGCAGGGCGGGCCCGTCAGGGGGTTTGGCTGTGGACGGCGACGGTCTCGAGCGGCGACACCAGGCCGGCCGCGAGCAGGAGGCCCAGGCACCTGTGGGTGATCCTGCGGGCAGCGCTCTCGCTCAGCGGGCCGCGCACCGTACGGCGGTAGTTTTCGGCGAGCTCGGTCAGCGGGACGCCTTCGCAGAGGGCGTACACGGTCCAGGTGTGTGCGTCGAGCCAGTGGAAGCGCGCCTGGTCCGGCAGCAGCACCAGGAGCTGTCGGAGGGCGGGCAGCTCATGGACCAGCGCGGGTTCGTTGCGCACGAAGATGCCGTCAGAGGGTGAGGGTTCGGCGCTCGGGTGGGCGGCGGCCGTTTGCGGAGCCCGGACCAGGGTGCGGACGTGGGGCTCGCAGTGCTCGACGCTGTCGAGCAGCCAGCGGACAAAACGTCGGCCCTCCGGGGTCACTTGCCCGTGGTCGGCGCAGAGGGCCTGCTCCGCGAGGTAGGTCAGACGCTCCAGCACGGTGCGGTGGGTTCCCAGGGTGGCGGCCGGGCTCCCCGGGGTCGGCTCGTCGATGACCTCGTCGGCGGGCGGGGGTCCGTACTGGGCGACGAGGTCGGGAGCAACGTCGCGGGCTGCGGCCTGGAAGACCGTCAGGTGTGCGTAGAAGTGGAGCGCCACCAGCACTCGGATGAAGCTCCAGGAGGATTGCCGCCAGGGGATCGGCACCTGGGCGGTGCCGTCTTCCACCAGCGAGCAGGAGCGCAGCACGTCGAACAGTTTCAGGTGCGCGGCCTCGTGCAGCAGCGTTTCGGCTGTCGTCCAGGGATCGCTGAGGCGGCCGGGGGACATCAGAATCGCGGACGGCAGCGGGTCGCCGCCCGACAGGGATTGCAGGGGGCCGTCCGGGGAGTCTCCGTCGCTGAACCCGATCAGCGAGATGTGTCTCAGTACGCTCGGACCGATCTCCGGAAGGAGGGTCGTGAGCAGGCCGGCGCCTTTCCGCAGCGCCTCGACCATCTCCGGGGTCGCGTCGAAGGGCTCGGCCTGGGTGCCAGGTTCGAAGCTGTTGCGGCACAGCTCACTGAGCCGTTCGGCCATGGGTTGCCGGGATGCCGCCTTCTCAAGCCCCGTCCAAACCCAGGCAGCCCCGTTCTCGGGCCAGGGGCGGGCCGGGGCCCGCATGAGGTTCTCGCAGGGGCCGACGCCGTCCGCGAGCTGCTGCCACGCCCCCTCCGCGAGATAGCCGCCGAGGGCGCTCACGGTGAACACGCCGCTTTCCAGACAGGCGGTGTCGTCTTCGAAGGCGTTGCGCAGCACGGGGTCGGCCAGGACGGGGAGCAGCCGGTCGTCTCCCGCCAGCGCGAGCTCGTGCAGGACGTCGGCGTGCTGGGGGTCGCGGGCGCCCAGGAGCTCCAGCCCCAGGCGGTACCTGGCGATGTTCCTGGTTTCGATTGCGGCGGAGTCTCCGAAGAGACTGTCCCGCGTGAGGATGTCCTCCGCCGTGCGGGGGGAGACCGTGGCCATGGTGATGCCTTTCTGTTCCGTTCCTGGGGCGCGGCCGTGGGTCGTCGTCCGGATCGGCCCCGGTGGTGGAGCGCGGTGGAGCGCGCCCCCACAGGGGCGCACTCCACCGCCGTGCGCCTGCTCAGGCGCTGGGGGTCGGGACCTGCGGTCAGGCCGCCGTGACGAGCTGCGTCGGCGCGGACGAGTCGGCGGACGCGTGGGTCAGCTGCGCCGCGTATGCCGGGACCCAGGCACGCTCGGCCGCGGAGTCGGTCATGATCCGCGGTGCCTCGTTCTCGTCGAGGACGGGGACGGCGAACTGGGGCAGTCGGATGGTCTGTGCTGACATGGGTTACTCCTTCTCCGCGGTGCTTGTTCTCCGCGGTGCTTCATGCTTTCCGGAGCGGTTCTCCGGAGTTCGGGGGCAGGCGGTACCGGGTTTCCGGCGGCCTGCAGAGGGACGAGTGGGGCGCAGGGGGTGGGTGAGCCCATCAGGTCGTCGTGTTGGCGCTGTGCGTGCCGCTGTCGATCGCGACGCCGGCGCCGCCCCGCCCCGCCCCGGTGGAGTTGCCGGTGCGGGAGTGGACGGGCTTCCTCGGCCCGCAGGACGTGCCGTCCGTACGCGGCGGCCGCGTCCTGCCGCAGGTTCCAGCTGGCGAGGAATTCCTCGTCCTGCACGGCGCCCGCTGCGCCGATTTCCTTACGCTGCCGGAGTGCGCGGCTCCATATCCTTGAGAGCAGCGGATCACGAATGCCACCGCGGTCAATCCGTCATGCAATCCCTGCATCTGCCGGGGATTCAGGTCCCGTAGCGCACGATCGAGGTAGCGGCGCGCCGGCTCCCGCCAGATATTGTCCGAATGACTGAGCTCGGTGAATAGCAGCGATATACCCGGGCTGCCGTTGTCGAGCGAGAGCGGCATCCACGCATCGCGAGAGTTCCCGGGCCCCATGGGCACCGAGTCGCCACGGCGCAAGGTCTCCCGAATCACTGATTCCGGATCCGCGAGCGCCTCGGCCACAGCCCCGACCCGAGACTCGATCTCTTTCACGGCTGCTCTCCGGTTCGGCGGAAATTCAATCGACAGTCGGTCTGTGCGGAGCGGCGGCGACCATCCGCTCTGGACCGCCGCTGCCAGCTGCCTAACGCGAGGTCAGCAGCCGCTGTGGGTGCGGGCGCTCATACTGCACGGGTCGTTCGTTCCCACCGAGGGGCCGCAGGCGTAACCCTCTTGCGCATCACCGGCGCCAGGGGGCCACATTCCTGCACGGCAGCCGACACCATCGTGATTTCGAATTCGAGATCAAGAATGTCAGTGACCTCATTATTCTGGAGCGTTGTGCCGTTCACCTCAATTTCCTCTCGGTCTGGCCGGCGGAGGCATGCGAAACACATTGAACAAGGGCAGCATCACCCAGCGTTTCGCAGCCCCAATCCCGGACTCAGGAAGTGCGACGTCAGGAAACCTAGCCGACTGCCGACCGCGCGTCGACTGCGATGTGAAACATAAGTCAAGTTGCCGTTCTCAGGCACATGGGAAGCGGATGCTCACCGGGTGTGACGTACAGCCGGAATCCAGCCCTCCGGGGCGATATCTGGGGTGAAATGGTTGCGAATCCGGGGGAGGGCTGACTCGCCAGCGAGTTTCGAAGCAGGGAAAAGGGGCCTGCTGGCTTCGTCGGCGGGGGCGGTGGGCGGGGACTGCGGCGGGCGGGGACATCGGCGGGGCACCGGGCAGGGCCGCCGTGTACCCGACGAGCACGCCGTCGTCATCGAGGCGGCTGGCGGTCGGGGTCGAGCACCTGAGGGAAGGGCCGCACCCTGCGCATGCTCGTCAACGAAATCCGAGGCCTACGCGGGCTCGTGGCGAGCAGGGCCGGTCCGGGCGCGATGGAGGGTCAGTCGAGGTCGATGTGGACGCTCGTCGACTTCACGCGGGCGATGGCCTCGACGCCGACTTCGAGCCCGAGCTCCTCGACGGCCTCGCGGGTCAGGAGGGAAACGATCCGGTGGGGCCCGGCCTGGATCTCGACCTGCGCGGTGACGTCGCCGAGGGTGACTGCGGTGACGATGCCGGGCATCGCGTTGCGCGCCGAAGTACGCGTCGGGCCCTCGTCGGCCTCGTCGCCCTCGGCGTTCTTCTGGGCGAGCTCGACGCAGAACGCGGCGAGGTGGGCACCGGCGATTCGGCGCTTGCCGCCTTCCCAGAGGACGGGAAAGCGTCCCGCGTCGGCCCACCGGCGGGTGGTGTCGGGGCTGACGCCCAGGAGGCGGGCGGCTTCGCTGATGCTGTACGTCTGCACCCTCAAACCCTAATCGCGCGCGAGCGGCGCGTGCTGGGGCGGTGCCAGACGACATGGAGTCGGCTCGGGGTCCGTCCGCGCACGGGCTCCTCCTGAGCCGCGGGGAGCCCGGTCGGCGCGGGCTGGGGGAAGGTGGGCGGCAGCCTCGGGGGGCGTAGTGCTCCGGCCGGGGCAAGCGGGGGCTACCTGGGCTTGCGGTGTTTGCTGTGGGGTTCCTGCGGGTCCACGCCGGTCATGGCGGAGGCGTCCCTGGTGCCGCTGGGGCGCTGGGAGCGGCCCTGGGGGCCGCGGTCGTGCATGCCTTCGGAGCCCTTCTCGGCGAGGTCTTCCCCTCTTCGGCTCTTGCTCTCGCCGGTGCGGGCGCCCGTCCCCTTCGTCTCCTCCTTCGAAACGGTCCTGCCGGGCCCGGGGGCCGGGGCGTGCTCGTCCGGATGGAAGGAGCGGTGCGCGCTCGGGTTGTCCTGGGTACGGGTGCTGTCGACGTCCGGCGACCAGCCGTGCTGTTCGGTGCCCGGGTGCCGGCTCGGCCCCTCGCCGTGCGGGGGCTGCGATGACTTCGGTTTCCTGGACATGACCTCGTCCCTCGTTCGAGATTCCCCGAGCATCTGGCTCCTGCCCGCTGGCGACCGCCCGCACCACAAATCCCGTTCCAGTCCGCACGCGGCGGCATCTCGTTACCGAGAGTGATGACCGCGTCATTCGTGGTGAGCGGAGCCTTTTGGGGTCTGTACGGCTTCGCCGCCGTGGGCGTCGGTGCGCGGCCCCCGTGGGCCCTGGGGTGAACGGCGCCCGGCGGGAGCGCCACCCCGCCTCACGGAACAGCTCGGGGGCAGGGACCGTGCGCCTTCGTACGCGTCTGCCGAGGAGCGGGCCATCGTTTCCTGCCGCGTGTTATCCCACGCCCCACCGTAGGTGTGAGGACAAACAAGATGAACAAGCGCACACGTGTCATGCTGAGCGCCCCTCTCCTGGCGTGCTCGCTCGCCCTCGGGCCTGCCGCGGCGGCGGTGTGGGCGGCCACGCCACAGGCGTTGCCCTCCGCGCAGTGCTTCGTGGAAGCGAAGCCGGGCGATGCGACCAGTCGATCATCACGGGTGAAGGCTTCAACAAGGGCACCAAGGTGACGGTCGACCAGACCTACGGCCCCGGCGGAGTGTTGGTGACCGTGGGCGACGACGGCAAGTTCACGGTCGCCGACCAGCCGAACGGCAAGTACACCGCTGCGGGAGGCGGGCTCAACGCGAGCTGCCTGGGCGGCCAGGCGGCACAGGACGCCGTCAACAAGAACGCCGTCGACGCGGCCATCAAGCGCTACTGCACCGACTAGAGCCCAGCAGGGCAGGGCCCGCCGGACGCCGTCGGCCGCCGGCGGGCCCTTGTCGCCCGCCGCAGGCCGGGTCGCAGCGTTTTCGGCAGGCGGCTGCCGTGGGCGGGGACGGGCCGCTACCGTGAGCGCATGGCACGGGAAATCCGTATCGAGATCAGTGACGAGGCGTACGCGGAGTTGCAGCGCGCCGCCGCGCAGAGGCACGTGCCGGCAGAGGCGTACGCCGGGCAGGTCCTGGACGCCGACCTCGTCCGCGTGCGGTTGACCGAGGGTGCCCGCAGCTTCATCGGCTTGCACGCGCAGGGGTTCGCCGAACGCTTCAACTCCCCGGCCGAGCCGGGCGCCAGCGCCGCCTGACCCGCGGGCATGCCCATGTTCCTGCGCGTCGATCTGACCTGGCTCCTCGACGTCGCCCGCGAGGCGCTGCCCGGTGACCCTGAAGTCGTGGACTTCGGTGCCCTCGAGGCGGCCCGGGCCCGGCACGGCTTCCACGTCATGGACACGCCCGTCTACGCCCACGTCCACGACCGGGCCGCCGCCCTCCTCCATCAGCTCGTGCGCGTACCAGCGCTGGAGCATTCGAACGAGCTGTTCGCGGCGTCGGTCGCCGCCGGCTACCTCCACGCCAGCGGACTCACCGTCAACGTAAGCACGAAGGAAGCCGCCGACCTCGTCGAACAGGCCGCAGGCGGGCTCGCCGACGTCCGCCAGATCGCGGCCGCGCTGAAGGACTGGACCCGCTAGGCCTCGTCAGGTGGGAGCGGGGCGGGTGGTTCGGGTTCCCCGCCGCAGCGTTGGAAAACAGGTCGGTTTTCCGCGCATGGTTCGGCGGGCTGCGGACAGAAGGCGTCTCGGAGGTAATAACTATGGTCCCGCTTCTTCTTGTTCTTCTGCTCGCCCTGATCCTCTTCGGTGCCGGATTCGCGGTGAAGATCCTCTGGTGGGTCGCCATTGCCGTCCTGGTGCTCTGGCTGATCGGATTCGTCGCCCGGCCGAAGAGCGGTAGTGGCCGCTGGTATCGCTGGTAGAACGCCTGCCCGTGCCGTGGGGGCAGCAGCCGAAGCGCCTTGGGAACAGGGGTTTCCCCCCTCGGCGTTCGTCCCGATTTCCCGGATATCGATCCGGGGAGCGTCGGAAAGACATTTCAGGGCAAGCGTATTTTGGGCAGTCACTGAAGCAGTCACTGGAATCGATGAAGGGGTATTCGTATGACTGAGAACGTGTGGGGCTACCGCGAGAACTCCGGCCACCTGGCCGGCACCGATCTGACCGGCTACAAGGTCGAGGCCGCGGACGGGTCCATCGGCAAGGTCGACAAGCACTCCGAGGACGTCGGCTCCGCGTACATCGTCGTCGACACCGGCCCCTGGATCTTCGGCAAGGAGGTCCTCCTGCCCGCCGGCACGATCAGCCGCATCGACCCCAACGAGCAGAAGGTCTACGTCGACCGGACCAAGGACCAGATCAAGGCCGCACCCGAGTTCGACAAGGACACCCACCTCGGGAACGAGGACTACCACCGTCAGGTCGGCGGCTACTACGGGAACCCCAACCGCCCCTGACGGGC
Organism: Streptomyces sp. NPDC002032; assembly: GCF_042890765.1. Taxonomy (NCBI): domain Bacteria; kingdom Bacillati; phylum Actinomycetota; class Actinomycetes; order Kitasatosporales; family Streptomycetaceae; genus Streptomyces; species Streptomyces sp. NPDC002032. Next base: position 279,203 of record NZ_JBIASM010000010.1, on the reverse strand, counting down.
ATTCCACGCGGGGCGTCCCGCGAACGGTCGGGCCGGGGCGGCAACCACACGGTTGCCGCCCCGGCCCGATCGCCGTTTCGAGCAGCTTCTCGGCCGGGGCGGCTGGGCGGGCGTCGGGTTGCGCGTACGGCGCAGTCGCGTCGTCCGTCCGGGGCATCCGCGCCGTCCCGGCGGCTAGTGCGGGGGTATTGGGGGCAGACGGGTGCGGGGGCGGCGCTCGCCGCCCCGGAACGCGGACCTGAGGAAGTGCTGTGGACGGAATCGTGCTGCTCAAAGAGGACCACAAGACGGTGGAGAAGCTGTTCAAGCAGTTCGAGAAGGCCGGGGAGAAGGCGCACGGCGAGAAGCGCAAGATCGTGGACCAGGTGATCGAGGAGCTCACCACGCACACCTGGATCGAGGAGAAGATCTTCTACCCGGCCGCCCGGGAGGCCGCGCCCGACACCAAGGACCATGTCCTGGAGAGCATCGAGGAGCACCACGTCGTGCTGTGGATGCTCTCCGAGCTCAAGGGGCTCGACGCGGCCGACGAGCGGTTCGACGCCAAGATGACCGTGCTGATGGAGAACGTGCGCCACCACGTCGAGGAAGAGGAGAAGGAGTGGTTCCCCGAGGTCCGCAAGGCCATGGGCCGCAACCGCCTCACCGAACTCGGCGAGGAGATGGAAGCCGCCAAGAAGACCGCCCCCGGCGACCCCCTCACCGTCCCCAGCGCCGACCAGTAGGAGGACCGGACGACGCCGGACCACCACTGGAGGCCCCCCTGCGGCGAACCGGGCGGTGCGGCCGGCCTACCGGCGTACCGGTGTCTCCGCGAAGCACCATGCGCCGACCGCCCGGACGTGCGCGCCCACGTTCCGCTGACCAGACCGATCTCGCACCGGCAGGAGTCCCATGGCCGTCCGTCATCAGCTGATCCGGCGTCCCCCGCACGAGGTGTGGGACGTACTCGCCGATCCGGCCCTGTACGGGCAGTGGGTGGTGGGGCCTTCGCAGTCCGTTCCCCTCGACGGGAACTGGCCGGACGCGGGCTCCCGCCTCCGTTACACGGTCCGGCTCGGGCCGTGGTCAGCCGAGGGAACCACCACCGTCCGGCACCGGGAGACCGGCCGGGAACTGGAGCTCGAAGCGGCGTTCAAGGCCCTGGGCACGGCGCGCATCTTCCTCCAGCTGCGGCCGTGGGGAGAGGACACCCTCGTCGTCTGCGACGAACATCCGCTGCGCGGGCTGGGCGGCACCCTCCACAATCCCGTCATCGAGGCCGCCCTCCAGCTGCGCCACCGCGGGATGCTCGCGCGCCTCGCCAAGACCGTCGAACAGGGACAGGGACAGGGACAGGGACGGGGACGGCAGCGGCCTCGGACAGCCGCGCGCCACGCGTGAAGCTGTCGGCGGGGGTCCGGCCGGCACGCGATCGCCGCACAGCCACGCCGGCCGGGAGCGGGCGTCCTACGCGGCGCGGGCCGTATCCACGTCCCCGGCGACCGTGAACACGGGAGCCGTACCGGTCACCTCCAGCAGACGCGCGAGCTGAGGGGGAAGCGGGCCGGCGAGGACCAGACGGCCGGTGCGCAGCAGGCGCACCAGCTGGTGGAGGACCGAGAAGTCCGCGAAGGTCAGTGCGCTCACGTCCACCACGATCCGCCGCAGGCCCCGGTCCGCGATGGCCTGCTCGGTGGCGGACTGGAGCGGCTCCACGGTGTCGAGGTCGAGTTCACCCGTACACACGATCACGCGGACACCGTCCACGTCAGGCAACACCCGCACCGTCGTCTCCATCCGACATTTGTTTTTGATGATGGCCAAAGGGATCACAGCGGGTCCGGTCGGGCTGGCCGCTGCCGTTCCGCCCGCGGGCAGGGGCGGACCTGGGCAGCGGTTACGCGAGGGACGCCTCCGCCTCCGCCGGGCTCTTGCCGGAGGTGCCGGCCTGGCCGGCGCCGCGACGGTATTCGGCGTTGAGGCGCTGGGCTTCTTCGAGCTGGTCTTCGAGGATGACGATGCGGCAGGCGGCTTCGATGGGGGTGCCCTGGTCGACGAGCTCCCGGGCGCGGGCAGCGACGCGCAGCTGGTAGCGGGAGTAGCGGCGGTGGCCGCCCGGCGAGCGGAGCGGGGTGATGAGGCGGGCTTCGCCGATGGCGCGGAGGAAGCCCTGGGTGGTGCCGAGTATTTCGGCGGCCCGGCCCATGGTGTAGGCGGGGTAGTCGTCGTCATCAAGACGGACGTTGGTGTCGTCTGCGGTCATGGAACCTCTCTGTGGAACACGTGGAGGGGCCCGGGCGCCTACCTGCGCCCGGGCCCCGAAGGAACTGCTACACCATCTACCGGCCCTGGAAATGCGCCGGCCTCGTTCCGCACGCCCGCATGATCGGAGGCGGGATGTGCGGGGATCGCGGTTGTTCGACCGGAGACCACCTCACTATCGATGTCCTGCGGTACCCGGACTCGCGTGGCGTCCGGGCGATCCTGATGGTGCCTGCCCCTCCGTTCTTCCCTCGGTGATCAACTGCTTACCTACGGGAACTGCTGGTACTGCGAAACTGCTCATACTGCGAACTGCTGGTACCGCGAACTGCTGATACTGCGAACTACGGGTACTGCACTGCGGGTATTGCTCCACTCGATACTGCTGATACCGCGTTACCGCGCATGGCCTGTTCGAGCGCCACGCTCCGGCAGCCAGCCCCGTCGCCCATCCTGCGTCTGCTCTGGCTTAGAACCCCACTGCCGGACTTCCCGGTGCGCGCGCCCGCAGCCGACGCCTTCACCGAGGTGCTGCTCACTTCACTGCTGAGTACTGCCATCACTGCGTGAACTGCTGGTACTGCTCGTACTGCTCACGGCGGCCCCTGATGACTGCGGGCCACCCGGTCCGGTCGTCAGTCCCGTCGCCGTCCTGCAACCGCTCTGGCTTCGAAACTCCACCACCGCACCGTCTTGCACCTGCGGATACCGCTTGCACTGCTACCCGGCAGTTCATCTCTGCCGGGCCCTTCGTTCTCTTCGGGCTACGAGAGAAACCATAACTGGCTCACCACCCAATGTCTACTCCGGCCGACATAGATTTTCGCGCCCTGGCCTCTCAGGAAATCGAGCCCGGTGAGGTTGGCCCGCCGAAGGGCGGGCACATAGGCGAGGGCGCCGGCCCGCGAGCGCGACGGCTGCTGGGAGGGGAACGATGGACGCCACCACCACCCGGGCGAGCCGGTTCCCCGAGCACGCCGCCTGGTCATACCGGAACCGCGGATCCTATGATTCGGGTATGGAATCGGCCGAGCCACGGACCAGCTGGACGTTCGTCACGAACCACGCCCGGATCCTCGCCATGCTCCTGCGTGATCCGGAACTGCGGATGCGGGAGATGGCCGACACCTGCCAGATCACCGAACGCGCCGTCCGGGCCGTCGTCACCGACCTGGAGAACGCCGGATACCTGACCCGGGCCCGGCACGGGCGTCGCAACCGCTACCAGGTCACCGACGGCACCCGTTTCCGCCACCCGGCGGAGGGGTTCGGCGAGATCACCCCGCTGCTCGACGTCCTCGTCGATCTCGGCCCGGACCGCCCGGACGGCCCCTAGCGATATCCCCAGAAGATCCGCCCCACCTGAGAGCCGACGCCCGAAGGGACACTGGCCATGACGCACCCCGACCCGGCAAGCGCCGGCCCCGGCGACGCCGACGACCCGCTCGTCACCGTGGACGTCGAACCCGGGCCCGAGCGCATCACCGCCCGGATCCGCGGAGAGATCGACATGGACGACGCCCCCGACGTACGCGCCGACCTCCTCGCGGCCCTCGAAGCGAGCCGCACCGGCCTCGACGTGGACCTGTCCGCCCTGACCTTCTGCGACAGTGCCGGCCTGCACCTCATGCTCCATCTCAACCGCCTCGCCGCTCAGGCCGGCAAGACCCTCACCCTGCGGAGCAACCCCCAGCTCGACCGCCTCCTCGACCTCACCGAGACCCGGCACCTGTTCACCATCCACGGCGACACGAGGCGCGACACCACGCGCTCCGGCGGAAAACCGCGCCCCGCGGGCCGGGCGTGCGACCCTGCCACCGGCCACTTCGGCCGCCCTTCCCGGGACGACTCCGTGATCGCCTACACGGACGAACCCTGACCCCCGGGACCGCGATGCCGTGGGATGCGAGACCATCCCGCCGGGCGCAGCATGGCCGTGACACCCATGCGACGAAAGGTTCGGCCATGCCTCGCGGATCAAGCCCGAAGCGGGAACGCCAGTACGAACACGTCAAGGAGTCGGGAGAGAAGCGGGGCATGTCCGAGGGCCGGGCGGAGGAGATGGCCCGCCCGGACCGTGAACAAGGAACGTGCGCGGGCCGGCGAGAGCAAGACGGCCGGCGCCACCTCCACGCGGGGCGCCTCGGCTTCTTCGCGCGGTGGGGGGACGTCCTCCCGCTCGGGCGGCCGCTCATCGTCATCGGAGCCCACCAAGGAGCAGCTGTACCAGGAGGCGAGGAAGCGCGACATCGAGGGCCGTTCGAACATGAGCAAGCAGCAGCTGAAGAACGCTCTCGGCCGCTGAGGTGAGCGATCCCGCACCCGCGCCCCGCCCCGGCCTGGACGGCCGGATTCCGACGATCGGGGTGGAGGAGGAGTTCTTCCTCGTCGACCCTCGTACCCGCCTGATCGTCCCGGCGGGGCCCGCGGTGGTCGCGCGTGCGGCCCGTGAGGTGGGCGATCTGGTGACGAAGGAGTTCGCTCTGTGCCAGGTCGAAGGGCGGACCCCTCCCTGCCGGTCCGCGGGCGAGCTGCGCGGGGAGCTGGAGCGGGTCCGGGGGGCGCTGGTCGCGGCGGCCCGGGCCGAGGGGGTGCGTCTGTGCGCGTCGGGCACGGCGGTGCTGCAGGAGGCCGGTCCGGCGCAGGTGGCCGACCATCCGCGCTACGAGGCGGGCCGGCAGCAGTACCGGAGCATGATGGATGACTTCGCCATCAGCGCCCTGCACGTCCACGTGCACCTGCCCGACCGGGAGCTCGCCGTCCTGACGGCGAACCATCTGCGGCCCTGGCTGCCCCTGCTCATCGCGCTCACCGCCAACTTGCCCCATCACCTCGGGACCGACACCGGTTACGCCAGCTGGCGTGCGGTCATCCGCAGCCGCTTCCCCTGTCTGGGTCCCCCGCCCTACGCGGCCTCCTGGCGGGAACACCAGCGCCTCGCGGAGACGATCGCCGACACCGAGGCCATGCTGGACGCGAACACGCCGTTCTGGGATCTGCGCCCCAACCCGCGGCTGCCGACCCTGGAGATCAGGGCGATGGACGTGATGCAGGACCTCGATGACACCGTCGCCGTCGCCGTCCTCCTGCGCGCCCTCGTCCGGACCTGTGCCGCTCGGGCGCAGCGGGGGGACCCGGGGCGGCCCTGGGAGGGTGAGGTGGTGCGGGCCGCGTGCTGGCGCGCGGCCCGCGACGGGTGGAGCGGTGCGGGCTTCGACCCGGCAACGGGCCGCTCCCGGCCGGTTGGGGAGCTCGCCGACCAGCTGGTGGCCCTCGTACGGCCCGCGTTGGACGAGGCCGGGGATCTGGGGGAGGTCACGGGCCTGTTCAGCCGCTTGGCCGCGCTCGGCGACGGCGCGGCCCGCCAGCGGTCCTGGGCGGCGGGAGGTGCCGGACCGTCCGCGGTGGTGGACCGCCTCGTGCTGGCCACCGCGCGCAGCGGTGGCGCCCCGGGGTGAGGTCAGCGGGCGGCGAGTGTGGTGACCAGGACGTCCCGGTGGGCGGGCCGGGCCGGGTCCCTGGGGTGGAGGGGTGAGACGGCGTGCCAGGTCGCCCGGTCGTCGCTGAGCAGGAGGGTGCCCGGCTCGCTGAGCGTGATGGCCGCGATTTCCCGGCCGTCCTCGTCGTAGAGCGTGCTGCGGCCGCCGGTGACGTTCTCGCGGCCGATCAGCAGGGACGAGACCAGGGTGACGCCGTCCTTGTGCCGGCCCTCGGGCGTGGGCAGGCCCCGGGTCCCGGCCTGCGCGAGGACCCGGAAGGGGTGCACCCGCACGATCCACTCACCGGGGGCGTCCAGGCCGGCTGCGTCCAGGCCGGCGGCGTCCGGACCGGGGGCGTCCAGGCCGGGGGCGTCCAGGCCGGCGGCGACCTCACCGAGCATCCGGACCAGAGCCTCCAGTACCGGTTCGGCCCTGAAGGCGTCGGTGAGCGGCTCGAAATGCCGCTCGACGTCCACGTACAGGGGATTGCTGTCCTCGGGCTGCACGAAAGCGCCATGGGGCAGCGGGGTGATCCCTCCTGCCCGGGACAGCAGGAACTCGCCCAGCCTGCGCAGCCGGCTCGTGCCCCGCTCGGCCGCGTAGGGGTCCTCGACGAGATCCTCCCAGTACGCGGCGAGCCGCACCCACACGCCCGCGTCGACGCCGAGGCACCGGGCCGCCTCGGCGGGGGACATCACGTGCCAGCCGCGGGATGCGACCGCCCGGCGCGCTTCCTCCACCAGACCCGCACCAGCCCCGGCGCCGGTATCCCCTTCGTGGCCGCCCGCCCCGCCCCGGCCTGTCCGCGTGGAACCGTACCCGTCGTCCATACGCCCATGCTCGGCCCGCATCCGGCGGCAGGCATCCGCAGCGACGGCCCGCGCCGGTCAGGGGCCGCCGCCGGGCCGCCCGCCCCCGCTGCCGGGCTCCTCTCCCGGCTGGACGGAGGCTTCACCCGGCCACCGCATCGTGGGGGTGACATGCGCGTGCCAGGTGGCGCAGTGCGAGGCGGACAGGCGGGCTGAGCGGGCAGGGATCGCCCTGTTCGAAAAGGGGCCGGAGCCGCGTTCGCGCGCCGGCCCTTCCCGTGTACACCCGTAAAGAAGAGAGACGTCCGTGACGGACATGTGGAGCTACACCTCCGACTCGCACTACTCCCCCGGCACCCGCCTGACCGGCTTCAAGGTCGAGGCGAGCGACGGCCACATCGGCAAGGTCGACGAGGCCACCGAGGACGTCGGCTCCTCCTACATCGTCGTCGACACCGGCCCCTGGATCTTCGGCAAGGAGGTCCTCCTCCCGGCCGGCACGATCGTCCGCGTCGACGTCAAGGAGAAGAAGATCCTCGTCAACCGCACCAAGGAACAGATCAAGAACGCCCCCGAGTACAAGAAGGACGAGCACCGCGGCGACGCCGGCTACCGCGACCAGGTCGGCGCCTACTACGGCCGCGACCACAGCTGACCCCCCGGCACGTCCGCGCGGCCGGGCCCCCCTCCTCCGAGGGGTGCCCGGCCGCTGCGCCACCGAATCGCCTCCCTCGGCACATGTCGGAAGATTTGTGGGATACACGTCTCCGGCAGAGGCCCCGCACTCCCCAGCGCGACGGAGAACGCCATGACCGACCCGAAGGAAGCCCGTCCGACCGACCCGGTCACGCTCCATCCCCGCCCTCCGTTCCCCGAACAGGACCAGGACCACCCCGGCCACACGGAGGGGATGGATCCGCGCCCCGACCACGGCGAGGCCGACTACGAGGGCCACGGCCTGCTGCGCGGCCGCAAAGGACTGGTCACGGGCGGCGATTCGGGAATCGGCCGGGCGGTCTGTCTCGCCTTCGCCCGGGAAGGCGCGGACCTGGTCTTCACCCACCTTCCCGAAGAGGCCGACGAAGCCGCGGAAACCGCCCGCCTGATCCGCGAGGCCGGCCGCATCGCGGTGCCCGTCGCCTGCGACATCCGCGACGAGGAACAGTGCACCGCCCTCGTCGAGCGAACCGTCGGCGAGCTCGGCGGCCTGGACCTGCTGGTGAACAACGCGGCCTACCAGATGTCCCAGCCGGACGGCATCGAGGCGATCACCACCGAGCAGTTCGACCGGGTGATGAAGACCAACCTGTACGGGATGTTCTGGATCACCCGCGCCGCGCTGGCCCACATGCCCCGCGGGGCGGCGGTCATCAACACCACCTCCGTGCAGGGCTATCAGCCCAGCCCCCACCTGCTCGACTACGCCATGACGAAGTCCGCGATCATCTCCTTCACCCACGGGCTGGCGCAGATGCTCGCCGAGCGCGGCATCCGGGTCAACGCCGTGGCCCCCGGCCCGGTCTGGACCCCGCTGATCCCGGCGACGATGCCCGACGTAACGGAGTTCGGAAAGCAGTCCCCGCTCGGCCGGCCCGCCCAGCCCGCGGAAATGGCACCCGCGTACGTCTTCCTGGCCTCACCCGCGGCCAGCTACATCACCGGCGAGATCGTCAACGCCACCGGCGGTACCCCGTTGCCCTGAGGATGGGGGCCGGCCGCTGTTAACAACAGGTGCATTTTATGCAGTTGTAGAGTTACTGCCATGCAACTGGATCTGAACCTGCTCACGGCCCTGGACGCGCTGCTGGAAGAGGGCAGCGTCGCCGGGGCGGCGGCGCGCCTGCACGTCACCTCACCGGCGATGAGCCGGTCCCTGGGCCGCATCCGCAAGGCCACCGGTGACCAGATCCTGGTCCGTACCGGCCGCAGCATGGTTCCGACCACCCGCGCGCTGGCCATGCGTGCCCAGGTGCACGCCCTCGTGCAGCAGGCCCACCACCTACTGTCCGCGCAGCAGGAACTCGACCTGGCGGCCCTGGACCGGGTGTTCACCGTGCGCTGGCACGACGCCCTGACCGCCGCCTGCGGCGCCGCCCTGATCACCGCCGTCCACCGGCGCGCCCCCGGCGTCCGGCTGCGCCTGCAGGCCGAACCCGGGACGGACGACGCAGAGCTGCGCCGGGGCGAGGTCGACCTCGAATCGAGCTCCAGCGCTCCGGCCCTCCCCGATATCCGCCACCGCCTCGTCGGCAGCGACCGGCTGGTCCTCGCCGTCCGGCCGGGCCACCCCCTGACCGAAGGCCCGCTGGACATCGAGCGCTACGCGGCCGCCGAGCACCTCACCGTTTCGCGACGCGGGAGCCTGCGCGACCCGATCGACGACGCCCTCACCACCCACGGCCTGCAACGGCACGTCGTCGCGGCCGGGCCCACCACCGCCTTCGCCCTCCAACTCGCCCTCGACACCGACCTGGTCGTCACCCTTCCCGACGCGGTCACCCGCGCGGCCCGGGAGCAGCTCGGCCTCGTCACGCTGACGCCGCCGCTGCCACTGCCCGAGGTGCCGCTGTACCTGCTGTGGCACCAGCGCTACGACGACGACCGCGCCCACACCTGGCTGCGTGACCTGGCCACCGAGACCGTCGGGGCACTCTCCACCCGCTGACAGCCGCCGCAGAGCCTTTTGAGGCGTAGCGGGGGCCGGGCCGGGAAGGCGCAGACGGCGGATACCGAGCGCCAGCTCCACCGGAGGCAGCGATGAGCGACGGCAGGCGACTCAGACGGGGCGACGAGGTGACGTGGAGGAGCCACGGCCGAACCGTACTGGGGAAGGTGACGAAGAAGATCACGAGGCGCACCCGTGCCGCGGGCCGCACGGTGGACGCCACGGCCGAAGAACCGCAGTTCGAGGTGGAGAGCGGCAAGACGGGCCGGTCGGCCGTGCACAAGGCGGGCGCGCTCAGGAAGGGCAGGCGGCGCTGAAGCGCCGGCCCTGCCGGGCCCGGGCGGCGGCCTCGCTCCTGCGGGCTCCCCCGCCAGCGGTGGGGGACGGCCGCGAAGCGGCTGACCAGGGCTTGTCTCAAGGTCCAACTCATTTGATCTTGTGCCAAGATCGCAGGATGATACGACTCACCGACTTCATCATCGACTGCCCGGACACGATGAAGCTGGCAGTCTTCTACTCCGAGGTGTTGGGGCTCCCGCTCAAGGAGGGCAGCAACGAGGACTGGGCCGGTATCCAGTTCGGCGAGATCGAACTGGCCTTCAACCAGGTGGAGGACTACCGCGCCCCGCACTGGCCCGACAGCGAGCACCCCAAGCAGTTCCACCTCGACTTCGAGGTCGACGACATCGAGGCCGAAGAGCGCCGCGTCCTGGCCCTCGGCGCGGCCTTGCAGCGGGACTGCACCGGCCCCGAAGGCTATGGCTTCCGCGTCTACACCGACCCCGTTGGCCACCCCTTCTGCCTCTGCCGCAACAAGGGTGTCATCTGGACCGATCAGGGCCTCATCTGGCCCAAGCGCGACCAGTAGGCGGCGAGCGGCGGCGAGGTCCGTGACGTCTCCGCCGGTGGACGCCGGGCCGGTCAGGACCGGGCGGCGAAGCCGATGTCGCGCGCCGGGAGGACCTCGACGGCCATGTTGCGCTCCATCATCCGTACGGCCGCGTCGGCGAGGTCCGCGTCGATGTGGGCGACCGCGTCGGCGGCGACCACGACGTCCAGGTGCCGGATGTGGGCGTCGAGCGCCGAATACAGCACGCACTGCTCGGTCACCTGCCCGCAGAGCACGACGCGGACGGCGCCCAGTTGCTCCAGCAGGTAGCCGAGCGGCGTCTCGAAGAAGGCCGAGTGCCGGGCCTTGACGACGAAGAGGTCGTCCTCGTCGGGGGCGACCGGCTCGACCAGGTCCGCGTGCCGGCCGGCGAGCGCGGCCCTGAGGATCTCCCCGTGGTGGGAGCGCCACTGCCCGAAGTTGTCGTTCACGTAGATGACCGGCGCCCCGTCCGCGCGGGCCCGTTCCAGCAGCGTCCGGATGCCCGGGAGGGCCTCGCGTACGGAAGGGGCGAGGGCGTCCGCGTCCTCGTGTTCGTACGTGTTGAGCATGTCGATGACGAGGAGGGCGTCCGGGCGGCTCGCCATGGTCACCCCTCCGCTCCGGGCGAGGCGGGGGCGGCGCCCGCCGGCTTGAATGCGAGCGCGGCGGCAGCCGGGGCGCCGGGCGCGGCTCGCGCACACGCCGACCGCCGCCCCGGCGCGCCATAGCGCCGTCTCCGGCCGGGTGGCACGGTCATGAGGGCCTCCCGTTCGGCAGCGGCTCGACGACGGCACGGTGGTGCCGTGCCCCGGACATGGTCGTGCCCCGTGTCCGCCACGGCGTCGCGCCGCGCCGCGGAACCACCCGGGCGGCCGAGAGGCGGCCGGGCCGGACGGCGTCGGCGCGCGAAGAGCCGCGGCATCCCGCAAGGGGCGCCGCGGCTCTTCCGCTCAGGCGGCGAGCATGCCCGCGCGCAGTTGTACGAGGATGCGGGTCAGGAGGCGGGAGACCTGCATCTGGGAGATGCCGAGTTCGGCGCCGATCTCGGACTGGGTCTTCTCCTGGCCGAACCGCATCTCCAGGATGCGCCGGTCGCGGGGGCCGAGGTCCTTGAGGAGCGGCGCGAGCGTGTGGAAGTCCTCGAAGAGTTCCATCGCCGGATCCACCTCGCCCACCGAGTCGGCCAGCGAACGGGGCTGCGCCGAGGAGCGGCTGCCGGAGGGGGCCGGTTCGTCGAGGGAGCCGCTGGTGTAGCCGTTGGCCGCCACCATGCCCTCGATGACCTGTTCCTGCGACAGCTCCAGGTGGTCGGCCAGTTCCTTCACGGTCGGCGCCCGCCCGAAGACCTCGGTCAGGGCCTCCTGGCCCTTGGCGAGTTCGCTGCGCAGTTCCTGCAGGCGGCGCGGCACGTGCACGGCCCAGGTGGTGTCGCGGAAGAACCGCTTCATCTCACCGGTGATGTAGGGCAGGGCGAGGGTGACGAACTCGACCTCGCGGTCGGGGTCGAAGCGGTCGATGGCCTTGATCAGACCGATGGTGCCGACCTGGAGGATGTCCTCCAGCTCTGTTCCGCCGCCGCTCACCCGCCCCCGGAAGCGCCGGGCGGCGAAGTGCACCAGGGAGATGTTCATCTCGATCAGGGTGTTGCGCGTGTACTGGTACTCGGGGGTGCCCTCGTCCAGGGTGCGCAGCCGGCGCAGGAACTGCCGGGAGAGTTCGCGGGCGTCGGAGGGCGCCACGTTGCGGGCGTCGTCGACGGGGGGAAGTACGGGTGCGGGCTGTTCGGCCACGAGCCCCGCAGCCGGCGCGGTCTCCGTCCCGAGAGCGGACCTGACGACTGTGGCAGCGTGGGACATGGAACCGTACCTCCCCTGGGCGGACAACTTGCAAGGACCCGTGTGCCCCCGAAGCGCGCTCATATGCACGGCATGTGGGTGATCTTCACGCCCGTGGTCGGCCGATAACCATGCGTCAGCCGTGGGCCCGCTGCCGCATGCTGGCAGGAACAAGATCGAACGGGGGGTACGGAAATGTGGACAACGGTCTCGTCGGACCACCTGCCGGCCGACGACCGCTTCGAGTGGTTCTCCGACATGGTCTCGCGCGAGGTGGTGCCCACCACCATCAGCAGCGAACGGCCCGCCGAGTTCAGGGCCGAGGCCGCGGTGCTCGACCTCGGCGCCCTGCGCGTGTCACGGCTCGCGTACGCGCCCCTGCGCTCCCGGCGCACCCCGACGCTCATCCGGCGCGGCGACCCGGAGCAGTACCAGCTCGCGATGGTGAGCAAGGGCACGATGGAGATGGCGCAGCACGGCAGCCAATGCCGTGCCCGGGCCGGGGACCTGGTGTTCTGGGACACCTCCCGGACCTCCGACGCCCACGCGCCGGCCCGGGACGGCGCCGATCACCAGCTGGTGATCCTGCAGCTCCCGCGCGACGCCATGCCCTTGCGCGCGCGCCACCTCGACCGCCTCCTGGCCCACCGCATCCCCGGCGGCACCGGCACGGCGGCGCTCCTGACCTCCTTCATGGGCAACCTCGTCACCCACGGCGACCAGTGCACCCCCGCCGAGCTGCGCCGCCTCGGAGCGGTCGCCGCCGAGCTGACCGCCGCCTGTCTGGCCCACTACCTCGACATCGGGGAGCTGCTGCCCGCCGAGGTGCGCGCGCGGGCCCAGTTACAGCGGATCCACACCTTCATCGAGCACCACCTCGGCGACCCGGACCTCACCCCGTCCCTCATCGCGGCCCGCCACAACATGTCGGTGCGCAGCCTGCACCAGCTCTTCCGGGACGGGCGGGAGAGCGTCCACTCCCTGATCCGGCGCCGCCGGCTGGAGCGCTCCCGCGCCGACCTCGCCCGCCCCGGTCCGCGCGCCCACCCCGTCAGTGTGATCGCGGCCCGGTGGGGCTTCAGCGGACCGGCCGTCTTCAGCCGCTCCTTCCGCGCGGCGTACGGGCTCAGCCCGTCCGAGTTCCGTGCGCTGAACGTCAAGGAAGCCTGCGCCGAGCGCACAGCACGACGTACGCCGCCTTCCTAGGCTCGGTCCCCGTTGGAGATCACAACGGACATCGCACGGCCTTCGAGAGGAAAACCTCATGACGCGTCTCCTTGGCAAAGCCGCCGCCGTCGCGGGCGGGATCGCCCTCCTGACCGGTGCGGCCCTCGCCGGAGCCCCGGCGGCGGGCGCGGCCCCGGCGCGCGCCGCGGCCACCAACCGGATCCTGAACTGGAACTCGGACCTCTGCCTGGGCATCAACGGGGGCGGCGGCGAGTGGGGCCGGGGCGCCCTCCAGTGGGACTGCAACGGCAACGGCGACCAGCAGTGGAACTTCTGGGCCGCGAGCGGCTCGTACAGCAGCGTGAAGAACCAGAACGGCCTGTGCCTGGGCATCAACGGTGCGTCGACGTCCAGCGGCGCCGAGGCCATCCAGTGGGAGTGCAACGGCAACGACGACCAGAAGTGGAGCATCACCCCCGCCTCCGGCGGCGGCTACCGCTTCGTGAACAAGAACTCCGGCTACTGCCTGGGCATCTGGGGCGGGAACACCAACCGCGGCGAGCGTGCGATCCAGTGGCCGTGCAACGGGAACGCCGACCAGACCTGGTACTTCGGCTAGGCCGTCCCGGGACGGCGAGGCCGGCCCGTGGGCCCACCACCGAGTGGGCCCACGGGCCGGCCGTCGTCGTACGGTCCGCCCCGCGACGGGCCGGCGGAGGTAACGTGATCGCGCCGATCACGGCCTTCGGGGTCCGCGGATGTCGAGAACCGGTCACCGGCTCCGTCCCGGGGACATCGGCGGCCACCACCGGCCGCACCAGGAAGAGGAGAAGCCGGCATGGCGATTCAGCGGATGGACAACGTCGGCATCGTCGTCGAGGACATGGACGCCGCCATCGCGTACTTCGTGGAACTCGGGATGGAGCTGGAGGGCACGGCGGAGGTCGGCGGCCTCGTCGCCGACCGGTGCACCGGACTCGACGGCGTCCGGTGTGACATCGCCATGCTGCGGACCCCGGACGGGCACAGCCGGCTCGAACTGTGCGCGTACCGCAGTCCCGCCGTCATCGGCACCGGGCCGCGCGACCGGCCGCACAACGTGCTCGGCACGCACCGCGTCATGTTCGCCGTCGACGACATCGAGGACACCGTCGCCCGTCTGCGCCCCCACGGCGCCGAGCTCCTCGGCGAGATCGCCCGGTTCGAGGACAGCTACCTGCTCTGCTACGTCCGCGGTCCGGAAGGCATCATCGTCGGCCTGGCCGAGCAACTGCACCGAGGGTGAGCGGGCGGGGCCGGCAGGCGGTGAGAGGGCACCGGGCCCGGAAGCACAAGGTCGGCAGGTCCTACCGGTTGCGCCCGGAGGTGGGGTACCCCTGGAAGGCGCCCCCGGTCGAGGGGCGGTCATTCCCCGGGAAGGAGACCTGCCGTGGACGGTTGGTTCGTGGACGACCGGTGCTTCAACTGCGATGTCGCGCGACAGCTCGCGCCCGATCTGATCGGCGAGGCCGACGGACGGTCCACGATCCTGCGCCCGCCGCGCGACGAAGAGGAGACGCGGCGCTTGCACGCGGCCGTCTTCGCCTGTCCCACCCGCTCGATCCGCCCCGCCTCCGGACGGCCCGACCGCCGGCTCGACCCCTTTCCCATGGCCCTGGACGCCGGGGTCCTGTTGTGCGGCCACAACTCGCAGCACACCGCCGGGGCCAATTCCTACCTGCTCCTGCGGCCCTCCGGCACGGTGATGATGGTCGACACCCCGCGCTGGAGCACCGCTCTCGCCGCGCGGTACACGGCGTGGGGCCCGGTCACCGACGTGCTGCTCACCCACCGCGACCACGCCGCCCACGGCCGCCGCTACGCGGATCATTTCGGGGCCCGGCTGTGGATCCACGAGGGTGATCTCGACGCCGCCCCGGACGCGGACCGGGTGATCCGGGGTCTGGAACCCGTGGAGATCGGCGAAGGGGTCACCGTCCACCCGCTGCCCGGCCACACGCGGGGCAGCGTGCTCTACCTCGCGGACGACCGGTACTGCTTCAGCGGGGACAGCTTCTACTGGTCGCGCACCACCGGCGATCTCGAAGTCGCGGAGAGCGTGATCTGGTACTCCATCGAGGAGTTGGCCGCCTCCCTGGACAGGACAGCCGGACGGCTCCGATTCGAATGGGTCCTGCCGGGCCACGGCGACCGCCGCCGGCTGCCGGCCGACCAGATGTCCCGGCGGTTGACGTCGCTGGTGGAGCGCACCCGCCGGGCGCGGCCCCGGCCGGTCGATTTCACCGCGCTGCGCTGGTGAGGGCGCGGCCGCGCGTACGGAGCGGGCCGCGAACCGCGGGGGCTACGGCAGGCGTGCTTCCTCGGCGCTGGGCACCATCTGGAAGAGGTCCCCGGCGCCGGTCAGGTCGAAGAGCCGGTTGAGGCGGTGCGGGGCCGGGCCGATCAGGACCAGGCGGCCCGAGCGGCGCAGGCGCAGCAGGAGGTTCAGGAGGGTGGAGTCGGCGAACTCCACGCCGGTGATGTCCAGGGCGATCCGCCGCACCGCCCTGTCGGCGAGGGCCGCGTCGGTGGCCTCCTGGAGGGGGCCGAGGGTTTCCTGGTCGAACTCGCCCGCGCACACGATCACCCGGACGCCGGCCTCGTCCGGCCGGATCTCCACCCGTGGCTCCATGAACCCGCACCCCCGTGTCCTGGCCGGTACGTCCAGGGTCCAGATGCCCACCCCGGGCGGCCCGCAACCGCCCGGCACCCGGGCCGGCCCGTCGGGGGTCCGGGCCGGCCGGGGGTGGCCACCGGGGCGCCGGACGCCCGCTAGGCGGCCTGGGGCTGGCGGAGTTCGGCGCGGCCGAAGAGGAGGGCCCAGCCTTCGGGCAGCCCGTCGAGGATGCGGTCCAGGAGCTCGGAGCCGGCGAGGCGGGCGACGACGGACAGGACCGCGCCCGTTTCCCAGCGGCTGGTGGCGGGGGTGGCGCCGCTCCGTGCGGCGAGGTCCTTGACGAAGCCCCATCCGGTCAGGGGCGTGGCGTCGGGAACCTGCGCGGTGAAGGGCAGGGCGGCCTCGACGGGCAGACGGTGTGCGAGGGCGACGCGCTCGTCTCCGGTGACCTGGCGGCCCAGGGCGGCCATGACCCGGTGGACGGCTTCCTCGGCTCGGTCCGCGGTGGGGTAGGCACCCTCGTAGCGGACGGTTTCCAGCATCTGGCGGTAGGTCATGCCCGGGGCCTGTCGCCGGAGTCCAGGCTGGTCGAACACGGCGGTGGTCCTTTCTCGGCTTCGGAGGGGCGACGCGGGCGGGCGGCGGCCCGGGTCGGGGCGGGGGCGGGTCGGGGGCGCGTCGGGTCAGGGCGGGGGCGCGTCGGGCTGCGGGCGGCCGAAGAGGGTGTCGTAGCCGGGTGGCAGCTGGAGCAGGAGCCGTTCGGTGAGCTCGTCGCCGGCGGCGTCGGCGACGACGCTGAGCACGGCGCCGACGTCCCACAGCGCGGTGGCCTGCGACGCCCCCTCGATCCATGCGGCGGTCGCGCGGACGAACCGCTCGGGGGTGAGCGGCTCGGCCGCCCGGAGCGGGTTGAGCAGGATCAGGGCGTAGGTCTCGGGCAGGCGGGCAGCGAGCTCGGCGCGTTCGGATCCGATCACGTGCGCGCCGAGGAGGGCCAGGACCACGCGTGCCGTGCGGTCCGCCTCGTCTCGGGTGTCGTACTCGCCGCGGTCCTGGACGTGGTCGAGGAACGCTTCCCAACGCAGCGTCATCGTGGGGACCTTCCTTCGCAGGAGGGGTCACTGGACGGGGTGCGCGGGCGCAGGACGGCGTGCCGGAGGGGAGGGGCGCCGTCCTGCGCCGCGCCGGGGTGGGGGCGGAAGGCTCAGGTGCTGATCTGCTTGCGGTCGGCACCGCCGGCGTTGATGCTGACCTTGCGGGGCTTGGCGCGCTCGGCGATCGGAATGCGCAGGGTCAGGACACCCGCCTCGTAATCGGCGACGATGCGCTCGGTGTCGAGGGTGTCGGCCAGCATGATCTGCCGGGAGAAGACGCCCAGGGGCCGCTCGGTGAGCTCCATCTGGATGTTCTCGGCCTTCGCCGTGGGCCGCCGTTCGGCCTTGACGGTGAGCTGGTTGCGCTCCACGTCGATGTCGATCGCGTCCGCGCTGACGCCCGGGAGATCGAAGGCGATCACGTACTCGTCGCCGGTGCGGTAGGCGTCCATCGGCATCACGGACGGCTTCGACCACGTGCCGGTCGTTCCCATCAGCTGCTGGGTGATCCGGTCGAGCTCGCGGAACGGGTCAGTGCGCATCAACATCGCGAAACACCTCCAGTTGGTTCGGGCAGAAACTGCCAATGCGCTTCAACGTGCTTCCGTTGTAACATGTCATCGAGACGATGACAAGCAAGATGTCGCTGGATGGATGACACGCTTGCGGGACTGGAGGAAGCATGACCGCAGCAGACAGGAAGGCCGCCCCATCCCCCGGGCCCGGCGGCGGGCCGGCTTCGCTGTTCGCCGCCGAGGCGGCCCTGGAGGCCATCGAGGGCGCCGTCCGCGAGGCCCGTCAGCCCCGGCCGGGCACCGTGGACCGAGGCCGGGACCGGGACCGGGACCGGAGCCAAGGCCGGGACGGGGAGGACGACGCACGGCGCGCCCTCGCCTGCCTGACGCTGCTGCGCGAGGTCCGCGAGGAACTCGCGGGCTGGGAAACCGGCCTGGTCGAAGCCGCGCGCGCGAACGGAGCCAGCTGGGCGGAACTCGCCGAGCCCCTCGGCGTCGCGAGCAGGCAGGCCGCCGAGCGCCGCTACCTGCGCCTGCGCCCCGGAGCCGCCGACTCCACCGGCGAGGAACGCGTCCAGGCCGTCCGGGACCAGCGCGCCGCCGACCGCAGCATCACCGCCTGGGCGCGCGCCAACGCCGCGCCGCTGCGACAGCTCGCCGGACAGATCACCGCCCTCGCCGACCTGCCCGCCGCCTCCGAGGGCCGCGTCGGCGACGTCACCGACGCCCTCGCCCACCACGACGCGGCCCGCCTCCTCGCCCCGCTCGACGCCATCCACCCCGATCTGCACACCGGCCACAGCGACCTGGCCGAGCGCATCGACGACATCCGCCGCGAGACCCGCCGCCTGCGGCACGACAGCAGCCAGCAGCGCGGCGGCTGAACCGGCCCCCGGTCCGCGACGGCCCGGTCACGGTGTGAAGAGGACCTTCACCGCCCCGTCCCGCTTCTTCTGGAACATGTCGTACGCGTCCGGCGCCTCCTCCAGGGGCATCCGGTGGGTGGCGAAGTCGTCCACGCCCAGCGGGTCCCCGTCGAGGAGGAGGGGAAGGATGTCGCCGACCCAGCGGTGCACGTTGGCCTGGCCCATGCGCAGCTGGATCTGCTTGTCGAACATGGTCAGCAGGGGCATCGGGTCGGCCGCACCGCCGTACACGCCGGAGACGGACACCGTGCCGCCCCGGCGGACCAGGTCGATGGCCGTGTGGAGGGCGGACAGCCGGTCGACTCCGGCGCGCTTCATCAGGGCGGCGGCGAGGGAGTCCGGCAGCAGGGTGGTCATGCCCTGGGCCGCGGCGGCCACGCGGCTTCCGTGGGCCTCCATGCCGACGGCGTCGATGACGGCGTCCGGGCCCCGGCCGCCGGTCAGGGGGAGGACGGCGTCCACGAGCCCGTCGGGTCCGCATGCGCGCAGGTCCAGGGTGTGGACGCCGCGTCGGCGGGCGCGTTCCAGGCGTTCGGGGACGAGGTCGATGCCGATGACCGTGCCGGCGCCCCGGTGGGCCGCGATGCGGCAGCTCATGTCGCCGATGGGGCCCAGTCCGATGACGGCGACGCTGCCGCCCGGCGGGACGTCCGCGTAGGCGACGGCCTGCCATGCCGTGGGCAGCACGTCGGAGAGGTAGACGAAGCGGTCGTCGGGGGGCCCGTCGGGAACCTTGACGGGCAGGGCGTCGCCGAACGGGACGCGCAGGTACTCGGCCTGGCCGCCCGGGACCTGCCCGTAGAGCTTGGTGTAGCCGAAGAGCGAGGCCCCGGTGCCGTGCTCGTGGACCTGGGTGGTCTCGCACTGCGAGTGCAGGCCCCGCCCGCACATGAAGCAGGTCCCGCACGAGACGTTGAACGGGACGACCACCCGGTCCCCGGGCCGCAGGCTCCGGACGTCCGGGCCGACCTCGGCGACGACGCCCATCGGCTCGTGCCCCAGGATGTCGCCCGGGTCGAGGAAGGCGCCGAGGACCTCGTAGAGGTGCAGGTCGGAGCCGCACAGGCCGGTACTCGTGATCTTGACGATCACGTCGTCGCCGTCCCGGATCGTCGGGTCGGGGACGGTGTCCACCCGTACGTCCCGCTTGCCGTGCCACGTCAGTGCCCGCATGGCCCCTCCTCGGTGGGGGTACGCGCCCGGCCGCGTGGTCCGCGCCCGTTCCTCGCGCGCTCGTCGGGCGCCTGCCCCCGGCCACCGCGGCGAACCGGAACGCGGTCCGCGCGACGGGGGGCGGCGGGCCAGGCGGGCCGGGCGGGCCAGGCGGGCGTCAGGCGAGGCCCGCCGCGATGGCGCGGCGGACGGCGTCGGCACGGTCGCGGATGCCCGCTTTGGCGAACAGGTTGTTGATGTGGGTCTTGACCGTGGCCTCGCTGACGAAGAGCCGCTGGGCGATGCCCCGGTTGGGCAGGCCCTCGCCGATCAGCGCGAGTACCTCGCACTCGCGGGGTGTGAGGTCCTCGGGCAGGGGCTGCGCGGGTGCGGGCGCCGTGATCCGGACGGTGGCGAGCAGGCGGTCCTGGACCTCGCGGTCCAGGACGGACTGGCCGGCGGCGGCCGCCCGGATCGCCCGGGCGATGTCCTGGCGTCCCGCGTTCTTGGTCAGGTAGCCGCGGGCTCCCGCGCCCAGGGCGCCCAGGATGGAATCGTCGTCGGCGAAGGTCGTCAGGACGACCACCGCCACCTGAGGGTGCTCCTCGGCCAGCCGGCTGGTCGCCTCGATGCCGTCCATGACGGGCATCCTCAGGTCCATCAGCACCACGTCCACCGGTCCGGCCGCGACGGCGGCCAGCACCTCGGCGCCGTTCGCCGCCGCCGCGACGACGTCGATGTCCTCGGTCAGGCCGAGCACCGCGGCGAGGGGCTCCCGTACGGCGGCCTGGTCATCGGCGACCACCACCTTCAGCCGCTGCGGTCCCGCTGCTGGTTCGGTCATTGCGGAATCACTGCCTCCACCTGCCAGTCCCCCCGGTGCGGGCCCTCGGCGACCGGGCCCGCGGTGAGCGTGCCGCCCAGCAGGGCGACGCGTTCGCGCATACCGATCAGCCCCATTCCGCTGCCGGCGCCCGTGGCCGGGCGCGCGCCCGACTTCCCGGGGGCGGGACGGTTCCCGACCCTCAGTGTGATCGATGCCGCGGCGAACGCCAGCTCCACCTCGACGGCTTCCCCTGGCGCGTGCCGGGCCGCGTTGGTCAGGGCCTCCTGGGCGATCCGCAGCAGGTTCTGGACCGCCTGCGCCGGGAGCTCGCGTACGGTCCCGGTGACGGTGAGCGCGTCGGGGTGGCCCGAGGACGTCAGCATCGCCGTCAGGCTCTCCAGCAGCGGCAGGGTGTCCTCGCGCAGCGCGTGCACGGTCCACTGCGCCTGCTTGAGGCTCTCCTTGACCAGGTCGTGGGCCTTGTCGTGCGCCTCCCGGACCTTGTCCATGTCACCGGTGGCGATCAGCGCGTCCGCCAGTTCCAGCTGCATGTTGATCCCGGCGAGCGAGTGCGCCAGTACGTCGTGCACGTCCCGGGCGATCCGGCCGCGCTCGCTCAGTACGGCGGTGCGGGCCTCGGCCCGGGCGGCGCGTTCGGCCGACGCCGCCGCCTCGATGGCCGCCCCCACGGCCCGGCGGTGGGTCCGGTTGACGATGCCGACCAGGACCGGCACGCCGGTGGCGAGCCCGAAGGCCCAGGTCAGCGGGTGCTCCCCCGGTCCGGGGCTCAGGTACAGCACGGCGGCGCAGAGCAGGCTGCACGTTCCGGCGAGGACGAGGGCCGGCCTGGTCTCCAGCCGGTATCCGATGTGGCCGGCGAGGAAGAAGGCGAAGAGGTAGCCCGTTCCGCTGCTGCTGACGCCGATCAGGGCGGCCGCCGCGACGATGCCGAGCGTGAGCCAGACGAGGGCGACGCGCGGCGGGACCCTGCGCTCGGGCAGGCGTCGGGCCAGCAGCGACGCCGCGTTGACCGCGAAGAGGGCGGCCACGGCCAGACCCCGGCCGCTCAGGCCCATGGGCCGGATGGTCGCGGCTCCCGCGACGATGACGGCGAGCGTGGCCACCCACTGCACGCGCGGGTCCTGTTCGGGGACGGGACGCGCTCCCGTCCCCCGTTCGGTGTCCGTCGCGGGGGGCGGGGCGCTGTGGTCTGCGGGCACGGGCTGAAGATACGGCACGGTCAGGCCGTACGGCCGAGGACGGCCGAGGAGCGGGTCACAGCGGTCCTGCGGCTGCGCAGGAAGATCGTCGCCACCCGGGTGACGACCTCGGTGAGCGCCATCAGCACGAAGGCCGCGACCCATGCCTGCTGGCTGGTGATGTGGTGCGCGAGGCTGAACCGGGCGACGGGCTCGGCGCCGCCGCCGTGCTCGACCCACGTCTGGAAGCCCATCCGCGCTCCCATGCCGACGACCCACAGGACCGCCGACACGGCGCCCGCCTTGATCAGGAGGTCTCCGTCGAGGGCGCGGATGCGGGTGTAGACGCCGCCCGCGATGCCGAGTGCGGCGCCGACGGCGGTGAGCGCCGCGATCAGGACGAGGTCGTTGCCCTCGGTGGGGACGGAGTCCAGGTACGAGTACGCCACGAAGGCCACGATCCCCAGCGGGAGCAAGAAGGTCTTGTGGTCGAGACGGCCTTCCCGCAGCTGCCGGAAGACGATCAGGATGAGCGCGATGTCGGTGATCCACTCGGTTGCTGTCATGTCCTCCAGACTGCTGCGGCGCGGCTTCCGGCACCTGGACCCAGGGGTGGAGACGGGGGTGGAGATCGGCTGCCGGCGGGTCCGCCCGCGCGCGGGGCGGTGGCGCGGCCGGCCGGGGCCGGCGGGGCGGGCTGGGGCTGGAGGCGCAGGTTCCGGCCGTCTGCCGGGTGTCGGCCACGGCCCGGAGCCGGTGGGGCCGGTGGGGCGGGTGGCCCGTTCTGTGCTCCGTGTGGGCCATGCCCGGACCCGGAGGGGCTGGCCCGGGGGCGGGTAGGGCAGGTGTGGAGCCGTGACAGAACACAGGAACCATCGATACGCCGTCGCCGTCGTCCACCACCACGGCCGCTGGCGGTGCACCCGGCTGGAGCGGACCGCCCTCACCGGCCTCGACGAGGCGATCTCCGCCGTGCGCGAAGCGGGAGCCGGCGGCGCGGACGCGGTGTTCGGCCTCCTGAACGCGGACGAGTCCTTCTTCCTGATCGTGCGCCCCACGCCCGCCGGGACGGACCTGATGCTGTCCGACGCGCGCGCCGCCGAGCGGCACACCCTGGCCGCCGAGGTCCTCGCCACCCTGCGCGCCGACCGGCCGGACCGGGACACGCCCGGTCCGTGGCCCGCCGGCGCCGTGGGCATCCTGGCCGATCTCGGCATCACCCCGGCCGACATGGCGACCCTCCTGCGGACCGGCCTCGTACCCGACGACCAGCTGCGGAGCCTGGCCGAGCGGGGCGGCTTCGCCGCCGAGTTCGCACAGGCCCGGCAGTAGCGGCCCGCTCTCCGGGGCGGGGTCCGCCGGGCACGGAGCGCGGTCCGGTCCCGGGCGGGGGGACCCTACAGCGTGCGCGCCGATGCGACGTCGTCGGCGATCCGGAAGACGCTGCGGGTCTCGGTGAGGTCCAGGACCCGGGCCAGTTGCGGGGGCACGGGACCGGCCACCACCAGCCGGCCCGTGCGCAGCACGCGCAGCATCAGGTTCAGGAAGGAGGAGTCGGCGTAGGTCAGCGCGGCGACGTCCAGGACGATGCGCCGCACCCCGGGATCGGCGCCGGCCGCCGAGCAGGCCGCTTCGAGCGGCCCGAGGGTGTCCAGGTCGAACTCGCCCGTGCAGCTGATCACGCGGGCCCCCTCCTGGTCGGGCATGACCCGTACCTGCTGTTCCACCCGCACTCCTCGACCTCATCCAGCGCGGCGCCGTCCGGCGCCGCGCCCACGGGTCAACGTACCCATGCCACGGCATCCGGGCACAACCCGCCTCCCCGATCCGGACCACCGGGCCCGCTCCCGCCGACCGCCGGGGGCCCGCACGCGCCTCGGCGGGCCGTGGCCGGTCCCCGTCGCGTGGCGGTGGCCCTCGGCGCGGCCGGCGGGTGCCGCCGTCATCGGACCGGTGCTCAGAACCCGTCCCGGGGAAGGCGATCGGGCTTGTGGCGCGTCTCTCGGTACCTCATCGTCCCCCACTGCCGGACCACCTAGTAATGTTCACCGGGCGCGCTCGCGCGGGGACTTGGCGGTGGTGGGGGGCTGGAGCCGCGGTGCGCGTGCTGCGGTCCACGAGGGCCGGGTCGCGGTCGCGTCCCGTGCGATGTCCACGACGGCGTGCCTCCCGGTGGCGATCGGCCCGCCCGGATCGGCACCGGGCTCACCGAGACCAGACCAGCGAGAGAGCCCCCCATATGCCTGACACAGCCGGATCCCGTCGGCGCACCGCGATCGTCGTCGGCGCGAGCGTCAGCGGCTTGTTCGCCGCAGCCGTCCTGGCCGACTTCGCGGACGTCACGGTCATCGAGCGCGACACGCTGCCCGCCGGCCCCGAAGCCCGGCCGGGAGTGCCCCAGGCGCGCCACGCCCATCTCGTATGGAGCGGCGGCGTACGGGCCTTCGAGGAACTCCTGCCCGGTTTCACCGATGACGTCGTCGCCCGGGGCGGGCGCCTGCTGCACATCATGGGCGACATGGTCTCGCGGGCCCCGAACGAGGTCTGGTTCCGCCGGTTCACCTCCACCCGGCACCACAATCTGGTGTGCTCCAGGAACTTGCTCGACCACGCCCTGCGCGAGCGCGTCCTGCGCGA
Organism: Streptomyces sp. NPDC002032; assembly: GCF_042890765.1. Classification (NCBI taxonomy): domain Bacteria; kingdom Bacillati; phylum Actinomycetota; class Actinomycetes; order Kitasatosporales; family Streptomycetaceae; genus Streptomyces; species Streptomyces sp. NPDC002032. The sequence goes on along the minus strand of NZ_JBIASM010000010.1, from coordinate 255,128 downwards.
CCCGCGCATCAGCCTCGACGAGAACGCCGTGGTCGGGGGCCTCGTCGGTGACGCCGGCCGGGTCAGCGGCATCCGCGTGCGGAACGGCTCCGGGGGGCGGACCCTCTCCGCCGACCTGGTCATCGACGCCTCGGGCCGCGGCTCCCGCGCTCCCGGGTGGCTGGAGGAGCTCGGGCTGCCCCGCGTCACCGAACGGCAGGTGGACGCGGGAGTGGCGTACGCGACGCGCCTCTACCGGGCCCCCGCCGCCACGGTCGGCACCTTCCCGATCGTCAACGTACAGGCCGTACCGTCGGGCGCCGCCCCCGGGCGGGGCGGCATCATCCTCCCCGTCGAGGACGGCCGGTGGATGGTCACGCTCTCCGGCACCCGCGGGGGCGAGCCCACCAAGGACGCCGACGAGTTCCTCGGCTTCGCGGGCGGCCTCGCGGATCCCGTCATCGGCGACCTCATCAAGGGAGCGGAGCCGCTGGGCGGGGTCGTCACCACGCGCAGTACCGCCAACCGGCGCCGCTACTACGAGCAGATGCGGTCCTGGCCGGACGGCTTCGCCGTGCTCGGGGACGCCATAGCCGGATTCAACCCCGTGTACGGTCACGGGCTCACGGTGGCGGCCCAGTGCGCGGTCGCCCTCCGTACGGTCCTGCGCTCGACGGCCATCACCGCCCCGGGTGCGGCGCGCCGCATCCAGCGGGCCGCGGCCCGCCCCGTGGCCGGGGCGTGGGACCTGGCCGTCGCCCAGGACGCGACCTATCCGGGTGCCACCGACACCCCGCCGACGGCCGTCGAGAAGTTCCTCGCCCGCTACGTCGACCGCGCGGTGACCACCGGAGCGCGCAATCCCACGGCCCTCGGTCACCTCCTGGACGTGATGAGCCTCTCCAGGCCCGCGACCCGCCTCTTCGCCCCGGCCATGCTGCTCGCGATGGCGTTCGGCCCGAAGGCCCCCCATCTGCCGGGGCCGCCGCTGAGCGCGGCGGAGCGAGAGAACGCCCGGTTGTAGGGGGTCCAGCGGCGCCGGGGCGGCCGGGCGGCCGGGCGGCCGCCGGGGCTTCGGACGGGGCCCTGGCGGCCGGTCAGTTCCGCTTCCGTGGCCCCCGGCCGAGCGCCGCGGCCCGGACGTGCTCCTCGTGTGCGCCGAGGAGGCGCTCGGCCGCTACGCCGCTGATGCGCAGGCCCGTGCTGAGGGTTTGCAGGAGGAAGCACCGGAGCAGCTCGGGGTCGGCGGGCAGGTGCAGCTCTTCCGCCGCCGGCCGAGTGGTGTGCGGGGGAGTCGCGGGGGCCGCGTGGACGGCCACCTGCTCCGCGAGCTCGCGCAGTGCGTCCGACAGGGCCCTGGCCCGGCGGGGGTGCTCGGCGCGCGGGTCGCCCTTCGGGGCGGACGGGGCCGCGGGGGCTCCGCCTCGATGCAGGTCGTAGCCGCGACGCCCCGCCCGGTGCAGGGTGGCGATGACGGTCTCGGCCAGCGGTTCGAGGAGCGGTTCCCGGCGTCGGGCGTGCTCCGCGAGGTGGCACAACGCCGCGTGGAGCGAGCCGGTCCGGTGCGCCCACTGCATGTCCCGTCGGGCAGGGTCCGTCGCGTCCGGGGCGGGCAGCTCGGCGAGCAGGGCGTGCACCTGGTCCAGGACGTGGCGGAGCGCCGGCGCGGGCGCTGACGCGTCGGCGGGTTCGTCCGCGGTCAGGGCGTCCCGGGTGTCCTGCGCGGCGCCGTGCGCGATGCACGGCAGGGCCGTGCACCGCGCGGTCATGGTGATCGTCGTACGGCCGACTTCGTTCCTGCTGTAGATCGTGGTGATGCCGTCGTAGTTGGCGAAGGGGCGCAGCCGGCACGGGACCCTCTCCCCCAGTTCGACCATGAGCCCGAGTTCCAGCGTGTCGGCCTCGCTCCCGGCGACGCTCCTCGTCGGCCAGCTCCCCGAGACGGTGTGATGGACGGCGCAGGGAACGCCGTGGCCGTCGTACTCGATCCGCGCGGCCGCTGCCGGGGACGCACTCATCCGTCCACGCCCGGAGCCGTCGCGGTCCCGGCCCTCAGCCGCGACGCTCCGCCGGACGCCACCGGCGGCACCCGAGTCCCGTCACCTGCACCAACGTTCATCCGCCGAACCTTTGCTGACGCCCAATCACCCTGCGGCCCCACACTACGTCGCCCGCGACCGGCCCTGTTTTCCGGGCCGCCGGCGCGGTCGGTTTCTTGTGGATCCCTTCGGTTCCATGATCTAGTTACAGGCCCAGGTCACGGACCGGTCCGGACCGCATGTTTCCTTTCCGTCCTGCCTGGAGGGCTTGTGAGCGACGGGTACGGACCCGGGCGAACCGGACCGGCGGGGACCGGCGGGGACTGCCGCCGCATCCGGAGACGGAGCTGAGGGCCTTCGCGGACGCGATCACGAGCGGGCGGGCCGTGACCCCGCAGACCTGATCTGACCTGACCTGATCTGACCTGATCTGACCTGATCTGATGTGCCCTGACCTGAACTGAGCCTCAGTCACAGGAAGCGGCGCGCGGCGAGCCGGCTTCCCGACCCATCGGAAGGAACGCGGAGTGCGGGCATTACGGACGAGCGGACGGCAGGTCGCCGACCTTCGCGAGGAACGACGCGCGGCGTTCGGCGGACTGCCCGGCAGGGGCTGCGGAGCATGACCGGATCCGACTACTACGTACCCGCCGTCCTCGCGGCGATCGCGCTGGCGGTCAAGTCGCCCTCGTTCTGGCGGACCTGGCACTCGCCGATGTCGAAATCGATCTTCGTGATCCTCGCGTCCTCGACCGCCGTGTTCCTGTTCAGCGCACCCCCGACGGTCGAGCGGGTCAACCGCGTCACGGGTGTCCCCAACATATCGGCGCCCCTCGTCTACTGCATTCTGACGTGCCTGTCGTGCGCCTCACTGGTGCTCGTCATCCACTGGCGCGGAGGCCCCGAGGAAACCCTCCGGCGGCACACCAGGATGTGGATCGCGGCGACGGCCGCCGTGGTCGCGACCTTGTGCCTGCTGTTCGCGCTCAGCGACGTACCCGTCGAGCAGCAACGCTCCTTCGACACCTTCTACGCGAACACCCCGTACGTGCGCGAGATGATCGTGCTCTACCTGGGGGCCCACACCGCCACGAGTCTCGTGGTGGCGGCGAAGTGCTGGCGATGGGCCCGTGAACTGCGAGCACTCCAGGCGGCCTGGACCCACTGGGGCCTGCTGATCCTCGTCTCCGCGTTCGTCATCACCGTGGCGTTCGCCCTGCTCAAGTTGCTGGCCATCGGCGCCCGCTGGGCCGGTACCAGCGCCTGGGACCCGCTCAGCACCGAGGTCGCCCCTGCCCTGGCCGGACTGGGCGTGGGCGTGACCACCGTCGGGTTCCTGCTGCCGGTCGTCGGGCCGCGCCTGGAGTCGATGTGGGTGTCCTGGCGGGCCTACCGGGCGATGGAGCCCCTATGGCGCGCTCTCGAACCGTTCGCGGGGCGCGGGAAGCGCATGCCGATCCATCCGACGTCGTCGCTGGAGTTCCGGGCCATGGCCAGGTCCACCGAGATCGCCGACCGGCTGCTCAATCTGGCGCCCCACCTGGACGGCCGCCAGCGCGAGCTGGCCGAGCGCTACGCCTCCGCGCACGGGTGCACGCCGGACGCCGCCGTCGTCTTCGCCGAAGCGGCCACGATCCGGGCGGCCCTGCTCTCGGCGGAGGGCGTCGGTCCGCCGGCTTGCGGGCCGGCTTCCGCCGGTGTTGACAGGAGCGCCCCGATGCGCACCCAGGTCTCGGGGACGCAGGGACTCGCCCGGCTGAGCATCCAGTACTCCGAGATCTGCCGCTCGGAATTCCCGGTCGGCGTCACCCGGCCCGAGGGCGATTGATGAGGGCGGGCGGGCGCGCCGTAGGTGTGGGGATCGATGAGCGATATGCCGAGCGGCGGAATGCATGAGACGCCATACGGTCAGCCGTCGTGAATTCAGCCGGCTCAGGGCCATGACTCCCCAAGTAAGTCAAGACTTACCTTTTTGTGAATGCTGACCGTATGGTGTGGCTCGAATCGAAGGAGCCCTCTGTTGTCGCATATCGATGATCCCGCCGCGCGTGCGGTTGCGTCGGAGGGGGTTTATGTGTCCTCCCTCTACGACGTGCTCGCCGAGCGGCTTTCCGAGGCCCGAATGCACCGGGCCAATGAATTGAAGGCCCCGGCGCAAAGCACCGGAGAGGCGTACGAGAGGGAAATCGCCGCCGCGCGTCTGGCCGGGGAAATCAGCCGGCTGGAGGCCGCCGAAAAAGGCCTGGTCTTCGGACGCATCGACCGGGCTGACGGCACGGTCCTGCGCATCGGACGGATCGGGCTGCATACCGAGGAGGATGACCTTCCGCTGCTCGTGGACTGGCGCGCGAACGCGGCGCGGCCCTTCTACGAGGCGACGCCGGTCCACCCGATGGACCTGCGGCGGCGCCGGCACCTGCGCCTCGACCAGCGCACCGTCATCTCGGTGAGCGACGAACTGCTGGACGGGACCGCCCCGACCGACGAGGACGTCGTGGGGGACGGCCCGTTGACCGAGGCCCTGTGGGCACGGCGTACGGGCACGATGCGGGCGGCCGTCGCGACGCTACAGGCCGAGCAGGACGAGATCGTCCGCTCCGCCCACCGCGGGGTGACCGTGGTGCAGGGCGGACCCGGCACCGGCAAGACGGTGGTCGCCCTGCACCGGGCGGCCTACGTCCTGTACGCGTTCCCGCGCGCCGCGGAGCAGGGCGTGCTGGTGGTGGGCCCGAACTCCCGCTTCCTCGACTACATCTCGCAGGTCCTTCCCTCGCTCGGGGAGAACGACGTCGTGCTGGCGACCTGCCGGGAACTGGCCGGAGCGTCCACGGACACGGTGGACGCGGACACGGTAGACCCGGGCACGGGGAACCCGGGCACGGTGGACCCGGGCACGGGGAGCCCGGAATCGTTCGACACGGCGCGCCTGAAGGGCAGCTCCGACCTCGCCGACGCCCTGGCCGCCCTGCTGCGCCTCCACCAAGCCCCCGCAGGTGACTTCACCGTGCGGGCCGGGCGGGAAGCGGTGCACCTGTCCGACGGGGAGGTCGCCGCGGCACGCGACGCCGCCGTGGCGGCCGTACCGGGGCACAACCCCGCGCGCCGGGTGTTCAAAGAGCTCCTGGCCGACGCCGTCACCGAGGCGATGCGACGGGACATGGGGGACCTGCTGGAGCAGATCGACGCCGATACCGAAAGGATGACGGGCCTCGACCTGGACCGCTTCACGGGAGCCGCCGGGCGCCGCGTCGAGGGTGCGGCCGACTCGGCGCCGGCCCACGAGCTGGACCTGGACGCCATCCGGGCCGATCTCCTCGAAGACGCCGGCGTCGACCGGGCGGTCGAGGCGCTGTGGCCTCGGCTGGCACCCGGTGACCTGGTGAAAGCGCTCCTGACGGATGCCGGAGCGCTCGCCGAGCACCTGCCCCGCCTGACCGCGCAGGAGCGGTCCCTCCTGCTGCGCGGCCCGGACGACCCGTGGAGCGACGCCGACCTGCCGTTGCTGGACGAGGCGGCGAGCCTGGTGGACGGCCCTCCCGAGCGGACGTACGGGCACGTGGTCGTCGACGAGGCGCAGGAACTGACGGCCATGCAGTGGCGGATGATCGTACGCCGCTGCCCGGCGAGGGCGATGACGCTGGTGGGCGACTTCGCCCAGGCGGGCCCGGTCGCGACGGCACGCGACTGGAAGGAGGCACTGGGCCCCCACGTCGGACCCCGCTTCAAGCTGCACGACCTGACCGTCAGCTACCGCACCACGCGGGAGATCCTGGAGAGCGTCCGGGACCTGCTCGCGCGGATCGCCCCTGACCAGAAGCCCACGCGGTCGCTGCGCAGCGGTGAGGGCCCCCGTACGCTGACCACGCCTGCGGACGGGCTGGTCACCGCCGTCGTCGGGGAACTCCGCGCCCAGAGCGCCGCGCACCCGGGCGAGCTTCTGGGAGTGGTCTGCGCGGATGCCCGGGTGGGCGAGCTGACGGCCCGGGGCGTCGCGGAGCACGCGCGCATCGTGCCGGCGTCCGAAGCGCGCGGCCTGGAATTCGACGGGGTCGTCGTCATGGACCCCGAGGGAATCGCCTCGGCCCGCCCCGGTGGGGAAAGGGACTTGTACGTGGCCCTGACCCGGGCCACCAAGCGCCTCTGCACCATCACCGTCCAGCCCGGCTGACGGGGCACTAGCAGGGGGGCGACGAGCCCTTCTGGCCCTTGAGGTCGCGGTTGTACAGCCAGCCGGTGGCGTTCGTGCCGTCCACGCGGACGAACGTCCACTGGTTCCCGTACGAGTTGACGATGTAGCACTGGTACCAGAGCTTGGTGCCGTCCTTGACCAGGCCGCGCTGCGCACACTGCTGGTACGGCGCGGCCAGCAGGTGGTGGTCGCCGGAGATGTAGCCGTACGTGCCCGGCGCCGGGTCTTGGTGGGTCCAGCCCGCGCAGCCCGTCGGCGCGGGCTTCGGCTTGGCGGGGGCGGGCGAGGAACCCTTCGGGGAGGGCGAGGTGCCGGCCTTCTTCGAGGAGCTCGCGGACGGCTTCGGCGGGTGCGGGGAGGTGGAGTCCGAGGCGGACGGTGCCGGGGCGGGCGGTTCCGGCTGCCCGCCGGTGGCCGGGGAGCCGCCGGGCGCCGGAGCCGGGGCCGCCGCCCGCGCCCGGCCGGCGGTTGCATGGCCGCCCGAGGTCACGGCGTAGCCGACACCGCCGGCGGCGAGTACGGCGACGACCGCCACCGCCACCACGGCGCCGCGGCGGCGGCGCTGCGGCCGGTCCACGGCCGCCGGCGAGCCGGTCGGCGGGAAGCCGGGCGGCGGGAAGCCGGGGTGGGGGGCGGGGTGGGGGGCGGGGCCGTAGGGCTGCGGAAACGATCCGGCACCGGTGTCGAATCCGGTCGGCGGCGGCCCGAAGCCAGGAACGGGCGCAGCCGCAGGAGCCGCCGGAGCCGCCGCCGGGGGGACCGTACCGCCGCCGGCCGCCACCCGCTCCAGCATCGCGCGGGCTTGCTCGGCGGTGGGCCGGTGCGCCGGCTCCTTCGCCATCAGGGCGCGCAGCACCGGCGTGAGCGGCCCCGCGCGCCGGGGCTCGGGCAGCGGGTCGCCGACGATCGCGGCCAGCGTCGACCACACCGAGGTACGGCGGAACGGCGAGAGGCCTTCGACCGCCGCGTACAGGGTCATCCCGAGCGACCAGATGTCGGACGCCGGTCCGGGCTCCCTGCCCTGCGCGCGCTCGGGCGGCAGGTAGTCGAGCGAGCCGACCAGCTCGCCGCTGCGGGTCAGCTTCGCCATCGCGTCGTCACCGGCGGCATCGACGGTGGCGATGCCGAAGTCCGTGAGCACCACCCTGCCGTCCCGCTCCAGCAGCACGTTGCCCGGCTTCACGTCGCGGTGCAGGACGCCCGCGCGGTGCGCGGCGTCGAGCGCGTCCATGAGCTGGGCGCCGATCGCGGCGGCCTCGTACGGGTCGAGCGGCCCGCGCCGCGTCACCACCTCGTCGAGCGAGGGACCGTCGACGAGTTCCATGACGATGACGGGCAGACCCTGCTCGTGCGTCACGTCGTGCACGGTGACGACGCCGGCGTGCCGGATGCGCGCGGCGGCCCGCGCCTCACGCTCCATCCGGGTGCGCAGGCCGGCCAGTTCGGCGTCGCTGGAGTCGGTGTAGGCCCGCAGGACCTTGACGGCGACCTCGCGGGCGAGCAGTTCGTCGACGGCCCGCGCGACCACGCCCATGCCGCCGCGGCCGACCACGGAGGTCACGCGGTAGCGTCCCCCGAGCACCTTTCCGATCAGGTCCCGGTCGTTCGCTTCCCCCGCTTGACCCCCTGGCACCACATGCTCCGTTCCACGACCGGTCGTCAACCGGCCGTCCGTCCCGACTCCCTGACGGTGCCCAAGCGTAGAGGCACGATCCGCGGGCCCGCCGGGCGGCCGCCACCTGCGCTGCGGCGCCCGGCCGGGGCCGGAGCGTGTCCGCGTGCGGTTCAGTCGGCCGTCGGACGCCACCGGGAGGTCAGCCGCACCGCGCCGTGGGCGCCCCAGAGCCAGACGAGCAGTGCCACGGCCAGTGAGGTGGCGAGGACGGTGACGAGGACGGGCCGGGAGAGGGAGGCTCCGTCGGCGTACGCGCCCGTCGTCAGGGGGGTGGCCAGCCAGTAGTGGGTGGCCAGGCCGATCAGGGAGGCGGCCAGCAGCGGGACGAACAGGGTGAAGAACGCGGTGCTGAGGTAGATCGTCCGGTTTCCGGTGAGCACGCTCAGCGCGGTGATCCGGCGGCTGAAACGGACGAACTCCGCGAGGTTGGACACCACGATGGAGAGGGCGGTGACCAGCACCGCGAAGGCGCCGAAGAGCAGGACCCACAGCCCTTGCCGGTCGTCCATGGTGGCGGAGGCCAGCCAGGAACCGGCGATGGTCCCGACGGGCACGGCCATGCCGAGGTGCCGGTTCGCCGCCTCCTTCACCTCGGGGACGGAGATCTGCCGGCCCGGGTCTCCCACCAGCACGATGACGGCCCCCTTCGGGGTGGAGGCCTGCCGGGCGGACAGGCCCTGCCCGGGGGTGTCCCAGCTGTGCAGTTCCCTGACCCGTACGTCCGCGGTCCGCGGCTCCACCGGTGCCGCCTGCGGGGTGCAGGGCAGGGAGAGCCGTCGCAGGGCTGCGCAGGGGCCGTTGAGCTCGGCCGTTCCCTTGGCCCCGTCGACGCTCAGCCGCAGGGCCTCCACACCGGACGGCAGCGCCGCGAGGAACTCCGGCCGGATCGGCTTGTCGTCCCCCACTTCCACGAGGATCACGCTGGACCCGACCCGCTTCACCGTCTGTTGCGCTTGAACGGCGGGACCGGTGTTGCGGGTGACCCACAGCTGGGTCTGTCCGACGAGGACGAACGCGATGACGACCCCTGCGGTCAGCCGTACGGTGGCGCCCGGCCAGGCGGCGGCCCAGCGGCCGGAGACCAGGGCGCCCGAGCGTCCCGTACGGCGCCCCAGACGGGCCAGGGCGTGCCCGGCCGCGACCGCCACGAGGCCGGTCAGCGAGGGGAGGGTGAGGAGGGTGCCGCCCACGCCGGTCGCGTAGACCAGCAGGCGCACGGCCGGGTTCGGAGCCAGCGCGGGACCCTGGACGGCCAGGAACACCATGAAGGGGCAGAGGTAGGGCCACCATCGCGGCAGCCGAGTACGCACGAGGCGGGGCCGGGGCCCTTGGCCCCGGTCCTGCGGCGGGTGGACGAGGACGACGGACAGCAGGACGAGAGCGGCGGCCGCCGGCGGGGCTCCCGCCACCGCCCAGACCCAGCGGCGGGCATCGGCGACCGCGAGGGTGTAGCCGACCAGCGGCAGCCGGGTGTCCTGCGCCAGCACGCACAGGCTCAACCCGACCCCCAAGAGGGCGCCCACGGCGACCGGAAGGGCGGCCTCGCCGATGTTGATGACGGCGCGGGCGCGCCAGCCGCCGCCGAGCGCTCCCAGAAGTGCCGTGCGCTGATCACGCGCGTCGGATCCGGCCCGCGCACTCGACACGGCCAGGGCGGCGGCCGGCAGGGCGCCCATGAGGACGGCGATGACGAGGAGCAGACGGATGGGCTTGACGAAGAGGTTCTCGCCGATTCCGGACGGCGAGGGTGCCCCGAAGCGGACGACGGGCCACATCCTGGAGGTGTCCGTCGGCGTGTCCATGGGACGCACGTAGGCAAACCGCTCCCCCGGGCTGGCCAGCCCCTCCTCGGCTATGGTGCCGGCCACCGTGCCGTACCGGGTCTCGATGCCCTCGTCACGGCCCGCGGCGAGGAGGGCCGGCGAGAGGAGCGCCTGGCCGGGCCGGGGCCACTGCGCAACGCCGGGCGGCAGCGGGGCGTCGTCGCGCAGGGGGAGGACGTAGGCCACCTGGAACTGCAGGTCGTCCACGACGTCGAAGGCGGGCCGGTACAGCAGGGCGGCCGGGGCCGCCTGCGGTGGGCGCACCGGTGAACGGGCCGCGTCGCGAAGGTCGCGCCCCTCGTAGGAGGCGAGGACCAGCGTGATCGCGCAGAGCGCCAGGCTCGCGGCGAGCGTGGCGCACGCGAGCGCGACGAACCGCACCCGCCCGGCCGGGGCTTCGCGGGCGGCCGCCGCCCCGACCCGCATCAGCTGCCACCACAGGGGCGCACGGCGGCTCCTGGTCATGCCGTGCTCGCTGCCCGGAGGCGGCCGTCGGCCAGGTGCAGTACCCGGTCGGCGCGCCGGGCGACCTGCTCGTCGTGGGTAACGACCAGCAGGCCGCACCCCCAGCGGCCCGGCAGCTGGAACAGCAGGTCGGCGACGGCGTCGCGGTTCGCTTCGTCCAGCGCGCCCGTCGGCTCGTCCGCCAGCAGGAGCGCCGGCCTGTTGATCAGCGCACGGGCCACCGCGGTGCGCTGGCGTTCCCCGCCGGACAGCGTGCCGGTGGGGCGTTCGGCGCCCGGGACGCCCAGCTCCGCCAGCAACTTCGCGGCTCCGTCGTACACGTCCCGGCGCGCAGCGCCCGCGAGGAGGCCCGCCAGGGCCACGTTCTCCACCGGGGTGAGTTCTGGGAGCAGCTCGCCGAACTGGAAGACCACCCCGGTGTGGGCGCCCCGGTGGCGGGCCAGCTCGCGCCGCTTCATCCGGGTGATGTCCGCTCCGGCCACCCGCACGGCCCCCCGCGGTGTCACCAGGCCCAGGGCGCAGGAGATGAGGGTGCTCTTCCCGCTGCCGCTGGGGCCCATCACCGCGAGGGACTCGCCCACGGGGAGGCGGAGGTCGAGGCCGTCGAAGAGCGTGCGGTCGTCGACGGCGTAGTGCAGCGATCCGAACTCAAGTGCCGTCGAGACCCGCGCCCCCTGGGGTACGGCGTGCTTTCCCATGCTTCCCCGCTCGCTGGAATGGCGGTGGGGTCACCGGACCCGGCAACCGGACCCGGCATCGCAGGAGAAGGTGATCCCCGCCCCTGAGAATCGGAGCAAACGCTACAGAATCGAGCCGCTGAAGAACACGTCACCTTGAAATCCGGTCAATCGATGACCTGATGAGCCTCCGGGGAGGGCCGCTTGGGGCCCGGTGGCGGTGGTCAGGTTCGGTCGGCGGTGGCGGAGGCCGTGGGGCGGGGCCATTGGGTGGTGTGGAGGACGGCCGCGGCATACCCGCAGCGGCATGCCAAGGGCGGTCCGGAAGGCGTCGCGTTGGGCGGCGTTCTCGGCGACGCCCGCCAGTACAGGGGATGTACGCCCGCCGCGCGGTAGTTGGCGGTCACCGGCCGGAGGTTCGCGAGGAACAGCCCGAGCTGGAACGGGTCGTCGGCCGGGGGCGGCCAGGCCTGGCACAGCCGGTCGAGGTAGATGACCGCGTGCGGCGCACCGGCATCGGCCGGCAGGTCGCCCAGCAGATCGGCGGTGGAGGTCTTGCCCGCGCCGGCGGGGCGGGAACGGGTGTTCGCAGTGGGTGCGGCCGAGCCCGGCGCGTGGTCGGGTACGTCGTCGTTGGGCTGGGCGTGCATTGGCCACACCTTGCCCAAACCGTGGCCCCGTCGGCCAGCTCAGACCCTCTGGTGCGCGGTGACGGCCGGTGCGGGGCCCGCCGGTCTGCGCCGCCGAGCCGGCGGTGGTGACGAGGGCGGTACCGAGGATGACGGTGAGCACGGCGACGCCGAAGGATCCGCCGATCTGCTGCGCGGTGCGCGTGATGATGCCCGCGTCCGGGATGGTGTCACGCCCGAGGCCGGCGAAGGCCGCCGTTTGCAGGGGTATCGACACGGCGGCGAGTCCGCAGCCGCGCACCATGAGCACCGCCATGAGGAACCACTCGCACGGTGGACGGACCGGTGAGCGCGAAGCCGGCGAACGCGACCCACCAGGGGGCGAAACCGGCCCCGCGGAAAGGGACGTTGACCCACGCCCGGCCCGCCGCCGCACCCTGGACAGCCCGGAAGGCGATGGGGCTGCCGGCGCTCCAGGCCACACCGCACAGCACCGAGCCGGCGAGGAAGACGGCCGGCGCGAATCGTGATGACCTTCGGGTCGATGCGGTCGCCCGCGGTTGCCGGGGCCGTCACCACGCCCTCCTCTCGTCAGCGGATCTCCTGCGCGAGCCGTACGTGCTGTGGTGGCGCGGTCAGTGGTACGGGCTCCAGCCGCCGTAGCGGGCCAGCAGGCTCCGCGCGGCGGCGGGGCTCAGTCCGAGCGCGGCCCCGGCCTGCTCGGCGGTCAGGTCGTGGCGGGTGTCGTGGGCGGGCCAGTGGGCGATCCGGATCGCGGTGATCTCCAGCCGGCGGGCCGCCTTGACCGCGGCCACCGGGGACGACTTGGCCAGCTTCTCGATCTCCTGCTCCAGCTGCCCCAGGAGTTCGGTCACCCCGGCGGGCAGGGGGACGGTCGTCGCCTCCACCTGCACGGTGTGCTCGTCCCAGTCGTCCTCGCAGGCGTCGGCCTCGTCCAGCCCGGCTTCGCGCAGCGGCTGCTCGCCGATCGTCCGCCAGTCCAGGGGATGCTCGGGGCCCGTCCAGCCGCACGAGCACACCGCCCGCAGGACGGCCGCCCGGGGGCGCCGCGGCCGGCGGCCGTCGTAGATGCTCCAGTACGACACCGTCTGTCCGCCCGATCCCGAGCCGCTGTCGAAGTACACCGGCTCCGGGACGCTGCCGTCCTCCAGCAGCACGCCGACGTGGCCCTCGTGCGAGGATCCGTACTCGTCCGTCGTCCAGGTCTCGTCCACCACAGCCTCCCCGATCCGTAGCCCGGCTCCCGCGCCGGCGGCGGGGACCTCCACGACGATCCCTCATCGCGCCCGGCACCACGGCCGAAACGGCGAAACGAACCTCTCCTACGTCGTGACGCCGATCGCGGAGGCCACCGGACGCACCGTGAAGGTGAAGCCCGCCCGGGGGAACGGCTCCGGGTCAGAGGGCGGGTTCGGGCCCGGTCGGCGGGCGGAAGCAGGCGATGATGACCTTGCCCGCCGCGCAGGTCCGCACCGTCCAGTCGTCGGCCAGGGCGTCGACGAGGAAGATGCCGCGTCCGCCGTTGCAGTCGGTGCTCGGGGGCTTGAGGACCGGCGCGTCGGAGCTGCCGTCGTGAACGGCGATGTGGAGGCAGTTCTGGTCCCAGGTCATCACGAGCTGGGCGCTGCTGCGCGCGTGCACGTGGGCGTTGGTGACCAGTTCGGAGACGGTGAGCAGCACGTCGTCCACCGTCTGGGGTGCCTCGTCGACCCAGCTCAGGGCGCGCAGGTGCGAACGCGTCCAGTCCCGCGCGGTCTTGGTATCGGTGTCGAGGGGCAGGGAACGGGCCCAGCCCACTGCTCGTACGGCGCGGCGGTCCATGGCGCGCTCCTCTCGTTACCGGCCTGTGACCGTCGTGTGCCCCGTAACGACGCTCTCATCCGGGCGCGGCGTCAGGCGGGCTCACCGCCCCGCCCTGTTGAGTCCTCAGGCCATGGGCCGGCCTCCGGTGAGGACGGGTGCGGGGGTGCGCGTACGGCAGGACCCGGCCGGGGCGGTTGCGCGCCCGGCCGGGTCCTGGTCACCCGGGTGTCCCGGGAGGGAGGGTCACTCGTCCGTCTGGTCGCGGGGACGCTCCGCGGGGCGGGAGCCGAGGTTCCCGTACCCCTTCATCTCGTGCGGGGAGAGCCTTTCGCCGTTGGCGGGGAACGCGTCCGGCTCGGGCTCGCGGCGCTCCTCGACGTGCTGGGCCCGGGCGGCGGGACGGGACGGGGCGCCGGGCGCCGGCTGGGCGGCGCGGCGCCGGATGCCCCACCAGACCGCCCCGATCAGGAGCAGCGCCACCACGACGCCGACGGCCAGGAGTCCGGCACCTGCGGCGCCGGCGGAGAGGAAGTAGGACATAGAGTCCGCCTTTCGTTGGGACCCGGAGTTGTGGCTAGGCGGCCGGGAAGCGGTCCCAGACGCGGTGCTCGGCGACCAGCGCGGCCAGGGCCTTGGCGGCGTCGGCCGGGGTGGACGCGTCGACGACGCCGGGCGCGCCGGCCGGGACCCCGGCCTCCTGGAGGACGGCTCCCGCTCCGGCCCAGCCGCCGATGGCCTTGGCGTGCCGGAACATCTCCGACACCAGGAGGAGCACCCGGGGGTCGGTGGTGGCCGGGGCCGTGCCGCGCCGGTTCTTGCCCCGGCCGGCGCCCGCCTTGGCGTCGCGGGCTCCGTCGGCGTCGGCGGCCGGTGCCGGCGCACCGGCGATGAGCAGGGCGTCGAACTCCGTGGAGCGTGCGGTGGCGAACGTCCGCTGGACGGTGACGGCGTTCTTGCCCGTGCCGAGCGCACCGCCGGTCGGGGCGATCACCAGCGGCATCATGCCCGCGGCGCGTACGGCCTTGCGCGCGGCGGCCACGTCCTTCACGTCGCTGTCCGGACCGGCGACGATGCCGACGATCCGGCCGTCCAGCGGCCAGCTGCGCCCGATCTGGGACAGGGCGGGGCTGGGCTCGACGTCCGCGAGGGGCTCGGCGGCGGGGGCGGGCAGGCCGAGGCCGGCGGCCACCTCCTCGCAGAGGCGGCGGTCGATGCGGGCGAGGACGGTGAGCACGCGTTCCCGGATGGTCTGTTCGTAGCACTTGGACAGCTCGAAGGTGTAGGCGGCGATGATGTGCTCGCGTTCCACCGGGGTCATGCTCAGCCAGAACTGCCGGGGCTGGCTGAAGTGGTCGTCGAAGGACTCCGGAGCAGCCCGTTCCTTGCGCGCGGGCGGCAGCTCGACCGGCGCCTCGATGAAGGCGGCCGTGTCCGCGCCCGCCAGGAACGGGCAGCCGCCGTCCAGGCTGTTGGGGCGGTACGGGGCGACGCCCGCGTGGACGGCGCTCTGGTGCATGCCGTCGCGGAGCATGTCGTTGACGGGGGCGTGGGGCCGGTTGACCGGGATCTGCCCGAAGTTGGGGCCGCCGAGCCGGCTGATCTGGGTGTCCAGGTAGGAGAAGAGCCGTCCGGCCAGCAACGGGTCGTCGGTGACGTCGATGCCGGGCACGAGGTGTCCGGGGTGGAAGGCGACCTGTTCGGTCTCGGCGAAGTAGTTCTGCGGATTGGCGTTCAGGGTCATCAGGCCGATCGGCTGCACCGGGGCCAGCTCTTCGGGGACGATCTTCGTCGGGTCGAGGAGGTCGATGCCCTCGAACATCTGGTCCGGGGTGTCGGGGAAGGTCTGGATCCCCAGCTCCCACTGCGGGTAGGCGCCGGCCTCGATCGCGTCGGCGAGGTCGCGCCGGTGGAAGTCCGGGTCCATGCCCGCGGTGATCTGGGCTTCCTCCCACACCAGGGAGTGCACGCCCAGCTTGGGCTTCCAGTGGAACTTCACGAGCGTGGTGGCACCCGTGGCGGCGACCATGCGGAAGGTGTGGACGCCGAAGCCCTCCATCATCCGGTAGGAGCGCGGGATGCCCCGGTCGGACATGTTCCAGAGCGTGTGGTGGGTGGCCTCGGTGTGCAGGGAGACGAAGTCCCAGAAGGTGTCGTGCGCGCTCTGGGCCTGCGGGATCTCCCGGTCCGGGTGCGGCTTCCCGGCGTGGATGACGTCGGGGAACTTGATCGCGTCCTGGATGAAGAACACCGGGATGTTGTTGCCCACCAGGTCGAACGTGCCCTCGGCGGTGTAGAACTTGGTCGCGAAACCCCGGGTGTCGCGGACCGAGTCCGCCGAGCCGCGGGATCCCAGCACGGTGGAGAAGCGTACGAAGACCTCGGTCTCGACGCCCTTGGCCAGGAAGGCCGCCTTCGAGACCTTCGCCGCGGTTCCGTACCCGGTGAAGACGCCGTGGGCGGCGGCGCCGCGCGCGTGCACCACGCGCTCCGGGATCCGCTCGTGGTCGAAGTGGGTGATCTTCTCCCGGAGGTGGTGGTCCTGGAGGAGCACGGGCCCGCGGGCCCCCGCCTTGAGGGAGTGGTCGCTGTCGTAGAGCCGGGCACCCTGGGCGGTCGTCAGGTACGGGCCCTGCTGCGCGACGGCCTCGGCGGGCACGCCGGTGGGCCGGCCGGTGGGGCTCAGGGTGTCGGGGCCGCGCTGGTCCGCCTTGGGCGGCAGGGGGTCGCGCGGGCTCACCGGCTCGGCCGGGGCGGGCGGCTGCGGGGCGGGCGCCCCGGGCACCACGTCCGGAACCGGGGGCCGGCGGTCGCTCAGGGGGGCGGGCCGGGCGGGCGCCGTCGTGGCGGGATCCGCGGTGGTGGGCTTCGCCGGGGCGGGCTTCGCCTTGGCGGACTTCACTTCGGCGGGCGTCGCCTTCGCGGGCTTCGCCTTCGCCGCCTTCTTCGCAGCCATGCTGCTCCTTCCGCTGTTCGGGGCGCGGCGGCCCCCTCACGCGAGGTCGGCCCGCCGCAGTGGCCTGACGCGTCCGGGAATCGATCCCCACCACGGCCCTGGACCCGTCGGATACCCGATATACCCGAATAAATCCTTTCGTCCCGCCGCCATCTCCCCCTCCGGGGCCAACCGCGCCGTGCGGTTCGCGCCGCACATGCCAGTGGCGCCCGGCCCGCGAACGGGTCCGGACGCCACCGCACCCTCAGGTGTGTGCGATTTTCGCTACCAGCGGTACCAGCGACCGCTGCCGCTCTTGGGGCGGGCGACGAAGCCGAGGAGCCAGATCACCAGGACGGCGATCGCGACCCACCACAGGATCTTCAGGGCGAAGCCGGCACCGAAAAGGATCAGCGCGAGCAGGAGAACGAGAAGCAGGGGAACCATAGTTATCAACCTCCGAGGCACCGGCTACCCGGGCGATGCCCGCCCATGCGCGGGAAATTTACCTGTTTCTTATCCGCGCAGGCGGGAAGGTTCTTCGGCTCGCCCGCGCGCCGCGCGGAGCGGGCACCCCGGCCCCGCGCGGGCGAGGAGACGGGTCGGGAACCGGGGATGAACCGGGTGATCGTCCCCGACCTTCCGGGCGCTGGTGGGTGTCGGCCGCCGCCAGCCGGGCACGAGCGGCCCATGACGTTCCTACTGCTCTTCCTGCTCCCTCTCGGGTTCGCGCTCGTCCTCATGGCCACCGCCGAACCCCAGCACCGGGGCCGCCACCGCGACAGCCACTAACCGGCCGGGCAGCCCGCCGGAAAGGTGAACCGGATGACCCCGAAAGCGCGTCCTATGGTCAGCGGCACCCGCCGCACCAGCACTTTGCCACCGCCGCTTAACGGCTGGAAAGAGGGGAAAACGGACTGTATGGATCAACGGACTATGTCACGCCGATCCCCGTCGGCCCGGCCCGGCAACACCGACTTCTCCTGCGCCGAGGCCCGGGACACCGTCCGCGGCGCCCTCGCCGAGCTGGACGCGCCCGCGCGGTGGTGCGAGGACGTGCTGACGGTGACGACGGAACTCGTCTCCAACGCCAGACGGCACGCCGGCGGCGTCACCGCATTCCGCGTCACCGCCGACTGCGGCGCCGTGGTCGTCGAGGTGTCCGACGCCTCCGCCCGGCCCCCGGTCACCGAGCCCTGGGCACCCCGGATTCCCGGCGGCTTCGGGTGGCGGCTGGTCAACCATCTCGCCGACAGCACCGACGTCCACGTCCACCGTCACGGCAAGACCGTCAGCGCGGTCCTGACCCCCGGCCCCGCCGGAAGGACCTGACCGCCCGATGTCCCTTTGGCCTTCGATCGTCGCCGTGCTCGGTACCCTCGCCGGCGCCGTGGCCGCCGGTCTCCTCCAGCACCGTTCGGCACGCACCTCGCGCGCGGAGGAGCGGGCCGACGGCTACCGCCGGGACCAGCTGGACGCCGTCACCGACTTCGCGGCCGCCCTGGACGCGCACCGCTCGGCGATCTTCCACCGGGAGCGTCTCACCCTGGCCGGGGCGGGGACCGAGCACGAGATGGAGGCGCAGACGCGGTCCCACGACACCCGGGCGGCCGTCACCGCGCCCCACATCCGCCTTCAGGTCCTGGTTCCCGAGCTGGCCGGCCCCGCCCAGCAGGCAGCGGAGGCCACCTACGCGCTGCGCAAGGCCGCCGACCGGGCCGAGCTGGACGCGCGGCGGCATGCCGCGAAGGAAGCGGCCCTCGCCTTCATCACCGCGGCCGCCGCGGTGCTGCGCCCCGGTCACCGCTGACCGGGGGCACGTCGCCGTGGCCCGCCGGGCGGGTGGGCGCGGGCAAGCGGGAGGGGCGTCAGCGGATGACGTCGAAGACGTTCTTCTGCACGCCGTTGGCGTACGCCTCGTGCTCCACCAGCTTCAGCTGCTGGGCGTCCTTGTCCGCCGTGCTGAACAGGCGCTTGCCCGCGCCGAGCAGCAGCGGGAAGACGAGGAGGTGGTAGCGGTCGATCAGGCCGGCGTCCGAGAGTGCCTGGTTCAGGGCGGCGCTGCCGTGGACGATGATCGGGCCGCCCTCGGTCTCCTTGAGCGCGGCGATCTCGTCGAGCGAGCGCAGGATCGAGGTCGGGCCCCAGTTCGGTACCAGTTCGTCCTCGGTGAGGGTGGTGGAGACGACGTACTTCGGCATCACCTTGTAGTCGGCGAAGTCCGCCATGTCGGGCCACACCGGACTGAACGCCTCGTAGCTGGTCCGGCCCATCAGCATCGCGGCGGCCTCCTGCTGCTCGCGGCCCTTGATCTCGAACGCCTCGGGCAGGAACTCGACGTTCTTGAAGGTCCAGCCGGAGTTGCGGTAGCCGGGCTCGCCGCCCGGGGCCTCCACGACGCCGTCGAGCGAGATGAAAGCGGTGCTGATCAGGGTGCGCATCACAGGATCCTCGGAGTCTCGTACCGGATTTTCGGCAGTTCGGTCCGGCGCGCCCGTCGGCCGCAGTCACACGGTCGGGGCGCACCAGCCACACCTATGACTGCTGATCATGCAGGAACTCATCGGTCCCCGGCCGGTCGGTTCGGGCGTCGTGCGTGTGGGCGCCGAACACGGGCGCTGTCAGAGGCCTTTGGCAGCATGGCCCCATGAGCAAGATCGTGAACTACAGCATGGCGAACCGTGGCGCGGTGGCGCGCTTCCTGCCCGCCCGTGATCTGAACGAGGACGAAGCGCGGCGCCTGGCCGGCATGCGCAGGCGGGCGGCCGAACGCCAGGGCGAGCTCGACGCCCAGGGCGTGGACTGGGGGTTGTCGGTGGGCGACGCGCTGGAGGAGCTGGTCGCCGGTCGCGCCGACTCCGACGCCGCGTACGCCGGCAGCGCCTACTACGCGGCCCTCCAGATCGTCATCGACCACAACGCGAGCGACCCCGCCACCCTGGGGAGTTACCGGAGCCCCATCACCCTCTTCTCGGCCCTCGACGAGGCGCTGAAAGCGGAAGGCGTTCCGGCGGACCTGCTGCCCACCCAGTACGTCTACAGCGGGCCGCCCGCGGAGATCGGATTCCGCATCCCCCATCCCCCGGAGGGGTCGCCCGAGATCGGCTGCTGGCCGCTGGAGACGGCCGGACCGGCGGTGGAGGCCTACCGGGCGGTGCTAGACCGGATCGACAGCGGCCTTCGGTACGACCTGGAGGAGCTGATCACGGCGCTGGACAGCTGGTCCTCCGACTGGAAGGACGGGCGGGGCGCCTGGTGGTGGGCCGAGGACGGCTCGATCTTCTTCTCCATCGTCGGCTGACCGCCGGAGGGGGCGGGGGCGGGCGCCGGCGCCCTCCGCGTGAGCGGTGACGTCAGCGGTGACGTCAGCGGTGACGTTAGCGGTGATAACAATTAAATGTTAGCGTCGATTCATGGCAGAGCGAGCTTCCACGTCCGAGATCCGCGAGCGCATCATCGCCGCCGCCCTCACCCTGGTCCGCGAGCAAGGGCGCGACGCGGTCTCCACCCGGTCGGTGAGCGCGGCCGCCGGGGTGCAGGCGCCGACGATCTACCGCCTCTTCGGAGACATGCAGGGACTGCTGGACGCCGTCGCCGCGCAGGGGTTCGCCGCCCACCTCCCCGCCAAGCTGGCCCTCGGCGACGGGGACGACCCGGTGGACCACCTGCGCGCCGGCTGGGCGGTGAACATCTCCTTCGCCCTGGAGAACCCGGCGCTGTACGCGCTCATCTACGGCGAACCGCGCCCCGGCGTGGACATGGCGGCCGCGGAGACCGCCGAGCGCATCCTGACCGACGCCGTCCACCGCATCGCCCGGGCCGGCCGGCTGCGGGTCGGCGAGGGGCTGGCCGTCCAGATGGTGCACGCCGCCGGGCGGGGCGTCGCGCTGGAGCTGTTGTCCCGGACCGAGGAGCAGCGCGACCCCGCCCTGTCCGACGCGGCACGCGAAGCGGTGATCGCCGCGATCACGACGCGGTCCCCCGCCCCGGCCGCCGGGACCGGGCCCGTCAACGCGGCGGTATCGCTGAGGGCCGTGCTGGGGCAGACCACGGCGCTGACCGGCGGCGAACGGGCTCTCCTGGAGGAGTGGCTCGACCGCATCGCCCAGCCTCCCCGGCCCGCCCCGCACAACGACCCCACCGACCCCACCGACCCCACCGACCCCACCCCGCCCACCAGGCCCACCCCGCCCGCCCCGGAACGGAATCAGACATGATCGTCATCACCGCCCCCACCGGCCAGATCGGCCGCCGGATCCTCGGCCGCCTCCACGACGGCGACGAGCCGGTCCGCGTGATCGTGCGCGACCCCTCGGCACTGGACGCGGCGACGCGTGAACGCGTCCAGGTGGTGACGGGATCCCACCGCGACCCCGCCTGTACGGCCGCCGCGTTCGAGGGCGCCGACACGGTGTTCTGGCTGGTCCCCCCGGACCCCCGCGCCGAGGACGTCGTCGGCCACTACCTCGGCTTCACCCGTCCCGCCGTCGACGCGATCGAGCGGCACGGCGTCAAGCGGGTGGTCGGCGTCTCCAGTCTCGGTCGCGCCTTCGACGGGAACGCGGGCAACCTGTCCGCCGCGTTCGCGATGGACGACCTGATCGAGGGCACGGACGTCGCCTACCGGGCCCTGCGCATGCCCTTCTTCATGGAGAACCTGCTGATGCAGGCCGGAGCCATCGGCCGGCAGGGCGCCTTCTCCCTCCTCAACGACGCCGACCGCCCGCTCCGCCTCGTGGCCACCGACGACGTCGCGCACGTCGCCGCCGATCTGCTGCTCGACCCCACCTGGGGCGGACAGGGCAGCGTCCCGGTCCTGAGCCCGGACGCCCTGACCCCGCGGGAGATGGCCCGCACCGTGTCCGAAGTCCTGGGCGGGCCCGTCGCCTTCCACCGGAGCCCGGCCGAGGACTTCCGGACGAGGATGCTCCAGTACGGGATGACGGACGGCTGGGCGCAGGGGCTGGTCGACATGGCCGCCGCTCAGGACGAGGGCATCTACGAGCCCGAGGCCCTCACCGCCGCCCCCGCGCCCACCGCCTTCCGGGAGTGGTGCGAGCGCGTGCTCAAGCCCGCCGTGGCGGCCTGACTCCCCGGAGGAACCGGCGCCGCGCGGGGGGCGCCGGGAAGAGCGGGGGTCAGGCCTTGGCCGGGTCGGTGCCGTCGCGCTTCACGACGTGGTCGCCGACCGCCAGCGACTTCCAGAGCCGACGGCCGATCCGGACCTTCAGAGAGGTGCCGTCCGCGAGGCGGAGCTCGGCGAAGTGGTACATGTTCGAGCCGTCGAGCATGCCGCGGGACAGGCCGGTGACGACGCCTTCCCAGGCTTCGTCGCGTCCGATTTCGTGTGATGTATCCATGACGGGAAGTCTAGGGAGGCCGGCACGCGGTCCGGCAGGGCCGCGCATCCTCTCTCCGCGGGTACGAATGTCATACGGGGACAGGGGCCCGGGGGGCCGCCGGGCCGGGTTCACCCGTCCGGCGCACGGTCGCGCCGCGTCGGGCGCCGGTTCAGGGGTATGCGCGCCACGCACACCGCCCCTGGACCGCACCTGCCGAGGACATGATCTGTGGAGACCGAACCCTCCCGCTCCGCCCGCCACGATGCCCGCTGGTCCACCGTCGCCCACCAGTACCTCCCCCATTGCGACGCCCCCCTCCTCGTCCCGGTGACCTTCGGCTACCGGCGGTCCGACCCCCTGCGCGTGCGGGCCACGTTCCACTGCCCGCAGGACGACGACGTCGTCTGGGATCTGGGGCGGGACCTCCTGGCCACCGGGACGCGGACCGTTTCGGGGGGCGCCGACCTGCTCGTGTGGCCCGCCGAGGGTCCGGAGCCGCAGCGGCAGGTCTGGCTGCGGCTGGGACCGCAGCACACCCACGCGCTCCTGGCGCTGGACCGCACGGGGCTCCTCGCCTGGCTGGAGACCACGTACGCCCTCGTGCCCGCGGATTCCGAGGGGGACCACCTGGACTGGACACCGATCGAGCAGCTCCTCGCGGGCCGGTGAGCCGCGACCGGGCGCATCCGCCCCCGCACAGGTGGTCCGCAGCGCGGGCGAGGACGTCCGGAAGGAGGACGACATGGAGGAACAGCCCCGGCGCCAGGGCGCGTCACTGAGGGTCAGGGGCGAGGTGGTCGGCCGGGTGCTGAAGGAGCGCTCGCGGCGTGCGGTGTCCCGGCCGGCCGTCGTCGCGGCGCACGCCGGCCTGGTCCGCGTACTGGACGAGCTCATCGACGCCGCCCGGGCCACGGCGCGGGCGGCGGGGCGGGGCAAGGTGGGGCCCGACCACATAGAGGCGGCGCTCGGAGGGGACCGGGAGCTGGCGGCGGCCGTCCGCGGGCGGCCGCCGGGGCGCGCCGCGGGGGCGGCCCACGAGTTCCGCTCGCTGGTCAGGACCCGCACCGGCACCGGCGGCGGGGGGCTGCCGTTCGACTCCGGCGCCCTGCGGCTGCTGTCCGTGGCGCTCGCCGGGCTCACCCTCCGTACCGCGACCCTCGCGGCCGGCGTCGCCCGCGAGGGCGGCAGCCCGACGATCGGATACGCCGAGATCGACGCCGCCCTGGGCCTGGGGCTCCTCGGCGGCCTCGGGCGACGGGCGCGGGAGCGGGCGCGCCACGCCGTCGAGCGGGAGACCGCCGTGCAAGAGCTCCTGCACCTGGGCGAGCCGTCCGTCGCGCCGATGCCGGTCTGGGGCTCGCTGACCGACCGGGAGATGCTCGATCGCATCCCCGGCGTCGCGGTGGCGGCCGATCAGGGCGAGGCGAACCTCCGGTCCTGGGTACGGGAACTGCGCCGCAGGAAGGTCACCTGGGCCGCGATCGGGCACGCTCTCGGGACCTCCCGTCAGGCCGCGTGGGAACGTTTCTCCTGGGAGGAGTAGGGCGGCACCGCGGACTCAGCCGGCGGCCCGCACCGCCGGCGCGGGCACGGCGGCGCCGAGGCGGTCCAGGCGCGCGTAGAGCGCCCGTACGAGGCGGGCGCGGTCACGCGCGCAGCGGGCCGCGTCGGCCGGGGGCTCGGGCGCCGTCGCCCGGTCCGTCGCCCGGTCCGTCGCCTCCAGGAGCATGTCGGTCAGCGCGCGGAGGCCGTGGTGGGGCGGTAACCGGTCGGCGGCGCGGCGCAGGTCCTCCGCGATGACGCGCGCGGCACCGGCGAGTTGCAGCGCGAGGAGCTGGAGGTCGGCGTGGGGATCCGGGGTGTCACCGAGGACGGCGTCCGCCAGGGCCTCGTGCGTGGCACGGTCGAGCGGGAACTCCTCGGGGTCGGCGTGGGGGGCGTCGGAGTCGTGGGGGGCGTGCAGGACGAAGTGGACGTTCATCGTGGCCTTCCGGGGATGCCGATGCGGTGGCGGCGGGCGGGTACGCCGGGACACCGGTCATTGTCCGGACGGCGGGGGCCGGATGGTGGGAGTCCACGCATCTTCCTGACGGAGTGGGGCTCTCCGTGCTCACCGTGCTCACCGGGAGGCGGGGACGGCCGGCCCCGCGTCCGCTAGGCGGTCGGCCGAGCCGCCCGCTCGGCTTCCGTCCGCAGCGTGCGGGCCCGTTCGGCCGGGTCGTAGCCCGGCCCGACGCCCTCGATCAGCAGCAGGTCGCCTTCGATGTGGTCGGTGCGCAGGTGCAGGATGGCCCGGTAGTCCGGGGAGTCGTACCAGGCACGGGCCGCGGCCAGGCCGGGGAACTCGATCAGCACCATGCTGCCGGGCCACGTCCCCTCCACGACCTCGGTCGGCGGGCCGTGGACGACGAAGCGGCCGCCGAAGGGGTCGAGGGTGGCCTGGATGCGCTCCAGGTACGCGAGGACGTCGGGGTGGTCGCGGCGGCTGCGGAGGTGGGCGAAACCGTAGGCGGGCATGGTGGGGCTCCTTCGTTCCGGGGGATACGAGGGGGTACGAGGGGTACGAGCGCTCCGAGGGGGGATGCGTGCGAACGTAGCCGGGAGCGGCGGGGCGGCGCGATGACCCGGGAGGTAATTGCGGCCGCGTGCAGGGGCCGTTGGGTGTGCGGCCGCCGCGGTGCGCCGCCCCGTTCTTGTCAGACCCGCTGCCGGGCGCGGACACTTCTTCCCAGCGGGACCGAACTTCCATTGGGGGGATGGCAGTTGAAGTTACAGCCTGCGCCGGTAGCCGGTGTCCGGATCCGTGACGTGGTGGCGAGCGTCGTCGCGGCCTGCGCGCCCGAGGAGACGGTGGTGGTCGAAGGGCTGCTGCGCTACAGCGACGCCGAAGTGCTGTCCCGGCTGCGCCGGCGGCGCGGGGACCGCGACCCGCTCGGCTTCGGCCTCGCCGAGGTCGCGCCGCTGGTGGCCCCCCTGGTGTGGCTGACCCTGGACCAGGCCCGGGAGAGGCTCGCGCAGGCGATGGTCGACGGGGCCTCGCGGGGTTCGGCATCGGTGTGGCAGCGCGTGCTGCGGCGCAGGCCGGCCCCTGCCGTCATCCCGGCACTGACCCCGGCGCAGCAGCGGGTGGTCCACCGGATGGTGCTCGACGCCGCCGCGCGGGCCACGCTGCCGGACGAGCAGGCCAGACGGATCGCCGACGGGGTGGTGGCCGGCCTGGTGCTGTCCGATCCCGGCGAGGACCGGGGGGTGGGCCCGGAGGAGGTACGGTGACGGCCGCCGATCCGGGGCCGCCCGCGCCCGACGAGCGGATTCTGCGCGCGGGCACGAACGCCCGGTTCGCCCTGCTCCTGGTGCTGCTCGTGGCGTCCAGCGGCGCGATGCTGCTGTCGGTGCTCGCCGGCCTGCGCGACGGGGACTCCATCGGGTGCCTGCTGGCGGCCGGGGCCGACGCCGACCATCCCTTCGAGGCGGGATCGGCACTCCGTCGGACCGGCCAGGCGCTCGCCTACCTGCCCTGTGTGGCCCAGTACGATCCGCCGGTGCCGTGGTGGCAGATCCTGACCGGGCCCGCCGTGGTCCTCCTCGTCGCGGCGGCCACCACCGTCCTGCTGCCCCGGTGGAAGGAGCGGCCCGGCCGCTGCGTCCGGCTGGAGCTGATCGACGGCACGGGCGCGATCTCCGCCCGGATCCGTGACCTGGCCGCGGGCCGCGTCGACCGGGTGCCGGCGCTGTTCGTGGCACCCGCCGCGCTCTCCAGGAGCGGCGCGGTCTTCGGGACCGACCGCAGTCCCCGGCTACGGCTGAACGCGGGACTGGTCGCCTGCCGCGACACCGACCCGCGCACCTTCGACGCCGTCGTGCTGCACGAGCTGGGCCATGTGGCCAACCGCGACCTGACGATCACCTACGCCACCGTGGCCCTGTGGCGCGCCTTCCTCGTGCTGGTCGTCTGCCCCTACCTGGTCTTCTCCGCCTGGCTGGCCTCGGTCTTCATCACCTCGGGCAGCGGATCCTTCGCCGCCCCCGTCGCGCGCTTCCTGATCCTGCCGCTGGTGATCGCCGTCGTGCTGTACGTCGTGCGCGCGGACGTCCTGCGCAGCCGGGAACTGCACGCCGACCTGACGGCCCGCCGGTGGGGTGCGCCGCTGGGGCACGTCTGGGCGGCGATGCCCGCGCGGGCCGGCCACGGGCGGGTGCGGCGATGGGCGGGCGCGGTGGCGGATCGGGTACGGACCCATCCGAAGTGGGAGGTACGCCGGGACGCCCTGGCCGATCCCGCGCCCCTGTTCTCCGTCAGCGCGCTGCTGATGTTCCTGATCGGCGTGATCGCCACCCTGACGAACGTTCACCTGATCTCGTACTTCTTGCCGCGCCTCGGGATGCTGAGTGGCTGGGTCGGGCAGGCCGTCGGAGCCCTGCCGGCCGTGATGGTCTCGGTGTCGGCGTCGGTGCTGATGTGGCGGGCGGCGGCCTGGGCCGCCGTCCGGGACCGGCGGCCCCCCACCGGCCTGCGCGGCGGGCTGTGGCTGGGAGCGGGGATGGTGTCCGGTTCGTTGCTGAACGGCCAGTCCACCGGGGACCTGTGGCTGCCGCGCGGGTGGTGGGCCCTGGCCGTGGTCGTGGTGGCCGCCACCGGGTACGTCTGCTGGACGACCGAGTGCGCCCGGCTGGCGGCCGTGTCGTGGCCCGGCCGCTCACTCGGGCCGCCGCTGACGCTCTGTCTGGTCGCGGGCGGCCTCGTCCTGGCGGCCTGGTTCAGCTGGTGGGACTTCTTCGGGGTGACGCTCGCCCACGGGGTCGGCCTCGATACGGCCGGGGTCCGACAAGGCGTCGTCACCTGGTTCCCCGGCGAGGGCGAGGCCCATCCCGGTGCGCCCATGGTGATGGTGTGGACGCTCGTCGCGCTGGCGACCACGATGCAGATACCGCTGGTGCCCGTCGCCGCCGTCGTGGCGTGGGCCGTTCCGTTCGTTCTGTGGGCCGCGGGCCGGACCGGCACGGGACGCGGCCGGGCGGTCGCGGACGGCCGGGCGGCAGGGGATCACGCCTCGCGGGGCGGCGCGAAGCCGGCCCGGCTCGTTCCTTCTCTGCGGTGGGCGGTGTGGCCCGCGCTGGGCGGTGGGGCGGTGGCCGCCCTCGGCATCGTCGGAGTCCAGGCGTCGCTGCACGCCCTGCACGCGGCAGCGGACCAGCGCGGTGGGCCGTTCGCCCTCGGCTACGCGCTCTGGACGCTCGCGGCGGTCGTCCTCGGATCGGCGGCCGCCGCCGTGGTCGCGGTGCTCGCGCCGGGGTTCCGGTTGCAGGCGGCACTGATCGCCTCCGGCCTCGCCGCCCTGCTGGGCCTGGGCGGCGCGGTGGCTCTGATCTCCGCCGACGGCTGCTTCCCGGCGCTGACCGTCCTCCACGACGGGTGCGGCTGGCGGCCCGCGTGGCGGCAGCTGGAGGGCGGGCACACGTTCCGCCTGGTCGTGCAGGGAGCGCTCCTGCCGGCCCCCGTCACCGCGATGCTCGTCACCGCGGTGGCGGCTCTCGTCCGGCGCGCCCTGCATCCGCTGCGCGCACGGCGCGCACGGCGCGCACCGCGCGCGGCCGCGGCCCGGCGGCCTTCCGGTCCGGCGCGGGCCGCCGCCACCTCGGCGTTCGGCGGTTTCGCGGTCGCGGTGGCCCTGGCCACCGCGACCGTACTGGTCATCGGCGATGCGCACGCCCAGCTCCGCACCCAGGCCCAGACGGTGACCCCCGCCTACCAGGCCTCCCTCCAACGGGTGCTGGGCATGCCGGACCTGCCGGTCCCTGCGCGGATGCGCCGACGCCAGGTCCACGCCTGGTACCGCCTCGGCGGCCGGTACCTCCTCGACCGTGCGATCGCGTACGACGACGCGCTCCAGACGCTCCTGACTCCGGACATGCGCATCACCCCGGAGCTGACCGCCAGGATGCGCCCGCTCTGCGTGGACCTGCAGATCATCGGCAGCTGGGAGCCCTACTACTTCCGGGTGCCCGACCCGGCGGCACAGGATTCCTGGCACCAGTTCGGGGTGACCGCCGTGAGCGAGGGCCGGCGGTGCGCACAGGCACTCGACCGGGCGGACCTGAAGGCGCTCATCAGTGCGGTGACCGGCCTGACGCTCGCGGCGTACTACGCCACCGACGCGTCGGTCCAGGTCAAGGCGGTCATCGACGATCCGCTGGACTCCGTCTTCACCGGCCCTCCGGTCCAACCGGCCCAACCCCGGCTCTGACGGGCGGGGACCGCTTGCCGGGGATCGCCGGGTGGCGGACGCATCCGGTGGCGGCCGGGGCGGCGAAGAGGGGGTGAGGGGCGCGGCAGCGGGCCGGGCGCCGGGGCGGTGGAGGAGTGGGCACGGTGATCACGGTGGAGCGCGGTTTCCTCGTCGGGGTTCCCCTCGACGTCCTGGTCTCCTACCTGGAGGACTTCGGGCACGCCGCGCAATGGGATCCGGGCACGCTGCGGTGTGACCGGATCGACGGGGGGCCGGTACGGCCGGGCGCCCGCTGGCGCAACACCTCGCGCTTCCGCGGGCGTACCACGGAGCTGGTGTACCGCCTGGCGTCCCGCGAGCCGCAACGGCTCGTGTTCGTCGGGGAGAACAAGACCGTGACCGCCACCGACGACATGCGCTTCGAGGCACGGTCGGCCGGCGCCACCCACATGACCTACACCGCCTCGCTGCGGTTCAAGGGCCTCGCCCGGTTCGCCGAGCCGTTCCTGCGGCGGGAGTTCGAGGGGCTCGCGGACAAGGTCGCCGAGCGGCTGCCGGCCGTGGCGCAGTCCCGGTGAGGCGCGACGCTCAGGAGGGGTCCGGCGGGCGGGGGACGCGGACCAGGAAGACCTCGTCCGGGAAGCACCAGGCCCAGTCCTCGTCCGGGGCGAGCGAGACGACGAGGGGATGGCCCGTGGCGGTGTGGTGTGCGTACGCGTGACGGCCCCGGGAGCTGTCGCAACACCCCACGTACCCGCAGGTCAGGCAGCGGCGCAGGCGCACCCAGGACCAGCCCCGCGCACGACAGTCCGTACAGCCCTCCTCCGGTGCGGGGGCGGGGGTCGGCGGATCGGCCGGCAGCTCCGCGGCGTGGGCGCAGGTGCGGGCCCGGGGACGTCCGCCGTCCGGGGCCACCGCCCACTCGGTCCGACGGCCCACGGCCACCTCCGGAACTCCTGCGCGCGGGCGCCCGCGCGGACGGCTGGAAGCGCGTGCCCGGGGGTCGCGGCACGCGCTTCCAGCGTACGCCCGGCCGGGCGCGGCCCCGCGCTACTGGTGGGAGGCCTCGGCCTCGGCCACCCGCTGGAACTCGCCCAGGTCGTAGTTGGCCAGCGTCGAGTCGAGGTTCGTCAGCGCGCCCAGGTGCTCGATGAACCCCTGGGGTTCGTACTCGATCTGGAGCGTCACCCGGCTCTCGGTGTCGCTGAGGCGGTGGAAGGTGACGACGCCCGCGTGGTGGACGCCCTCGATCGTGCGCCAGGCGATGCGCTCCTGGGGGACCACCTCGACGAGTTCGGCCACGAAGCCCTTGTCCGCGCCCGGCAGGGCCACCTGCCAGGCGAACGTCGAGGCGTCGATCCGGTCGACGTGCTTGACGTGGCTGAGGAAGGCGGGCCAGCGCTCCACGTCCTGCCACAGGGCCCAGCTCACCGCCACCGGTGCCTTGATGTCGACCGCTTCGAGCAATGAGGACGCCATGGGTCCCTCCCTCTGTCCGTCTCCTGTGTGAACGTGCCTGCTGTCCCTCCGCTACCCAGCGGATCACGTTTCACCGCACGGAACGCGGGGCGGGCGTCCGTCGTCAGGCGGGCTGCGGGGTGAGGCGTTTGTGGCCCTTGCGGTCGTAGTACGAGGTCATGGCGAAACCGAACACGAGGGCGAGGACGATGCCGACCGCGATCATGATCCAGGAGTGGGTGAGGCCGGCGTCGCCGCGGGCGTCGAAGTAGAGGATGGCGCGCACCCCGTCGCTGAGCTGGCGCATCGGCTCGAAGTGGGACAGGAAGCGGTAGAAGCCGGGGACGGCCTGGAGCGGGACGGTGGCTCCCGAAGACGGCAGGCCCAGCACGATGAAGACGAACATGGAGACCAGCTGGCCGATCCCGCCGAACGCGGCGTTGATGGCCTGGACGCCCAGGCCGACCGCGAGGGCGGCGCAGTAGGAGTAGACCCACAGCAGGGGCAGCCGGGTCGCGTCCATGTCCAGCACGGCGACGCAGGCCAGCATCACCAGCGTGGTGGTGAGGAGCGTGATCCCGGCGGTCATCACCATCTTGAGCAGCAGCGTCTGGGTGCGGTTGATCGGCACGGTCGGGCGGCGGGTGTGCCAGGGGCCGATCTCGTTGTCGGCGTAACCGAGGGCGGTGTCGACCCCGTTGCTGATGACGTTGCCGCCCATGAACCCCGCCAGGACGAGGAGCAGGGTGTAGTAAAAGGCGGTCAGCCCGAGGCCGCTGCGGGTGCCGATGGGGTGGCCGGCCTGGGTGACGATGCGCAGCGGGTCGGCGAGCAGGACCTTGGCGGTGGGGCTCGCCGCGGCGGCGGCGGACGCCGTCAGCTGCCGGCCGACGGTCAGGGAGGCGGCGTGGGCCGCCCGGTTGGTGATCTGGGCGGCGAGGGAGGAACCGAGGCTGCCCTTGCCGGGGTTGGTGAGGATGAGGAGCGTCGGCTGCCGCGTGGCCCCGGACGTCGCCAGCGCGGCGACGGAGTCCGTGAACCCGGCCGGGACGACGAGCGCGCCGTACACCTTCCCGGAGTCGAGCTGGTCCTGGGCCTGGGCGGGGGTCAGCGGGCGCCATTGGGCCTTGCCGCCGGCGGGGTCGGAGGCGATGGCGGTGGTGAGCTGGGAGCCCAGGTTCTGCTGCTGCCCGGGGAGCGGCTTGCCGGTGTCGTCGTTGACGAGGGCGATGGGCAGGTGGCGGAGCTGCGCGTTGGGGTTGACGATGCCGCCCATGTAGAGGAGGGACAGCAGCAGCGCCAGCAGTCCGGCGAGGACCGTGGGTACCAGCCACAGTCGGGGCCGTCGCAGGAGCGTCGCGGCACGGGCTTCGGGGGCGGCGGGCTGGGACATCGCTCTCCGTAGGTTCCCGGCGGCGGGGGGAACCGGGCTCGGGCGCCGGGCGGGCGGGGTGGTGGCGGGGCGGGGGGCGTGGGACGCCCTGTCGGCTCACGGAACATCAGGAGGGGGCCCGTGGCGGGAGAAGCCGCGCCGTACGTGCGCCTCGTCCACTCCGTTGCACTAGGGGCGGGCGGGGGCGGCGGGAGTTCCGTTACGGGGCCAGGGCCGCGGCCAGTTGGGTGCGCGAGCGGATGCCCAGCTTGCGGTAGACGCGGCTCAGCATCGTCTCCACCGTCTTCACCGACAGGAACATCCGCTGCGCGGCCTCCCGGTTGGTGGCTCCCCCGGACACCAGGGCCGCCAGCCTGAGCTCGTGCCCGGTCAGCCGGGCGAGCGGGCCGCCGGGGGCGGAGCCGGGGGCCGGGGCCGCCGTGTCGGGGCGCAGGCCCGTCAGGCGGGCCAGGTGCTCCCGCGTCAGCTCGCTCCACGGGCGGGCCGCCGACTCCTCGAACACCTCCAGGGCCGCCTCCCAGGACGCGCGGGCGGCCGCGCGGCGGCGCCGGCCCCGCTCCAGGCGGCCGAGGGTCAGCCGGGTCCGGCCCTCTTCGACCGGGAACCCGAGCCGTGCGAAGGTCCGCGCCGCGTCGCGCAGCAGCTCCGCCGCCTCGTCGTCGGCGCCCTCCAGGTGCCGGCACACCGCCCGGGCCCTGGTCAGCGCGGCCCGCAGACCCGCGTGCGCCGGGCCGGGACCGACCCGCTCGCGCATCCGCTCCAGCAGGGCCCGGGCCCGCTCCTGCTGGCCTGACGCGGCGAAGGCCTCCACGGCGTCGCCCTGCCAGCGCAGGATCCCGGGGTCCGCCGCCCCCTCCCGGTCCTCCAGGTCGGCCACTTCGGCCAGCGCCGCCGCGGCCCGCTCCACCTCGCCGGTGTGCAGGTGGACCGCGCCCAGCACCCACAGGCCCCGCGCCACGTGCAGGGAGTCCCGCTCCTCGCGCGAGGCCCGTACGCCCTGCTCCGCGTACCGCAGGGCCTCGGGGAAGGCTCCGCCGCAGCTGTGCGCGAGCGCGGCCGTGTACCAGGCCGGCCCGGGCGACAGGCCCGCCGCCGCGGTGAGGGCGACCGCGCGGGCCGACCAGTGCAGGGCCCGCGCGCAGTCCCCCAGCCCGGCGTCCGCCTCGGCCATGCTCCGCCACACGTCGACCAGGTCCTCGGCCTCCCCGGCGGCCTCGGCGGCCGGGAGGAGTCCGGTCAGCATCCGGCGGGCGTGGGCGAGGCGGCCGTCGAAGACCGCGTGCCGGGCGGCCAGGTACTGGGGGCTGTTGCGGATGCCGAGCCGTGGCGGGGGCACGGCCAGGGACAGGGCGCGTGCCAGGGTGACCGGCGCGGCGTCGAGCCGGCCCAGGACCCGTTCCATGCGGGCGCGCATCGTCAGGGCGGCCGCTTCGAGGGGGAGGTCCCCGCCGTCGCGGGCGAGCCGGGCGGCGGCCCCCGCGTGCCGCAGGGCCGCCGCTGCCTCGCCGCCGGTGATGTTGGCCCGTACGGCCGAGCGCAGTTCCACGGCGGCGAGCAGCGCCGGGTCTCCGGCCGCCCGCCGGTGTGCCGAGGCGAGGAGGGGCTCCATGGCGCCCGTGTCCTGGCCGTGCGCGTCCACCACGGCCAGCAGGGCGTGCACCCGTTGCGCGGCGCTGCCGCCCGCCGCCGCGATCAGGTCGGACGCCTGCCGGGCCAGGTCCGCCCGCCCGGCGGCCGCCGCGTCCCGGGCGGCCGAGGCGAGCCGCTCCAGCCGTGGCCGGGGGTGGTCGGCGGGGGTCAGCCGGGCGGCGAGGAGCTCCAGTTCGGCGGCCGCGAGGCGGTCCCCGGCCTCCCGGGCGACGGCGGCGGCCCGCGCGGTGTCCTCCGCGAGGGGCTGGTCGGCGCCGTCCTGGGCGAGGGCCCGGTGCCGGGCCCGCTGGACGGGGTCGTGCACCGCCCCGGCGAGGGCCCGGTGGATGCGGCGGCGCTGCCGGGCGGTGCCGGTCGCCGCCGCGGCCTCGGCGAGGGCCCGCGCGGCGAACCGGGCCGGGGCCGGGGTCACCGCGTCGGGGTCGAGGGGGGTTCCGGGGGTTCCGGTGGGTCCGGGGGTTCCTGGGGTCAGCAGCCCGACGCTGACGGCCCGGTCGACGTGGTCCTCGGCGAGCGGGCGTCCGGCCGCGCGCAGCAGATCGAGATCCGGCTGCCGGGCCAGCGCGGCCACCTGGAGGGTGTCGCGCACCTCGGCGGGGACGGTGGCCAGCCAGGCCCCGGCCAGCTCCCGCACTTCCCGGGGCC
This sequence comes from Streptomyces sp. NPDC002032, assembly GCF_042890765.1. Lineage (NCBI taxonomy): Bacteria > Bacillati > Actinomycetota > Actinomycetes > Kitasatosporales > Streptomycetaceae > Streptomyces > Streptomyces sp. NPDC002032. The sequence goes on along the minus strand of NZ_JBIASM010000010.1, from coordinate 222,181 downwards.
AGCGCGGGCCGCCGTGGGCGTCGGGGCGCAGGGCGGCGCAGCAGGCGTCGAGGAGGGCCCGGTGGCCGCCGGTGTACTCGCGCACCGGCGCCGCCCAGCGGGCGGGGAGCCCCGCCCGGCCGAGGGCGGCGGCCGTCTCGGTCAGGTCCGCCGGGGGTACGGGCAGCAGGGGCGGGTGCCCGCCGAGCAGGGCGGCCGCCGCGGCGGGGTGTCCGGTGGTCCGCTCGGCGACCACCGCCGCCAGCCGGTCGGCGGGCAGGGCGCGCAGGGCGTACCCGAGTGCGGCGGCACTGGCCGGATCCAGCCACTGGGCCCCGTCGACGACGAGCAGTACGCGCTCCCCCGCCCCGAGCCACGCAACCAGCGCCACCCTCACCCCGAGCGACCCCCCACCCTCACCCCAGCCGACCCCGCCCGGGCCGCCGCCGGAGCCGCCGGACGGAACCGGGCCGGGGGCGCCGAAGCGGGCGTCGGCCGGGGCGGGTTCGCCCCGCCGGGGGCGGGTCCCGCGCGCGGCGTCCGCTTCGGGGGCCGCGCCCGGGATGCCCGCCGTGCGGCGCCCGTTCCCACCGTGCGGCCCCACCACCCCGGCCCCGGCCGCCGGGGCCGGAGCGGCCGTACCGCACGCCGGGCAAGCGCACAGCTCGCACTCCGACGCCCCGACCGCCGGACAGCCCGACGGGGCGCCGCCCGGGATGGCCACCGTTGAAGCCCCGTCCCCGCCGCGCGGCTCCAGCGCCCCGGGCCCGGATGCCGGGGCCGGAAGGGCGGTGCCGCTCGCCGGGCAGGCCCACAGGGCGTACTCCGGTGCCCCGACTGCCCCAATGCCCGGGGCTCCCCCCGGGATGCCCAACGTAGAACCCCCACCACGCGGCCCGGGCGGTGACGGGTCGTCCTCCGGCGTCCCGCCCACCCGCGGGCCCGGCGGGGCCGGTGCCGGTGTGCGGTCCGGCGGGGGGTACGGGCCCGGCCGGGGGGTGATCAGGCTCAGCAGGGTGGCCGCTCGGGCGGCGTGGGAGCCGTCGTCCCCGGCCGGGGCGGCCCCCGGTGCGGCGAGCAGCTGGGCGACGGCGGCGTACGGGACGTGCTCGTCGCCCGGCTGCGTACGGACGCGCAGGCACCGCCACGGCGCGGGCGTCGCCGACAGGGCGTCGAGGAGCGCGCTCTTGCCCGCGCCCCACGGCCCGCTCACGGCCAGCCGGCCGTGCCGTTCCAGCAGCCGGACGGCGTCCCGGGCCGGCGGGGGCGGCCGGTCCCCGTCGGCCCCGTACCCCCTGCTCGTACCGTCCGTCCGCGCGTTCACACCGCGCACCGTAGGCGGGCCCGCCCGCCCCGGCAACGGTTCTGACCACGGATCGGCCCGCGACAAGGGTTTTCCCCCACCTCCCCCTCCATCTTTTCCGCACGCGCGAGCGCCCCTCGGCGCGGGGGTTTTCCCGGATACCGGCGGTGGTGCCCGGCCGGGACGCTGTGGGCCTCCCCGGGAGCCGCCCCACCCCGGCCCCGCCCCGGCCGCCGTGCCCGTCGTCCCCGCGCACCCCTGCGGGAAGGGCCGCAGCACGCACCGCGGATGACACGCCGTCACCCGTCCGCTCTCCTTCATGGAAGGCCCCCACCCCATGCGCAGTTCCGTCAACCGGCCGGCGCTGACCGGCCTCGTGGCCTTCGCGGCCCTCGCCACGCTCGCCGTGCCCGCCGCCCGGGCCGGCGGCCCCTCGCCGTCCGCCCCGGCCGCCGCCGCCCCCGCCGCCGCCACCGCCGCCGCCACCGCGCCGCAGGCCCGGGTGCCGCAGGACGTCCAGGACGCGATGGGCCGCGATTTCGGCCTGTCCGCCGCCCAGGTCCGTGACCGGATCGACCGGGAGACCGAGGCCGCCCGCGCCGCGACCGCCGTACGGGCCACCGTCGGCGACCGGATCGCGGGGCTCTGGTTCGACGCCTCCGACGGCCGTCTGCACGTCGCCGTCACGGGCGCCGCCGGCTCCGCCGAGGCCGCCGCCGTCCGCGCCGCCGGAGCGGTCCCGCACCAGGCCCGCTCCTCACGCGCCCGGCTGGAGGAGACGGCCGCCACCGTGGGCCGCTGGGCCTCCGGCGTGCCCGGCGTCGTGTCCTGGGGCCCGGACGCCCGCGCCGACGGGGTCGAGGTCACCGTCGACCCGGGCCGCTCCACCGCCGCGACCACCGCGTTCCGCGCCCGCCTGGCCGCGCTCGCGGACCTCGTACGGGTCGTCGAGTCGCGGGACGTGCCCCGCCAGCAGGGCGGCAGCGTCATCGGCGGGGAGAAGTGGATACCGGGCAGCGAGAGCCCCTGTTCGATCGGCTTCCCCGTCACCCGTACCACCGGGGGCGGCGGCAAGGCGTTCCTGACGGCCGGTCACTGCACCAACGACGCGGACCAGCCCGCCTACGGCAAGGACGGCAGCCGCGTCGGCACGTCCAACAGGGGTGGCGTGGGCAGCGTCAACGCCAGGGAGGGGGACATGGGCATCGTGGACGTGGACCAGGCCGCCTGGAGCCTGGCCCCCACGGTCGCGGGCTGGGGCAAGGGCGACGTCACCGTCACCGGTTCCGCCGAGGCCGTCGTCGGCACCGCCGTCTGCCACTCCGGGCAGACCACGGGCCTGCAGTGCGGCGAGGTCACCAAGGTCGACCAGAGCGTGGACTACGGCACCGTGGTCATCGACGGGCTCTCCTACTCCAGCGCCTGCTCGGCGGGCGGCGACTCGGGCGGCAGCTACGTCACCGCGGCCGGCGGCAAGGCCGTCGGACTGCACTCGGGCGGCGGCAGCGCCACCTGCACCGGCGGCAGCGGGGAAAAGTTCACCATCTTCCAGCCCGTCAACGAGGCCCTGACCAGGTTCGGGGCGTCGCTGGTGACCTCCGCCCCGCAGCCGGACGCCGTGACGGTGGCCGCCGTCTCCGCGCAGAGCGGCGTCACCGGAACCCCCGTGGAGCTGAAGAACTCCGCCGAGGGCGGCACCGCCCCCTACACCTGGACCGCCACGGGCCTGCCCGCCGGGCTGGCCGTCGCGTCGGCCACCGGCACCGTCTCCGGCACTCCCACCACCGCCGGAACGTCCTCCGTCACCCTCACCGCCACCGACGCCGCCGGCCGGCGGGGCAGCACCACCTTCAGCTGGACGGTGACCCTCCCCGGCACCGGCAGCGGCCCGGCCCTGAGCGACCCGGGCAGCCAGAGCGCCTACATCGGCCGCCCGTACCGTCTCCAGCTCCAGGCCACGGGCGGGACGAAGCCGTACGCCTTCGGCGCGACCGGCCTGCCCGTCGGGCTCACTGTCGACAAGTCGACCGGTGTGGTCTCGGGCACGGCGACGGCCTGGGGCTTCCGCAACGCCACGCTGACCGTCACGGACGCCTCGGGCAGGAAGTCCACGGTCACGACCACCTTCACCGTCTGGTCCTGACGCCCCGCACGCGGCGCCGTCGTCTCCGGTCCGGGGGGCCGGAGACGACGGCGGACGGATCCGGGGCTGCCGGGCCGGGGCGGTTCCTCATACGGTTCAGCCCTTGGCACCGTCAGACCGTCAGACCGTCAGACAGGGGAGGCCCGCTCACATGGCCGAGCTCCATCCGCCCATCGAGCCCTACGCGCACGGCATGCTCGACGTCGGCGACGGCAACCGCGTGTACTGGGAGACCTGCGGCAACCCCGAGGGCAAGCCGGCCCTCGTCCTGCACGGCGGCCCGGGCTCCGGCGCGGGGCCGTCCTGGCGCCGGCTGTTCGACCCGGCGGCCTACCGCATCGTGCTCTTCGACCAGCGCGGGTGCGGCCGGAGCACGCCCGACGCCGCGGATCCGCAGACCTCGCTCGCCACGAACACCACCCCGCACCTGATCGCCGACGTCGAGCTCCTGCGCCGGCACCTCGGGATCGACAAGTGGCTCGTCACCGGCGGCTCCTGGGGGGTGACCCTCGCGCTGGCCTACGCCGTGCGGCATCCCGGACGCGTATCGGAGCTGGTGCTCTTCAGCGTCACCCACACCACCCGCCGTGAAGTGGACTGGGTCACCCGGGACATGGGGCGGGTCTTCCCCGGGGAGTGGGCCCGGTTCCGCGACGCCGTGCCGGAGCGGGAGCGGGACGGCAGCCTGGTGGAGGCGTACGCCCGGATGCTCGCCGACCCGGATCCGGCCGTGCGGGAGCGGGCGGCCCGGGAGTGGTGCCGGTGGGAAGACGTGCACGTGTCCACCCACAGCGGGCACAGGCCCGATCCCCGTTTCGAGGACCCGCGCTTCCGGATGCGCTTCGCCCGCCTCGTGACGCACTACTGGCGGCACGCCGGCTTCCTGGAGGACGGCGCGCTGCTGAGCGGTGCCGGGAAGCTCACCGGCGTCCCCGGCGTGCTGGTACACGGGCGCCTGGACATCAGCAGCCCCCCGGACGTCGCGTGGCGGCTGGCGCAGGTGTGGCCGGACGCGGAGCTCGTGCTGATCGGCGACGAGGGGCACGGGCTGTCGGGTCACGCCACGACGGAGGCCGTACTGGCGGCCATTGACCGGTTCCGGTAGGCCCGGCCGGCCCAGCCGGCTCAGGCCGGCCGGCCCGGCGTCCCGTACAGGTCCCGGTAGGCGGGGAAGGAGCCGCCGGGCCCCTCGAAGCCCTCCGCCGCCCGCACCGCGTTCACGACGGCCCGGGTCACCGTGTCCGCCGCGCCCGCGAGGACCGCGTTCACGGCCGCCGTGCCGGGTATCTCCCGCTCCCCCGTGGCGAGGGCGAACACGGTGTCGCCGTCGTTCATCAGGTGCACCGGCCGGATCGCCCGCGCGAGTCCGTCGTGCGCGCAGCCCGCCGGCTTCTGCGCCTGGGCCTGGGCCTTGGACAGCACGGCGTCCGTGGCCACCACCGCCAGCGTGGTGTTGAGCAGGTCGCCCGTACGGGTCCGCGCGCGGGCCCGGTCCAGGCGGGCCCGGGCGGCCCGGTGCACCGCTGCCGCGGGGTGGGCGGCCGGCCGGCCGCCGTAGAACTCGCCGTACAGGGCGCCGGTCCGGGGGTCCACGACGGAGCCCACCGCGTTGACGACGACCAGCGCGCCCACCGTGACAACCGGCTCCAGCAGGGTCCCGGCCGAGCCCACGCCGCCGCGCATGCCGCCCGCGACGGCGCCCGTCCCCGCCCCCACCGACCCCTGGGCCACCGGGGCCCGTACGGGCGTACGGGCCGCCGACTCCACGGCGGCCCGGCCCAGGGCCGCGTCGGGCCGGGCACCGAAGTCCCCGCCGCGGCCGAGGTCGAAGAGCGCGGCGGCGGGGACGACCGGGACGACCTGTCCCGCCCCGGGGCCGACGGAGAAGCCCCGCCCGTGTTCCTCCAGCCAGCTCAGGACGCCGTGCACCTAGGCCAGACCGTAGGCGCTGCCGCCGGTCAGGACGACGGCCTCCACCTTCTGCACGAGGTTGCGCGGATCCAGGGCGTCGGTCTCGTGCGTCCCCGGCCCCCCGCCCCGGACATCGACCCCGGCCACGACCCCGCCGGCCGGCGCCAGCACCACGGTGCGGGTCCAGCCAAGGTGAGCCCAAAAGGGGCAGTGGGATGATCTTGAAGCCCTGGCGGGGTAGGCCTTCGGTTAGAAGTGGCTCGGCGGCCTTCTCCCACCGCCTCCGCCCGGCCACGGGCGCCTCGTCGCCCAGTGCCGTCGATGTGCACCCGCACCGCGCCCTTGATCAGCCTGCTTCGGTCAAGGCTGCGCGCGCGGCGGCGAGGATCTCCTCGGAGAGCGGGGAGCCGCTGGTGGCCCGGGACAGAACCAGCGCTCCGAACAGGGTGCAGAGGCGGACGATGCCGTCCTGGTCGTCGGTGGCGAGGAAGTCGGCGAAGTCGGCCACCCCCTCGGTGTAGACGCGACGGGCCTCGCGCCCCCCGCCCTCGCGCGCGATGTCGGTGGCGAGGGCGGCGACCGGGCAGCCGTCCGCCGGGGCGTCGCGGTGCTCGACGGAGAGGTAGGCGTCGATCAGCGCCTGCTGGGCGGCCTCACGCTGCCCCTCGTGCCGCTCCAGCCCGGCGCTGTAGCGCTGGGTGAGCTCGGCGAAGGCGTGGGCGGTGGCCTCGTCGACGAGCGCCTCCTTGGAGGCGAACTGCTTGTAGAAGCCGCCGTGGGTCAGACCGGCCGCCTTCATCAGGTCGGCGACGCTGACCTGTGTGCCCTGCTCCCGGAACAGCCGGGATGCGGTGTCCACCACCCGCCTGCGATTTTCCTCCGCCTGCGCCTGCGATACGCGGCCCATGACCACCTCCCATTTGGATGTCGGCTGGCATCTATCGTAGACCCATGTTTAGATTGGAATCGTAATCTAATTTTTTGCGGGTGGCCGGCGGCGCCCGCCAGGACAGGAGCGAGCATGGAACTGAAGAACACGGTCGCGGTCGTCACCGGCGCCAACCGAGGGCTCGGGCGACACCTGGCCGCCCAGCTCGTCGAGCGCGGCGCGAAGGTGTACGGCGCGGCCCGACGCCCTGAGACGGTCGACGTGCCGGGCGCCGTCCCGCTGCGCCTGGACGTCACGGACGAGGCGTCGATACGGGAGGCCGCCCTCATCGCGTCGGATGCGACCCTGCTGATCAACAACGCCGGTATCTCCACCGGCGCGACGCTGATCGGAGGCGACACCGACGAGGTGCGCCGGGAGATGGAGACGAACTTCTTCGGCCCGCTCGCCGCGACCCGCGCCTTCGCCCCGGTCATCGAGGGCAACGGCGGCGGTGCCGTGCTCAACGTCCTGTCCGCCCTGTCCTGGTTCCACCCGGCCGGCCTCGGCTCCTACGCGGCCTCCAAGGCCGCCGCCTGGGCGCTGAGCGACGCGACCCGTGAGGAGCTGGCACCGCGCGGGATCACCGTATCGGCGCTGCACGTCGGCTACATGGACACTGACATGGCCGCCGGCGTGCCTGCCGATCAGAAGGTCGCTGCCGCCGACGTCGCGGCCCAGGCCCTGGACGGCATCGAGACCGGCCTGCCCGAGATCCTCGCCGACGAGACCAGCCGGTACGTCAAGCAGAACCTGTCCGCGGCACCCCAGCCGACCGCGGGCTGACGCTCACCCCTCCACCCCGGCGCGACCGCCTTCTCCCACCCCTCATGCAAGGACATCTCATGCGCTACACGACCTTCGGACACCGAACCGGACTGCGTGTCTCCGAGTACGCGCTCGGCACCGCGAACTTCGGCACGGGCTGGGGCGCAGGCGCCGAGCCGGACGAGGCACGCCGGATCTTCGAGCGGTTCGCCGAGGCCGGCGGCACCTTCCTCGACAGCGCGGACGGCTACCAGTTCGGCGAGTCGGAGGAGCTGACCGGAAAGCTGATCTCCGCCGACCGCGAGCACTTCGTCCTGGCCACGAAGTTCGCCCTCGGCGCCGCCCCGCAGCCGGACATATCCAAAACCGGCAACAGCCGCAAGAACATGGTCGCCTCGGTCGAGGCCAGCCTGAAGCGCCTGGGCACCGACTACATCGACCTGCTGTGGGTGCACTTCCCCGACGAGCTCACTCCGATGGAGGAACTCCTGCGCGGACTCGACGACCTGGTGAGCGCCGGCAAGATCCACCATGCCGCGCTGTCCAACTTCCCCGCCTGGCGCGTCTCGCGCGCGGTAACTCTCGCGGACCTGAAGAACTGGGCCCCGATCGTGGGCATCCAGCACGAGTACAGCCTCGTCGAACGCACCGCCGACCGCGAGCTGCTGCCCATGGCCGAGAGCCTCGGACTCGGCGCCGCCCTGTGGTCCCCGCTCGGCGGCGGACTGCTCACCGGCAAGTACCGCACCTCTGCCGAGGGCCGCCTGAGCGACCTGGGTGCAGTCATCCACACCGAGAGCACCGGCCAGAAGACCGCCGTCGTAGACACCGTCCTGGCGATCTCCGAGGAGACCGGCGTGACGCCCGCCCAGGTGGCGGTGGCCTGGGTGCGCGAGCGCGCCGCCCGTTCCGTGGCCACGCTCGTCCCGATCATCGGCCCGCGCAACCTCTCCCAGCTCGACAGCTATCTCGGCGCCCTCGACGTCCAGCTGACCGACGCGCAGTACACCCGCCTGACCGAGGTCAGCGCGGTGCCGCTCGGCGCGCCCCACGAGGGGACCGCCGCCTCCCTGGACCGCCTCCAAGGAGGCGCCGCCGACCGCGTCACCACCCCGATCGTGCCAGTGGCCTGATGAGTGAACGCGGCTCAGGCCGCAACGCGCCCGCGCCGCAGCCAGAAAAACTACACAAACCATTTCAAGAAGTACGGCGGCCATCCGGGATGCGCCACCGAGATACCCGACCCCCAGAAACGCTTTGCCAGGAGTGCTCCGTGAAAGCCTTCGTCCTCGAGAAGTACGGTTCCCCCTTGCGGGAGGTCGAGATGCCCGCACCGGTCCCCGCCCCCCATGAGGTGCTCGTGCGCATGGTCGCGTCGGGCGTGAACCATGCCGACGAACGGGTCCGTTCCGGCGAGTTCAAGGCAATTTTCCCGTTCCGGCTACCCAAAGTCATGGGCGGTGAGCTCTCCGGCGAGGTCATCGAGGCCGGCTCCGCGGTACGCGACATCGCCGTGGGTGACCACGTGTACGGCTATGTCGACTTGGCGGCCACGGGCACCTTCTCCGAGTTCGTCGCGGTCGACGCCGCCACGATGGCACCCGTGCCCCGGTCGGTGAGCCTGGTCGAGGCCGCGGGACTTCCAGTCGTCGCGCTCACGGCCTGGCAGGCCCTCGTCGAGATGGGCAAGGTGAAGAAGGGCCAGACCGTCCTCATCCACGGCGGGACCGGTGGCGTGGGATCGGTCGCGATCCAGCTCGCCAAGCACCTGGGCTGCACCGTCGCCACCACCGTCTCGACGGCGAACATCGCAGCCGCACGAGAGCTTGGCGCCGACATCGTCATCGACTACCGCCACGACGACCTCGCACAGAGCCTCGCCGGCACGCCCGTCGACCTCGTCCTCGACACCCAGGGCGGAGCCACCCTGCAGGCTTCCCTCGGCGTTGTGCGCCCAGGCGGCACCGTCATCGGCATCACGGGCCCGCCCGACCCGGCCTTCGCGCGGCGCGTCGGCGTCAACCCCATCGTCCGACTCGCCATCCGGGCCCTGAGTGCCCGCACCCGCCGCCGGGCACGCGCGCTCGGGGTCACCTACCGCTTCCTGTTCATCACACCCGACAGCGCCGCGCTGCGTCAGGTCGCCGGGCTGGTCGACGACGGGGTGCTGCGCCCGGTCATCGACCGCGTGCTCCCCTTCGGCCAGACCCCGCGGGCTCTCGACGAGGCGCTCGCCGGCGGCACACGCGGCAAGGTCCTGGTCACCACCGACCCGAAGGCGGTGACCAACCGTGGCTGAGTCCAACGTCCGTCCCCGCCCGACCACGTGGGCCACGGCGCCCAACCGCCGCATCGTCGTAGGGTCGGACACGCTCGTCTACCGCGACCTCGGCCCCGAGAACGGCGTCCCGCTGGTCCTGCTCACTCACCTGGGTGCCACGCTCGACGAGTGGGATCCCCGATTTGTCGACGCGCTCGCCCGCGACCGCCGCATCGTCGCGCTCGACCTCCCCGGGGTCGGCGGATCCACCGGCCGCGTCCCAGGCACCGTCGCCGCGATGGCGCGTGCGGCGGAGGGGTTCGTGGCCGCCCTCGGCCTGACCCAGATGGACCTGCTCGGATTCTCGCTCGGTGGCTTCGTCGCCCAGCAGGTGGCCCTCGATGCGCCGGGACTCGTGCGCCGCCTCGTCCTGGCCGGAACCGGCCCCGCCGGGGGAGCCGGAATCGACCGTCCGACCGGAGGAGCCTACGTCTACTGGGACATGGCCCGTGCCGCGATGGCCCGCACCGACGCCAAGGAGTTCCTGTTCTTTCCCCGCACCCCAGCGGGCAAGGCGGCAGCCAAGGCCTACCTCGCGCGCCTGCGCGAGCGCGTCATGGACCGTGACACCCCCATTAAACTGTCGTCCTTTCACCGCCAGATCACCACTATCCGGGGCTGGGGCCGGGCTGAGCCGCAGGACCTCTCCCGCATCGGCGCCCCGACGCTCATCGCCAACGGCGACCACGACCGCATGGTCCCCACTGAGCTGTCCCACGACATGCACGCCCGCATTCCCGGCAGCACGCTGATCATCTACCCAGGGGCCGGGCACGGCGGCGTCTTCCAACACGTCGACGAGTTCATCAACGCCGTGCGATCCCACCTTGACACCGACAGCTGACATCGGCTCCTCCGCACGCACCCTCGGCCCGGCCGACCTCGCCCCCCGCCGGGCCGGGGTGGGCCTGTACGACGGCGGCACCCTCGTCTACGTGACCGCCCGCCCGGCTGGCGAGGACGCCAACGAGATAGAGCGCTTCGAGGCGACGGCCCAGGAATGGACCAGCTTCTACGCCCAGCCTTAAGCCGAAGGTGATGGAGTCAGGTCTCGCCTTCGGCTGGAGTCGGTTGTCACCTACGAAGCCACCCGACAGCAGCAAACGGCTCGGCCAGATCAACGACCTCCTGCGGCGTTGGAGCCAGGAGAGGCGGCTGGTGACGACCTGGGACGCGGTAGGCGACCCTGCGAGCACATGGCCCCGGCCGCCGCGGTCTACACCGCCTTGTGCCGGACCTGCGGCGGCCTGTACGACAAGCCATGGCGCCGTATCCGGCCCTGCCCCGGTCAGCCTCGGCGTCCTCCGTATCGCAGCCGCTTGAGCAGCAGCGTCGAGGAGATCGTGCCCTCGCGGACCGAGACCGTGACCCGCATCAGGTCCTTGAAGTGGGTATCGATCAGGTCCCAGCCGATCACGTTGCGCCCCGCTTCGCCGAACAGGGCGTCGATGTGCTCGTAGACGGCGCTCCGGGACGGGCGGAAGAACAGGCAGTCCTTCCAGTTGTGGATCCTGGGCATCAGATCAATGCCGAGCAGGTCCGCGAGCGCGAACACCGGATAGCTCTGGCCTTGCGTGTCGGCGTGGATCGTGCCCGGCTGCACCTCGGAAGCGTTCTTCAGCAGGCCCTCGATGATGTAGACCGCCTCCCACACCCCGCACGGCACGAAGTGCGTGAACAGCGCGATATACAGGTCCGAGATGTGGTGGTATGCGATGCCACCCACTGCCCCGTACCGTACCGAGGTCTCGGCGAGGAGGTTGTCGAGGTAGGTGTCCATATGGGTGCCGTCGGCCGCGGCGGTGGTGCCGTTGCCCCAGGCGCGGGACATGTCCAGCTTGGCGTGCGCGTTCACCACGTCGGTGAGCGCCTCGTTCAGCTTGGCGGTGGTCGCGTGCCGGCGGGCGGCCACCGACAGCTCGTGCGCGCTGACATTGGCGATGTGGCGGGCGGCCTCGGCGAAGGTCATGTTCGTGCCCTTGACGAACGTGGTGATCACATACCGGCCGAAGGGGTCCTTCAGTTTCGGGTCGTTGCCGGAGGCCGGCCCGAACGCGCATTGAGCTTGGGCACCCCGGTGTCCGGGTCGATGAACAGCTCGCCGTTGGCCGGGTACTCCCCGTCCGCCGCGGCCGCCGCTGCGGTCAAGCGCCTGTGCAGCAGGGCCACCAGTGCGCGGCCGTCGAACACCGCGGTCTCGCCCGGCTTGAGCATGCCGACCTCTACCAGGTACTCGGGCAGCTTTGCCTCCACCTGCTCCCAGGGCAGCAGCAGCTCGGACCAGTTGGCGTACTCCTCCGACCCGATCACCGCCACATCCCCGGTACGCAGTTCGTCGGCGAGGTAGTAGAAGACCATGGCCTCGAAGTGGCGGCGTACGAAGTACCCGGGCCGGCGGCGGTCCCGGATGACCTTCTGCCAGTTCTGCGTCGCGAAGGAGACGTCGACCTTGTTCCCGTCCGCGTCACGGTCGGGGATGTAGTCACGGGCCGGGGTGCGGTGGGCTTTGGCGTGCAGCAGGGCGTCCAGGACGGCGGTGTCCTCGCTGGTGGCCTTCAACTCGATGACGTCGGTCAGGTCGAACATCACCGGACGGTCGGCCTTCAGGTGCCCGTGCAGCAGCACTTCCCAGTTGTCGCCGTGGTGGGCGGAGACCTTCTCGATCTGCGCGTACTGGGCCTCGAACCCGCCGAGCCCGTCCACCGCCGACAGCAGCGAGCCCAGGCCGTTCGACTGGACCATCAGCCCCTCGGCCAGCAGCAGGAACGCCGGCGAGACTCTCCCGCCCACCCGCTGGGCTGCTGGCGGTGGATCTCGGCCAGCTCCTCGCGGGCCTTCTTCGCCTTCGCCGCCATCCGCTTGCAGAACATCGTGGCCACATCGTCCCGGGCGCGCATACGGGCCTTGGCCGCCAGACACGCGATCAGCGCCACCCGCCTGTCCTCGGTGTAGTCCTTCAGCGTCCCCGCGTCCTGGGCCTCCGCCTCGCCCGCGAAGTCCGCGACCTTCGCCGACGCGACCCCCTCAAGCCACTTCCCCGGATCACCGAGCCCGTCCACCCGCTCCACATGGCCCTTGAGCCGCTTGAAGTGCGACCACGTCGCCCGGCCCGGATTCTGCTTGAGCGCGTTGAACAGCGTCTTGCCGTCCAGCCCGATCACATCCGCCAGCCCCAGCAGCCGGCCCCGCTCCTCCCCGGCCATCCGGCCCCGGATCCCCGCCAGGATCTCCTCGTTGACCTGGCCCCGCACCGTAGACGCCATCGCCTCCAGCGTGGAGAACCGCGGGAACTCCAGCCCGGCCTCGACCAGCTTCTCCAGCGCGATGTTGATCACATCCGCCGGATTGTTCTTCGACGCCGCCTCGACCCGCATCGTCTCCCCGGCCAGAGCGCGGGCCGCCGGGCCGTCGTAGCGAACCTGGCACCGCTGGCGGACCATGCTCCGCTGACTCTTGGCCGTCCGTTCCGAGCCGCATACCGGCAGGGTGACCTCCGGGAGCTCCGCCGCCCGGCGCACGAACTCCACCACCTGGTCCGGAACGTCGTGCGCCTTCGGGAAGCAACCCATCCGCTGGTAGGACTTCAGCGCCAGCAGCAGGGCGAGCCGGTGCTCGTCGGAATCCGTGACCTCCTCGGCCCAGACCCGCTCCTCCTCACCGGGAGTGAAGAACACGTGCAGCTCGCGCGCGGTTATCAGCCGCTTGAACCGCGGATACGCGGTCCTCTCGATCGAAGTCATCCCCACCCCACCCGACGTTCAGCCCAACCAGACGCACCACATGCGCCCGCGCGTGATCATCGCGGCGGCAGCACCCGGAAGAAGAGCGAAACAGCGGAGCCCAGGAAAAGGCCAAGCCCTCGGTGGTAGGCCCAAAACCCTGGCGCTCACCCCTTCAAGATCATCCCACTGCCCCTTTTGAGCTCACCTTGGCTGGACCCCCGGTGGTGCCCGTGAGCGCACCGCTCCCCGTCAACTGAGCGTGCCCCACCTTCAATCCGCGTACGTCCGTGATCGCGTCGACGCGTCCCGCAGGCTCGTTGGCTTCCATGGGCCATGGCATACCACCGGGCGACCGGAGCCGAACAGCCCTCCCGTCAGCGGTACTTGGGCACCGCCCGAGGAGGCGACCGCCGTCAGGCCGGATCGCCGCCCGGAGGGGCGGGGAGGAGGGCCCGGACGCGGACGCGGAGGGCTTCGTCCTGGCCGATGACGCGGTCTTCGACGCCCGAGCGGATCACACGGGCGTCGCCGTCGGCCAGGGCGGCGAGCCGGCGCAGGTGGTCACCGGTCACGGCGGTGGCGCCGAGGGCTTCCAGGGCGTCGCAGGCACCCGTCGGGTCGGCGTCCGCCTCGGCCGACCGCAAGGCGGCCCCGACGAGCGCGGGGCGGTCCGGTGCGGCGGGTTCCGCCACGGCCGTGAGGGCCAGCACGGCGGCCGCCGCCTGCACCGGATCGTCCAGGGCGGCTTCCAGGCGGGCGACGAGCGGCCGTCCCGCCGGACCGAGGAGCGCCGCCGTACGGGCCGCCCGTACCACCGGCCACCGGGACCAGGGATCGTCCGCGGTGCGGGCGAAGACGGAGTCCAGTACGGCGACCGCCTCGTCCGCCCGTCCCGTGACGCGCCACAGGGCCTCGGCGAGCGCCGTCGCGGTGTCCGGTGGGGGCGGCGTGCTGTCGCCGTCGGGGCCGCCGAGCGCCTCGCGCAGGGCCGGCGCCAGCGCCGCTCCCCGGTGTCCGAGCGCGGCAGCGGCGGCGACGGCCGCTCTCAGGTCGTGGCCGCCGCGCCGGAGTTCCCGTTCGAGGCAGTGCAGCAGGGGCACGGCGTCGCCGACGAGGTCGTAGAGGCCCTTCGCCGCGGGCAGGACTCCCCGCTCGGCCGCCGCACGCAGCGCGGCGACGGCCCGGGAGCGGTCGGACGGGGCACGGCCGGCGGCGAGGGCGGCGATGACCGGGGCGGCCGGGCCGGGGAAGTGCGGGAGCGCCGCGCACAGCACGGGCAGCGCCGGCCCCGCGTCGGCCCCCCAGCCGGCCAGCAGGTTCACCAGCTGCCACGGTTCGTTGCCGGTCAGGGCCTCGGGCCGGGAAAGGCGCTCCCGCACCGCGTCGAGCAGGCCGGGATCGTACGGGAAGGGGGATTCCGCGGAGCTGCGGAATCCGGCGGCGGCGTCGAGGGCCCGCGGGCGCCGCCCGAGACCGGCCGCCAGGAGCGGGACGGCCCGGGCGGGCGCTACGAGGACGAGCGCGGCCAGGGCCCGGTCCGCGTGGTCGTCGTCCCGGTCCGGATTGCGGCGGGCGAGCCCGGCGAGGGCGTCCGCGGCCGGCGCCGCGACGCTGCCCAGCCGGCCGAGCAGGGACGCCGCGCCGACCAGCGCCTGCTCGTCGACGGCCGCCGCCGCGGCCAGGCTCCGCACCAGCCGCGCCGGGGCGCTGCGGGAGAGCGTGCACGCGCGGTCGGCCGCCCAGAGGCCTTCGGCGCGCACCTCGGCCCGGTCGTCGCGCAGGGCCGCTTCGACCAGGGCGAACGCCGCCTCGCGCGCCGACCGGTGGTCCCGGCCCAGAAGTGCCGCCATGACGGCGGCGAGCGGTTCGCCGCGTTCGAGGTCGAGGTCGGAGCGCAGCGCGTCGGCGGGGAGCAGGGACAGCATCGTCGTGTGTACGGCCCCGGTCCACGGGGCGCCCGCGTCGAGGCGGGCGAAGACGGCGGCCAGGCGCACCTCGGCGGGCTGGGACGGCTCCAGGACGCCGGCGGCCGCCGCCGAGGCGCCCTGCGGGTCGAGCCGGGCCAGGCCGGCCAGGACCTCCGCGCGGGCGCCGGGCTCGGCTTCCCGGGTCCATCGCGCGCGCAGCGCGGGCAGTACGGTCTCGGCCGCGCGGGTGTGGGAGAGCGCCCAGGCGGCGGTCCGGCGGACGGCCGGCTCCGGTGCCCGCAGCAACGGCAGGAGCAGCGGCAGCTGTTCCGCCACGGCCTCCCGTACCGCGCCCGGTGCCGTGCCGTACTCGTCCTCGCTCTCGGCCATGCCCCCGAGCAGGCCCAGGACGTCGGACGTGTGGTGGCCGGCCGCCGCGATCCTGGCGAGGAACGGGGCCGCCTCGGCACTGGCGGCGTAGACCGTTCCCTGATGGAGGACGCACCCGTACAGCTCGGACAGCGCCTCGCCCGCCGCGTCCGCGTCGGTGCCGGTCAGCGCCCGCAGCAGGCCGGGGACGTCCTCGGCGCTGCCGTAGGCGTGGGAGGAGGAGAGCCACGGGCGGTCGTCCAGGCCGTCGAGCGGGTGTGCGAGATCCATGCGGTGCATGGTGCCTGCCAGGTCCGACATTCCCCTCCCGCCCTGCGAGCGGAGCCGACGCCGGGCGCGGGCGCGGGCGCGGGGCGGTCAGGGCGATGCGCAGGTGCGGGGGAGGGTCACGGTGCCGGGGCGGCGCTCGAAGGTGTCCATGACCAGCCACTCGTCCAGTTCGGGGTCGTAGAGGTTCTGGACGCCGAACTGCAGCACCTGCCAGAAGGTGCCGCGGTCGTGCTCGTCGACGTAGATGTCGCCCAGGGCGAGGGGGAGGCGGGGGTAGTTGCCGGGAGGCAGCTGCGGGAGGACCACGCCCATCCGCCAGTGGTTCACCTGCCGTTGCGTGGTGCGCCGCAGGGTCTCCCGGCCGACGAACCGGGCGCCCTCGAACCCCCGGTTCAGGTCGTCCAGGCTGAAGCCCGGGATGCGTGAGCAGGGGTGCTCGGTCAGACCGGGCCATTTGTACGTCAGCGTGTAGAGCGTGCCGTGGTAGATCAGGTTGGTGAACCAGATGGGGTACTGCGGGCCGCCCGCGGTCATCTGGCTGTCGCCGTTCCTGCCGTCCCAGGTGAACGGCACCGTGATGTCCAGGTCACGGACGATCCACTTGCCCTTGCCGTGGAAGTCGCGGGGCAGGCGGGGCGGAAGGGGTGCGGGGGTGGTCGGGGCGCTCGGGGAGGTCGCCGGCCGGGCGGCCGCCGTCCGGGGAGCGGCGGCCACCGGGAGCGGGGCCGCCAGGACGAGGGCGATCGCTCCGGCGAGAGCGGCCGAGGTGGCCGTCCGACGTGTGCCTTTCCAACCCATGCGCTGTCCCAGCTGTCGTGTCGGTCCGTCACGGCGTGGGGGCCGTCACGGCGATGCTGGGACACGGTCCCCGGAACTGGCGATTCCGAAACCGGCGGTCACCGTTGGCCCACGGGTGGCCCACCGCGCCTTGCGGCCCGCTTCACTCCGCGCCGGTGGCGTACCGGTACGACCTCTGGACGATCTTCCAGACCGTCTCCAGCTCCGCCGCGTTGCGGGGCCCGTAGATGAGGGTCACGTCCTGGGCGGGGTGGTGCACGCCCCAGCCCGCCCCGATGACCTCGGCCTCCTCCTGCGCGGGGAGGGTGAGGTGCAGCGAGCCGTCGTGGTGGGGGTGGATGTGGGCCCACTCCCGGCCGCGCTGGAAGGCCTCGGCCGGACCCGTACCGATGCCCTCCGGCAGGAACAGCGCACGGGCGTGCGGCACCGAGACCAGCGTGGGCGACATGTACACGTACGGCAGCGCACGCATCCGCTCCCACAGCTCCTCCTGGAGCATGATCGGGGAGATCTGCGAACCCTGGCCGTGCGGCGCGGGGCCGAAGACCCTCGGGGCCGCACCGGTACGGGGAGTGAGCGTGAGCATGGCGGTGATCCTCTCCGGCCGGCCGGTGAGCCGGCTGCGGCGTGAAGGGGCAAACGGAGCTGCATCATGTGCACCGCGGGCTCTCGCCCCGGTGGAGGGCGGGTCGAGGGGCGGCGGAATCCGGTGGCGCCGGTGGTCGGATCCGGGGGGGCCTCGGGAGCCGGTGGCGGAGCGCGTGCGCGGGTGAGCGATCCTTGAGCGATGCGCCCCGGAGACAAGGACGGCCGAGCTCGTGGATCACTTCGGGCTCACCCCGCTGCCCTCGGAGCCGGATGCGGTGGCCGACCGCGTGATCTCCTGGTGGGCAGCGGCCCGCGAGGCAGGGCGCCGGTCCCGCGCAGCCGGTCCCGCGCTGAGCGCCGAACTCATGCGCGCGGTGACGGGTTTGGCGGACGGGATCGGGGACATACGCGCCAGGACGGTCGTGCGCCTTCGCAGACGGGCCACGGCCGCCGCTGGGTGACCGTAGGCGGCTTCCTCCCCCGGGGCCGCCTACGGCCCGACGGCCGCCGGCTCAGCCGGCGGCGGGCAGACCCGCCCGCCCGGTGCCGTAGGCCGCGGCCATGGGCGAGGTACCCGTGGTGACGAAGTCCCGGATGCCGCTCAGGTAGGTGTCGCGGTCGACCAGGCCGTCCCGGTCGGCGTCGAGGGCGTCGAACGCCTCCTCGACTCCGGACTCGCCCTTGCCCGCCGCCGTGCGCAGGCGGGTGAACTCGGCGCGGTCCAGCCGCCCGTCGGCGTCGAGGTCGGCGATGTCGAACAGGGAGCCCAGCGCGCGTCGGCAGTAGCGCTCGAAGGCCTCGTGCCCCACCCAGGTGCGGTATTCCTCGAAGGTCACGCGCCCGTCCTGGTCGGCGTCCATGTCCTGGAAGACGGCGTCGTGGGCGACGCGCGACGCGGCGACGACCGGGTCGCAGCCGTCCACCCACAAGGGTGAAAAAGGAACGTCTCAGCTGTCCCCGGGAGCCTCCGTGCGGTCCGGCCGGGCTCTCCTGGGCGGGAGCAGGGCGGCCGCGCACAGCAGCGCGGCGAGCAGGAACGCGCTCGCGGCGAGGAAGGCCGACGGGGTGGCCGTGGCCGTGACGATGCCCGCCGCGTCGTCGGCGTCGTCGTTGGCGGCCAGGACCAGCGCCCCTGCGGTCGCCAGCCCGACCGCCCCGCCCAGCTGGCGCAGCGTCTGGCGCAGGACGGAGGCGTCGCCCCGCTTGTCCTTCGGTACCGCGCGCATGAGTTCGGCACTCAGCGCGGGAACCGGCAGGCCCATCCCGAGCCCCGCGAGGGCCATTCCGGGCACCTGGCGGGCGTAGGAGAGCGACGGCAGGGCCAGCGTCCAGAGCACCGCGCCCAGCGTGGCGACCACCAGCCCGAGCAGGACGGGCACCCGGACCGACCGGGAGCGGTCCAGCAGGTACCCGGACAGGAGCGTGCCCGCCGTCAGGGTGACGACCAGGGGCAGCAGGCACAAGCCGGTGGCCAGGAGCGGCCGGTGCATGGCCTGCCGCAGGAACAGCGTGCCGTGCACCAGCACGACCAGCTGGGCGGCCTGCACCGCGAACGTGAGCGCCACCGCCACGGCGTAGGGGCGGATGCCCAGCAGACGCAGGTCGAGGAAGGGCTCCGGGGAGCCCAGTACGAGGCGTACCGCGAGGGCCAGGGCCATGGCGCCGCCCAGCAGCACGGCGAACGGCTCGGGCTCGGTGAAACCCCCGGCACCGCACCAGTAGAGCCCGAGGACGAGGAGGACCACGGACGCGACCACCAGGAGGGGCCGGACCACGGTCAGCGCGCCCCCCACCGGCTGCGGCTCCCCCGTGATCCGGGCCTTGGAGGCCAGCCACAGGACCGCCGCGGCGACGGGCACGTTGACGAGGAAGAGGGAACGCCACCCGAGGTACTGGGTCAGCACCGCGCCCACCACGGGGCCCAGGACGAAGAAGACCTGCGCCAGCCCCGCGTACGTCGCCAGGGCCCTGCCGCGTTCGTGTTCCTCGTAGAGGTGCGTGATCAGGGTCGTGGCCACCGGAAGCATCAGCCCGGCCCCGGCGCCCTGGAGGGCCCTCAGCAGCAGCAGAAGGGGTTCGGCGGCCGCGCCCGCCGGAGTGAGCCCGCAGGCGCCCGAGGCGAGGGCGAAGACGACGACGCCGCAGCGGAAGGTGGGCAGCAGGCCGAAACGCCGGGCGGCCATCCCGCCGACCGGCGCGAACGCCGCCATCCCGAGCACGTAGACGAGCGCCACGCCGTGCAGTGCGTACGTCGTCAGCCCCAGACCCGAGGCCATCGAGGCGAGGGCGACCGCGACGACGGTCTGGTCGAGCATGATCATGCCCCCGGCGCAGCCCATGGACGCGAGCACGAAGCGCCTGCGCTGCGGTCGGGGGCTCCCCGTCATCCGGCCGCGCGCGTACGGGCCCGGTCGTCCGGCAGGTGCCAGCGGTACGGCGCGACGAGGGCGTCGATGCCGTCCGGCCCCCAGCTCCCGGGGGCGTACCGGGCCACCGGCGGCGGCGCGTCGAGCAGCGGGGCAGCGACCTCCCAGAGCCGTTCGACGCCGTCGGACCGGGTGAACAGGGCCTGGTTGCCGCGCATGGCCTCCAGCAGGAGGTGCTCGTAGCCCTCCAGGAAGTTCTGCGCGGCGAACGAGGTGCGGTAGGTGAAGACCATCTCGCCGTCGGCCAGCCGCATCGACGGCCCCGGCTCCTTGACCAGGAAGCGGGCGGCGATGGAGCCGGGGTCGTCGAAGTCGATGACGAGTTCGTTGCCCCGTCCCTCGGCGGTGGCCCGCGCGTCCAGCGGGAACATCCGCAGGACCGGCTCGCGCAGGCCGAGCGTGACCACGTGACGGCCTTCGGCCAGGGCCTTGCCGGTGCGCAGGTGGAACGGCACGCCGGCCCAGCGCCAGTTGTCGATCCCGACGCGCAGCGCGACGAACGTCTCCGTGTCCGACGCGGGATCGACGCCCTGCTCCTCGCGGTAGCCGGTGTACTGGCCGCGAACGGCCTGCGCGGGGTCCAGCGGGCGCATGCTGTGGAAGAGCTTGACCTGCTCGTCGCGGAGCGCGTCCGCCTCCAGGGCGACCGGCGGTTCCATGGCGATGAACCCGAGGAGCTGGAAGAGGTGGGTGACGACCATGTCGCGGAAGGTTCCGGTGCCCTCGAAGAAGCGCGCGCGGCCCTGGATGTCGATGTGCTCGGGCACGTCGATCTGTACGTGGCTGATGTGCTCGCGGTTCCACAGCGGCTCGAAGAGCCCGTTGGCGAAGCGGAGCGCGAGGACGTTGTCGACGGCTTCCTTCCCGAGGAAGTGGTCGATCCGGAACACCCGTGACTCGTCGAAGACGGCGTGGATGGCGGCGTTGAGCGCGCGGGCGGAGGAGAGGTCGGTGCCGAAGGGCTTCTCGACGATGACCCGGCCGTCCCCGGCGAGCCCCGTGGCGCCGAGCAGGTCGATCACCGAGGTGAACGCGACGGGGGGCACGGCCAGGTGGAAGAGCCGGCGCGGCTTGCCCCCGAGCGCCGTCTCGGCCCCGCGCACCGCCGCCACCAGGGGCTCCGCGGCTCCGGTGTCGGCCGCGCCGAAGGTCAGGGCGGCCGCGAACGCCTCCCAGGCCGGGCCCTCGGGCCGCGAGCGGCCGAATTGCGCGACGGCCTGCTGCGCGTGGGCCCGGAACTCCTGGTCGGTCAGGGCTTCCGCGGCCGGCGCGGTGCCGACGATGCGGTAGCGCCGCGGCATCAGCCCCGCCCGCGCCAGGTGGAACAGCCCGGGCAGCAGCTTGCGGCGGGCCAGGTCGCCGGTGGCGCCGAACAGGACGATGACGTGGTCCGCGGGGGGTTCGGGGGTCTCGCCGGGCTCGGGGGGCGCGCCCGGCTCGGCGGGCGCGCCCGGCTCGGTGGGCTCGGGGGACCTGGCGGGCTGGGCCATCGGGCATCCTCACTCGTCCGCGCCTGAGCGCTGCACCGGCACGGCCCGGGCCCCGTGCCGTCTGCGCGCCGTGGCGGCGGCCGTGCGTCCTCGGGCCCCACTCTGCCCGCCCCCGGTCCATCCGGCACGCCGGGCCCGCCCGAACCGGTCCGAACCGGTCCGGACGGACCCGAGGGGGCGTTCAGCCGTCGAAGCGGTCCGGGTCGGGGCCGGTGCGCTCGTCCCGGTTGAGGGCGGAGATCGCGTTCATGTCCGCTTCGGCGAGCTCGAAGTCGAAGAGGTCGAAGTTCTCCTCGATGCGGGCGCGGGTCGAGGACTTCGGGAAGACGATGTCCCCGCGCTGCAGGTGCCAGCGCAGGGTCACCTGAGCCGGCGTCTTGCCGGCCCGCTCCGCGACGCGCCGGATGACCGGGTCGTCGAGCACCTTGCCCCGGGCGATGGGCGACCAGGCCTCGGTGGCGATGCCGTGCTCGGCTCCGTAGGCCCGTGCGTCGGCCTGGGTGAGGTACGGATGCACCTCGATCTGGTTGACGGCGGGCACCAGCAGGCCGCCCTCCAGCAGCCGGCTGAGGTGGCGGGGCTGGAAGTTGGACACGCCGACGGCCTTGGCCCGTCCGGAGCGGTAGATCTCCTCCATGGCCCGCCAGATCTCCACGACGTCGCGCCGGGCGGGCAGCGGCCAGTGGACGAGGAAGAGGTCCAGGTGGTCGAAGCCCATGACCTCCAGGCTGCGGTCGAACGCCCGGAGGGCGTCGTCGTACGTACGGGCTTCGTTGGTGACCTTGCTGGTCACGAAGACGTCGGCGCGGTCGAGGCCGCTGTCGCGGACCGCCTGGCCGACCTCCTTCTCGTTGCCGTACATCTGCGCCGTGTCGATGTGCCGGTAGCCCGTCTCCAGGGCGGCCAGGGTCGTCCGCCGGGTCTCTTCCGGGGGGATCTGGAAGGTGCCGAAGCCCAGCTGGGGAATGCGGACGGCGTTGTTGAGGGTCACGGTGGGTACTGCGGTCACGGATCGGCTCCCGGGGTCGCGGTGGCTGGGTGTGTAGGGGTGGCAGGGGGGTGGGGCGCGGGGGTGCGGAGGGGGCTGTCAGCCCGCGATGCCGCCCACTTCCGCGTCGGGGGGCAGCACCCGGATGAGCTTGCGGTTGGCGAACTCGTGCATGCCCAGGCGGGAGAGCTCCCGCCCGTAGCCGGACCGCTTGATGCCGCCGAACGGCAGTTCGGCCCGGGTCGAGGTCGGGTGGTTGACCCAGACCATGCCGGACTCCACGCGCTCCGCCACCCGGCGTCCCCGTTCCGCGTCCGCGCAGAAGACCGAGCCGCCGAGGCCGTACTGGCTGTCGTTGGCCAGGGCGACGGCCTCGTCCTCGTCGGCGACGCGGTAGACCACCGCGGCCGGGCCGAAGAGTTCCTCGGCGTAGGCGCGCATGCCCGGCTTGACGCCGGTGAGGACGGTGGGTTCGACGAAGGCGCCCGGGCGGTCGATCCGGTGGCCGCCGGTGACCAGTTCCGCGCCCTGTTCCACGGTCTCGCGGATCTGGTCGGCCAGGTTCGCGGCCGCCCGCTCCGAGGAGAGCGGGCCGAGGGTGGTCGCCTCGTCGGCGGGGTCGCCCGGCTCCAGCTCCTCGAAGGCGCGGCGCAGGCCGTCCACGAAGTCGTCGTGGACCTCGTCCAGCACGATGAACCGCTTCGAGGCCACGCAGCTCTGGCCGGTGTTCCCCATGCGTCCCTTCACGGCGGCGGCCACGGTGCGTTCCAGGCCTTCGCCGTCGAGGACGATGAAGGCGTCGCTGCCGCCGAGCTCCAGCAGGCTGGGCTTCATGTTCCGTCCGGCCGCTTCCGCGACCCGGGCTCCCGCCCTCTCGCTGCCGGTGAGGGAGACGCCGCGGACGCTCGTGCTGTCGATGATGCGGGAGATCTCCTCGTGGCTCACGAACAGGTTCGTGTACACGCCTTCCGGGGCGTCGGCGTCGCGGAACAGCGATTCCAGGGCGAGGGCGGACTGCGGGCAGATCCCGGCGTGCTTGACCAGCAGGGTGTTGCCCAGCACCAGGTTGGGCGCGGCGAAGCGGACCACCTGGTAGAGCGGGAAGTTCCACGGCATGACGCCCAGGAGGACGCCGAGGGGCTGGTAGACGAGGTGGGCCTCGCCCTCCCCTACGTCGAGCCGCTCGTCGGCGATGTATCCGGCGCCGTGGTGCGCGTAGTGCTCCAGGATCGAGGCGGCGAGGTCGACCTCTGCGCGGGCCTCGGCTATGAGCTTGCCCATCTCCAGGGTGATCAGCTGGGCGAGCTCTTCCTTGCGTTCCCTCATCAGCTCCGCCGCGCGCCCGACGACGGCCGCGCGCTCTTCGACGGGCCGCTCGCGCCAGGCGTCGGAGGCATCGGCGGCGAGCGCGAGCGCGTTGTCCACTTCTTCGCCCTCGATGACCGGGAATTCCACGATCGTCTTCCCGGTGTACGGGTTCACGGTCGCGAACGGGCTCTTCGTTTGATCCGACATGACTCTCCATAAAACGGTCGGCAGTCGGCTGTACGGAAGGGGCGAAAAGGTATGTATCTCGCTTCCTTAGCCGCTACCCGGCATTGACGTGGGCAAACGGCTCGCGGGCGTGGCCGATGAGTGGGGCGGGGGCGGGGCGGGGGGCGGAGCGGGGCGACCGCCGGGGAGTGGGGCGGTGGGCGGCGGGTAGGCGCCGCACACCACCACTCCCACCGGCCCGGGGAGCCAGTCGAGCCGGACCAGGCCAGGAAGGCAGACCCATGGCCGCACACTTCCCGGAGCCGCTACAGCCGCGCCTCCCCCTGCACGGGACGAACCCCGGGGTCCCCCCGGGCGAGACGCCGCCCTGCGAATCGAGCACCGGCAGCGGAGCGGGGCCCTACCGGCCGCTCACCCGCGGGTGGGCCATGGGGCCGCTCGTGCTGATCTGCCTGCTCGCCCTGTCCGTCGCCTTGTTCTTCCTGGCCTACGCCATCACCCTCAACATCTGAGCCACGGGGTGCTGGGCGCCGCGCGTCAGTGCTGTCCGCCCTCGCCGCCCTGTCCTCGCCGCAGGTCCAGCATGTCGAGGAGCGAGGCCAGGTCCTCCGGGCCCGTGGTGCGGGAGGCCACCGCCTCGTGTGCGGCTCGTTCACGCCGGGCCACGGCGCCGGGGCGGCGGCGGTCGCCGGTGCGGGGGCCGCCCGCAGTGCCCGTACGGGCCGTACCGGACCGGTGCGCGCAGGCCGTCGGGCAGACGGCGGCGCCCGGCGCCCCGCCACGGCGCCGGGCGCCCCGGGTGAGGAGCCCGACCGCCTCCGCCAGGAGGCGCGGGCCGAGCCGCGGGTAGGTGGAGCAGGACGTTCGAAGGACTGCCATGCCCCGCTGGTGCCCAGGCTCGGCGGGTCCATCCGGCCCACTTCCCGGCTGCCGGACCGCCGGGTCCGCGGGCGGCCGTCGGCCTCGTGGCCCTCGGCGCCCTGGCCATCGTCGCCGACCTCGTCGGCGAACCGGACACCCGGCGCTTCGGGGCCCTGCTGCCGGCCGGTGCCCACGGCATCGCCGACATGGAGCTCACGGGCCACCTCGACGCCGAGGGCCTGAACGCCACCGCCGACGAGCTCGTCGACACCCTCGTCCGCTTGGTCACGGACGCCGGCGCGACCGGATAGCCCGGCCGCCTGCGGCCGGACCTTCCGGTGCGCCACCGCGAGGGCTTCCGGCGAACGCCGCTACGGGGTCACGGAGGGCAGCTCCTCTTCCGGCACAGCCTGGACGAGACCCGAGCTGACGGGGCGCTCGTCGCGGGACACGGAGCCGGTTCGCGGCCCAGGTATCGAGTCGGCCGCATGCCCAGACGGGGTCGTACGCTGCCGTGGGCAGTTGGGGTATGCGCTTTCGACCGGTGTCGTCGAGCCGGTAGGGGACCTCGAAGGCCGTGTTCCAGTCGTCCAGGGCCGCGGCGAACCGCTCTTGCGCCGCTGCCGGACCGATGCCCAGGTACTGGGCGATGTCCGTCCAGGAGCTGCCCCGCTCCCGTTCGTAGATCACGGCCGAGGCCAGAGCGCGCTCCGCGAGCTCTACGAGCTGGAACGCCTGGCTCGCCCGGCCTCCGGGGCCGGTGTCGGGGTCGTTGCCGGTGGCGACCAGGCCGGCGGCGCCGTCCGCCACGTCCGTTGCGTGATCGCACAGGACGAGGCGCGCCAGGGCCTGGCGGGGGAATCGGGCACGGTCGGCGTCATAAGGAGTCGTCTCGCTCACCCCCACAGCCTCGCAGGACGCGTCCGCGGCGCGTACCCGATTTCCGCGGGGGCCGTTCTCCACGTGACGGCGTGAGGGTGTCTAGGGTCGTGTCCATGACCAGAACCACTCCCCCGCGCCCTCTCGACGTCGAGGTGCTCTTCCCGGAACTGGCCGCCTTTCGGGGGACGACGACTCGGCTTCATCCGCGGCCGGGCACACCGGACGCTTCGGCCAGTTCCGTGGGCGGTCCCCTGCTGTGGCCGGCGGACGAGCCGTGGCCGGTGTGCGGGGAGGCCCACGGCCGTGGGCGGGGCCGGCGCCCGGCCGACATCCGCAGCCATCGGCGGGTTCTGGCATCCGCGTGGGCCCGCGAGGAAGATCCCGGCCCGACCGACGAAGAACGGGAGCTCCTGGGTGAGCTGCGCCGGGAGCACCGGATCCCCGGGGCGTCCGAGGCCGGTCCGCTGCCGCTGATCGGCCTGGCACAGCTGTACCGACGGGACGTGCCCGACCTGCCGGCGGGGCCGGGCGACTGCGATCTGCTGCAAGTGTTCTGGTGTCCCTTCGACGCGCACGGCCCGGGCCGGTACGACCTTGGGCTGCACCTGCGCTGGCGGCGGTCGTGGGAGGTCGGCGAGGTGCTGGCCGTGCCGCCGCAGCCGCTGGTCGTCGGGTCCGATGGCTTCGTGCCCGAGCCCTGTGTGCTGCATCCGGAGCAGGTGGTCACCTACCCGTTCGCCGGCCTCCTGCCCGAGGAGCTGTGCGCCCGGATCGACGCCTGGGAGGAAGCCCTTGAAGACCTTGCAGAGGAGGCCGAGCCATCGGCGGACGAATGCACGACGGAGCCGCTCGGCTACCAGTACGACCTGTCCATCCCGCCCGGCTGGCGGGTGGGCGGCTTCGCCTCCTGGCACGCGACCGACCCGCATCCCATGGACTGCCTGACCTGCTCGACCCCGATGCACCTGCTGCTGACCGTCGACAGCTCGGAATGGGACGACGGAAGCGGCAGCTGGAAACCGCTGGAGGACCAGGACCGGCCCACGCACCGTTGCGCCACTCCCACGGAGGTCATCGTGGGGGGCGGGGGCGAGCTCAACGTATTCGCCTGCCCCCGACATCCCGAGCACCCGCACCGCTGGAGCATCCAGTAGCCCGTCGCACCCCGGGGCGCGCGGCGCGCAACCGGCCTTTGGCCTCGGGGCACGCCGTGCGGCCGGCCTCCTGGGAACGGTGCCAGACCAGCGTGTAGCGCCAGAACAGTCGTCGGCGCAGCCGTGCACCAGGGAGCGCCTGGCGGGCGTCGAGGACGGTGTCCGCGAAGGTCATGGTCGCCGGTCGGGTCGGGGCGGTCATCGAGGCCGGCCGCGGCGCCTTGCGACCCTTGTTCTTGAGCCAGGCCATGGCGACGTTCGCCGGAATGGCCACGGCGTCGATCAGGTAATCGCTCGGAGGCTGCGGGCGGTAGACGCCGACGACGACCAGAGCTCCGCCGGGCGACAGCTGGTGGCGGAAGCAGGTGAGAGCGTCTCTGAACGGCATGTGGTGGATGGTGGCGACACAGGTGATGGCGTCGTAAGGGCCGGGCGGCGCCTCCTTCAGTGCGTCTCCGACGGTGAAGCTCACCGGGGCGGCGGGGTCGGTGAGCTCCCGCGCGCGATCGACGATCGTGGGATCGACGTCGATACCGTGCACTGCTCCGGCCCGTGAGGCCAGGAGTCTGGCGAGGTCCCCGCTGCCTGATCCGACGTCCAGAGCCCTGCCGAGACGTCTGGGCAGTTGGCGCAGGATCCACCGGTGATAGTGGGCGTTGTGGTCCCAGGGGTGGGTGGCATGGAACTGCTCAAGTGCTCGCATGATGCGGAGCGGCCATGTCGTCATGGCGTGAGTCCATCACCCCCTCGGGAGGCCGGGGGTTTGCGGGTGCGGGGAGTGGGCAGCCGCGGGGCAGTGACCGACCGCCGTGGATGAGGGAGTTGCTTAGCGTGAACGCGAACGTGTGGGCCTACCGCAAGACTTCGGGCTGGCGGCCGGGCATCGACCTGACCGGGTTCACCGTGGAGGCGACCGAGGGGCCCGTCGGCAAGATCGACGCGAACTCCCACGAGGTCGGCTCGTCCTACCTGGTCGTCGACACCGGTGTATGGATCTTCGGCAAGGAGATCCTGCTCCCGGTCCGCGCCATCACAAAGGTCGACGAGGAGTCCCGGAAGATCTACGTGGACCTCACCAAGAGCGAGCTCAAGAACGCCCCCGAGTTCGACCGCGAGCGTCACCTCGGCCACGCCGACTACCGCTCCGCGCTGAGCACCTACTACGGCTTCGGCGCGGCCGTCGGCCGCCGCACCGCCTGAGGCAGCGGCCCGGCCGGGCGTGGGCGCGGGCGGCAGGCGGCGGGTGATGCGGTCGAACAGCTCCGTCAGCGGTTCGCCGATGTCCCGGCCGAACTCGGTGAGCCCGTAGGTGACCTGGGGCGGTGTCGTCGGCTCGACCTCCCGCCAGACCAGGCCGTCCTGGACCAGCGCCCGCAGGGTCTGGGAGAGCATCTTCTCGCTGATGCCGCGAATGCCGTCGCGCAGCTCGTAGAACCGAAGGTCGTTGCTCCGCAAGGAGATCAGCACCCAGACGCCCCACCTGCTGGTCACGTGGTCGACCACGTCGCGGGCGGGACAGTCCGTGTGAAACACGTCATACCCCTTGGCCGGTCCGGCCTGTCCTTGCTGCACGCCTTCCACCATGCCCGGAGCTTACCCTGAGGTATGTCCTTACCAGAAGTTAGCCCAGCTCCTAGCGTGACGGCCCTGGCCACAGAGGGCACGAACGACGAGGAGCTGCATCATGATCGTGATCACCGGGGCCACCGGAAACATCGGACGGCCATTGACGCGGGCGCTCGCCGGGGCGGGCGAGCAGGTGACGGCGGTGTCGCGGCACGCGGCGGCGGTGCCGGACGGCGTCCGGCACGTCGTGGCCGACCTGGCCGAACCGGCCGGCCTGGAACCGGCGTTGGCCGGGGCGAAGTCCCTGTTCCTGCTGCTGTCCGGCGACCTGCACGCCACGGGAGCCGGCCCGGCCGGCATCATCGGCCGGGCCGCGGCCGCCGGGGTCCGCCGCATCGTCCTGCTCTCCACGCTCGGCGTCGTGACCAGGCCCTTCGGCACGACCCGGATCGCGATGCGCGCGCTGGAGGACGCCCTGCGCGGCTCCGGCCTGGAGTGGGCCGTCCTGCGGCCGGGCGGCTTCGCCTCCAATGCCCTGTGGTGGGCCGAGTCCGTCCGCGCGCAGCGGCTCGTCGCCGCGCCGTTCGGGGACGTCGGGGTGCCGGTCATCGACCCGGCGGACATCGCCGAGGTCGCGGCGGCCTGCCTGCTGGACGAGCGGCACACCGGCGCCGCGTACGAGCTGACCGGCCCGGAGGTGATCACTCCGCGGGGGCAGACGGAGGCCATCGCCGCCGCGCTGGGCACGCCCGTCGGGTTCCACGAGCTCACGCGCGAGGAGGCCGGGGCGGCCATGGCCCGGAGCATGCCGGCGGAACTCGCCGCAGACACACTGGACATCCTCGGTTCCCCGAGCCCGGCCGAGCTGCGCGTCAGCCCGGACGTCCAGCGGGTCCTGGGCCGCGCCCCGCGCCCCTTCGCCGACTGGGCCGCCCGCAACGTGGCCGCCTTCCGCTGACCCCGCCCGCGTACGGAGCGAACGGGTACGGAGCGAACGGGTGCGGCGCGGAGCCGGCCCGGACACCGCCACCGCACCCCCGCGGCCCCGCTCGCGCCGTACGCGGTCCGTGGGGGCGGGGTCATTTGCCCCCGCCGGGAGTTACGTTGGGGAGAGCCCTTGGTGATATCCGCGCCGCCGCGTCCCCTGCCCGGTGCAGGGGGCGCTCCGGTACGGGCCTCCTCGACCGCGCGGCCGCCGAACGGCCGCGCGCTTCTTTCCCGCTGTAGCGCGCGGAAAGGGAGGGGTGTCCCACCCACAAGGACGGCAACATGCCCCTGCGTACCCACGGCGCCCCGCGCCCGCCCCGCTCCCACTCCCCCTCCCGCCCCGGCCCCGGCCCCCGCTCCACCGCGACGCCGCCTCCGGAACCGGCCGAGGCCGACTGCGAGATGGGGCCCGACGGGACCGTGATCCGCGTCCGGGGCGAGCTCGACCTCGACTCCGTACACGTCCTGCACACCGCCCTGCACCGGGCGCGCGGCCGGACCGTCGTCGACCTCAGCGGCGTCGCCTTCGCCGACACCGCGCTCCTGCACGCCCTGCTCGACGCCCGCGCCGCGCACGGGTTCGTCCTCGCCGGTCCCCTCAGCACCGGCCTGAGACGGCTCTTCGACCTCAGCGACACCCGCCGCTGCTTCGCCTTCACCGCAGAGGGGTGAGGCGGAGCGCTCCGGCGCCGCTCTCAGGGCTTGTTCAGGTAGGCGAGGACCGCGCGGACGCGGCGGTTGGTGTCGTCGTCGTCCGTGACGCCGAGCTTGCCGAACAGGGAGGTCGTGTACTTGCTGATGGCGCCCTCGCTGAGGAAGAGGCGGCGCGCGATGGCGTGGTTGGACAGGCCCTCGGCCATCAATCCCAGTACGGAGTACTCGCGTTCGGTGAGCCGGCCCAGCCCCCGGCCGGGGGCGCTGCCGGTCAGCAGCTTCGCGATCACGGCCGGATCCATGGCGGTGCCGCCCGCCGCGACGCGTTCCAGGGAACCGATGAACTGCTCGGCGTCGAACACGCTCTCCTTGAGGAGGTAGCCGACGCCGCCGGAGCCGTCGGCCAGCAGTTCGCGGGCGTACAGCTGCTCCACGTGCTGGGAGAGGATCAGGACCGGCAGGCCGGGGATCTCCGCGCGGGCGGTGAGGGCGGCGCGCAGGCCCTCGTCCGACTGGGTCGGGGGCATGCGCACGTCGATGACGGACACGTCCGGGCGGTGCGTCCGCAGGGCGTCGAGCGTCTCGGGGCCGGTGGCGGCGGTGGCCACCACCTCGTGCCCGAACGCCTCGATCAGGCGGACCATCCCGTCGCGCAGCAGGTACAGGTCTTCGGCTACGGCTATGCGCATGGCAGGGTCATCCTCACACGGGTCGGGCCGCCCCGGGGGCTGGTGATCGCGAGCGTGCCGTCGAAGGCGGCCAGGCGGCGGCGCAGTCCGGCGAGCCCGCCGCCGGGCGGGGCGTCGGCCCCGCCCCGCCCGTCGTCCTCGACCTCGACGACGATGCCCGTCTCGTCCCGTACGAGGCTGACGTGCGCCCGGGCCGCCCCGGCGTGCTTGACCGCGTTGGTGAGGAGCTCGGCGACGCCGAAGTAGACGGCCGACTCGATCGGCGGGTCCAGGCGCAGCGGGCCGCCGGAACTGACGGCCACGTCGAGGGGGACGTCCAGCGCGAGGGCGCGGACGGCGTCGAGGAGCCCGCGCTCGCTGAGGACGGGCGGGCTGATGCCCCGGATCAGCTCGCGGAGTTCGGTCAGCGAGGCGGCGGCCCCGGTGCGCGCCTCCCGCATCAGCGCCTTGGCCTGCGCGGGGTCCCGGTCCATCAGCGCCTCGGCGGTGGCCAGGGCGAGTCCGAGTGCGACGAGGCGGGCCTGGGCGCCGTCGTGGAGGTCGCGCTCGATGCGGCGGATCTCGGCGGCCTGCGCGACGGTGGCGTCGGCGCGCTGGGCGGTCAGCTCGTCCACCCGCCGGGCCAGCGCCATCGCGGGCGAGGGGGCGAGGAAGCGGACGGCCACCCGGGGCAGCGACCGCCAGGCGTACGGGGCGCAGCCGATGGCGACGGCGAGGGCGCAGGCCGCGATCGGGCGCGCGGCGGGCCCGGGCACGGGGATCGCCGCTCCGAGGACGGCGACGGCCAGCGCGGCCGGCGGGAGGGCGGCCACCACCCCGGCGGTGAGCGGGGCGATGACGGCGAACCGCAGGTCGCGCCAGGTGGCGGGGTCGCTCCACCACAGCCGCATCCGCTGGTCCATGACGGCGTCCCGGCGGCTGCGTTCGTAGCTGAAGCCGTTCCACCAGTACCCGGTGGACAGTTGCGTCACGGGCCCGGCCTCGCGGTGACCGGCGGGGATGGCCGTCCCGGTCCAGCGCGCGACGAGGGCGCGGACCGCCCGGCAGACGGTCCGCGCCAGTGCGAGAGTGCCCGCGCACACGATCACGACGGGCCCGATCCACGACCACGGGTGCTCCGCCCCGCACCACACCCCCAGCCCCACCGCGCCGGTCCACACCACCGGCACGAGCAGGCAGACGGCGGCGCCGGCACACGCCCGCCCGAAGCCGACGCCGACCTGCACCGCGGCCCGCACCGCAGCGTGGCCCACGGCCCGGACCACCCGGGAACCCACCCGTCCCATGACTCCCCCTCACTCTCCTTGCCCCGCCCCTACTGTGCACCGCCCGGCGCCCGCGACGCACCGGGCCTGCCGGGGAGTGGGTCTGGCCCCACCCCCCTGTGGGTCCAGGCCGATACCGCGCCGCACGGCCGGTCCCTAGCGTCGTGGTCATGGAAACCAACGCGCACTCCCCGGCCACGCCGACGCCCCCCACCACCGCCACCGCCGCCGGCCCGGCCCTCCTCGACGGCCCCGCAGCCCGCGCCGCCTTCGGCACGATCGGAACCGGCATCAGGATCTACGGCGTACTCACCGGCGCCGCCCTGCTGACGGTCATCGCGGTCGCGGGCACGGGCCACCTGGTGAACCCGTTCATGTGGATCCGCGCGATCCTGCTCCCCCTCGTAGCGGTGCTGCTGCACCGCCTGGCCGGCTCCGCGTCCCGCGGTTCCCGGCGCTCCTTCGAGCGGCTGCGCGGCGTCTCGGCCGTCTTCCCCGTCGCGATCGTCGGGGTGGACCTGATCCCGGGCGTCTGCCCGTGGTGGTACGCGGCGCTGCAAGCGCTCTGCGTGCTCCCGGTCGCCCGCGTCGCCCTCACCCTGCGCGGCGCCGCCCTGCGGGCGGCGTTCCCGGGCGGCCCCGGCGCGCACGGCAAAGACGGCGCGCGGGACGCCCGTTGAGCCGTCTCAGACGTCCCGGCGGCGCATGACCGTCACCGCGACGGTCACGGAGACGAGCGCCCAGGCCGCGAGTGCGACCCAGGAGCCCGTGATCGTTGCCGGGTACGTGCCCAGGCTGGTGCGGCCGTCGGGGTTCAGCGCCAGCCGGGCCTGCGCGGCCAGCGGCAGGTGGTTGCCGATCTCCTTCAGGAGCCGGTACCTGTCGCCCCCGAAGAGCATGGGCAGGAGGAAGAGCATGGACACGACGGCGACGATGGAGGCCGTGGCGTGTCGCAGGACGGCACCGAACGCGAGGCCGATGAGCGCGCAGACCGGGATGACCAGCGCGTACGCCGCGACGGCCCGCAGGCAGCCGGGGTCGTGGAGGGAGAGTCCGATGTGGCGGGACGCGAGCATCGCGTTCGTGGTGAGGAACGAGGTCACGGAGACGGTCACACCGAGGAAGAGCGTGATCGCCGTGACGAGAACCACCTTCGCCGCGACCACCGCGCGCCGGTCGGGGGTGGCGGCGAGCGTGGTGCGGATCATTCCGGTGGCGTACTCGCCGAAGACCGTGATGGCGCCGAAGCTGGCCGCGGCCAGTGCCATGACGTCGATCGCGATGCTGCCCAGGCCGTGGAACAGCGGGTCGTACGTGAAGGGGGGCACACCGGGGGGAGCGGGATGCGGCTGGTCTATGTACGTCAGGTCGGAGTGGACGGCGTTGACGTTGATCGCGATGGCGACGACGGCGCTCAGGGCGAGCACCCAGTAGGTCGACCGGAGGGACCGCATCTTGATCCACTCGGCGGCGAGCAGGTCGGTGAACCTGGCCGCCGGTTCGCCGGCGCGCCCGGACGGCTTGATGGCGCGGGACGTCATGGTGCTCATCGGGCTTCTCCCGCGAGGTATTCGACGCTGTCGGCGGTGAGGGACATGAACGCCGACTCCAGGGACGAGGTGTGGGTGGCGAGTTCGTGCAGCATGATGCGGTGCCGGTGGGCCAGTTCGCCGATCCGGGCCGCGGTCAGGCCGGTGACCCGGACCGCCCGGTCGCCCTCGCGGCGCACCGACGCGCCCTCGGCGATCAGCACGGCCTCCAGGGCCGCCAGGCCGGGCGTGCGCACGGTCACGCCCAGGGTGGCGTTGCGGGCCGAGAAGTCCTCCAGGCCCTCGTCGGCGATCAGCCGGCCCTGCCCGACGACGATGAGCCGGTCGGCGGTGTGCTCCATCTCGGCCATCATGTGGCTCGAGACGAACACGGTGCGGCCCTCGGACGCCAGCCGGCGGAACAGGCCGCGCACCCACAGCACCCCCTCGGGGTCCAGACCGTTCAGGGGCTCGTCGAAGAGCAGCACCGGCGGATCGCCGAGCAGGGCGCCCGCGATGCCGAGGCGCTGTTTCATGCCGAGGGAGAACCCTCCGATCCGGCGCCGCGCCGCCTTGGCCAGCCCGACCTCCTGGAGGACCTCGTCCACGCGGGCCGGGGGGATGCGGTTGCTGCGGGCCAGGGCGGTCAGGTGCGCCCTCGCGCTGCGTCCGCCGTGGACGTCCTGGGCGTCCAGCAGCGCGCCGACGTGGCGCAGTCCGCGGGGGCGCTGCGAGAAGGGAACCCCGTCCACGGTGACGGACCCGCTGGTGGGGGTGTTCAGGCCCAGGATCATCCGCAGGGTGGTGGATTTGCCGGCACCGTTCGGGCCGAGGAAGCCGGTGACCTTGCCGGGTTCCACGGTGAAGGTCAGGTTGTCGACGGCGACGGTGTCGCCGTACCGCTTGGTCAGTCGGGTGGATTCGATCACGGGTCCAAGCTGCCGTGGAGGGAGCGGAGCCGGCATCGGCCGGCGGTCCGGACTTGGGAGCGCCGCTGGTGGCCCGGGGGACTAGTTCCGCGGGCCGATGTCCCGGCGGCAGCGCGTCGATAGGATCGGCTGATGATCGCCACTCCTCCTCCACCCCTGCTCAGACGCGTGCCACCGGGTGTGTGGGTGGCGGCCTTCTGGTCGGTCCTCATCCTGGTGCGCACGTTCCAGCGGCCGGACGAACTGCAGCATCTGCTCCGGTACGACGGCAACACGGAGGACGCACCCCTGCTGGTCACCGCCGTCGTCACCACCCTGGGCGCGCTGCTGCTGGTCCGCGCGCCGCTGGCGGCCGTGGCCATCGCGCTCGCGGGCGCCTCGTTCTCGATCGGGATGGCGGTGCGGGAGACACCGTACGTGCTCTTCCTGCTGGCCGACGCGGGCGTGGGCTACACCGCGGCGACCCGCTCACGGCGCGTGTCGGTCCTCGCGGCCGCGCTGCCGGTCGGGGTGCTGGCCGCGTACACGCTCTGGCGGCTGGGCAGCGGGTACTTCTTCGACCTCTCGGTGCCGGCCGGCCTCGCGTCGACCGTCGTCATCGCCTGGCTGACCGGCAACACGGTCCATCAGAACCGGGCGCACGCGGACACGGTGCGCGCCCAGGCCACGCAGCAGGCGGTCACGGCCGAGCGGCTGCGGATCGCCCGGGAGCTGCACGACATGGTCGCCCACAACATCGGCATCATCGCCATCCAGGCCGGGGTGGGCAGCCTGGTCATGGACACCCAGCCCGCCGAGACGCGCAACGCGCTGGACGCCATCGAGGCCACCAGCAGGGAGACGCTCGCCGGCCTGCGGCGGATGCTCGGCGCGCTGCGCCGGAGCGACCCGCAGTCCGCGCCGCTGGATCCGCTCCCCGGTCTGGCCGCCCTCGGTCCGCTGGTCGCGAAGACCGCGGCCGCCGGGGTCCGGGTCGACGTCCGGTGGCGGGGGGAGCGCCGCGGCCTGCCCTCCGACGTCGACCTGGCGGCCTTCCGCATCGTCCAGGAGGCGGTCACCAACGTCGTGCGGCATTCCGGCACCCGGGACTGCAGCGTCACCGTCGACTACCGCCACGACGAGCTGGCCGTCGATGTCGTCGACCTCGGCTCGGGCGGCGCCGTCGCGGACTGCGGATACGGCATCGCGGGAATGCGCGAACGGGTCGCTCTGCTGCACGGCGAGTTCAGCGCCGGGCCGCGTCCGGAGGGCGGCTTCCGGGTGGCGGCCCGGCTTCCGGTGCCGGTGGAGGCGGGACGATGATCCGTGTCGTCCTGGTCGACGACCAGCCCCTGATCCGTTCCGGCCTGCGCGTCCTCATCGCCGACACCCCCGGCCTGGAGGTGGCGGGGGAGGCCGGGGACGGTGCCGAGGCGGTGGAACTGGTCCAGCGGCTGCGGCCGGACGTCGCCATCATGGACATCCGCATGCCCGGTACGGACGGCATCGAGGCCACCCGCCGGATCCACGCGGATCCGGAGTCGACGACCCGCGTCCTCGTCCTGACCACCTTCGACGACGACGAGTACGTCTACGGCGCGCTGCGTGCCGGAGCGAGCGGCTTCCTCGTCAAGGACATGCCGCTGAGGACCATCCTCGAAGGGATCAGGGTCGTCGCCGCCGGAGACGCCCTCATCGCTCCCGGCGTCACCCGGCGGCTCATCGAGGAGTTCGCGGCACGGCCCGAACCCGCCGCCACCGGCCGGGCGGTGGTCGACGGCATCACGGCCCGGGAGCGCGAGGTCCTGATCCTGGTCGGCCGCGGGCTGTCCAATGCCGAGATCGCCGAAGAGCTCACCATCAGCGTGGCCACCGCCAAGGCCCACCTCGCACGGCTCTTCACGAAACTCGACGCGCGCGACCGGGTCCACCTTGTGATCCTCGCCTACGAGACCGGCCTGGTCGCGCCCCCGCGGTGAGGCGCGCCCGCGGCTGTCAGACCCCCTCTGACCTGCCCGTAAGGGGCCCGGGACGCGCGGGGGGGCCGATCCGGTGACACTGGCAGGACCACGAACGCAGGGAGGCCGGATGAGCTGGGCGTCATGGACCACCCGCGGTGTCTTCGCCGGGCGCGCCGGAGTACGGACGGGCGAGGGGGGCCCCGTCCTGACCGGCGAGCTCGACGTGCACACCACCTGGATCGAAGCCACCGGCCTCGCGCAGGTCACCGTGCAGTACAGCGGGGCGTCCGAGTGGTTCCCGCTGGCGGAGAGCCCCATCCCGTGCACCGGCGAGGCCGAGAGCCGCGCCCTGCACGACCTGGTGATCGCCTCCATCCGCGCCGGCACCCCGCTCCTGCTTGGCCCGACCTCCCCCACCGCCGGGCCGCTGGCCTAGGCGGCGGCCGCCGGGTCCGGGCCGCCCGGCACCGCGGGGGCGCCCCGAAGGCGTGCCCCCGCGGTGGGGCCGGATCAGGCGTTGACGCAGGTGTTGCCGAAGGCCGGGTTGAGCAGCCCGATGATGCTGACGGTGTTCCCGCAGACGTTGACGGGGATGTGGACCGGTACCTGGATGAGGTTGCCCGAACCCACGCCCGGCGAGTACGCGGCCACGCCCCGGGCGCCCGCGTCGGCGCCGGCCGCGGACGCGCCGCCGGCCATCACCGCGCCGACCGCCAGGGCCACTGCCAGACCTCGTCGTACACGAACCATGTGAAGTACCTCCGTAAGGGTGCCGTGGCCGTGCGGAGGGCCCGCGCGGCCGGTGCGGGGCCGGGGGAACCGCCCCCGTCTCCCCCACGTGCTGTCTTCGCCGCCGCGCTCGCGCCGGTTTGGCCGGTGCGTCATGCTTCCCCCGATCGGAGCAGTCGCGGGCGTGGCGGGCACGCCCCTCCCATCCGCGGGGCCCCTCCGCTCCGAAGAACCGATGACGACCGGCGGCACACGCAGAGCGAGGACGAAGGACCGGTATGCGAGCAGGACGCCCCGCCGGGGGCCGGACATGGGCGTGACGCGCAAGGGGACGGGCGGCCCGGCCGGCCCCGCCCCGGACCCCGCAGGCCCGGCGGCCCCCGCCCTGGTCCCCGTACGCTCCGGCCCGGCGCCGCGCGGTGCGAGGGCGGCGGTCCTCGTCCTGCACGGGGGACGCGCGGACGACCTGCGGCCCCCGGACCGGCTGAGCCTGCCCGCCCTGCGGATGCGGCCCTTCGAGGCCGCCATCGCCCGTGCCACCGGGGACGGCGTCCTGGTCGCCCGCGTCCGCTACCGCCACCGGGGCTGGAACGGCCGGCACGCCCACCCGGTCGCCGACGTACGGCACGCCCTGGAGGAGCTGCGGGCGCTCGCCGGGCCGCTGCCCGTCGTCCTGGTCGGCCACTCCCTCGGCGGCCGGGCCGCGCTCCGGGCCGCGGCGGACCCCGGCGTGACCGCGGTCGTGGCCCTGGCTCCCTGGTGTCCGCCCGCCGAACCGACGGCCCATCTGGACGGCCGTACGGTCGTCGCGCTGCACGACGAATCCGACCGCGTCACCTCCGCGGCGGACACCTGGTCCTACCTGACCCGCGCCCAGGGGGCGGGCGCCCGCGTCCGGGGGATCTCGATGCCCGCGGGCGGCCACGCCATGCTCCGCGACGCCCGCCGGTGGCACCGCCTGACGGCGCAGGTCACGGCCGCGCTCCTCGGCCTCGGGCCCCTCCCCGCCGCGCTCGCCGACAGCCCCGCCTGGGCGGGCCGCCCGCACCCCCTGCGGACCGACGGGGCCGGGCCGGCAGCCCGCTGACGGGGCCGCCCGCGCGGCCCCGTCCTGCCGGGGGCCGCTCTACCGGGGTACGTCCATGTGCAGGCGGACCGTGGTCCCCTGGTCCCGGGTGGAGCGGATCTCGACGAGGTCGCACAGCTGGTGCGCCAGCCACAGGCCCCGGCCGCCGATCTGGTGGGGGTCGGGACGGCTGCGGCCCGCCATCACGTCGGCGATGTAGCCCGCATCGCGGAATTCGCACAGGAACGTGGCGTCCTGGGACCAGGTCCGCAGGGTGCCGCGGCCCCCGCCGTGGCGGATGCTGTTCGTCGCGATCTCCGTGACGGCCACGGCGAGCTTGGCGAGCCGGTCCTCGGGCAGGCCCGCCTCGGAGGCGCACTGGGCCACTTTCGACCGGATCGCGCCCAGGTCGCCCTGCGCGTAGCTCAGCTCCTGGAACGGATCGCGGGCGGCCGACAGTGCGTCGAAGGCGTACTCGTCCCCGCCGAGGTACTCCTCGTTGGCCGCGTGCAGCCCGTCGCGGCGGATCAGCGGGTGGCAGCGCGACAGCGACCGCAAGGCGTCCTGGTCATCGTCCCCGGCGTCGTAGGGGCACAGCATCGACCAGGTGGGGCTGTGGGCGAAGGCCCGGTTCAAGAGCCATTCGTGGTAGCGCAGTTCGGAGAGGTGCGCGGCGTTGCGCGCGTGACGCCAGGCGGTTTCGCCGATGCCGCGCACGGGCCGGTCGCCCTCGCCCCGCTCCCTCATCCAGGCCGACCAGGCGGCCACGAGCCGGCCGGGGTTGGGGCCCGCGGTCGTCGTGTCGACGAAGGTGACGGCGGGCTCGTCGGCGAGTTCGCCGCGCAGCAGCGAGGTCTTGTCGGAGGGCACGGCGACGACGACGGCCTCGCCGCCCTCCAGGGCCTCGTGGATGAAGTCCAGCGTCCCGGACAGGAACTCCTCGTCGCCCCGGTAGGGGTACAGCTCGTGGCGGAAGGGGCTCCCGGCCCCGCCGGGCGCCGCCGCGGGCACGGTCTCGGTCACGGCGCCATCACCACCGGTACGCCGGCGTCCGCGTACCCCGCGAGTTCCCAGCACAGGCGCACGGTCTCGTTGGCTCCCTCGACGTCGATCCGGCGGCCGGGCAGGTGACGGGCCGCGTCGACGAGCGCCTGCATGCCGGCCGCGTCGATCATCCCCAGGGTGTCGAACTGCAGCCTGACCTCGGCCGTGTGCCGCATGGCGGCCCGCAGCGCGGCGTTGAACGCCGCCGCGCACTCCGAATCGATCACTCCGTCAACGCTCCACCTGTCGGCGCCGGTGCTGAACATCCGGAAGGCCGGACGCGGTGCGCGCGTGCCCGTCTCGTGGGGATGCATACATGCCGCCCGCTCCAGCTCCGGCGCGTCCCACAGGGACGGCCTGAAGGCGCACACGACGATGGCGCCGCTCTCGGAGGCGAACTCGTCGAGCTTCAGCTCCTGGGCGAGCAGTTCCTCGGCCCCGCCGGGCGCCGTCGCGGGGACCCGCTCGGTGAGGACGCGGACCGACCGGAAGCCCTGGCGGGCGGCGGTACGGGCCTCCCTGCGCACCGCGGCGAGAACCGACTCGGTGTCCGCGTGATCCGGCAGATCCAGCACCACCGAGGCCGGGGGCAGGCGGCCGGAGGCGGGCCGCGTCAGACCGGAGGCGCCGCGGGAGGGAGCGACGAACACGAGCTTGTCCCCGTAGAGGGCGCCGTCGGCCACGTACGCCCGGGCGTCCGTGGGGAAGGCCGCGGACGGGTCCATCCGCCAGCAGACGTGGTCACCGAGCTCGACCTCGTCCAGCGTCGCCAACGCGCGTGCCGCTCTCACCTCGCCCCCCTTCCGGCCTCCCGGCCCTCCGATCGGGCTCCGCGCCCCCGCCCGGCAGCCTACTGGGCCCGGCCCGCGCCCGGGGACCGGACGGAGACGGACGGGCCTGACCGCCGGGCTGCGCACGCTGTGCGACTGCCCGCTCGGCGCGCTCCCAATCAGCGGGCCCGGGCCATCGGCTGGCTCCCGCGGCCCGCCGCCCGGCCCCCGTGAAAAGTGCCATTCAGGATCTTGATGTTTGTTCATTCCCATGCCAGATTCGGCGCCACCACAACTACGGGGAGAGGCCACCCACATGCCGGCAGAACGCACCCCCGCAGATCGCCCCGCGGTGGAGAGACGGACCATCGAGCCCGTCCCGGACGGCGAACGGCACGGCACGCCGCGCAGCCAGTTCACCCTCTGGTTCGGCGCCAACATGCAGATCACCGCGATAGTCGACGGCGCGCTGTCGGTCGTCTTCGGCGCCGACCCGCTCTGGGCGATACCCGCGCTGCTCATCGGCAACGTGCTCGGCGGCATCGTCATGGCCCTGCATTCCGCGCAGGGACCCCGGCTGGGCGTACCGCAGATGATCTCCAGCCGCGCGCAGTTCGGCGTGTACGGGGCGGTACTGCCACTGCTGCTGGTGATCCTCATGTACCTCGGCTTCGCCGCGACCGGCAGCGTGCTGGCCGGGCAGGCGGTGGCCGAGGTCCTCCACGTCGGCACGGACGCCGGAATCCTCGTCTTCGGGGCGCTGACCGCCGTCGTCGCCGTGACCGGCTACCGCCTCATCCACGTCGCGGGCCGCATCGCGACCGTCGTCGGCGCGCTCGGCCTCGGCTACCTGATGGTGCGGCTGTTCACCCAGTACGACGTCGGCGCGCACGTCGGCGCCAAGGGGTTCGAGGCGGCGACCTTCCTGCTCGCCGTGGGGCTCGGGGCCGGCTGGCAGCTCACCTTCGGGCCGTACGTCGCCGACTACTCGCGCTACCTGCCCCGCGACACCAGCACCCGTACGACGTTCTGGTCCACCTTCGCCGGCTCCGTCATCGGATCCCAGTGGGCGATGACGCTGGGCGCGCTCACCGCCGCCGTCGCGGGCGCGGCCTTCCTGCCCGACCAGGTGGGCTTCCTCGGCGATCTGGCGGGTCCGGCGGTCCTGGCGTTCCTGATCTACCTGGTGATCGTCGTCGGCAAGCTGACCGTCAACTGCCTCAACGCCTACGGCGGTTTCATGTCGATCCTGACCACCGTCACCGCCTTCGGCCGCCGCTCGCACGTCTCGCCCCTGGTGCGCGCCGCCTCCATCGTCGGTTTCATCGCGGTGTCCATGGCCATCGCGCTGGCCGCCAGCGCCGACTTCCTGACCCACTTCAAGAACTTCGTGCTGCTGCTCCTGACCGTGTTCACGCCCTGGAGCGCGATCAACCTGGTCGACTACTACCTGATCTCCCGGGAACGCGTCGACATCCCGGCCCTCTACGATCCGGCGGGCCGCTACGGCCGCTGGAACGTCACCGCGCTGACCTGCTACCTCTTCGGCATCCTCGTACAGGTCCCGTTCCTGGCCACCACCCTCTACACCGGCGCGATCACCGAACGGCTGGGCGGCGCCGACATCTCGTGGATCGTCGGGCTGGCGGCCACCTCGGCCCTGTACTGGCTCTGGGCGCGGCGCAGGGCCGATCCGCCCGCCGCGACCGTCCACCCGGCCGCGGACGCGTAGGCGGGAGCCCGGCGCCCTCCGGGGGCGCCGGTGCCGCATGGGGTATCCATGGGGCATGGAAACCGAACGGCTGACCTTCGACGGATGGATCGCCGCCGTCGGGACGGGATCGGGCGCGCGCGTGGTCGTGGGCCACTGGCCGCGGTCCCCCTTCGGCCCCTTCAGCGACGTGATGCTGGAGCGGGCCGACGGCCGGCGCACGCTGCTGGCGCCCACCGCCCGGACGGCCGGGTACGTCTCCTCCGTCTACCACTTCGACGAGGTCCGGACGGTCGTGGTGAGCGTACGGAGCCGCGACGGCCTGTGGGAGGTCGCGGCGGGTCCCCTGGACCTGTGGTTCCGGGTCGGGCGCCGGGGCCTCCTCGGCCTCGCGCTGCGGGCCGTCCCCCGGCCGCTCGCCCGCAGGCCGCTGTGGGCGGCCGCGGCGGACGCCCCGTCCCGCCTGATGACCGGCGTACGGACCCGGGGCAGCTCGCGCCCCGGATGCCGCCAGTGGTACGCCGCGGGGGACCTGCGGCCGATCGTCGCCGCCCGCGCCCGCCTCGACGGCGCCGACCTCGGCCCGCTGGCCCCGGTCTCCCCGCCCGTGCGGTTCGGCTTCGGGTCGGCCCCTTCGGCCCCGTCCCTGGTCCGGGTGGTGTCCACCGTCGAGCGCGCCGTGCCCTGACGGCCCCGGCCGGGCATGAGCGGCGGCCGGCCCGGGGAGGCTGGGGGCGGGGGGTGGTGCGGCATGGTGTCGACGGCTGCGGTGGCGACCGGCGCGGCGTGGTGCCTGGTGCTGCTGGCCGGGGGGCTGCGGCTCGGCGGCGGGCGGGTGCGGGCGCCCGTGGGGGCGCTGTCCCCGGTCGAGGCCGGGATGCTGCGCGGGGGCGTGCGGGCGGCGACGCGGACCGCGCTGGTCGAGCTCTATCTCGGCGGCACGGTGGAGGCGGGGTTCCGGCAGACGGTCATGAACGTCCCCACCCGGGTGCCGCCGAGGGGCAGCTCCCCGCTGGCTCGCGCGCTGTACGGGGCGCTGTACCGGCGGACGCACCCCGGCAGGCTCCACGACCACGAGCGGGTGGGGCGGGCCCTCGGGGAGATGACCCGGAAGCTGGAGCGGGCCGGGCTGCTGGTGTCCGCGAAGCGGCGGTGGGCCGAACGGGCGGTGCTGCTGCCGGTGTTCGCCGCCGTGCCCGTCACGGCCGCCACGGGTGGGGCGGACGGGGCGCCGGCGGTATGGCTGTGGCTCGGCGTCGCCGCCGACGTGGCCGCGGTCGTACTGGGGGCGGCGTCCCGGCGCACCCGGCGCGGCGCGACGCTGCTGGCCCGGCTGCGGCTGCTGCACGCGGGGGCGCGCCGGGCCACGGAACGGGGCGACCCCGCCGCGGTGTTGCTGAGCGCGGCCCTGTTCGGGGCCCCGGCGCTGCGCGCCCAGCTCCCCCGGTTCACCGAGGAGAGCGGGCTGCTGACCCGGCCGCCGAGGGAGCCCATGGAGCGGAGTGGGCGCGGCGGCTGGCACCCGTCGGAAGGGGGATGCGGAGGCTGACGGAGGCCGCCCGTCGGCGCCGTCCGGGGACGGGGGAGCGGCGCGGCCGGAGTCGGTGCGCCGGCCGCAGCGTTCCCGGCGGACCGGGAGAGGGTGCTGCCGCCCCGGCCGGGCGTGTGGCCCGCGCCTTCGAGGACGGTGGGCCGCGCCTTCGAGGACGGTGGGCCGGGCGCCGGAGTCACCGCAAGGGGCGAGGGCGGGGGGCCGGTGCGCACGGGGGAAGGGCACCGGCCCCCCGGGGGCGCGCGGATCGGTGTCCGTCCGCGGCCCGCTCGGCGCCGGACGTCGCGGTGACCGCCCGGGGGGGCGGGCGGGCACCGGCGTCACAAACGCCGGTTGAATCCTAAACCATTCCACCGGGGGTGCTTCCCGCCCCCGCCCGGGCCGCCGCGTCACCGGCCGGCCCGGGGCGGTGGCCGGAGCCCGGGGCCTGGGGGGCGCCCACCCGGTGGCGGAGGGGGGCGAAGGCGAGGAGGTAGCACAGGCCGCCGAGCGGGAGGAAGTCCAGGCTGGCCGCGATGGCGACCGTACCCAGGACGAACGCCACGAGCGAGGGGACGGCCCGGGGGCCCTTGAGCGCGGCGAGGAGGGCGATCACGCCGACGTAGAGGAAGAGCGGTACGACCGTGTACACGACCGGCATCACCCCGGGCACGTTCTGCACCCGGGCGAAGATCTCGCTCATCTCCGCCTTGTCGGCGGCCCGGAACCCCGCGTAGAGGTCGATCACCGCCTGGGCCGTGGCCGCGGCCACCCCCGCCAGCGCGACCGGCCAGGCGGCGCGGACCACCGCCCGCCGGGCCGGTCCGGCCGCCCCGGCCGCCGCGCGGCGCAGCCCGGAGCAGACCACCCCGAAGAGCAACACCCCGCCGAGGAAGGCGAGATGGCCGGTGATCCACGCCGCGCCGGGCTCCCTGGACCCCTCCACCAGGAGGCGG
Source organism: Streptomyces sp. NPDC002032 (assembly GCF_042890765.1). Classification (NCBI taxonomy): domain Bacteria; kingdom Bacillati; phylum Actinomycetota; class Actinomycetes; order Kitasatosporales; family Streptomycetaceae; genus Streptomyces; species Streptomyces sp. NPDC002032. The sequence goes on along the minus strand of NZ_JBIASM010000010.1, from coordinate 178,493 downwards.
ACCGACCCGTAGGCCACGAGGAGGAGGGGGGCGGCGATGAAGGAGAACCGGGTGAACCGCACTGCTCGATGTGTCATGACCACAGCCTGCCGCCCGGTGCCGGGGCGCCACCATTGGTGATCACCCCGACAACACCCCCGAGAAGTCCGGGGGTTGATCCGGGGCACGGGTCCGGGCCGCGGTCGGGGTCGGCGTCGGGGTCGGCGTCCGGGTCCGGATCGGAGGCGGGGATCAGCGGTCCTGGGAGAGCTCCAGGAGTTCGGCGAAGGTGCCGCCCGCGTGGACCAGGTCGTCGTAACCTCCCTGCTCGGTGATGCGGCCGTGTTCCATGACGACGATGTGGTCGGCGATCTTGGTGTTCTCCAGGCGGTGGGTGACCACGATGGTGATGCGGTCCCCCGCGATGGCCTTGATCCGCTCGAAGATCTGGTGCTCGCCGCGCGGATCCATCTGCGAGGTGGGCTCGTCCAGGATCAGCAGCCCCGGGCGCCGGTACAGCGCCCTGGAGCAGGCCACGCGCTGCCACTGGCCGCCGGACAGCTCCGAGCCGCCGAAGACGTCGCGCGACAGCAGCGTGTCCAGGCCGGCCGGCAGATCGTCGACGGCCTCGCGCAGACCGACCGCGTCGATGGCCTCCCACACCGGGGCGTCGTCGTGGGTGCGGGGCTGGCCGAGCGTGACGTTCTCGCGCACCCGCAGCGGCCACTGCGCGAAGATCTGCGGCACCAGGCCCGTGTCCTGCCACACCGTGCGGGGGTCGACCTCGGCGAGGTCGGTGCCGTTCCACGTCACCCTGCCCTTGTCCGGCAGGTAGATGCCGGTCAGCAGCCGGGTGAGGGTGGACTTCCCCGAGCCGTTCGCCCCGACGATCGCGAGGATCTGGCCGCGCCGCAGGGTGAGCGAGACCCCGTCGACGGCCGGTTTGTCCTTGCCCGGGTAGCGGTACGCGACCTCCTCCAGCCGGATCTCCTCGGCCGGCCCGGCGTGGGCACGGGGTCCGCGCCGGGGGGCGCGGGCGGTGGCCTCGTCGAGGAAGGACTGCATGTCGCCGAGGTACAGGCTGGTGTGGAAGACCGCGGCTCCGTTGACGACGACCTGGGAGAGCGCGGCGAGCGTGCTCTGCACGGCGATGACGGCCGTCGCGGCCACCGCGAGCCCGATCCGGCCGGATACCGCCAGCCACGCCAGGGCGCCCCAGGTCACGACCAGGAACACGCCGCCGGCCAGCGCGGACAGCAGGGCGATCCGCAGGGTCCGGGGCGCGGCGGCCAGGGTGCGCCGGTCGCACCGGTCGGAGAGGGCCCGGTACCAGTAGACGAGGTAGTCCGTCATCGAGTTGGCGCGCACCTCGTCGCCGTACTTCGACGTGGTCGCCCACCAGCGCATCATGCCGCGCACGTTGCGGTCGGCGACGTTCGCGTAGTGGATCTCGTAGTCGACCCGGGCGCTCAGGACCGCGCCGACGCCTGCGGGCAGTACGGCCAGCAGGAGCAGGGGCAGCATCAGCGGGTTCAGTACGGACAGCACACCGGCGGCGCTCGCCATGCGGATGAGCGCGGACAGGAACCGCTGGGCGTCGGTGACCATCACGTGGGTGCGCATGACGCCCATCTCGGCCGCCTCGTGCCGGTCCGAGAAGCCGTCCTCCGCGTACGCCGACGCCTCGACGCGGCACACCGCCTCGACCAGCGCGGTGTCCGTCTCGGTGGTCAGCCGCGGGGTGATCCGCCGCTCGGCGTACGCGGCCACCGCCCCCGCCACCCGGGCCAGCGCCGCGGCGGAGGCCACCACCAGCAGGGCGGGCAGCGCACCGCGCAGCCGGTCGGATGCGGAGCCGTCGCCCAGGACGGACCCCATGGCGCGGGAGGTGGCCGCCAGCAGCACGGCGGCCGCGACGCCCGTGACGGCCTGGCAGCCGGCGAGCAGCTGCACCGCCCGCCGGTCCGTCCGCCAGGACACCCGGGCGATGCGGCCCAGGACGGCCGGGATCTGCCCGCACATCCGGCGGAAGGAGACCGTGGCGAGGGGATTGACGGAGTACTGCCCGCTGTAGGTGATCTCCGCCGGCGGGGGCGGGGGCGGCGGGGGCCGCCGCGTGCTGGTGGTCTGCTGCTCTTGCGCATCGGCCGAGGTCAACTGCTCCCCCTGGAGGTCCGTCGGGCGTGGTCACGGGGCTCAACGACGGGGCCGCAATATCGAACACATGTATTTCGGTCGGCCTTCGACCCCCGGTATCGCGGGCTTCGCGGAGCGTGCCGGATGCATCGATCCGCCTCCCGCAACAGGACTGCCACGCACGGGGGTTGGCCGAATCGCCGAGGGTCGGACCGGGGCGGGGCGGACGGGAGCGGGGGGACGGGACCGGGCGGCCGGAGCGCAAAGGCGTGGACCGCGCGGGCCGCCTCGTGATCCACTTCGCACATGAGCCTGTCCGTCGATGTGTTCACCGCCGACGAGAACGGCGGCGCCCGCTTCCTCGACGTCCCCGACGGGTCCTCGGACCTGGCGGGCTTCGAGAGCTGGCGCACCGAGGTGTGGGGATCGCAGACCGTCCGCGCGCTCGGAGCGCGGTTCTTCCCCCTGCTGGCCGGGGGCGACCTCCGCGTCGCCCCGCACGACGTACGGGAGTTCCTCGCGGAGGCCCTCCTGGTACGGGGCCACGTCGATTCCATCGCCGCCCGCATGGACTCGGCCGAGCCCGTCGCCCGGCGGGCCGGCGCGATCGCCGACCGCCTGGAGAACATCCTCGACGCCGCCCGGCGGGCCTCACGGGCCGGCGGCGGGGTGCAGATCTGGTAGTCCCGCGCCGGGCAGGCAGGGGATCCGGACGTTCGAGCGAGATGCCGTCCGATCGTGAATAGCGCCTCCCCGGGGCCCGGTGCCACGGGATGCTGAGGAACACGGCGTGTGACCGACGTAGCCGGAGCTCAGCGGGGGGAGTGACATGGCACGGGAAGCGGGACGGCACAGCGGCCTGGACGAACAGGCGGTCCTGCTGGCCGCCGGGCTGGCCGACCTGGCACTGAGCACGCTGGGTTCGGCCCTGGGCACGGTGCGGGGGCTGCTGCGCCGCTCGGACACCGGCGCGCTGGCGGCGGAAGCGGAACACGATCTGATGGCCCGCGGACGCCTGGCCCTGGACCGGTACGCGGCCCCGCCCCCCGCCCACCTGGAGCTCCTGGCCCGGCAGGTCCTGGCCCGGGAGCGCGCGGCGTCCGGCGCCGCCACGGCGGAACCCGGCCCGGCGGGCCGGCCGTGACGCCGTGCGAGGGCTGGGAGCCGGCCGCGTTCAAGGCCCGCGTCGACGAGGTGCTCCAGCAGTACGTCGCCCGGGAGGCCGACCGGTTCGCCGCCGTCGACCCGCTCCTGGCGCCGGTGGCCGTGCAGCTCGAAGCGGCGGTCGCGCACGGCAAGCGGCTGCGGGCGGCGTTCTGTTACTGGGGCTGGCGGGCGGTCGGGCAGCCCGACAGCGACGCGCTGGTACGGGCGGCGGCCTCCATGGAGCTGGTGCACGCCGCGGCCGTGACGCACGACGACCTCATCGACGACAGCCCGCTGCGCCACGGCCGCCCCACCGCGCACGTCGCGCTGCGCACCGCCGTGCGCGGCGCCCGGGGTCATGCGAGCGGCGGCCCGGGCGGCCGGGACGGCCCCGGCGCCTCCGGTGTCACGGACGCCGCGAGGTCGCTGGCCATGCTGACGGGCGACCTGCTGATGGCCCTCGCCGGAGACCTCTTCGCCACCAGCGGCCTGCCCGTCGCCTACCTGACCCGGGCCCGGCCCCTGTGGCTGCTGATGGCCCGGGAACTCATCGCCGGTGAATGCCTGGAGATCCTGCGCACCGGGGCCCGCCCGGACGTCACCCAGTCGCTGAAGGTGATCCGGTACAAGACGGCCAAGTACACCGTCGAGCAGCCCCTGCTCATCGGCGGCGCCCTGGCCGGGGCCGGGCCACGGCTGCGCGAGGGCTACTCCGCGTACGGGCTGCCGCTGGGCGAGGCCTTCCAGCTGCGCGACGACCTGCTGGGCCTGTTCGGCGCCACGCGGGACACCGGGAAGGCCAACGCGGACGACCTCCGCGGCCACCGCCCCACGGCCCTGCTGGCGGAGACCTGGCGCCTGGCCGGTGACGACGCGCGCGAACTGCTGGGCAGCTACCTCGGCCGGAGCGACCTCGGCGGAGAGGACGTGGACGCGGTCCGCGAGGTGATGCGCGGCCTCAAGGCCCCCGACCGCATCGAGGACATGATCAGCGCCCGGGTCGGGGAAGCGCTCGACACCCTGCACGCGCTGGACGTCCCGGCACTCGCCGCGACAGCACTGACCGCGCTGGCGCACTCGGCGGCGGTCCGCCCTTCCTGACTCCTGACTCCTGACCCCGGACGAGGACCACGAGGAGCCCCGCCATGACCCATTCCGCGGCGTCGATGGACGCCCTGCGCCGCAGCGGTGACGAGCTCGCCGACGCGACCGTCGCCACGCTGTTCGAGCGCGGGGAGGTCGGCACGTTCAACACCCTGATGCGCTACGTGTCCACCGCCGGCGCCCCGCTCCCGGACGGGCTCCCCGAGGTGGCACGGGAGTACCTCGAAGCCACTCGCGTCCCGCCGGCCTGGGTGGACTGGGGGGAGATGGAGAAGGCCAGGCTCTTCTTCATCGACAACAGCGTGCACATCACCACCGCGCTGTCCTTCGCGGCCATGCCCGCCTGCTACCTCGTCCCGCACGTCGCGAAGCTCCTGTCGGCGACCCACGGGCTGGAGTACCCCTCCAAGCGGATGGCGGAGACCGGCCAGTTCACCGTCTACCTGATGCAGCCCGACGCCTTCGAGGCCGGCAGCCGCTTCATCCCGGCCGCCCAGAAGGTCCGCCTCCTGCACGCCTCGATCCGCCACCACCTCACGCGCGAGAACCGCTGGGACAGCGGCGCGCTCGGCACCCCGATCTGTCAGGAGGACATGATCGGCGGGCAGATGTTCTTCTCGATGCTCGTCCTGGACAGCCTGCACCGCCTCGGCATCCACATGTCGACGGAGGGCGCGGAGGCGTACTACTACGCCTGGCGCGTCGTCGGCGCCATGCTCGGCGTCGACCAGGACGCCGTGCCCAAGTCCCTCGACGAGGCCCGCCACTTCCTCGACCGGTACATGGTCCGGCACATGGGCCCCTCCGAGGAGGGCGCGCACCTGACGCGGCAGCTCATCGACCTCTACGAGGAGGTGGTGCCCGGCACCCTCTTCGACCCGGTCGTCTCGGCTCTCATCCGGCACCTCGTCGGCGACACCCCGGCCGACTGGCTCCGGGTCCCGCGCACCTCGTGGGACACCGTCGTCAAGGCCGTGCCCCACCTCCTGGGCGTGCTGGAGACCCTGGAGGACCGCTCGCCGCTCGGGGCCTGGGCCCTGGACCGCCTCGGCCAGCTGAGCTCGGTCTTCGCCCTGTCCTCCCTCACCCGTGGACGCGTCATGCACTACGCCGTGCCCGAACACCTCAGGAAGGACTACGGCGTCTCCGGCTCCGGCCGGGGCGCACGCCGCTGGACCCCGCCGGCCCCCACGCTCGCCTGAACCCCGCCCGCAGCGCCCCGGTGGCGAAGCCCCACGAGCGGCTCAGCGACTCAGCGGCGGAGGTCGGCCAGCAGCCGTCCGGCGTCGTTGAGGAGCGCGCCCTGCAGCACGGGTACCGACGCGGGGGCATCGGCCGTCGCACGTGCCTGCCGCCGGACCCGTTCGAGTTCCGTCCCACCCCCGTCGATCAGTTCGCCGAGGCGGCCGTCCTCGTCCGGGGAAGCGCGGCCGGTCTCCCGCAGGGCGGTGGCCGCCGTCCGCAGCACGGAGGCGAGCCCCTCCCGGAAGGGGACGGGCAGGTGCTCCGTCTCCCCGTCGGCGATGGCGTGGTCGAGGGCCCGGGTCATCGACCGCAGGTGGTCGAGGGCGCGTTCGGCGACGGTGACCGTTTCGCGCGCGCGGGGCAGGACCTCGGCCGCTCCCGCGATGCTGCGCCGGGGGTTGAGGCGGCCGTTCTCGATCTCGGCCCCGATGCCGTGGCGCACGTCGTGGCAGCGCGCGGCCAGCTCCCGCCCGTCGCGGCGCCACCGCCGTACCCGCTCCAGGTCGGGTTCCGCGCTGTCGAAGGCCCCCGCGAGGTTTTCGGCCAGCTCGCCCGTCGCGGTGAAGAGGTCGGCCACGGCCTGCTGCCGGTGGTCGGTGTGGCGGGCGGGAGCGAGGATCAGGTGGGCCCCGAGGCCGCAGAGCGCACCGATGGCCACGGAGGCCGCCAGGTGTCCGATGTAGTCGATCCGCCCCGCGCCGGAGGAGAAGGCGAAGAAGCCGACGACGGCGACCTGGGTGCCCTGCTGGCCGAACCGGCGGATCCGCCCCACGCCCAGCGCGATCAGGGTGAGCAGGGCGAACGTCCACACGTGGATGCCCGCCACGCCGGCCAGCGACGCGGCGAGCAGGGCCCCCACCGTCATCGCGACGAGGTACTGCACGCACTCCCGCACCGAGCGGTACACCGTGGCCTGCAAGGTCACCAGCGCGGTGAAGGGCGCGAAGGTGGAGACGGCCGGCGGCAGCAGGTAGCGGGCCAGCGTCCACGCCCCGACGGCCGCGAGCACCGACTTCACGCCGAGGACGAGCGCGTCCCGTTCGCTTCCCGTGCCGCGCAGGGCACGCCGCAGGTATCCGGCTCGCTCCGCGGCGACCGTCCTGGCCCTCGCGGGCAGCGCTCGCCATACGGGCAAGGTCGACCACCTCCTGCCGCGCGCCTTCCCGGCCGCCGCGCGGCGAACCCCTCGGACCCCGGCCGCCCGGCTCCAGGACCGCCGCGGGAAAGAGCCGCGGGGGAAAGAGCAGCGGGGAAGGAGCCGCGGGGGAAGACCCGGGGTGGGAACCGGAACACCGGGTAGTCGCGGGTCATGGAAGCCACAGAGAACACCCCGCTGCGCGCCGTCGCGCTCGTCTGCACCCTCTCCCCGTCCCCCGCCGCCTCCAGCTCCGAGCTGCTCGCCCAGCAGACCCTGGACGCGCTCGCCGAGCACGGCGTGACCGGCAAGACCGTCCGGATCGCGGACCACGACGTGAAGCCCGGCGTGGAGACCGATATGGGAGGCGGCGACGCCTGGCCGGACATCAGGGAGACCATCCTCGGCACCGACATCCTGATCCTGTCGACGCCGATCTGGCTCGGCCACCCCTCCAGCGTCGCCCAGCGGGTGCTGGAACGCCTGAACGCGGAGATCGGTGAGAGCGACGAGGAGGGCCGCATGCTCACCTACGGCAAGGTGGCCGCGGTCTGCGTCGTCGGCAACGAGGACGGCGCGCACAAGGTCAGCGCCGACCTCTTCCAGGGCCTCAACGACGTCGGCTTCTCCCTCGCCCCGAACGCCGTCACCTACTGGGTCGGCGAAGCCATGCAGGGCACCGACTACCAGGACCTCGACAAGACCCCCGAGAAGACCGCCGCCACCACCAGGACCCTGGCCGCGAACACCGCGCCCCTCGCCCGGCGCCTCAAGCGCAGCGTCTACCCGCCCTCCTGAGCGGCGGGGGCGTCGGACGGGGCCCGGGCGGGCAGGAGACCGGCATGGACGAGTCCCAGCGCGGCGGTCGGCGGTATCTGCGGGAGCGGGTGGGAGCGACGCTGTTCAGCCGGGTGGCCGGGCCCTCGGGCCCCGCCAACCGCGCCCGGATCCACACCACGCCCGGGCCCCGCTGGTTCGGCCCCGGATGCCCCATCCGTACCGTGCACGGCGACGCCTCCATGTTCATCGGGGGTCTGAGCGCACTCCTGCTCCAGTCCCTGCACCCGCTCGCCATGGCCGCGGTCGCGGCGCACTCCGGCTTCCGCGGCGACCCCTGGGGCCGGCTCCAGCGCACCAGCACCTTCCTCGCCGTCACCACCTACGGCACCGCGCGGGACGCGCAGCTCGCCGTCGACCGGGTCCGGGCGGTCCACGCCTCCGTACGGGGCACCACGGCGGCGGGCCGGGAGTACCGCGCGGCCGATCCGCACCTGCTGGGCTGGGTGCACGCCGCCGAGGTCGACAGCTTCCTGCGGGCCCACGAGCGCTTCGGGGCGCACCCCCTGGACCCCGCCGGGTACGACGCCTACGTCGCGGACACCGCGCGGGTCGCGACGGCCCTCGGCGTGGTGGACCCGCCCCGCGACCGGGCCGCGCTGACGGCCCTGCTCGGGCGCTACCGCCCGGAGCTGGAGGCCACGCCCGAGGCCCTCGACGCGGCCCGCTTCCTGCTGCGCGAACCGCCCCTGCCCCGCGCCGCCCGGCCCCCGTACGCACTGCTCGCCGCGAACGCGGTCGCGCTGCTGCCCCCGTGGGCGTCCGGCCTGCTGGGCCTGCGCCCCGCGACGGGCCCGGCGGCGGCCTGCGTCCGCCTGTCGGGGCACGCCCTGACGCGCTCGATCCGCTGGGCCCTGACCCCGCCGCCGCCCCCACCGCCCGCGCCGGCGCCTTGAACCGGCCGCGGTCCAGTCGCGGTTCAGTGCGCCGCGAACGGCCCGGCGGGGCCGAAGGCGCGTTCCGCGAAGCGCTCGCCGATGCGGCGGTGGGCGGCGGCGTCGGGGTGGAGCCGGTCGGGGAGGGGGAGTTCGGCGCTGTCCTGCTCGCCGTAGAGCTCGCGGCCGTCGAGGTAGTGCAGGTGCGGGTCGGTGGCCGCCCGGGCTTCGACGATGCGGGCGAGGGTGTCCCGTACCACCTTCAGGGTGAGCTTGCCCGCCGCGACCTCGGCCGGGTCGCCGGCGGCCCTGAACTTCAGGCGGCCCGTGCCGAGGTTCTCGAAGTCCGCGGCGGTGGGGCCCGGGGTGTCCTCGTGCATGGGGCACAGGACGGGCGACACGACGAGGAGCGGGGTGGCCGGGTGGCCTTCGCGCAGGGTGTCGAGGAAGCCGTGGACGGCCGGCCCGAAGGCGCGCAGGCGCATCAGGTCGGTGTTGACGATGTTGATGCCGATCTTGACGCTGATGAGGTCGGCCGGGGTGTCGCGCATGGCGCGCGCGGTGAACGGGTCGAGCAGGGCGCTGCCGCCGAAGCCAAGGTTGACCAGCTCGACCCCGCCGCGCCGGGCGGCCAGCGCGGGCCAGACGGTCGTCGGGCTCTCGGCGTCCGAGCCCTGGCTGATGGAACTGCCGTGGTGCAGCCAGGTCCTGCGGCCCTCGGGGACGGGCGAGGGGAGGACGGGGAAGTCCGTACGGAGGGCGACGAGCTCGGTGATCTCGTTGTACGGCAGCCAGATCTCGACGTCCTTCTCCCGGTCGGGCAGGCCGGTGAAGCGGACGGTGCCCACGGGGCCGGGGACGGTGCTGGTGGTCCCGGCGGACAGGTCGACGAGCAGGGTGTTGCCGCCCGTGGTGCTCGCGCGGCCGGCGAGGCGGCCGTCGATGACCAGGTCGTATGTGCCGTCGGGCCGGTCCGGGGCGCCCGCGTAGGCGTTCTTGGTGCGCAGGGTGTCCAGTTCGACGGCGGTCGCGCGGGTGCGGAAGGCGAGCCGTACGCCGCTGGGCTGCACCTCCGCCATGGCGATCAGGTCGCCCTCGGGAATCTGCCGGCGGGCCGGGGCGGGGAGCCGGTGGGGCAGCAGGCCGTGTGCGGTGCGTTCCAGTTCGAGGGCGCCGCGTACGAGCCCTTCGGTGAGGGGGGTGGTGATCCAGTGGTGGTCCGTGGTCGTGCCGGGCATGGTCGGTCCCTGGTGCTCGCAGTGACGGGGGCTGTCGGCGGTCCGGCTCAGGAGGCGGGCCAGTTGCGCAGGAGCGCGTCGAGGGCGTTCAGGCACTGCTCCCAGGACTCCTGCGAGCCGGGGGCGCTGTGGCTGAAACCGCCCGCCAGTTCCAGGCTCACATAGCCGTGGAAGAAGCCGCCGAGGAGGCGGACGGCGTGCGTCTGGGCCGGTTCGTCCAGGTCGTAGCCGCGCAGGACGGCTCGTGTCATCTGGGCGTGGCGGCCGCCGGCGCTCGCGGCGGCGGCTTGCGGATCGAGGGGGAACTGGGCGGCGGCGTAGCGGCCGGGGTGCCGGCGGGCGTAGTCGCGGTACACGTTCGCCTGGGCGGTCAGGGCGTCCTTGCCGGCCCTCCCCGCGAGCGCGTCGGCGCCTCGGTCGGCGAGTTCCTCCAGGGCGAGGAGGGCGATGCGCGTCTTGAGGTCGCGGGAGTTCTTCACGTGCGCGTACAGGCTCGCGACCTTGACGCCGAAGCGTCGGGCCAGCTCGGAGACGGTCACCTGGTCGAACCCGAGCTCGTCCGCGAGCTCGGCGCCCGCCTGGACCAGCCGTTCCGTCGTCAGTCCCACCCGTGCCATCAACATCCTCCTGTTTGCCTTGAGCCAGTATGCATTTGCCTAAGAGCTTTAGGCAAACTAGCTTGGGCCTTATGAAGCCGTTGACCGAGCAAGAGATCCGCGCCGCGTTCGTGAACTGTTCCAAGGGGGAGGCCGGACGCCTGTCCATACCCCGCGACCTGGACGAGCGCCCCTGGGAGGAAATGGAGTACCTGGGCTGGCGGGACCCGCAAGCCCCGGACCGCACCTATCTGGTGGTCGAACGGGACGGGGCCGCGCGGGCCGTCGCGATGCGCTCGCCGAACCACCTGGTGGGCCAGGGCAAGCGCAACATGTGCTCGCTCTGCCTGACCACGCACTCCGCGGGCGTCTCGCTGATGGTCGCGCCGAAGGCGGGCAAGGCCGGGAAGCAGGGCAACTCGGTGGGCACGTACATATGCAGCGACCTGGCCTGCTCCCTGTACGTGCGGGGCAAGAAGGACGCGGGGATCGGCGGCCGTCTCCACGAGACGATCACCCTGGACGAGAAGATCCAGCGGATGGTGGTGAACCTGTCCGGCTTCCTCGCCAAGGTGACCTCTTGAGTCCCGGCCAGGTGTAGTGACCCGCAGCCCTCATTCAGCGGTCAGCTTTCGAGGGCGATGCGGATGGCCCGCTCGACATGGGCTGCGGTGTTGGCGTGGCCTTCCGCGTTGGGGTGGACGAGGGTGACGTGCTTGTTGACGAGGCCGCAGTTCAGCAGGGTGCCGGGGACCTTGGTGGGCCAGTAGTCCTCCGCGTCGCCGCAGATGCCCTCGACCCACTTGGTGCCGGCGGGCTGGCAGGCGTCGTGGCCGACGCTGGAGGAGTAGACGTCGACGAAGCGGTCGCCGAAGTAGTGCGTGACCCGCTGGATGGTGCTGTTCAGCTGCTTGAGGACGTCGTCGCGGAGCCAGTCGACGTCGGTGTGGGTGATCGCGCCGAGTTCGGTGAGGGCGAGGCGGTTGCAGGCACTGCTGTCGTCGGGAAGGACGGCCGGATAGCCGACCGTGATCACCTTGGCGTGGGGCGCGTCCCGATGCACCTGGGCCAGCATCTCGATGTACTCGTCCTGGACCCGGGCCAGCCTGTCCTGGATGCTTTCCTCCCCCTCGGGAGGATTGGTGTAGTGGTCGCGGCAGGACCTGCCGGTCGTGCCCAGGGTGAGGCACTTGGTCAGAATGTCGCCGAAGGGCAGGCTGTTGCCCCCGACGCCGATGGTGACGACGTCGGTCTGGTCGCCCAGATCGGCCCGCTTGGTCTGCGTGTCCACCGCCGCCCAGCCGCCCTCGGGCGCCTGGACCGGGCTGATCGGTGTCTGCTTGGACTTGGCGATGTCGCTGATGGTGGCGGCGCCGCAGCTGACGTTGGTCAGGTGAACGGGCCTGCCCGGCGGGAACTCGGCCAGCTCTCGGTCGATGAGGTCGGGGTAGGCGTTGCTGGTGCGGTCGCAGCCGTCCCGTGCCGGGTCGCCCAGCGCGGGCTGCGGGTCACCGACGAAGACGCCGGCGGTGTACGAGTCGCCCAGCGCGGCCCACTGGTACTGATCGGCCGCGCCGGCGGAACCGGAAGGCACAAGCGCGGACACCGCCATGGCGAGTCCGACGGCCAGGGCGCGCGTGCGCGGGCGGGAGACAGGGTGTCGCATGGATCCTCCAGGATCTGCAAAAACGCCCGGAGTTGGAACGTGGCTCCGGGCGGAAGGCACCTCGGCCAAGATCATCCACGCCTTCGGCTTGCCCCTGCACCGAATCGGACTCATCGCCCCCGATCGAGCTAAATGGTCAGATCTTCGGGCGAATCCGTGGACAGTGGCCTGCGGCGTGCGGTGGTCGTGACGCTTGGCGAACCCGGGCGAAGCGATGACTGGCGTGACCGGGCGGATGCCGGTCACAGCCCGGCAGGGTTCGCCGAGATGCCGGGGGCCGTAGAGCCACTGCTGGGCCTTGTGCTCGACCGTGGTGACACCTTCGTCACCCGACGAACGGCGGAGGGCTTGCTGCGGCGAAAGGAAGCCGCCGCGCGCGCGGCCAAGGCCCACCTCCGGGCGACCGGCCGCGTGCTGATGAGCCCGCACGATCGTGGAGCCGACCGAGATGTCCCGATCGCTCTCACCCGCCGCGTCGGTGGCGGCCTGGACCTGCCGGAGCAGACGCTCCCACGTCCCGCCGCCCGACCACAGGCGGTGCCGTTCGCAGGCCTCCGCACCCGGTGCAGCGCGCGCCGAGGTTCACGGCCTCCTGGCAGCGGCCGGCCCAGCCGCCCTCCGGATCCAGGCGCACGCGTTGTCCTCTCCGCCGCACAAGGTCACCTGACCCGCCATCACCACCGCGGCGGGGACCAGGCGGGAAGGTCCGCGCGGGCGCGGCCGGGGGCGCTCGTGGCCGGTGCCGGGTCAGTCTCCCGCCGGGCGGGGGTCCGCCGTCGCCAACGGGCCCGGAAGCGCCCGCCCTTGCTCGCGGGGCCGCCCCGCCCCGGCCGGGGCGGGGTCCAGGGCCCTGGTGAGGTGGCGGCGCAGCAGGGGGCCGAGTCCACGGTCGACGTACCAGTTCAGCACGGCTGCCAGGAGCAGGGAGAACAGCAGGCCGACGGCGATCGACGGCAGCAGGCCGAGGGACGGGCCCGCCTTGAGGACCCCGCGCGCGACGGGTATGCCCACGCTCTGGTGGACCAGGTAGAAGGGGTAGGTCAGGGCCCCCGCGTAGATCAGGGCCCGCCACTGGAGGTGGCGCAGCCGGCTGAGGGCGGCCAGGACGAGCAGCACGAGGAAGCCGGTGAGCACGGCCGCGCTGACCGGCCAGTCGGAGGTGGGGTGCGTGGCCACGCGGTCCTCCAGGACCGTGAGGGTGTAGCACCAGGCGAAGCCGGTCAGCAGCCACAGGAGCAGGTTGGGGCCGAAGCGGTGCATCAGGTAGCAGGCGATGCCGGCGACGAAGAGGCCCGCGTACTGGCTCAGCAGGAGCTCGTCCAGGACGGCCGACTCCAGCTCGCGGCCGATGGAGGCCAGGACCAGCCAGAGGAATCCGAAGGCCACGACGCGCAGATAGGTCAGGCCGATGAGCAGCAGGGCGCCCATGAGCAGGTAGAAGCGGGCCTCCACCCAGAGGGTCCAGGCGACGCCCGCGGTGAAGTCCACGCCCAGCGGGCCGGGGATCATCGTCAGGTTGCCGAGGGTGGTGCGCAGGTCGGTGGGCGCCCCTGACCGCTGTCCGATGAGCACCGTGACGGTCCCCATCGCGACGACGAGCAGGACGACGGCCCAGTACAGGGGGAAGAGCCGGGCGATGCGGGAGACGGCGAACCGTGCCGGGGTGCGCCCCCAGCAGCTCATGCAGATGACGAAGCCGCTGATCAGGAAGAACGCCTCCACGCCGAGCCAGCCGTAGCCGCTGACGGCGTGCAGCAGCGGGGCCGCCTGGGGCAGGTCGTGGGTGTCGCCCCAGAAGCGGGGGGTGGGGGTGCCCACGTAGTGGTACGCCGCCACCGCCACGGCCGCCAGCAGCCTCAGCGCGTCGATCGCGGCCAGGCGTCCACCGCCGGCCGGCGCGTCTGCCAGCCGCGTGCGGGTGGCGGGGCGGAGCGGGGTGCGGGCGGCGTCGCGGACCGCGGACTCGGACATGGGAGCTCCTGTGACGGGGCGGCCGTCCGTCACGGGTGGCCGCCGGTGTGGGAGGGAGGAGGGCATGCCGCTCCCGGCCACCGGACGACGCCGGCGGCGGGGAGGGGACATGACGGGCGGTCCGCCCGTATCAGGCCGGCTTCACCGGATCGGAGCCGTTCCGGCGGCTGATGCGCAGGGCCACGGCGGCGAGGGTCAGGGCGCCGACGGCCGTGAGGAGTTCATCGGCGCTCACCCAGCCCGAGAAGTAGAGGGTGACGAGGAGCGGCGCCGCCGCGACGGCGAGAGCGGCGGTACTGCGGATCCCGGCGAAGGCCGGGCGGCCCGCCAGGACGAGGGCCGCGGCGAGCGGGACGCCGAACCGCCAGGGCAGGACGAGGCCGAGGCCGAGCGGGTCGGTCACCACCATGGCGCCCACCAGCAGTACGGCCCACGCCACCAGGGCGAGCACCCCGGCCCCGCCGCGCACGCGGCGCACCGGGCGCAGGTCCGGCGGGCACGCGAGCGGGAGCGCGGCGATCAGGACCGGCGCGAGCAGGAAGCCCACCACCTCCCACGGCAGTTCGGGCGGCATGAGCCGGATCGGGTACAGGAAGCTCGCCGAACTGCCCACCGCCCCGGCGACGGCGCACAGCACCCCGGGGACGTGGCGTCCGGCCAGCGCGACCACGGCGCCGATCAGGGTCAGCAGGTAGCAGCCGTTCATCAGGGTCATGAGCGGGCCCACCGCGCCGACGGCCCCGGCGGTGCGCATGACGTACCAGTCGCCGAGGGTTCCGATGAGGTTGAAGGCGGCGTACGCGGCCGTCGCGGCCAGGCTGAAGGGGGCGGCGCAGGCGAAGAGCCGGCCGCCGGGGTGGGCGGAGCCGATGCCGAGGCGCAGGCGCAGGGCGTGCGCGACGACGTCGGCGGCTTCGCGCAGGCGGGCGCGCGGGCCCGCCCCTTCGGTCGCCTCCCGGTAGGACTCGGCTATCTCGCTGCCGAACGCGCGGCGGAATCCCGCCGGGTACAGGCGCAGCAGTACGGGGTTCACGCGGTGGCCGCCTTGCCGGTGGCACCGCCCAGGCGCCGGGTGGCCTCGCGCGCGGTGGCGGCGATCCGCTCGGCCTCGGCGGCCAGGGTCGCGCGGCCGGGGGACGTCAGGGTGTAGGTGCGGCGCAGGCGGCTGTCGACGACCTCCTCCCTGTGGACCTCGATCAGTCCCTGCTGCAACAGGCGCTCCAGCGCGCCGTAGAGGGTGCCGGTCCGGAGCTTCACCCGGCCGCCGGAGATCGCCTCCACCTCACGGGCGATGGCGTAGCCGTGGCGTGGTTCGTCCGCGAGCGCGGTGAGCAGGAGCAGGGTCGGTTCCTGCATCGCACGGTCAGTCATGTGACCAGCATATGTCATTCACCGGCATATGACGTCGGGCGGAGGGCGCGGCCGGGTCCGTGCCCTTGCCCGTGCCGTTGGCCGTGCCCGTGCCGTTGGCCGTGCCCTTGCCCGTGCCGTTGGCCGTGCCCTCGCACCCCTTGCCCTGCCCCTTGACGTCGCCCCCGCTCTTGCCCCGGCGGTGGAACTCGTCCACGATGCTCCACAGCCCCCGGCCCCAGGGATTCCACCCGGCCGGGACCTCGCAGAACAGGGGAGACAGTGACCAGGAACAGCAGCCCAGGAAAACGCCCCGCAGCGGCGGCAGCCCTCGTACCGCTCCTGGTGCTGGCCGGGCTGCTGCTGGGCCCGGCGGCCACCGCGTCGGCGAGCGCGCCGGCCGCGGCCGTGGTGCGGCAGGCTCCCGCCGCGGCGGCGCTCCCGCACGACGCCCTCGCGGCGGGCTCGGGCGTGGCGAGCGGGCTGCGCGCGCCGACGTCCTCCCAGGCCCGGGCCGTCACCGGCGTCAAGAAGGGCAAGAAGAGCAAGAAGAAGAAGGGCGGCTTCCTCGGCAAGCTCGTCCTCATCGTGCTCGTGGTGCTCGTCCTGCTCGTGGTCCTGTACCTGGTCCGCCGGGCCCTGCGGCGCAGGTCCGCCTAACGCTCCTGAACTCTCACGAACTCTCACGAACCTCTTAGAACTGCTCCCTAGCCTCACCGGTCATGACGACCCGACAGTCCTCCGCCATGATCGGCGTACTCCTCGCCGCGACCCTCGCCGCGTCCGCCCTCGCGCCGACGGCCACCGCCGCCCCCGCCGCCCCGGCCCCCGCCGGCTCCGGCGGCGGGGGCGCGGGCCGGGGCCCGGCCCAGTACCTCTACTCCTCGATCGGGGACTTCGACACCGAGGTGAAGCCCCTGGCCGGCCGGCCCGACATCGCGGGCGTGCAGGTGGTCGTGCCGTGGAAGGCCCTCGAACAGCGGAAGGGCCAATACGACTTCTCCGCGATCGAGGAGGCCCTGAACTACCTCCGGCCGCGCGGCAAGAAGCTGTTCGTCCAGGTGCAGGACCGTTTCTTCAGCGCCCCCACCCGGCTTCCGGACTACCTGCTCACGGAGCCGGAGTACGCCGGCGGGGCCGCGGCGACCACGAACGAGAACGGACTCGGCGCCGGTGAGCCGGGAGCCGTCGCGGCCCAGTGGAACCCCCGGGTGCGCCAGCGCTTCCAGAGCCTGCTCAAGGCCCTCGCGGACCGCTTCGACGGACGCCTCGCGGGGGTGAACCTCCCCGAGACCGCCACTCAGGTGGACCCGGACAAGGACCACAGCGGCTACACCGACGAGTCCTACTTCCGGGCCGAACTCGACAACATGGCCTTCGGAGCCAAGGTCTTCAAGCGGACCCAGTTCATCCAGTACGTGAACTTCTGGCCCGGGGAGTGGAACAACGACCACGGCCGCATGGCGCAGACCTTCGCGTTCGCCCGGGCCCACGGCGTGGGCCTGGGCGGGCCCGACGTCCTGCCGAACCGGCAGGCGCAGATGGAGAACTCGTACCCCTTCTTCGAGCGCTACCGCGGCCGGCTCCCGATGGTGGCGATGGCGGTGCAGGAGCCCGACTTCGCATACACCAACCCCGCGACCGGCAAGCCCTACACCAAGGAGGAGTTCACCGACTTCGGCGGCCGGACCCTGGGCGCGGACGTGATGTTCTGGGCGACCAGCGCGCCCTGGCTCCACCAGCCCGCGTCCTGACGGTCCCCCGGGCGCGCCTGCCGGACAGGGACCGCTCGCACGCCGGCCGGCCCTGACCGTCCGGGTCCTCGCCGCGCTCCTGGTGACCGTCGACGCGACCGTGATCGGCCTTGCGACACCGTTCCCAGCGAGGACCTCGGGCCGTCCGCGGCCCGGCCCCTGGGGCTCGGGGGCCCTCTTCTGGTTCGCACGCCGCCGGCCGGCCCTGTACCTGGCCGGCCTCGGCTCGGGCCTCACCTTCACGGTGACCGCCGAGGTCGTCTTGCCCGAGACGGCCTACGAACTGGGTGCGGCCCTCGGTATCGCGGTACTGGGCTCCCTCGTCACCGGCATCCACCGCGGCTTCCCCGTCCCGGCGGACGTCCCCGCGCAGGTCGCCGCCGCCACGCACGACTCGCTCGGCGGAGCCGTCCGGGCCGCGACCGCGCTTCCCCGGGACCAGGCCGCCGCGCTGCCGGCCGCGGCACGGGACGCCTTCACCGACGGCTTCCGGACGGCGGCGGTTAGCCTGTGTTCCATGATCGGGAAGCGTCTCAGCATGCGGATATCCGGCTCTCCGCCGTCAAGCGGTCCGCAGCGCGCCCTCATCGTGGCGAGCTTCGTCAGCCGGGTGGGGAACGGGCTGTTCAACACCGCCTCGGTGCTCTACTTCACCCTCGTGGTGCACCTGCCCGCCGCACAGGTCGGCATCGGCCTCACCGTCGCCGGGCTGGTCGGGCTGGCGGCCGGGATACCGGCCGGGAACCTGGCGGACCGGTACGGGCCGCGCCCGGTCTGGCTGGCCTCCGTCACGGTGCAGGCCGCGGCGATGACCGCGTTCGTCTTCATCCACGACTGGGTCACCTTCACCCTCGTCGCCACCCTCGACCGGCTCGCCGCGACGGCGAGCGGCGCCGCGGGCGGTGCGCTGATCGCCCGGGCCGGCGGCCCGCGCCCTGCGGCGTTCAGGGCGCGGCTCCGTACGTTCGTCAACCTCGGCGTGGTGCTGGGCACGCTCGGCGCCGCCGTCGCCGTCTCGGTCGGCACGCGCGAGGCCTACACCGTGCTCATCCTCGCCAACGCCGCCAGCTTCGCGGGCGCCGCCCTGGTCGCCCTGCGCGGCGTCCCCGCCTACCGGCCGCTGCCCCGGCCGCCGGAACACCACCGCCGGGCCGTCCTCTCCGACCGGCCCTACCTGTCCTTCGTCGCGCTGTACGGGGCGATGGGCCTGCAATACCAGACCGTCTCCCTGCTGCTGCCGGTCTGGCTGTCCGCGCACACCGACGCGCCGCGCTGGACGGTGGCGGCGGTCTACGCGGTCAACAGCGGGGTGTGCGTACTGCTCCAGAGCCGGATCGGCTCCCGGGTGGAGACACCGCGTCAGGGCGGCCGGGCGTTGCGCGTCGCGGGGCTGCTGTTCCTGGTGAGCTGCCCCCTGATGGCCCTGACCGCGGACGTGCCGGTCTGGATGGCGCCGCTGCTCGCCGTGCTCGCCGTCGCCCTGCACAGCCTCGGCGAGGTGTGGGAGTCCTCGGGCGGCTTCGCGCTCGGTTTCGGTCTCGCCCCCGACCACGCGCAGGGCCAGTACCAGGGCCTGTTCGGACTCGGCTTCAACGCCGGACAGGCGCTGGCCCCGCTGGTCCTCACGACGGCCGTCCTCGGACTCGGGCACGCGGGCTGGCTGCTGCTCGGGGTGTTCTTCGCGGCCCTGGGCGCGGCGGGGCCGCCGGTGGCCGCCTGGGCGGAACGCACCCGCCGCCCGCCCCTGCCCACGCCCCCACCCCCACCCCGGCCCGACGGTTCCGCGCAACTCCCGCTCCCCGACTCCGCCTAGACCTTTTCCTGCGTGTCTTCACCGTCCAGCGGGCCGCCCACCAGCTCCACGTGCGCGCGGCCCGGCTTCGGGCGAGCATGCAAGTGCCGGGTGGCACCAGTGGAGTTGATGGCATCCCACGCCCCCATTCGGGCGTCACGGTCATGGCGGCCGGCGGCTGGAGCGGCAGCCGTCAGCCAATCCCGGTGGCTGTCGAGGCCAACGACAGAAACAGCGCGCCCAGCGCCCCCACACAGCCGTAAAGCCGCACTTCACGCTGTCCATCGTGGCGGCGGACATAATGTGTGGCGGCCGCGGCAAAGGCCAGACCGCCGGCAATGAACCACGGCCCCCACAGGTAGAGGTACCAGTGGGTCAGCCCGGCCAGATCCGGCGCGACAGCGCGCGCCCCGGCTTCAACCAGCACCCCGTGGACAACGAACAGACATCCGTGCCAGACCAGTAGCACCGCTGCACCACCGCCACAGAACACCATGAGTCGACCCGTCCACTTGCCGCGTCGGCGCGTCAGGCCGATACCGACCAAAGCCCCGAAAAGCTTCAGGAAACCGGTCACCCACAAGACGGCCAGGAACCACGCCACCCGGTCATCAGCGAGCTTTATCAGTTCCGGAGCGACCGTCGACTGCGCACCGAAGGTGCCACCCATCGCCCAGTGGAAGCTGGGTACCGCGAACAGAAACCCCCATGCCGCAACTGCGAACCCGGGCCACCTGCCCCGACGGAGGTCCAGCGCCCGGATCGAAGCCGGACGCACTGGATTGCCCGAAGAATGCTTGATCGTCACGACTCCACCGCTTCCGGAACTCGATGCCAGGACGTCGTCCGCGCGAACGACCGGGCTCCCCACGGGGGAGTCACCTTCGGACGCGCCGGCGGCTGACGGTCAGCGGGGCATCGCCCACACCGCGGTCGGATCGACGGCGTTGCCCATGGCCGTCTCCAAAGACGCGCCCTGAAACGGTTGAAAGAAGAAGAACAAGGTTTTGCGCTCATGAATGGCACTCACGACCGCCGTGTCGTGGACGCGAGAATGAGCAGCACGGCCGGCACCAGTCCCAGCAGGAATCCGGACGGTTCCAAGATCCATCCGGCTGGCACCACCCAGCCCGCCAGGGCCCATCCCACGTAGCGCGGGACCTCCTGGCCGGTGCGGGCCATCCGCGACAGCAGCAGACCCAAAAGGATCAGCGGCACCGCGAAACCGCCCGGCAGTGCCCAGAACAGGCGCAGCGTCTCGGCGCGGGAATCGGGGTCCGCGCCACGTAGCGCGCCCGACAGCCAGCCACCCCATTCCGACCGGCTCTTGACGGCGAAGAGCGCGGCGTGGAGGCCGCCGATGGATACCGCGCCGCGGCCCGCCCACAGGGTCAGGGCGCGGGCGCGTGCACTGCCGCCTGCGGCAGTAGTTTCGATACATCCAGTTCCGATACTCACAGTTTCGTATAGTGGAGCAATGCAGCCTCCGAAGCAACCCACCGGCCGCCCGCGCGAGACCCGCGTGGACGCCGCAATCCGCGACGCGGTACGCGAGTTGGTTCCGCGCGTGGGATACGCCGGCCTGACCATGGACGCCATCGCCGCCAAGGCAGGCATCGGCAAAGCGGCCATCTACCGCCGCCACACCTCGCGCGGCGAACTCGTCTTCTCCGTCCTCGTCCACGGGAGAAAATCGCAGCCCCTGCCCGACACCGGAACGCTCACCGGCGACCTCACCGCGCTCGCGAACCTGATCCTGGGGATCTTCTCCGACCCGGTGACCGCCGCAGCCACCCCGGGGCTGCTCGCGGACCTGCAACAGCAGCCGGACATCGCCACGCGGTTCCAGGAGACCTTCATCGCCGAAGAGCGCGCACAGATCACCGCATTGCTGGAACGTGCCCACCAGCGAGGCGAACTGACCACACCGGCGGACCCCGCAGTGGTACACGCCGCCATCCTCGGCACCGCGTACGCCTGGTTGTTCCTCCTCGCCCAGCCACCCACCCCCGCCCTCGCGTCGCGCATCGCCGCGATCACCGAAGCCGCCGCCCGGGGCGATTGACCGACGGCGTTCCCCAGTGCCCACGGCACCAGACGCCCACGACCTGGCGGTGACATCCGGACGCAGCCGCTCGAACCGCAGCGCGTGACGGAACATCCCCCCGCTCCGGCCGCCCGGCCCGTCCTCATGCGGGCCCTCTCGGCATGGGAGACCGGGCGTGGTCGGCGAACAAGACCTCCAGGCGGGCGCGGCGCTCGACGCAGGGAGGTCGAGCAAGTCCCAGCTGTCGAGCTGCAAGACGTCGAACGCCGAAGGCGACCTCGCCTGGGGCCGTCGCCCGCGATTCCACCATCGTCCGTGCCCACCAGCACGCCGCCGGGGCCTGGCAAAAGGGGCCCCGCACGGCGAGCCCGCCGACCATGCCCTGGGACGGTCCCGCGGCGGACCGACCACGAAAATCCACCTGGCCGCCGACAACCGCTGTCGGCCCCTGGCCTTCCCCGTCACACCCGGCCGGGCCGGTGACGCACCCGCGTTCCCGAAGCTCATGGCCCGCTTACGGGTTCCGCGGCCGGTTGGCCGACCCAGGGTGGCCCCCGACGTGGTCCTGGCCGACTAGGCGTACTCGTCGCGCGCGAGCCGTCCCCATCCGCGGCGCCGCGGGATCCGGGCGGTGATCCCACAGCCCGCCGACCAGGCCGCCGGCCTTCGATCGCTAGGACTTGTCCGGCCGATCATGTGACTACTCCGCGCTCGGGTCGTTGACGCGGACATGGGGCGGGGTGATCTGAGTGATGCCGAGTGGGAACGGCTACGGCCGTTCCTGCCGGTCAGCAACAGGCGTTGTGGCAGGTGGCGGGACCACCGGCAGGTGATCGACGGGATTCTCCATCGGGTGCCGACCGGAGTGCAATGGCGGGACCTGCCTGAACGGTTCGGCCCGTGGAAAACGGTCTATGAACGGCACCGGTTGTGGTCGGCCGACGGCACCTGGGAACGACTGCTCCAGCAGGTCCAAGCCGAGGCCGACGCGGCGGGTGAGATCGACTGGGAGGAGGTGGTGCAGGAGGCGAGGGCCTGGGCCGCTCGCGTGGCGGCTTCACCACAAAGCTCCACCTGAGTGCGGACGGCCGCTGCCGCCCACTGTCCCTGGTCGTCACGCCAGGTCAGCGGGTCGACTACACCCAGTTCAAACCGGTGCTGGAGAAGATCCGCGTCCCCCGCCTCGGGCTGGGCAAGCCCCGCAAGAAGCCGGACAGTCTCGCCGCGGACAAGGCATACAGCAACGGGCCCTGCCGCGACTACCTGCGACGACGCGGCATCCAGCACACCATCCCGGAGAAAACCGACAGCCAGGCCGCCCGCCTCCGCAAAGGGTCAGGCGGCGGACGGCCGCCGGGCTTCGATGAAGAGCGGTACAAGAAGCGCAACACCGTCGAGCGGGCCATCAACCGGCCCAAGCAGCACCGGGCCGTGGCTACCCGCTACGACAAACGCCGCTATGTCTACCTTGGCACCGCAACCGCAGCAGCCCTCACCATCTGGCTCCGCACATGCCCGCCGGCTGAGGTCGCTTCGGGGTTTCACGGGAGGGTGAAGCGCCAGTTGTTGCTGGCGTGGTGCTGGCCCGGGGGGAATTCGTGCATCGTCTCGGCGAGGAGGGCGAAGCCCACCGCACGGCAGACCGCGTTCGAGGCCTCGTTCGATACACGGGGAAAGGCGTGAACCGCCACGCGGCGGTGCGCCGAGGGGAGGGCCGCCAGGTGGGCAAGGAGGCCTCTGACGGAGGCCGTCGCCCATCCTTGGCGCTGGTACTCGGGGAGAACGCCCCAGCCCAATTCAAAGATCGGCTCTCCCTCGTGCTCCTTCGGCGTGAAGGAGACCGTACCCACGGTGTCCCCCGTCGGAGACTCCACGCGGAACACCCGGCCCTCGTGCGCTGCGTTCGCGCTCATGGCCGTCCAGCGGCGGTGGCGGGCGAGGAGGGCAGCGTCCGATTCGGGGCCTCCCAGGTAGGTCGTCATCTCCGAGGTATTGCGCCGCCGGAGCAGCCAAAGGTCGTCGTCCGTCCAAGGGCAGAGACGCACCAGTTTCGTCGTGTCCATGAGGTGAGGAAACAGCCTGGGGCCAGCGACCCGCACCCATTTATTCGACATCAGGCGGCAAGGGCTGGTACGCGTCGGACGGAACGAACTCTGGAGTCGGCATCACTCGTCCTCTCAGATCACCCGCCCGAGCTCGACCTAACGAGCGGGCGCGCGGTCATCACATGATCGACCGGACAAGTCCAGGCCTACAAACAGCGGAACAGCGTCGAGCGCTGCATCAACACGCTCAAGCAAGGGCGCGACCTGGCCACCCGCTACGACAAGACCGCCACCATGCACCTCGCCGGACTCCACCTCGCAGCCATCTTCATCTGGTGGCGGGACGCGCACCGCAGATCCGGAAGCGCGAACGGGGTGTAATCCTATAAATCACCCAACCGATATCCATAGGGCTAAATCAGACATCATGCCGTTGGTTTCGGTCGCGCGCAGCCAAGGCCCTTGCGTGATCCACCCATGGCGCGGGAATCTCGATGTGCAACCGCGAATCATTGGACGGTCCATCGCGGTGCGGGTTCTGCACGCCTGTCGGGCACGGAAGACCCAGGACTCGTATTCCGTGAAGGAGAGATCGCGCCGATGAATCCGAAGAGGTTCCTTCGATCGGCCGCCGTTGTTTTCGCGGCGGCGGCTTCGCTGACGATGACCATCCCCGGTAACGCCTACGCCATCGACCATGTCGAGTGCCGCGGAGGCGAGAACTACCTGAAGATCTGGTCCCACAGCGGGGGCCGCCAGAGCGTGGACTGCTACGCGAACAGGGGACGGACCGATTTCGGAGGCTGGTGGGTCGACAAGATCTCCACCGGCAACAACGACCTTATCTACTACGACGCCAACGGCGACTCCGTCCGGATCGACCGCTGGACCGAGATCTCGTTCCCCAATCGCCCGCCCCAGGTCAACTCCATCGAAATCCTCTGACGCCCCCCTTTAACGTGCACGCCTTTACGCCATCGCGGTCGCACATTTCCTCCCCTCGGTAAAGACGGGAAAGCTACGCGTGAGCATTGCGGAGGCCCGGTTCGCCTTGTGCGGACCGGGCCTCCGGGCATTCGGGGTGCGGACAGAGCAGGACACCCCGACATGGCGCTCTGGCCGCGGCCGCGGGTGGGTTACAGGTCCGGGTGGCGGTGGGTCGGGCGGCCGTCGAGGACGGTGAGCAGCACGGGGAGGTCGGCGAGCTCGGTGGCGGGGGTGGTGAGCGGGTTGTCCGCGAGGACGGTGAGGTCGGCGCGGTGGCCGATGGTGAGGCGGCCTGCCAGGTGTTCCTCCGCGGCCGCGTGCGCCGCGTTCTGCGTCATCGCGCGCAGGGCCTCCAGCGGGGTCAGTGCCTGTTCGGGGGCGTGCGGCGGCTGGGTGAGATCGCGCCCGGGACGGCGGTGGCGAGCTCCCGCCATGACGCCCAGCGGCGGGTAGGGGGCGATGGGCCAGTCCGAACCGAGCACCACGGTGGCGCCCGAGTCCCACAGGTCGCGGCAGCGCCAGGCGCGGGCGGCGCGCTCCTCGCCAAGGCGGCGCGACCAGTTGTCGGTGTGGTCGGCGCGGGTGAAGTCGCAGCAGTGGGTGGGCTGCATGGAGGCGAGGACGCCGAGCTCGGCGAAGCGGTGCAGGGTGTCGTCGGGGACGGTTTCGATGTGCTCGATCCGATGCCGGACCCGGCCGGCCCCGTGCGCTGCCTGCGCCTTCCCGACGGAGTCGAGTGCGTGCCGTACGGCCGCGTCCCCGATGGCGTGGGTGGCCGTGGGTACACCGGCCCGGTGGAGTGCCGATGACGTCGGTGTAGGCGGCCGGGAACAGCTTGACGCCCGTGACGCGCCACAGCCGGCCGCCCGCGCCCTGCTGGTCGATGAGCGCGCGCACCCCGTCCGCGTCGGTGCCCGGCTGGCACCAGGGGGCGACCCGCAGGCGCAGCGGCAGCTCGCCCGCCGCGTCGAGCTCGGCGAGGAGGTCGAGGCTGGGCCCGTTGGCGTCCATGACGTGTCCGCCGGTCAGTCCTGCCGCGGCCATCGAGCGCAGCGTCGCGGCGAGCCGTTCGCGGTGCTCCTCGTGCCTGGGCCGGGGGGCGACCCGCTCTACGAGCTCGCAGGCCGCGTCCTCCTGGAGGAGCCCGGTCGGGCGGCCGTGCTCGTCGCAGACGACCTCCGCGGACGCCTGGCCGAACCTGCGCGGGCCGTCCACCCCGGCCAGTTCCAGGGCGCGCCGGCTGGCGAGCGCCGAGTGCGCGTCGAAGAGGAGGAGGAAGGCGGGGACGCCGTCGAGCACGGAGTCGAACGGCGCTGTCCCGACGGGCCGGTCACCGAAGACGTTCGGATCGAGCCCCCACCCGGTCAGCCACTGCCCGGGCGCCAGCCCCCGTACCGCGCGCGCCAGCGCCGTACGCACCTCGACCAGGTCCCGGCAGCCCGACAGGTCGAGTCCGTGGGTGAGTTCGGCCCCCGAGACGGGGTGGAGGTGACCGTCCACGAGTCCGGGTGTGACCACGGCCCCTTTTCGACGGGGCGTCGACATATCGATCGGGTTGTCGAGCCGGCGGGTCAGGAGAGTTCGTGCCGGGTGCCGTTGGCGACGGCGTGGAGCTTGTCGGGGTTGGCCACGTTGTGGATGGTCGAGATGCGGCCCTCCGCGTCGAAGTCGAAGGTCAGCGTCGCGATCACGCGGTCCGGGGCGCGGAAGACCAGCCCCGGGCCGCCGTTGATCCAGGTCAGCTCCGCGCGCATCTGACCGGGCTCGACGCCCTGGTAGGTCACGGTGCCGAGCGCGGCGAACCAGCCCGCCACGGTTTTGAGGCCGACGACCGGCTTGAGGGCCTGGCGCACCTTGCCGCCCCCGTCGGTCCACAGTGTCACGTCCGGGGAGAGCACCTCCATGAGGGTGTTGAGGTCACCGCCCGTCGTCGCCGCGAAGAAGCGCTCGGTGACGTGCCGTTGGCGCGCCCGGTCCGTGGTGAAGCGGGGACGGCGGGCTTGGACGTGCTCGCGGGCGCGGTGTGCGGCCTGCCGCACCGCCGCCTCCGAGCGTTCCACCGCCCGGGCGATCTCCACGTAGCTGAACGCGAAGACTTCCTTCAGTACGAAGACCGCGCGCTCCAGCGGGCTCAGCGTCTCCAGCACCACCAGCAGGGCCGTCGAGACCGAGTCCGCCGCGGCGACGCCGTCTGCGGTGTCCGGGCCGGTGAGGATCGGCTCGGGCAGCCAGGGACCCACGTAGGTCTCGCGCTGGTGGCGGGTAGAACGCAGCCGCTCCATGGCCAGGTTGGAGACGATCCGGGTCAGATAGGCCTTGGGGTCGGCGACCTGGGAACGGTCGGCCGCCGACCACTTCAGCCACGCGTCCTGGACCACGTCCTCGGCGTCGGCGGCCGTGCCGAGGATGCGGTAGCCGACGGAGAAGAGCAGGGTGCGGTACTGCTGGAAGGCGAGCTGGTCGGGGCCGTCCTGCTGCGGCTGGGTCACTTCGCGCTCCTGATCCGGGTGTGGCGGCCGCCGTGCGGCCAGAGGGCGCCCGAGGCGGGCATTTTCTTCATGCGGGCGAAGGTCGGCCACGGCGCTGCGGTGACCGTCTCCTTGTACTGCGCGGCCCGCTTGCCGGTCAGCACGATCCGGCGCGGGCTGTCGTCGGGACGGGTGAACTGCACGACGGCGTCGTTCCTGCCCAGGCTGACGGGCGTGTGGTAGTAGCCGAAGCGGAAGGGCTTGGGCTCCTTGCCGGCCAGCACCCGCAGGATCGACAGGGCCGCGTGCATGCCGGTGGGCATGCCGCCCTGGCAGGTCCCGTGCATCACGCCGTAGCCCTGACGGATCGCCGCCGCGTCGCCCACGGCGTACACGTCCGGGTGGGAGACCGAGCGCAGTGCGCTGTCGGTCACCACCCGGCCGCGCTCGTCCACCGTCAGGCCCGCGGCCGCGGCCAGCGGTGAGACGCGCGTGCCGCTGGTCCACAGCACGGCGGCCGCCGTGATGCGGGAGCCGTCCGCGAGCTCGACGCGGTCCGGCAGCACCTTCACCACCTCGACGCCACTGCGCACCCGTACGCCGAGCCGGGCGAGCGCCGTGTCCAGGTACGCCTTGGCCTTCGGGTGCATGCTCGCGCCCGGCTCCTCCCGGCCCAGCAGTACCACCCGGAGCTCCGGGTGCCGCTCGGCGATCTCCGCGGCGGCCTCGATGCCGGTGAGGCCGCTGCCGCCGACCACGACCGTCCCTCCGTTCCCCCCGTTCCCCCCGTCGAGCCGGGTCAGCCGGTCGGCGAGGAGAGCGGCGTCCTCGGGGCTGTTGAGGGTGTGGGCGTGCTCGTCCGCGCCGGGGACGGGGGCGGTGTCCGCGATGCTGCCCAGGCCGTAGACCAGGGTGTCGTAGCGCAGGAGCCGGTCGTCGTCGATCCGGACGGTCTTGGCCGCCGTGTCCACGGCGGTGACCCAGCCGCGGACGAACTCGGCGCCGGTGCCCTCCAGCAGCTCCGGGATGTTCAGCTCGGCCGTCTCCTGGCCGGTGGCGGTCATGTGCAGCCGGAGCCGCTCGGTGAAGGTGTCGTAGGGGTTGACCAGCGTCACTCGCAGGTTGCCGCGCTTCCTGGTGCGGGCCGCGAGCTGTATCGCGGCGCCGAGCCCGGCGTAGCCGGCGCCCATGACCAGGACCTCGTGCCGCGTTGTCGTCGTGTTCATCGCTCAGCTGCCTCTTTCGTGTGGACCGTTCCCGCCTTGCGGACGACCACCAGACGCAAGCTGCCCTTCCGTTCGTGACATGGGGGCGATGTGACCCGCGTCACCTTATGGAGGGAGGGTCGGCACGACGCGGCAACAGCCCCCGGAGCCGGCGACGCAGCATTCAACCATGATCGACATGCCCTGCGCGGAAGCTGGCGGGCCGACAGCAGCCGCGCGTCGGCCAGGGGCGTCGCCGGGCATGCCGGTGGCCCATCGGGGCACACGGCCAGGCATGGCACCGAAGACTGCACACCTGATGTCCCTGCGGGCCGTACGGCAGTTGCGCCGGGTCCGGACCGTATACGCCACGGGGGTCCTGCTGTGGGCGGCTGCCTCAGCCTGGACGGGAACAACTCACCCCTGGAGCCGGCAGATGTGGGCCTGTGTGCTCCTCCTGGCGGTTTTCACCGGCCTGCTCGGCACGGCCTCGCTGTGGCTGCGGCGCCTTCGAGCCGCCCTGGGACACGAACCGGTCCGTCACACCGCACCGCGGCGTGCAATCACCCCGCGCCATGTGAACGCCTGAATCACACCCGAGCAGCCCCCCTCAGCACCTCTGGCACAAGCTTCGTGAAAGGAGCCGGGCTGTCTGCGACTGGGGTGACACCATGCAGTGTCATGGCAGACGACAACACCACTGCGTTTCAGGCGGGCCAGACGGCTCTCATCGTCCGGATACCGGAGGCGGAGCCCGCCGTCCGCGGGTGGCGCGACCGGCTCGACCCCTCAGCCCAGGCCGGGGTTCCAGCCCACGTCACCGTGCTCTTCCCGTTCCTTGATGAGAGCCGAATAGATGCGCTCGTCTACTCCGCTCTCGCGGACGTGCTGGGCGGCCACCAGGCCTTCGACCTGCGGTTCGAGAGGTGTGGACGGCTCCCGGAAGTGCTGTATCTCGCCCCTGAGCCCGACACGCAGTTGCGGCAGCTCACGGAGGCGATCGCTGATCGTTGGCCTGAGGCTCCTCCGTATGGCGGTCGGTTTGCCGAGGTCGTGCCACACCTGACCATCGCGCAAGGTCAGGAATACGCCGTCATGGAGGAGATCGAGGCCGACCTCGCCGTCGAGCTCCCGTTCACGTCTCATGTCGCGGCGGTTGAACTGATGGTGCACGACGGCGTGAGGTGGCAGGAACGAGCGTCGTTCGCACTTGGTGAATGAAGCAGGTCAGAGGCTTGGCCGGCTGCGACGTGTCAGGCGCGTGCGCGGGTGCTGGCGCGGGTGCTGGCGCGGGTGGCGGAACACGCCGCCGCGATCGGCCGCCCGGTCCGCGCAGTTGGAGGCCCAGGCCGCCGCCCCTGAGCCCGCCGTCGCCGACTGTCGCGCCGGGCGCCTCGCTGCGGCTCCGGCTTCGCCGCCCGCCGAGGGGTGTTCAGCGGGGCGTGGCGAGCCAGGCGCGGTAGGGGGTGGGGGCCAGGCGGGCGTGGGGGCCGCCGGTCAGGACCTTGCCGTCGACGGCCGCGAACATGCCCGCCCGCTCGTCGGTGACGACCGTACGGGGGTCCTTCCGGGCGGCCAGGGTGAGGCGGCCGAGCTCGTCGAGGGCGAGGACCTCGGGGCCCGCGACGTCGACGGTGCCGTTCAGGGGCGCGCTGGTGGCGACCTCCGCGAGCGCGGCGACGACATCGGCCGCGGCCATCGGCTGGAGGGGGGTGGAGGGCAGCCGGACCGTGCGGTCGTCGGCGGCCCAGGACAGCACCGCGTCCATGAACTCGAAGAACTGGGTGGCGCGGACGATCGAGTACGGGGTGGGCCCCTGCTTGAGGAGGTCCTCCTGGAGGGTCTTCGCGCGGTAGTAGTCCAGCTGCGGAACCTGGTCGACGCCGACGATCGAGAGGATGACCTGGTGGCGTACGCCCGCGCGCTCCCCCGCCGCCAGCAGGTTGCCCATGGTGGTGCGGAAGAAGTCCGGGGAGGCCGCGTCGAAGGTGGGTGAATTGGTCACGTTGACGACCGTGTCCGCGCCGGCGAGAGCCTGGTCCAGTTCGGTGCCGGTGAGCAGGTCGACCCCGCTCGACAGGGATGCGGCGACGACCTCGTGGCCGGCGGCGCGGAGCGTGTGGACGAGCTGGGAACCGATGAGACCGGTGCCGCCGATGACCGTGATCTTCATGACCGTGCCCTTCTGTACGTGAGGCCGGGCGGCCCGGTGCCGTCCCAAACTCAGACACTTCTTGTCTGAGATAGTACTCGGATAGAATGTATCCGAGTCAAATGGAGGGGTGCATGAAACTGTCCGGGGGCGTGGAGTGGGCCCTGCACTGCTGCGTGGCGCTGACCGCGGCGAGCCGGCCGGTGCCGGCCGCCCGGCTGGCGCTGCTGCACGACGTCTCGCCGAGCTACCTGGCCAAGCAGATGCAGGCCCTGTCGCGGGCCGGCCTCGTGACCTCCGTACAGGGCAAAACGGGCGGATACGCCCTGACCAGACCCGCCCACGAGATCACCGTCCTGGACGTGGTGCAGGCCGTCGACGGAGCGGACCCGGCGTTCGTGTGCACCGAGATCCGACAGCGCGGCCCGCTCGGGGCCGCGCCCGAGGACTGCACGAAGCGGTGCGGGATCGCCCGGGTGATGGGCGCCGCCGAGGCCGCCTGGCGGGCGTCCCTGCGCGGGGTCACCATCGCCGATCTGGTCGGCTCGGTGGAACGGGACAACGGCCCCGCGGCGCTGCCGGCCGTCGGCGCCTGGCTCGCCCCGCCGTCCGGTCCGGCCGCCCGGACGGACTGACCTCGGGCGGCGCCCCGTAGAGTGCCCGCGAGTGTCTGAGCAGGGAAAACGGGGGTGCGGGATGACGGAACGGCGCGAGCGGATACCCGGGCGGCGGCTGGCGGTGGCATCGGCGGTGACGCTGGCGCTGGGTGCGGTGGTGGGCGGTGCGGGCGCCATCGGCGGCCACTTCCTCATGCCCGCCAAGACCATGACGTCGCGTCACATGCTCCCGTCGTACCCGGTCGGCCGATCGGTGGTCTTCAACCTGATGGCCCCCGGGGTGATGCGCGGCGACGTCGTGCTCCTGGACGCCGCGGGCTGGGGCAACGGGGGGCTGACGGTGGAGCGGGTGGTCGCGGTGGGCGGCGACCGCATCGCCTACGCACCCGGCGACCGTACGCTGACGCTCAACGGGAAGCCGCTGGACGAGCCGTACGTCGCGGGCGGCGACCCGGTGGCGGGGACGCCCGGCGCGTTCAGCGTGACGGTGCCCTCGGGGCGGCTGTTCCTGCTGGGCGACAACCGCCTCGACTCCGCCGACTCCCGCTACCGGCTCCAGGAAACGCCGGGCGGGACGGTCTCCGACACGGCCGTGAAGGGCGTCGCCGTCGACGGGGGCAGCCCCCTGGTCGGCGCCGTGCGGTCCGTGACGTTCGCCGGGATCGCCCTGCTGGCGGCCGGCGCCGTGTGCGGCGTCCTGGCCCTGCGCCACCGCCGCCGGGCGGCGCGGGGCACGGCGTACGGACCCCCGTCGGCGGGCTGACGGCCCTGGCGCCCTGACGGCCCTGGCGCCCTGGCGCTCTGACGCCCTGGCCGGTCCGTACTCCTCAGCCGCGCGGGGCCCTGGACCGCCGGGCCTCGGCCGCCTGCTCCCGCACGTACGGGTCTGCGTCCGCCGCCAGCCGCTCCAGCACGGCCGCGACCCCGGGCTCCGCCGACGCGGCGGCGGGAAAGCGGCCCAGAGCGATCGCCACCCAGGTCCGGACCCGGGGATCGGCGTCGTCCGCGCGCCGGCAGATCTTCCGCAGGGTCCCGGGCTGCCGGAGGAACCCCAGGGCGCCGAGGGCGGAGATCCGCACCTGCGGGGAGGGGTCGTCCAGCAGCCCCACCAGGAGGTCGACGGCGCCCGGCTCGCTCCCGTGGCTGCCGAGCGTGCCAACGACCGCGCTGCGGACCCCTTCGTCCGCGTCCCGCGCGGCGCGGGCCAGCAGGCCGAGATCGGCGGGGTCCGGGACGAACCCGAGCAGCCAGACCGCCGTCCGGCGCAGCCCCTCGTCGGGTCCTGCGACCCACGGCAGCAGGACTTCGCGCGCGGCGGCCGGATCCTTTCGCGCGAGGACGTGGAGCGTCGTCGAGAGAGAGTCCTGGTCGTCCCCAAGATCGCGTGAATGGGCCCGCAGCAGCGCGGCGAGAGACGTGCGGCCGGCCGTCTCGGCCAGGATCCGGGCGAGCACGTGCCGGGCGTACCGGTCGCCCGCTTCCACGGCGGCCGCGAGATGCCCCTCCAGATACGGAATCAGCTCCTGCCGCCGGGCGGCCACGAGCTCCTCTTCGATCTCCGCGAGGTCATCGAGGTCGCTGTCCGGATCCGCGAGGCCGGCCGCCAGCTCGGCGAGCCGCAGCATGAGATCGCCCGTCGGCCGTGGCTCTTCCACTTGATCCCCCTCCGTTGTCCCACCCCATCTTCAC
The DNA here is from genome assembly GCF_042890765.1 of Streptomyces sp. NPDC002032. Classification (NCBI taxonomy): domain Bacteria; kingdom Bacillati; phylum Actinomycetota; class Actinomycetes; order Kitasatosporales; family Streptomycetaceae; genus Streptomyces; species Streptomyces sp. NPDC002032. The sequence continues at coordinate 146,459 of NZ_JBIASM010000010.1, read as the reverse complement.
GGGTGAACGGCGGTCGCCTCCGCGCCGGGGCCCTCGGTCAGGGTGACGCCGAGCGCCGGCCTCGGGCGTGCGGGACCCCGTACGCCGCCACACACCAGGGCCACGCGGCGCCCCCGTTCGGCCAGTTCGGCGGCGGTCTCGAAGGCGGCGGCTGGGTGGGCGAACTCGGCCGCCTCCGGCATCGCGTCGGTGCGGGTTGCGGTGTCGGCCGCCTGCCGGACGCCGGCGGCTGGCGGGGCCGGGCGGGGTCAGGGGGTGAGGGATTCCTGGAGCCGGGTCAGCATGAGGCGGGCGGCGGGGGCGCGTTGGTCGGGGCGGACGGCCAGGCCGAGGCAGGCGTGGGTCGGGGCGTCGGTGATGACGGCCGGCTCCAGGCCCTCGCCGGCCCCGGAGGACGGGCTCAGGACGGCCACCCCCGCTCCCCGCCGGGCAAGGCCCAGCAGGGTCTGCGGGGAGCCGGCCTCGATGTCCACGCGGGGTACGGTCCCCCGCTGGAGGCACGACCGCTCGTACGCCTCGCGGATGCCGGTCCCGCGCGGCAGGCAGAGGATCTTCTCCCCTTCCAGGTCGGCGAGCCGCACCGGCCCGCGCCGCAGCCGGTGGCCCTCGGGCGCGGCGACGGCGATCGGCTCGTCGACGATCACGACGGTGTCCAGGCCGGGTTCGGGCCGTCCGGCGAACGCGATCAGGGCCAGGTCGAGGGAGCGGGCGAGCACCTGGGCGCGCAGGGCGTCCGAATCGTCCTCGTGGAGGCTCAGGGCGATGCCCGGGTGGGTCCGCCCGAGACCGGCGACGGCGTCCAGGAAGCCCGGGATCGCACAGCCCCTGATCATGCCCAGCCGGACCCGGCCCCGCACGGCCCGCGCGAAACGGGCCGCGGTGTCCTCGATGCCGTCGACCGTCTCCAGGGCCGCCCGGGCCAGCGGCAGTACGGCCTCCCCCGCGGCCGTCAGCCGGACCCGGCGCCCCGAGCGCTCCAGCAGCCGCTGCCCCAGCTCCCGTTCGAGCTTGCCCACCTGTGTGCTGATGCCCGACTGGCTGACGTGCAGCCGCGCCGCGGCGGCCGTGAAGGTCCCCTCGTCGACGACGGCGGCCAGGTAGCGCAGCTGGTGGAGTTCCATGCGTACTGATGATAATCGGTATCCGAATCATCTGTTGGACTGATGCCCCGGCCTCCGGGATCCTGGTCACATGAAGACACCGGCAGAGATTTCCGAGCAGTACTTCACCGCCTGGCAGAAGGGCGACTTCGAGACCCTTCGCGGCCTCCTGGCCGACGACGTCGACTTCGTCGGCACCCTCGGGCGGGCGCGCGGCGTCGACGAGTGCATCGCCGGTCTGCGCGGCATGGGCCGGATGCTGGAACGGATCGAGGTGCACGCCCGGGTGGCGGACGACACCGACGTGATCACGTGGTTCGACCTCTACACGGCGGACGCGCCGCCCGCCGCCACCGCGAACTGGAGCCACGTCGAGGACGGGAAGATCACCCGGATCCGGGTCACCTTCGACCCCCGGGAGATCCTGGCGCAGTCCGGCCGGTGATCCGTGGCCCGGCCCCGGGCCGAACTCTCCTGGGCCGGCGCGCGGATGGAGCGTGGAACCGTCGCCCGTCGCCCGTCACCCGAATGCCCGGTCAGCGCGCACTTTCCGTGCACGCTGACCGGGCCTTGTGGTTTCCTGGGCCCGCCTCGCAGCGTGACGGGGCGACTACATGAAGTGAGGGGATGGTGTCGTGAGCGTTCTGGACATCAAGTTGGAGCGGGCGTTCGACGTCTTCGATTCGGACCGCGACGGGAAGCTCGACAAGGCGGACCTGACCGGCCTGTCGGACCGGCTCGCCGAGTCGCTCGACTACACCCCGGACGACGTGGCCGGGCTGCGGAACTCGCTGGCGGACCTCTGGGACACCGTCTTCCACAAGATGGACAAGAACGACGACGGCGGGGTCGACCGGCAGGAGTTCCGGCAGGCGTTCCGGGCGCGGATCGTCTCGGACCAGAACCGGATCTGGGAACGGATCAGGATCATGAGCAACGCCTGGACCGAGCTCGCCGACCGCGACGGCGACGGCATGCTGAGCCGCGAGGAGTACACCTCCCTCCTCCACGGCATGTTCCGCCTGCCCCGGGAGACCTTCGACGAGGCCTTCAACCAGCTGGACGTCGACGGTGACGGACAGCTGAGCCGCGACGAGATCAGCTCCGCGATGAAGGAGTACTACACGAGCGAGAAGCATTCGGCGCGCGGGAACCAGTTCTTCGGCCGCCTCTGAGCAGCGCGCAGGGGGGGCGCCGCGCCCCCCTGCCCCGTACCGCCCGCCGCGTATCCGCCCACCGCGTGTCCGATCGCTCGCACGAACTGTCTGGAGGACCTCTTCATGTCCGATGCCGCACTGCCGGTGATCGTTCTCTCCGACTCCGATCCGCTCCGCCGGCACGAGACGGCCGAGCTGGTGCAGAGCTGGTACCGGACGTCGTTCCGCGTACTGCAGGTCGGAGGGCCGGCGGAGGTGGTCCGGGCGCTGAAGTCGCTGGCCGACCGGAGGGTGCCCGTGGCGGCCGTGCTCGCGGACGAGGCCCCCGACCCCGCTGCCGCGCATCCCGGGGTGCGCTGGCTGCCGCTGGCCGGACACCTCGGCGCCGTGCCCGGCGCCCGTACAGGGGAGGAGCGGGAGGAGCGGGAGGAGAGCCCGGCCGAGCACCTGCGCAGCGCGCTCGACGACTCCCTGTGCACCTGGAACGCCGACTGCGCGGGGGAGTTGCCCACCGCCGAGGTGCGCGGCAGCCGCTTCTCGCCCGCCGCGTACGCGGTACGGGACTTCCTCGGCCGCAGCGGCGTCCTCTTCCGGTGGCTCCCCGAGGAGGACGCGCGGGAGGCGCCGGTGACCGTCCGGCTCGGCGACGGCACCGAGCTGGTGGACCCCACGATCAGCGCGCTGGCCGAGCGGCTCGGCCTCATCCGGCCGGCCGGGCGGGACCATTACGACGTCGCGGTGATCGGCGGTGGCCCGGGAGGCCTGTCCGCGGCGGTGTACGCCGCCGCCGAGGGCATGAGCGTGGTCGTCATCGAGGACGACGCGCCCGGCGGTCAGGCGGGATCGACCTCCCGGATCGAGAACTACCTCGGTTTTCCCGTCGGGCTCACCGGTGGCGACCTGGCTCAGCGGGCCCTCCAGCAGGCGCGCAGGGCCCGTGTCGAGTGGCAGCCCACCCGGGTGGCCAGCCGGGTGACCCCGGTCGAGACCGGCGGCCACCGCGTCGAGTTCGTCAAGGCCGGAACCGAGGAGACGGCCTCGGTGACCGCGGCCGCCGTGGTCGTCGCCACGGGCGTGGACTGGAACCGCCTGACGGCTCCCGGCGTCGACCGGCTCCTGAACTCCGGCGTGTACTACGGGTCGTGCCTGTCCGACGCCCCCTCGACCGCCGGCGAGGACGTGTACATGGTGGGCGCGGGCAACTCCGCCGGACAGGCCGCCCTCTACTTCGCGCGCTACGCCCGCTCGGTCACCCTGCTGGTACGGGGCACGGACCTCGGCGCGTCCATGTCGAGCTACCTGGTGCAGCGCATCGAGCGGACCCCGGGCCTCTCCGTCCTCCTGGGCACCGAAGTGGCCGCCTGCCTGGGCGAGTCCACCCTCACCGGGCTCACGCTCCGCGATCGCGGGGGCCAGGAGCGGACCGTCGCCGCGCACTGCCTGTACGTGCTGATCGGCGGGCGCCCGTCGAGCGAGTGGCTGGGCGGCACGCTGAAGCTCGACGACCGCGGGTACGTCCTGACCGGCGGCGGCGGAGCCGGCCCGGACGCGCTGGCGATGGAGACCAGCAGGCCCGGCGTGTTCGCCGTGGGCGACGTACGGTCCGGATCGGTCAAGCGGGTCGGCGCCGCCGTGGGCGAGGGCGCCGCGGTGGCCCAGTCCCTGGTCGAGTACCGGCGGCGCCACCCCGAGCTCTTCCAGGACGCGCGCACGCCCTGCGGGTTCTGACCGGCGGGCCGTCGGCGGGGCCGCCGGCCGGGTCGACGGCGGCGGCCCTGGGGCGGTAGGCGCGTGCGGGGAGGCCGTGGGCGCGGCGGCCGGCGCTCGCGTCGGTGCCGCGTCAGCGCCGCGTCGGTCATCCGTCGGTGGCCGCTGCGAGCGTGGGCGGCGCGTTGCCCGAGGGGGCGACGCAGCCGCCTCCTCCGACAGCAAGGGACCCGCCGCCATGTCGTCCACGCCCCCGTCCACGCCCCCGTCCACGCCCTGGGACGTCCGGTGCCTGCCCGGTGCCGGTGACCGCGTCTTCCTGGTCACCGGCGGCAACGCCGGCATCGGGTACTTCGTCGCGGAGCAGCTGTCGGCCACCGGCGCCACCGTCGTCCTGGGGAGCCGGAACCCCGCCCGGGCCGGGGCCGCCACCGACGCGATCCGTACGCGGGTTCCCGGCGCACGGGTACGGGCCGTACGGCTCGACCTCGCCGACCTCTCCTCGCTCGAAGCGGTGGCCGGGGAGCTGGGGGCGCTGGGAGTTGATCGCCTCGACGCCGTCGTCCTCAACGCCGGGGTCGCGCTGGACGACCCCCCGCGCCGGGAGACGGGGGACGGCCACGAGCTCATGTTCGGCACGAACCACCTCGGCCACTTCGCCCTCACCTCCTGGCTGATGCCGCTGCTGTCGGCCGCGCCGGCGGCCCGCGTCGTGACCACGGGCAGTTTCGCGGCGAAGTCCGAGCGGCTGGACCTCGACGACCTCCAGTCCCGCGCGGACTACCGGCCCAAGCGCACCTACGGGCGCTCCAAACTGGCCCAGATGTACTTCGGCGTCGAACTCGGCCGCCGCCTGCGTGCCGCGGGCAGCACGGTGGCGAGCGTGGTGGTCCATCCCGGCGGCGCACTGGACTCCCTCACCCCGTCCCGGCCGCCGGTGCACGTACGCGGAGCGGGCGCGCGGCTGGGCGCGGCCCCGGCGGCCCTCGTCCTCCAGGGCAAGGACGCCGGCGCGTGGCCCGCCGTCCGGGCGGTGCTCGACCCGGCGGTGCTCGACCCGGACGTGCTCGACCCGGCGGTGCGCGGAGGCGGGATGTGGGAACCGCGCGTCTTCGGCCTGCGCGGCGAACCCCGGCGCGCACCGCTGTGGAACCACCTCGCCGACCCCGTCGTCGCGGCGCGCCTGTGGGAGGCGAGCCGCGCCCTGACGGGGGTGGACGTCGGCGCCGTCCCGGGCTAGCCCCAACGCCGGCGGCATCGGAACTAGTGCCGCGTCAGTGAGTGTTTGAGATCTCTGGCCAGGGCGTCTGTGTGGCTGGACGATGAGGCTTGTGGCGTCTGGTGGGCTGGCCCGGCGGTACTGCCGGGAGTGTGGGGTCCTGCTGCTGGCGACTTCGTCGCCAGCAGCAGTGTTCTGCTCGGGTAGGTGCAGGTCCAGGCGGTGGAGGGTGCTGGAGCAGGCCCGGCGGCGGGTGGCTGCGATGCAGCGTGGGGATGAGGTCGTCTGTCCTGTTTGCGGGCGGGGGTGGACGGTCGGGGTCGAACGTCGGCGGTCGGCGGTCGGCGGTGTTCTGTTCACCGCGGTGTCGCACGAGGGCCTGGCGGCAGAAGGCGTCGCCGGATGGCGTCACCGTGACGCCATAACCGAACGCCACGCGAACCCCGTCAACGAGTCGGGAACGTCACCCGGTCGCGTTACGAGCAGATCGTCACCGAAGCGCGCGAGCTGGTCGCGCAGGTCGCGCGGGCTCAGTTCAGCCTGGGGGACAAGGCCTTGGAGATCGAGCCGATGAGGGCGGCGGGCGGTTCGACGCCGAACGGGACCGACGACCTGTTCACGGTCGAGGAGTCGCTGGCCATGTTCGCCGACGACATCGGGGTGGCTCCCTCGACGGTGAAGGACTGGCGGTGGGTCGCCTCCCGCTGGCCCAGGGACAGGAAGCCCACATGACCTGGGCACTCATCACCCTCATGACGCGCCGCCTCACCCGCAAAGGCCCTCAGGCCAAGTGGGCGAAGAAGGGCTGACACAACTGCGACGGTCACACTCCCGCCAGCCCCGCCGTCTCCCACGCTGAGCTTCAGACCTGGCCCCAGCACATCCTGCACTCCGTCGCCGTCGCCGTCGCCGTCGCCGTCCCGCTCCAGGCCCGGTCCGGGTGGCGGCGCTGGGGGCTCACCCCGACGTCACCGGTGTGGAGCGGGACGGCGGGGTGGCCGGGGTGCCGGTGGAGGGGCCGGGGGTTACAGGCCGCCGGTGAAGAGGAGCGCGTTCGGGCTGCTCTTGCTGATCTTCTTCAGGACGTCCTTGGTGGACCCCTCCTCCAGGAAGTCGGCGAGCTCGGCAGGGTCCGCCTTGGGGTGGGCCTGCATGTAGAGGACCGCGGCGCCGGTGACGTGCGGCGCCGCCATGGAGGTGCCGTTCAGGGAGACCGATCCGCCGCCGAGCTTCGCGGAGAGGATGTCCTCGCCGGGTGCGTAGAGCTCCACGGCCGTACCCCAGTTGGAGAAGTCGGTCTCTTCGTCGTACTTGTTGGAGGCGGCGACGGTGACGACCCGGTCGGCGGAGGCCGGTGAGACCGTGCCGGCGTCCTTGGCGTCGTTGCCCGCGGCGACGATGGGCAGGACCCCCGCGTCGGACAGGGCGGTCGCCGCGGCGTCGAGCGCCGCGGACTTGTCGCCGCCGAGGGATGCGTTGAGGACGGCGGGCTGCTTGGCGTTCTTCATGACCCAGTCCAGCCCGGCGATCATCCCGGAGTACTCGCCCTTGCCCTCGCAGTTCAGGACGCGGACGCTGACGAGGTTGGCCTTGGACGCCACCCCGTAGGTCTTGCCCGCGACCGTGCCCGCGACGTGCGTGCCGTGGCCGTTGCAGTCCATGCCGTCCCGGCCGTCGCCCACGGCGTCGAAGCCGAAGGTGGCGCGGCTGTTGTCGGGACCGCCGAACTCCGTGTGCTTGTAGTCGATGCCGGTGTCCAGGATGTAGGCGGTCACCCCGGCGCCGTTGCCCTCGGTGGTGAAGTTGCCGTCGAGCGGCAGCTGCTTCTGGTCGATCCGGTCCAGGCCCCAGGCCGAGGCCGGGCCGCGGGGCGCGGAGCGGCTCGGGACGCCCTCCGACGCGGGCGAGGAGAGCTTCGAGTCCTCCTCGACCGCCTTCACCCCCAGGCTGTTGCGGACGAGCGTCAGCTGGAGCGGGGTCAGCGGGACGGCGAAGCCGTTGAGGGCCTTGGTGTAGAGGAAGGTCGGCTTCACGCCCAGCTTCTCGGCGGCCTTGGCCGGGTCCACGAGCTTGTCGAGGGTGACGATGTACTTGCCGGCCACCGGGTTGCCCGAGCGGATCAGCGGCGCAGGGTTCGGCTCCGGTGCGGCGGTGAAGGGGGAGGCGGTCGCCAGCGGGGCGGCGAGGGCGAGGGCCGCGGTGACGGTGGCCGCGAGAACGAGCTTGCTGCGAGTGGTCATGCGAGGTAGAGCATCATGCGGAAACGATCCCTCCCTATGACCCCACCCGGCAATTCGTCGCTGCCGACCGAACTCACACCCGAACGTCCCACCACCTCCCGGGAGCCCCGCCAACCGACCACAACACCAGCCCTCACCGCGGGCCCGGCCGGCCGGCCAGGCCGCCTCGGGGCGGAAGCTACAGGTCTCTCGGTGAGGTCCAACGACGGCTAGGGATGCCAGACAGGCACTCAGGCCGGTTCGGCGGTGGGCGTGGTGCAGGGTGTCGGCGAGTTCCGCCCTGCGCCGGATGCCCGGTCTGCGGTAGGTGCGAGCAGTTGCTCCGCGAGGGCGCGCACCACCTCGGCGTGCTGCTCGACCAGGTAGAAGTGGCCGCCGGGCAGGATGCGCAGCCGGAAGCCGTGGGGGGCGACGGCACGCCAGGCGTTCATCTCCGCCGCCGGGGTGGCCGGGTCCGCGTCGCCGATCCAGGCGTGGACGGGGCACGGGACGGGGACGGCGGGGCGCGGACCGTAGGTGTCCACGATGGTGAGGTCCGCCCGGAGCGCCGGCAGGACGAAGGCCTGTACGTCCGGGTCGTCCAGGAGCGCGGAGTCGGTCCCGCCCATCCTGCGCAGCTCGGCGATGAGCGCCGCGTCCTCCATCCGGTAGAGCTCGCGGGGGACGAGCCGGTGCGGGGCCTCGCGGCCGGACACGTGCAGGGCCGCGGGGCGGACGCCGTGCCGCTCCGCCAGCCGCCGCGTCACCTCGTAGGCCAGCGAGGCCCCCATGCTGTGGCCGAAGAGCGTGAGGGGTACGTCCGCGAGGGGCAGCAGCGCCGCGGTGACCTGGTCGGCGAGCGCGTCCATGCTGTCGGCGAAGGGATCGGCGAGCCGCTCGTGGCGGCCCGGGTACTTGGCGACCAGCACGTCCGTGCCGGCGCCGAAGGCGTGGCCCCAGGAGTGGAAGAAGCTCGCGGAGCCGCCCGCGTGCGGCAGGACCACCAGGCGGCGCCGGGGTGCGTCCGTCGCGGAGTACCTGCGGAACCACGTGTCGCTGTCGGTGTCGCTGTCGGTGTCGCTGCCGCTGGTCATGGCGGTGGTCATGCTCGGGTGCACCTCGTCGTGGGTTCGTTTCCGGCGTACGTGTGCACGGCCGGCACCGGTCGCGCGGGACGGCGCGACAGGTGCCGGCCGGAGGGACGGCCTATGCCCCGGGCGGGGCGGACAGGGTCGCCCGGACCGAGACGGGGAGGTCCAGGGCGATGACGAGGAAGCACTCCTCGTGGGCGGTCAGGCACAGGTCCTGGAACACGGCCGGGGGCAGGTCCGCCACACCGTGGACGGTCAGGGAGCCCGAGGTGAGGGAGTGCCGGCCCGGTTCCACGGGTTCCAGGTGGAGCGTGGCCTCGACGTCGAGTTCGCGGGCGAGGTGGCCGCGCTCTTCCAGCTTGTGGGTGAGGCACTGGGCGTAGTCCATGGCCAGCGCGGCCGCCACGAGTTCCTCCGGGGTGCTCTCCCCGGCGGGCTCGGAGACCCTGCTGCTCCATCGCATCGGCAGCCCGGTGCCCACCGAATCGAGGGAGACCCGCCCCTCCCCGGCGTCCTCGGGCCGTTCGCCGAACAGCGGGCCCCGCCACACGGCGCGGGCGGATCTGGTCGCCATCAGCGGGCTCCCGTCGTCTCGGTCCGCGCGGCCGCTTCGGTGATCGCGTCCACGATCCGGCCGCACACCTCGGGTGCGCGGTCGAAGAGGTAGAAGTGGTCCCCGGGCCAGGTGCGGAAGTCGGTGGCGTCGGCGTGATCGGCCCATGCCGCCATCTCCCGGGCACTGACCAGCGGGTCCTGCTCCCCCCGCATGACGGAGAGCGGGGAGGCGAGGGGGGCGCGGCCGGTGTAGCGGTAGCCGTGGTTCACGACGAGGTCGTTGCGGAGCGCGGCGATCATCCGGTCCGCGAGGACGGTGTTGCTCCACAGCGCCTCGGGGGTGGCGCCCAGCCAGCGCATGTAGTCGACGTACTGCTCGCGCGTCCAGTCCTCGGGCGGGCCGTTCGCCGGCTCGGGGGCGACGAGCCGGGGTGCCGGGCTGCCCGACACGCCGACCCACAGCGGCCGGTGGGCCCGCCGGTCGAGTGCGTGGGCGAGTTCGAAGGCGATCAGCGCGCCGAGGCAGTGGCCGAAGACCGCGTACGGTCCGGAGAGTTCCGCGGCCAGCTCCCCGGCGAAGGAGTCCACCGCGCTCTCGACGCTCGGGCAGACGGCCTGCCGGGGCGCGGTCGCCCGGGCCGGCAGCTCCGGGACCAGGATCCGCCAGGTCGCGGGGAGGTGGGGAAGGAGGGGGACGAAGCTGCCCGCCGACCCTCCCGCGTGGTGCAGGAGGACCAAGGTCAGGTCAGCCGGTTCCACGGTGGTGGCCGACCGGCCGCGCAGGACGCAGATGCTCAACGTTTCGCCCCCTCAGACTCGGGCGGACTCTGCGGCCAGCGCAGCGTCATAGGCTCTGACGAGGTCGGCGACCGTCCGCATCTCGACGATCGAGGTCTCGCCCTGGAAGGGGTCCACGCCGAGTTCCATCTCCATGCCGATGAGCAGCTCGGCGAACATGAGCGAGGTGAGGCCGAGCCCGACCAGGTCGCTCGCCGGGGAGATGGCGGGGACGTCGCCGCCCGCGCCCTGGAGCAGGCGCAGGATCTCCGCCTCGATCGACTCGTGTGCGTTCAGCATGTGAGGCCTCCGTCAATGACAAGGGATTGCCCGGTCACGAATTGCGCCCGGGGAGAGCTGAGGTAGAGCACGGCGTCGGCGATGTCGTCCGCCGAGGCGAGCCGTCCGAGGGGGGTCCGGCGCTCGATGCGGGCGCGGTGCGCGGCGGGCATCTCGGCCGTCATCGCGCTGTCGAAGTAGCCGGGCACCACCGAGTTGACGCGGATGCCGTTCTCGCCCAGTTCACGGGCCAGGCTGCGGGTGAACCCGTCGAGACCCGCCTTGGTGGCCGCGTAGACCGAGACGCCCCGGTAGCCGCGGACGGCGTTGATGGACGAGATGTTGACGATGGATCCGCCGCCCTGGCGGGTCATCAGGCGGGCGCAGGCCTGGGTGAGCATGATGGGGGCGACCAGGTTGGCGGTGATCTGCGTTTCGATCGCCTTCGGCGGCATGGTGAAGAGCAGTTCCTCGCGCACCAGGCCGGCGTTGTTGACGAGCAGGTCCAGCCTGCCGAACGTCCGGTACACGTTGCGCACGAAGGTCCGCGCCGTGGCGGGATCGCCCAGGTCGACGGCCTCCCAGTGGAAGGAGCCGGGGTGGGCCGCGCTGGTTTCGGCGATGAACGCGGAGCTGGAGCGGCTGAAGGTGGCGACCCGCCAGCCGTCGGCGAGCAGGCGTTCGACCAGGACGCGTCCGAGCCCCCGGCTGCCGCCGCTGACGAGGGCCACCCGTCCTTCACCGACGCCGTGCTCCGCGTGCTGCACTGCTGTGCTGAGATTGTCCGTCATGCGGGTGTACGCACCTTCTTGAAGCGGTCGGAGTGCTGGTCGGCGGTGGAAACCTCCACCACGAGCGGGACTTTGTACGCCTCAAGCCGCTGGGCGCAGTACGCGCGGACCCGGCGGGCGACCTCGCGCTCGTCCTCGGGGACGACCAGTTTCACGGTGGCCTTCACCACCATTCCCGTCACGTGGCTGGGCTTGCCGCAGACCGTGGCCTCGGCGATGTTGGGGATGTCGAGCAGGACGCCCTCGACCTCGCTCGGGTAGACCTTCTCCCCGGCGACGTTGATCAGTTCGCTGACGCGGCCGAGGATCCGTACGTAGTCGCCGTCGCTCTCCACGGCGTCCTGGGTGTTGAAGAAGCCCTCGTCGTCGAAGGGGGCGGACGCGTTGAGGTAGCCGAGCATGGCCGTGTCGGAGCGCACCCAGAGGATGCCTGCGGTGATCCGGTAGTCGAACCCGGCCCCGCCGAGCTTGACCCAGAGGCTCCCGTCGCCCTTGGACTTGGTCGACATGATGCCGAGCTCGGACAGACCGTACGTCTGCTTGAACCGCACGGACGGCAGCGCCTCGTTGAGCAGCTGGAGCGTGCGCTGGGGCATGGGCTCGGTGCCGTAGGTGATCAGTTCCAGCGACGTCAGGTCGTGCTGTTCGTGCGCGTGGGAGATGAGCAGCATGTTGAGGAAGGTGGGCGTGGTGGGAAGGACCTCGACGCCGTGGCCGGCGATGGCCGCGCACACCGTGGCGGGCCTGCGGTCGGAGACCGTGACCAGGGTGCCGCCGTGGTGGAGGGTGTGCAGCAGGGTGTTGATCCCGCCGATGTGGTCGATGCTGAGGAAGCCGAGGGTGCGCCGGGCCCTCGACGGCGCGCCGTACTGCCGGAGCATTTTGCCCAGGTCGAGCACGATCGCCTTGCTGCGTCCCGTGGTTCCCGAGCTGAACAGCACCAGGCCCGGGGTTCCGGCGTCCCGGAGGCGTCCGTGGAGGGCGTGCGTCGCCCGCGTTCCGGTCCGTCGCAGGACGGGCTCCGCCCCGCCGGACATCGTGACGGTCACCTCCACCTCGGCGGTCTCCAGGTACTCCGCGCGCTTGGCACCCGAGGACTGCGGCAGCGGGACGAGGATCGCGCCCCGGTCGGCCAGGGCGACGAACGCGGCGCACACGTCGACGTCGCAGGCGCCTTCCAGGGCGACGACCTGGCCGGCGCCGACCGCGTGTGCGTCGAGGTGGGCCCGCCAGTCGCGGACGCGTCGCGCCAGGGCCGCGTAGGTGTGCCGGACGCCGTCGACGATGAGGGCGTCGCGGTCCCCGAAGGCACGGAATCGGTCGGTCAGTGAGCTCGTCACGGCTTCCTCGTCGGGTTCGTCATCAAGGGTCGTCTTCCTTCGCGGGGGCTGCTCAAGGGATGCACCGGGGCGCCGGGCACGGGGCGCCGGGCCGCCGGGGCTCCGGGAGGGACGCGGCGCCGGCGTCCCTCCCGGACGCCGCGGGCGATCACGCGGTGGCGGGGGCCAGTTCGTCCTCGGGCTCGGCGTCGGCCGCCGCCCCGGTCGCCGCCCCGGGCGCCCCTTCCGGCGCGGCCTCGGGCGCCGGGCGGTCGTGCTCGTCCGACAGGCTCCGGCGCAGCCGCAGCCCGGCCAGCGGGACGAGCAGGCTCGCGACGGCCAGCACCACGATCAGCACCCTGCCCCGGTCGACGTCGAGGAGGGCGGTCGTGAGCAGCGGGCCCAGGATCATCCCCCCGGAGATGACGAAGGAGAACAGGGCGTTGGTGCGCCCGCGGACCTCGTCGGTGACCAGACCGTTGATGAGGGCGGCGACGATGGGGATCACGATGACCTCGGCGACCGAGAAGATCGCGACGCCCACGACGAGCGTCACCAGCGCGGCGGTCCCGGAGGTCAGGCCCGCGAGGAAGACGCACACCCAGCTGGCCGCCGACAGGACGCCCGAGGCCGAGATCAGCGTGCTCCTGCGGACGGTGGCCAGGCGCGGCATGAGCAGGAACTGGGCGAGGACGATCACCACGACGTTCGCGATGAAGGCCACCGAGATCCCGCGCGGCGCGACCGCGTCGTTGACCGTGACGTAGCCGGGCAGCGCGGACTGGAACTGGCTGAGGGAGACCGTCGCGCACAGCAGCATGCCGAACAGGGCCAGCGCGAGGGCGGGGGTGCGCAGGACGGTGCGGTAGGAGGGCTTGGGGGCGTCGGCGTCGGCCCCGGGCTTGCGGTGCTGCTTCTCGGCGCTCTTCGGCAGCAGGACCATGAAGGCAAGCGCGGTGATGACGAAGGAGAGCCCGTCGCCCAGGTAGAGCAGCTGGTAGCTGCGCAGGGTGCCCGCGGCGACGAGGCCGCCGACGAGGACGCCGAGTCCGACGAAGGCGTTGAAGAGGGTGAATTCGAGGCCGAACGTCAGCGTGCGGTGCTCCTTGGGCACCACGGTGGCGAACATCGTCTTGGTGACGGTGCCCACGCCGCCCATGCCGAGGCCGTACAGGGCCGAGACGGCCAGGGCGATCCACGGCCGGTCCGCGAGGGCGTACAGGCCGGTGCCGACGCCGGCGATGAGCATGACGACCGGCATCACCAGCCGGTAACTCAGCTTGTCCAGCAGGTGGCCCCAGACCAGGCCCGAGCCGAACGAACACAGGCCGGTGACGGCGATGGCGGCGGGGGCGATCCGGATGTCCATGCCGCGGACGTCTCCGAAGTACACCAGCAGGAAGGGCATGACCAGGCCCGCGCCGAACGAGTTCACCGCGTTGGCGACCAGCAGCGCCTGGGCGCGCCGTGGCAGCATGCCTATCACGCGGAGCGGATGGTGCTTGGTTGATGACATGGGACGCATCTTTCGGTTCGACGGGAACGGCCGGTGCCCGGGCGCCGGCACGGCGGTACGGGACTACGCGCAGGCGGCGTCGAGGGTGAGCCGCCAGATCGTCCGGCCGTCCTTGCGGTCGAAACCGGCCCGGGGCAGGGCGGCGGCGAGTTCGGCCTGGCCCTTCTCCTCCACGATCGCGGTCACCGTGACCTCCTCCCGGTCCGCCCAGCGGGCGGCCGCGGCCAGCAGGGCGTCCGGTACGCCGGCGCCGGCGCACTCGGCGAGCGGCTGGACGTCCACCAGGTTCACGGCGCCGTCCCGGACCGCGTCCGAGGCCAGCCAGCCGACGGGGCGGCCCTCCTGACGGCACAGGAGCAGCAGGCCGCCGCCGTCTCCGATCAGGATCTGACGCACCGTCTCCGGCTCCAGCCGGAGCTTGACACCGCCGGGCAGCACGGCCTCGGCGAAGGTCACGGTCGCGAGGGCGACGAGCTCCTCGACGGCCGTGGCGTCGGCGGCGTCCACCTGCTCGACGCTCAGGTGGGCGGGGGCCGGGGCGGCCGGCGCGCCGGGCGTGCGCTTGCTGACGCCGTGCAGGCCGATCACCTCGAAGCCGTGCTTGTGCACCCAGGCGCCGGAGATCTCGTCCTCGTCGGCGGTGGCGGCGACCAGGCCGGTCTTGCCCTCGGCGCGGGCGAAGACGCGGGCCTCGGCGAGCAGCCGCGAGGCCAGGCCGCGGCGGGCGGCCTCCGGACGCACGACGATGTCCAGGAAGTGGTTGTCCTTGTCGTCGACGCCCTTGAGGGCGCCGCACTGGACGAAGCCCAGCGCGCGGCCGTCCTCGCGGACCGTCCGCAGCAGCGGGCCGCTGCCGGGCACGAAGGACAGCTCGTGGCGCCGTCCGTTCGCCAGGCGCGCCTCGATCACCTCGGCGATGGCGGCGCGGCCCTCGTCGTCGAGGTCGAAGGGCTCGAAGGCGGGGGCGAGGTCGCCGGCACCGAGGACGAAGCGTTCGATCTCCCCGTCACGGGAGACGTGGGTGAAGCCGGTCCGGGTCAGGACGCCCTGGGAGGGGGTGTTGGACTCGGTGGTGCGGCCCACGATCCGGTCGACGCCCGGCTGGGAGAAGGCCCAGCGGGCGAGCCCGGTGAGGGCCTCGGTGGCGTAGCCCGCGCCGCGGCAGGACTCCGCGAGGCCGAAGCCGACCTCGACGGTGCCGCCGCTCGGCGGCTGGTGGAAGCCCATCTCGCCGATGACCAGGCCGTCCGACGCGCGGACGAGGTGGTACATGCCGAAGCCGTAGCGCATCTGGTCGGCGGTGCGGCGGCCGAAGCCGGTGGCGGCGTACTTGCTGCCGGGCAGCGGGTAGCCGTCGGTCCAGTCCTCGGACGTGGCGTTCTCGTCGAGCAGGGCGGCCACCTGGTCGGCCGTCAGCTCCCGCAGGACCAGGCGCTCGGTGCTGAACGTGTGGGTCCGCGGTGCGCGCAGCTCGCGCACGGTCACCGGTGTGAGGTCCGTCCACTCCTGCGCTATGTGGTGCAGGCAGGCTTCCTCGGAGCCGCTGAATCCGGTCGGCTTCCAGCCCTCGGGCAGTTCCCGGCCGGCCGGCCAGGTCGAGTACTGGCCCTCGTCGTTGCTGACGACGTCGTGGTTCACTGTGCTGCTCCCTTGGTTCGGGTGTTCTCAGAGCGGGTGGCGAAGTCCCAGAGCCGGGACTTGGGGAAGAAACCGGTGGCGATGCCGTGGCCCAGGAGCGTGCGCAGCAGCGCCGCGTCGGGCTCGGGGCAGCGCAGGTCGCCCAGCGCCTCGGTGGTGGCCCGTGCGTCGTACTGGACCAGGGTGGCCACGGGCTTGACGAACTGGGCGAGGAAGGCGAAGGCGTTGGCGTCGGTGGCGTCGGCCTGCGGCCGTCCCAGCCAGCTGCCGACCTCGGCCGGCGGGGCGGGGATGACGGGGTAGCCGAGGTCGCGCAGGATCGTCACGAGGCCGGTCGAGGGGAGACTGACCGGGTTGCAGACGTGGAAGGTGCGGCCCGAGTGCGCCGGATCGCGCGAGAGCGCCAGGATCGCGTCGGCCGCGAAGTCGACGGGGATCAGGTCCATGCCCCAGCCCGGCGCCGAGGGGACGAGGCCGCAGCTGAGGATCACCCGCAGGATCTGGTACATCATGTTCACGCTCGGGTCGGGCAGGAACGTCCCGGTCCGGGTGTTGCCGACCAGGGTGCCCACGCGGTGCACGGTCGCGTCCAGGCCGTCGGCGATGGCCTTCCTGACGACCAGTTCGGCCTCGTACTTGGACCGGGCGTAGGGGCTGTCGAAACTCTCGCCCCGGTCGAAGTCCTCCTCGGTCAGGATGACCGTCGGCCCGTCCCCGGCCGCGGGGCCGACGGCGGACAGGGTGGACATGTGGGCCATGCGCCAGCCGCGGTCCAGAGCCAGAGCGACGAGCAGGGCGGTCGGGGCGATGTTGTTCGCCGCGTAGTGGTCGTCGGGTCCGTAGTGGCGCACCTCGGCGGCCGCGTGGATGACCTCGCGGACCCCTTCGGTGGCGGCCGCCAGCGCGTCCTTCCCGAGCGTGCTCAGGTCGCCCTCGATGATCCGTACCCGGTGCAGTTCGGGAAGGACGTCCGGGACGTAGTACGCGGCCACCTGCGCGAGCCGGTCCTCGGGCGCCGCCCCACCGCTGCGGCGCACCACGCACACCACCCGGCGGCCGGGCTCGCGCAGCAGCGCGGCCAGCAGGTGCGCGCCGAGGAAGCCGGTGGCGCCGGTGAGGAGGACCTCACCGCCGTCGGCCGCCGGGGCCTCGGCGGGCGGGGCCGTACGGACCGCGGGTGCGGGGCCGGGGCGGCCGGCCGGCTCCCGGACGGCGGGCGCGGGCTGCTGCGTCTCCAGTTCGGCCAGTCTGGCGGCGAACTGCTCCACGGTCGGGTGGGCGAAGAAGTCCTGGATGGTGGTGTCGGGGTGGCGCTCCTGGATCTCGACCAGGCAGGTCAGCACCTGGAGGGAGTGCCCGCCGATCTCGAAGAAGTCGTCGTCGGGGCGGTGGACGGCGACCTTCAGGTTCTCGGACCACAGGTCCGCGACGTACCGTTCGAGATCGCTGAACGGCCGATCGCCGCCGTCTGGCGTCATGCTCATACCTTCCGTCGTGCCGGTCCCGGGGCCGTGGGCCCCGGACTCGGGCAGGGCCGGGCGGACGCCGGGATCGGCCACCACCGCTTCCAGCAGCCGCGTGTAGTCGGCGCCCCACTGCCGGATCGTCGCCTCGTCGAAGAGCGCCGGGTCGTACTCCATGTCCAGGTGCAGACCGCCGTCCGCGGTCGGGGTGACGTACAGGGTCAGATCGAACTTGGCGCCGATGCCCGGCAGTTCCACCGGGCGGCTGGTCATACCGTCGAACGCGGGCAGGGGGAAGTCCACCGGCATCGCGAACATCACGGAGAACACGGGGGTGCGGCCGGGGTCGCGCTTCGGGTTCAGCTCGGCGACCAGCCGGTCGAAGGGGAACGCCGAGTGCCCGATCGCTTCGAGCACCACCGAGCTCACGTTCCTCGTCAGGGCGGCGAAGGTGTCGTCGTGGCCGAGCCCGATCCGGAGCGCCAGGGTGTTCAGCAGCAGTCCGAATACCCGCTGCGAGGCTTCCGTGGTCCTGCTGGTGACCGGGGTCGCGATCACCATGTCGTCCGCGCCGCTGTGGTGGCGCAGCAGGACCGCGTAGGCGGCCAGCATGGTGCTGAACGGGGTGGCGTTCAGCTCGGCGGACAGCGCGCGGATCCCTGCCGCCAGCCCGGGGGCGAGGTCGCTGCCCCACAGGGCGCCGGCGCCCGCCCGCACGTCGGGACGGGGGCGGTCGGTGGGCAGGGGCACCAGGTCGGGGGCGCCGTCGAGCCGCTCCCGCCAGTAGTCGCTGCTCTCCCGCGTCGTTCCGTGCTCTTCGGTGCGCTCCAGTTCGGCGAGGACGTCGTGGAACTGGTGCCGGGCGGCCGGGGCGGGGCTGTGGTCGCCCGCCCGCCTGCGGTGGTAGTCCTGCGCCAGGTCCTCGACCATGACGCCCATGGACGTCGCGTCGGTCACCGCGTGGTGGACCGTGACCACCAGCAGGCTCCGCTCCGGGCCGAGGACCAGCGTCGCGCGGACGGGCGGGCCGGCGAGGCAGCGCAGGGGCGGCTCACCCAGCTCGCGCACCCAGGCCCGGGCGTCGTCGTCCCCGGTGAGCGGATGCCGTGCCGGTCCGGACTCCGTGTCGAGGACGGCGAGTTCCACGGCCGGCTCGGCGAGGATCTCGGTCTCGAAGCGGCCGCCCCGCTGGTGGAAGACGGTGCGCAGACCGGAGTGGCGGCGCTGGGCGTCGGTGAAGGCCTCCCGCATCGCGGCGGGGTCCACGCGGCCCGCGATGTCCACGGCGAGCGTGACGTTGTGCTGGTTGGAGTCCTCCTGCATCAGGTCCACGAACAGCATCCGCCGCTGGGCCAGGGAGGGCTCGTAGGAGGCCACCTCCGAGGGGGCGGCCGGGGCGGGGGCCGGGGCCGTGGCCGGGGCCGGGGAGGCGGGCTCCGCGCCGTGGCCGGGCAGCAGCGCGAGCACGGCCCCGAAGGTCCCGGCGTCCAGCAGTTCGCCCAGGGCGGGCGCGGTGCCCAGTTCCGTCTCCAGCCGCTGGCGCAGCCGCAGCAGGGTCAGCGAGTCGCCGCCGGCCGCGACGAACGAGGGGCACTCCTCGGGGGTGACGGCCAGCAGGTCCGTCCAGATGGCGGCGAGCACCTCGCGCGCCGCGGGCCGGGCGGTGCCGGCCGCGTCGGCCCGGTCCCGGTCCCGGTCCCGGTCGCGGGCCTGGCCCGTTCCCGGACCCGTACTGACCGGCTTCGGTTCCTCGCGCTCCGAGTGGACCCGGCGGTCGAATCCGTAGCCGGGGAGGTGGATCCTGCGGCCGGGCAGGCCGCCGGTGAGGTCCGCGGGAACGCCCAGGCACCATGCCCGGGCCGCGGCTGCCGCCACGGCGGCGGCCGCGTCGCGGTCCCGGTCGAGCGTGGGCACCAGGGCGGGCGGATCGGCCAGTTGCCCGGCGAGCTGGAGGAGCGTGGGGTGCGGGCCGATCTCCACCAGGACGGTCGGGGTCCCCGCCGGGCACACCCGGGAGAGGGCGTCCCAGAACGCCACCGGGCGCAGCAGGTGGTCCCGCCAGTGCGCGGCGCCGGGGGCCGTCTCCATCGGACCGGCCGCGCAGCTGAACCACGCGGCGGAGGTGGGCGCCGACCAGGTGACGGCCCGCGCCGCCCGGTGGAAGTCGTCCGCCATCGGCTCGAGGAGCGGGGAGTGGAAGGCGTGCGAGACCGACAGCCGGCGCGTCCGTACGCCCTGCGCGCCCAGAGCCTCCTCGATCCGCTCCAGGGAGGTTCCGTCGCCGCTCAGCACCAGGTCCCGGGGGCTGTTGACCGCGGCCACCGCCACCAGGGGGTGGTCGGCGGCCAGCCGCGCCACCGCGTCGGCGTTCCAGCCCGAGTCGGGGTGGCAGCGTACGGACAGCATGGCGCCGGGCGGGGTCCGCTCCACCATCAGCCTGCCGCGCTCCGCGACCAGCAGGAGGGCGTCCTCCTCGGACACCGCTCCCGCGACGGCCGCGGCCGCGAACTCGCCCACGCTGTGGCCCAGGACCGCGTCGGGCCGCACGCCGTAGCGCGCGAGCACCCGTACCAGGCCGAACTGCACGGCGAGCAGCGCGGGCGCCGCGACGTCCGTACGGGCCAGGTCGGCGGCCCGGTCCGCGTCGAAGAGGCAGTCCCGGAGCGGATACGGCATCACGCCGTCCAGCAGGGCGTGGGCCCGGTCGATCCACTCCCGGAACTCGGGGTAGGCGGCATAGGCGCCCGCCGCCATACCGGTGTACTGGCCCCCCTGGCCGGTGAAGGCGAAGACGGTGCGGGGCGCGCCTTCGGCGGCGGTGCCCCGCAGGACGTCGGCCGAGGGGGTGTGGGGCTCCCGCAGGAGGGCGGCCGCGGATTCCGTGTCACCGGCGAGCACGGCGAGGCGGTGTCCGAAGCTCTCGCGGCCGTGGACGAGCGTGTGCGCCACGTCCCGCGGGCCGGTGGCGCCCCCGTGGTCCGCCAGGAAGGCGGCGAGGCGGGCCGAGGCGTTCGCGAGGGCCATCCCGGACCGCGCGGAGAGCGGCAGGATGGAGGGCGGTTCGGCCCTGTTCCGTACAGTCACTGATGGATCTCCCCAGTCGGCCCGGTGAATTCCTCCACGAGCACGCAGGCATTGGTACCGCCGATTCCGAACGAGCTGACCGCGGCGAGGCGCGGTGCGTCCCCGGCCGGCCACTCCTCGTTCGCGGTCACCAGGCGAAGGCTCCCGTTCTGCGTGAGCTCCTCGATCGGCTGCCCGGAGTTGACCGTTCCGGGAAGGGTCTTCTCCCGTAGCGCGTAGACCGCGGTGAGCAGCCCGGCGATCCCGGCCGCCGTGTTGCAGTGGCCGATCGCGGACTTCACCGAGCTCACGGGCAGCGCGGCCGTCCGCTCCCCGACGGCCTCGGCCAGCGCCGTCGCCTCGACGGCGTCCCCCAGCCGGGTGCCGGTGCCGTGGGTCTCGACGAAACCGAGCCGGCCCGCGTCCCGGCCCGCGTCGCGCAGCGCGCCGCGCACCACGGCCACCTGGCCGTCCGCTCCGGGCGCGGTGTAACCGGCCTTGCGGCTGCCGTCGTTGTTGATCGCCGAGCCGACGATCGTGGCGTGCACCGGGTCCCCGTCACGGAGTGCGTCGGAGAGCCGCTTGAGGAGGACGACCCCGGCGCCGTCCCCGCCGACCGTGCCGGTGGCGCGGGCGTCGAAGGGGCGGCACACGCCGTCGGTGGCGTAGATCATGCCGGGTTCGTAGACGTAGCCGCCGTTCGCCGGGTCGGCGATCGACACCCCGCCCGCGAAGGCGTAGTCGCTGGCGCCCGAGCGCAGGCTGGCGCAGGCCAGGTGGACGGCCACCAGGGAGGTCGAGCACGCCGTGTCGACCATGACGCTCTCGCCCCGGAAGTCGTGCCGGTAGGAGTACCGGGTGGCGGCGAACGCGGGCCTGGCGTGGAAGGCGCCGGCCAGCCCCTCCGCGAGGGAGCTCCCGTCGGGCGGTCGCGGTGCTTCGCTCTCCGCGCAGCCCGCGTAGATGCTGGTGCGCCCGCGCAGCCGGTCCAGGGTGACCGCGGCGTTCTCCATGGCGGCCCACAGGCATTCGTGGAGCAGCCCGTGCTGCGGGTCGGTCGCACGCGCCTCGGCCGGAGAGAGCCGCAGCAGCTCGGCGTCGAACGCGCGGGGCGATTCCAGCAGGCCCCAGCGGTCGACGCGCAGCCGGCCGTCGCCGAGCGCGACCGGCGCGCTGTCCGCGCCGGCGACGCAGTCGCGGGCGTCGCGCAGGTTGTCCCAGAAGGCGTACACGTCCGGCGCGAGCGCGAAGCGCCCGGCGACGCCGATGACGGCGATCGGCTCGTCGGCCGTGCCCGCAGCGTCTGGGGCGGCCCGGACGGTACCAGGTGCGAGCGCCGCGGCGCCCTCCAGTCGTGCCGCCTGGGCCCGGACGGTGGTGAACCGGAGCAGTTCGGCGATGCCCAGTTCGAGACCGGCGTGCCGCTTGAGCATCGCCTGGAGGCGTGCGAGCAGCAGCGAATGGCCGCCGGCCTCGAAGAAGTTGACGTCGTCGTCCGCCGGGAGTTCGCCGAGCACCTCGCACCACGCGGCCCGGACGGCGGCCAGGCCGTGGGCTGCGGGCTGCGGGGCCTGCGGGGCTTGCGCGGCCTGCGGGGCTTGCGCGGCCTGCGGGGCTTGCGCGGCCTGCGCGGCGCGCGCCGGGACGGCGGCCGGACGGGAGCCGGCCCGGCGCCGCGGAGCGGGCAGCCGGCGCCGGTCGACCTTGCCGTTCGCGTTGAGCGGGAGTTCGTCCAGCTCCGCCCAGACGGTCGGCACGGCGAAGTCCGGCAGGACCGCGCCCATCCGGGACCGCACGTCCTGCGAGCTGCCGCCCGGCCGCATGACCAGGTAGGCCGCGATCTCCTTCTCGTCGCGCGGATTGCGCCAGGCCGTGACGTGGCAGGCTCGGACCGCGGGGTCGGCGAGCAGTGCGGAGCGGACCTCTCCCAGCTCGATGCGCTGGCTGCGGATCTTGACCTGCTCGTCCATGCGCCCGACGAACTCGATCTCACCGCCCGGCAGGAGGCGGACCCGGTCACCCGTCCGGTAGAGACGGCTGCCCGGCCGGCCGCCGAAGGGGTCCGGCACGAAGGCCGCGGCCGTACGGCGCGGGTCGCCGAGGTATCCCCGGGCGAGACCGGTGCCGCCGAGCAGCAGCTCGCCGGGGCATCCCACGGGAGCGAGGTCGAAGGTCCCCTCGTGGACGACGTACGCCTGCGTGCCCGGGACGCAACGGCCGATCGGGAGCGTCCGGCTGCCCTCCCGCACCGAGTCGACGCGGGTGAACATCGAGGTGAAGGAGTTCTCGGTGGGTCCGTAGCCGTGCAGCAGCACCCCGGGACCGCACCACTTCACGGCGCGCGCCACCTGCGGGATCGCGGCGGTGTCGCCGCCGAAGACCATCACCCGCAGGTACTGGAAGAGGTCGGGAGCCTCGGTGACGAGGTTGTGGAAGAGCGGGGTCGTGACCATGAGCATGGTGACGCCGTGTTCGGCGATGGCGTCGCGCAGGCCGGCGGGCGAGAGCGCCAGCTCCCGGTCGAGGATCACCAGGCGGGCGCCGTGGGTCAGCGCCCCCCAGATCTCGTAGGTCGCGCCGTCGAAGTTCAGCGGGGACAGGTGCGCGATCCGGTCACCCCCTTCGAGGCGGACGTATCCGTCGCCGCGCATCAGCCGGGAGACGCCCAGGTGCGACAGCATGACGCCCTTGGGCCGTCCGGTGGATCCGGAGGTGTACAGGACGTTGAGGAGCATGTCGGGGTGGAGCGCGACGGCGGGCGGGACGGCCGGGAGGCCCGAGGCGGCGGCCAGCAGGTCGGTGAGGGAGTGCGCCGCGAGGCCGAGGCCCGAGACGCGCTCCAGCGCGTCGGACGAGGTGAGGACCCGGCGGACGCCGGAGTCCCGCAGGATCGCCCGGAGCTGCTCGTCGGGGTAGCCGGGCTCCAGCGGCAGGTACGCCTTGCCGGCCAGGGCGATGCCGAGGAAGGCGATGACGGCGTCGATGCCCTCGGAGAGCAGGACCGCCACGAGTTCCTCGGGCTGCTCCTGCCCGCGGCGCGAGGCGGGGTGGTCCTCCGCCAGGAGCCGGTGGGCGAGCCGCGCGGACGCGGCGACGAGCTCGCCGTAGGTGAGGGTTCGCGCGCCGTGGACCACGGCGATGCGGTCCGGATCGGCCGCCGCGGCCTCGACGACCATGTCCGGCGGTGTCATGTCCGGGTGGGGGGCCGGGGCTGCGGGCCGGGCCGCGTGCGCGGCCGCGGCGTCGGATGCGAGCAGGAGCGCGCCCAGGCCCGTCGACGGGCTCGCCGCGGCGGCGAGCAGGAGGCCGGTGAGCTGGTCGAGCATCGCCCGGGCGGTGGACCGCCGGTGGATGCCGGCGTCGTAGTCCAGCTTGAGCGTGAGGCCGTCGGCCGTTTCGACCGCCATCAGCGCCACGTCGTGCTTCACCGCGCCGAGCCGTACCTCGGCCCGGGTGACGGTGGTGCCGGTACGCAGCCGCCGGGGGGCGGGCTCGGTGCGGTGCGTGAAGGTGGCGCGGAAGGTGGGGTACCGCTGCCCCTTCGCGGCGAGCCGCGCGCGCAGGGCGGCGGTGTCCACGCCCGAGTGTTCGAAGGACTCGATGACCTGGCCGCGTACGGCGCTCAGGTGATCGGCCCACGGTGTGGCCGGTGCGAAGGAGGACCGCACCGGAAGCACGCGCGCCACCAGGGCGACGGTGTCGTCGGCGCCGGGGCCGAACCGGCCGCCGAACGGGATGCCCAGGAGGCCTTCGGGCTGCCCGCTCCACTGGTGCAGGACGGCGGTCCAGGCCGCGAGGACGCCGATGGCCGGGGAGACCAGGGCGGACTCGAAGTGGGCGCGCAGGGCAGCCAGCGACTCGCCGGTGACCGACGCCTCTTCGCATCCCGCCGAGGACGGGCGTACGCCCCGTACCAGGTCGGGCAGCGGCTCCAGCATCTCGGACGAGGCGTGGAGCAGGCCGAGCCAGTGGTCGAGGTCCGCGGCCGGGTCCGCGGGCGGCTCCTCGTCCTGCGGCGGGCGCTCCCGGGAGGGGGCCGGCCGGGGCTCGACCGCGTCCTCGTAGGCGGAGCAGAAGTCGTCCACGAGGATGTCGACCGAGGCGGCGTCCAGGACGATGTGGTGGCCCGTCATGACCAGCAGGGCCCCGTCGCTCTCCAGCAGGAGATCGGAGCGCAGCAGGCCGGGCGTCGTCATGTCGAGGGGCCGCAGCCCCGCTCGGCGGGCCCAGGCCGCCCTGCCCGCGTCGTCGAGGTCCCCGCCGGAGCGGACGACCCTGAGGGACGGCTCGACGCGGTCGGCGACGAGCTGCCCGACGACGCCGTCGTCGTCCGTGCGGAACGAGGAGCGCAGGGCCGGGTGGCGCTCGTGCAGCCGGACGAGGGCCGCGCGGACGGCCGACTCGTCGACCGGGCCCTGGAACTCCAGGCAGACGGGGACGTTGTAGCGGGAGGATTCCGGATCCTGGCTCGCGGCCAGCCAGAGGTCGATCTGCTCGGCTCCGGCCGTGACGACGGTGGTCATGCCTGGACGGCCCGGGCCGGGGTGGCCTGCCGGTAGGTGTCGTCGACGCCCTGCCACAGGCGGGGGAAGACGGACCGCTCGGAGAGGCGCTCCAGCTCGCTCACGGGCTCACCGCGCAGACTGGTCGGGCCGTCGGCGGCCGCCGAGGGCTTCTGCTCGGCGCGCGCGGCGGGGTGGCCGCCCAGGTGCGTGCGGACCAGGCGCAGGTGCAGCTGGTTCCACTCCATGAGCTTGCAGTCGAGGGCGTGCAGTGCGGTCTGCACCGTGGAGAGGCCGCCCAGCCACTCGGCGGGCACCGCACCGCCCTCTCGCGCGAACTCCTCGACCAGGTCACGGGGCGTCATGTCGTGCCGCTTCATGGCGGCTTCGAAGGACTGCCACACCGCCCGGCACACCCGGCGCAGGTTGCGTCCGCCCGGCGAGTCCAGCCCGCTGGTGTTCGCCGGGATCAGGTCGCGCATCCGCAGGAAGCTGGCCTGGGGCAGGAAGTCCTGGAGCAGCCGGACGCACTGGACGGGCATCTCCGCCAGTCCGTTCGTCCGGGTCAGGAGCCTTGCGGCCAGGGCGTAGTCGTCGTTGTCGAGGGCTCCGGCCACGCCGCGCAGTTCGTGGTGCATCGCGCACCACACGTATTCGTTGACCAGGTGGACGATCTGGAACATCCGGTGGTCGGAGTTGTGCAGCTCGGCCTCGGGGACCAGGGCCGCCATGGCGGTCGTGATCCGGGTGTCGCTCTCGTAGTTGCTGCCGCGGTCGTACTCGAAGCGCAGGAGCGGGTTGGGCTCGTCGGGGTTCAGAACGGCCTTGGCCTCGCCCGGCCGGCCTTCTTCCATGCGTCGTGCCATTAGTACGTGGTCTCCTCAGCTCGGCGGAACAGTCTGTTGTCTATGACGGATCTCAGATACGGGGTGCCCGCGGTGTAGCCGGTGCCGCTGACCGAACCGATCATGCGGACGGCCAGCCGGTAGTGGGTTCGCTTCCACCGCTGGTGGACGGCTTCGATGTGCGCCATCGCCCGGGTCAGCCGGGCTTCGGCCTCCGGGTCGTGGGGCGTGCTCGCGATGAGGGCGTCCGCGGCCCCGCGCACCGTCGTCATGCTCCCGAGGACGCGGCCGCGCACCTCGGGCACGGACTGGAAGGCGGCGGACTCGACGCGTGCGGGCGCCGGGGTGCCGCACAGGGCTTCGAAGGTCTTGTAGTTGACCGACTGGATGGCGCTGGCGCCCTCGGTGAACTTCCTGAAGAACTCGAACGACTCGCGCTGCATCGTGGCGAGCAGGGAGAAGAGCGGGAGGCCGAGGCTCAGGACGCGGGCGATCGAGGAGAGCAGCAGAAGGGCTTCTTCCGTCTCCCGGGCTTCGAGCCGGACGATCGCTTCCGACGCCAGTCGGGCCAGGTGCTCGAATATCGACTCGAATGACTGTAGCACTCGGATGAAGAGGTATTCGTCGTGGATGATGTAGACCGGAAGAATGGTCTGATCCAGCCTCGTCGCCATTCCGGACGGCGCCCCTTCGAGCACGTCGATGAGCTGGTCGAACCGCTCCTGAAGGCCGGAGACCCTCGGTGTGATGGGCTTGCTGTTGAAAGCGTCCATTTCGGTTGCGACACGGAGGCCATGGCGCAGTCGCTTCTCCACCGCATCCCGGGGCGGCCGCATGCACGGAAGCTGGGACCGGTATCCGAGAGCCGCTCCGCATTCGAATGCAAGAGCATCATAGATGAGGAATGCTATGCGGGTTCCGATCTCGGCCTCGAAATCGGGGAGCGGTGCGGCGGCCGGCGGGCGCAGCAGGCCGAGGGCCGTGTAGGTCGCGTAGTCGTAGGTCCCGTCGCGCTTGTCCAGCACCACGGAGAGGAAGCGCCGCAGGTGGCTGCGGCTCTCCTCGTCGCCCGTCCACTCGGACTGGGCGGCGCGGACCTGGACGAGCGCCTCGACCACCGGTTCCGCGAGGAAGTGCTTCCCGACGGATCTGATGTAGCGCACGACCCCCGAATAGGGAAATTCACGCGCCAGCGGCGACGTGCGCCACGATTCGAGCTCCATCAGCAAGAGTCCGGGCAGGCCGAATTCCCCTTCATGGAAATACATACAGAATCCCCCGTGCATGATCTTGCACCGACAAGAGTGCCAGGTGAGTTCCAAGGCAGATTCCCCGGATGGGCGACGCGGAAGACGACACGCTCGTAAGCGGACATCGCACCATCGATGCGGGATTCCTTGATCAGTTCACCTTAACTATGTTGACCGGGACAGCCCCTGTCAACCTTTTCCGCATTACTTTTCGCAGCCCTGAATTCAATGCCGCGGTACCTGCGCGTGGTGGTCGCGTCAGGGCGGTGAATGGCGCATGGAAATCGCCGGCTGCCGGGGCGAACGCACGGCGAGGGCCGCCGCGTGCGCCGCGTCCACGGGCAGGTCGACGACCCGCCAGCCGGGGATCGGCGCCCCGGTGTCGTCCTCGCCGAGGCCGCGCCCCAGGCCCGTGCCGATGCCCTTGAGGTACGCCTCCTTGCGCGCCCACGCGCGGGCGAACGCCGCGCCCCGCCCGGCGGGCGGCGCGGCCTCGATCGCGGCGCGTTCCGCCGGGTGCAGGGCGCGCGCCACGCCCGTGACCGTCGTGCCGCCGGGGACGGCCTCCACGTCGACGCCCACGGTCCGTTCGGCGACGGCGATCAGCACCCGCTGCCCCCGGTGGGAGAGGGAGAACCGCGTCCGCGTCGACGGCGCGTCCAGCGCGGGCCGTCCGTGCGGTCCCGCGCAGACCGGGCAGGGCTCGCGCCGGAACCGCACCGCGCGGGGAGCGACGTCGAGCCGCGCGGCCAGGATCCGCCGCAGGGCGACGTGCGCGAAGCCGTAGCGTGCGCGGTCCTCCGCGCGCCGGTACCGCGCCATGCGCCGCCGTTCCTCCGCGTCGAGCACCCGGAGGTCGTAGCCGCCGAGCTCCCCGGCGGGCGGCACGCCCATCGACCAGACGGAGATCTCGTCCCCGATCTCGTCTCCGGTCTCGTCTCCGGTCTCGTCTCCGGTCTCGTCCCTCCGGCCGGCGGCGGATCCCCCGCCCGGGCCGCCGTTCACCCGGCGCCCCCGGCGGCGGCCCCCGGGCCGGGGTCCGCCAGCAGCCGGTCCCGGTCGGTCTTGCCCGTGGGGCCGACCGGGAAGGAGGCGACGGCGGTGAGGCGCCCGGGCAGCATGTACGCGGGAAGGAGTCCGCCGAGGGCCGCCAGGACCTGCTCCGGCGTCACCGCCGGGGCGCCGCCGGCCACCGTCCGCTCGGGAACGTAGAAGGCCACCAGCTCCCTCCCGTGCGCGCTCCGGGGAGCCAGGACGACGGCGGACCTGACCCCCGGGCAGCGGGTCAACGCCGCCTGTACCTCGGCCAGTTCGATCCGATAGCCGCGGATCTTGACCTGGTCGTCGAGCCGGCCCAGGAATTCGAGGTTGCCGTCCGCCAGCCAGCGGGCCCGGTCGCCGGTGCGGTACATCCTGGCCTCCGTCCCCTCCGTCCCCTCCGGCGCTCCGGCGGGGGCGAAGGGGTCCGGCAGGAACCGGGAGGCCGTGAGCGCGGGCGCCCCCGTATAGCCGAGGGCCACGCAGGTGCCCGCGATGTACAGGTCGCCGGCGACGCCGACCGGGCAGGGCTCCAGCCCCGGACCCAGCACGTGGTAGCGGGAGTTCTGCATGGGGCGGCCGTACGGGATGCTCGGCCAGGCCGGGTCCACGTCCCCGATCTCGAAGGCGTTCGACCAGACGGTGCACTCGGTCGCGCCGCCCAGCGCGACCACGCCCGCGCCCGGGAACGCCTCCCGGATCTCGTCCGGCAGGGTCACCGGGATCCAGTCGCCGCTGAGCAGGACGAGCCGCAGGTCGCCCCGGCCCTCCGGGTCGCGGCATTCGAGGAACGGCATCACATGGGCCATCGCCGCGGGGGCGGAGTCCCAGATGGTGACCGGCTCCTGTTCGAGCAGGTCCACCAGGGCGTCCGGCTCCGCCAGCGCCGCGTCCGGCACCACCCGTACGGAGCCGCCCGCCGCGAGCACGCCGAACATGTCGTACACCGACAGGTCGAAGCAGAACGACGTGACGAACAGCAGCCGGTCGTCCTCGCCCACCGCGTGGACGCGGTTGATCCAGTCGATGAGATTGACGACGGCCCGGTGGTCGACCATGACGCCCTTCGGCGCCCCCGTGGACCCGGAGGTGAAGATGACGTACGCGATGTCCTGCGCGGCGGGCTCGCTGTGGACCGACGCGGTCGGGCGCCGGTCCACGTGCCAGCGCGTCCAGGTGCGCAGCGCTCGCAGCCCGTGGTCCTCGGGGATCCGGGCCGGGACGGTGATCACCACGTCGTAGCGCGCGGCCAGGTCGGCGGGCCACCGGGCGGCGTCCCGGCCGAGCACCCTGACCACCGCCCCGGGGACGGCCCTGCCCAGCGCCGCGAAGAACGAACGCGGCACGCTCAGACCGGTGTGCTGGCCGAGGTCCGGATCGACGAGGTCGGCGAGCACGACGGAACCGCCCGCGGCCAGCTTCGGCAGGAGGTCCGACAGGACGCGCACGAGGTAGTCCGTGTCGGGGAAGAACTGGACGGTGCTCGCGAGGACGACGAGGTCGACCGGGTGGTCGAGGGCGCTCGCGGCCTCGTGGGCGAACAGGGTGGCGCCGGTGAGCGTGACGCCCTCCCGGGCGGCGCGCTCGCGTACGGCCGCCACCGCGGAGGCGGCCGGATCGACGGCGGTGTACCGCGCGGCGTGCGGCGCGAGGGCCTGCGTGATCAGCCCCGAACCGCAGCCGATCTCCAGTACCGCGCCCCCGTCGGGCAGTACGTCGCGGGCCAGTCGCACCACGTGGTCCCGGTAGCCGGCCACTTCGTCGGCGGCGTAGAGGTGGGCGGGGACGCCGATGTTGAAGCCGGCGGCCTGGAGCGGATCGGGCAGCTCCGCCACGTAGTTCCAGAGGTCACCGATCGCCTCCTCGTCGAAGGAGTCCGCCCAGGTGTCCTCGGTCGTGAGGTCGTGCGCGACGACGTGGCGCAGCGTGGGCACGTCCCAGCGGACCGCCGCGACGGCGGGGAGCTGGTCCCGCGAGGTGAGCAGGGCGCTGACGCCCAGGCCGGCCAGCAGCGACCGCAGCCGCGACCGCGGCCACCGGATGTCGAGCGGCACGTAGGTGGCGCCCGCCTTGAGGACGGCGAGGAGGCTGATGACGGCCTCCGCCGACCGGGTGGACAGCAGGGCCACGTGGGAGCCCCTGCCGATGCCCAGCGTGCGCAGGTGATTGGCCAGCCGCTCGGCCCGCCGGTCGAGTTCGGCGTGGGTGAGGGTGCGGGCGCCGTCCAGGAGCGCCGGGCGCTCGGGCACCCGGCGCGCCGCCTCGGCGAGCAGCGCGGACAGGGTCGTCGCCCGGTCGAAGGGGCGGGCGGTGTCGTTCCAGGCGTCCGGGGGCAGGTCCCGCCCCACGGGGCCGGCCACGGTGTCGTTCAGGAAGTTCATGCGGTGATGTCGCTTTCTGCGGGACGGGGCGGCTTCGGGGGCGCGTCCAGCGCGCTGAGCAGCGCGGCGATCCGCTCCCGCAGGGCGCGGGCCGTCGCGGCGGGGAAGGCCTCGGCACGGAACTGCACGGTGCCCGCGACCGGGCCGTCCGCGCCGGAACGGGCCGGCCAGAGTTCCCAGGTGAGCTCGAAGCCGCCGTCGCCGGCCGGAGTCGGAGCGGGGCGCGAGCGGGCGGGCGGCAGGGTCAGGACGGGGTCGGCGTCCGTCTGGTAGGCCAGGCAGACCTGGACGAGCGGCATCCGGTGGCCCCGGTCGCCGCCGACGGCCGCGACGATGTCGTTGAACGGCAGCTCGTCGCGCAGCGCCCGCAGGAAACGCTCCCGGAGGACCGGTACGAGCGCGAGCGGATCGCCGCCGGGCTCGGTGTCGACGCGTACGGGGAGGGTGTTCACGCAGAATCCCACCGTGCGTGCGAGTGCGGGGTCGGACCTGCCCGCCACCGGAACGGCCACGCAGAACCGGCGCGCGCCGGTGACGTCGGAGACCGCCTGCGCGAACAGCGACAGCAGCACGACGGCCGGGGTCGCCGCCACCGAGCGGGCGGTGTCGCGTACGGCGGCGGCGGCCGGGGCCGGGACGGGCGCCGCGATCACGCCCACGTCCTCGCCGGGGGCGGCGGCCGCGCCGGGGGCGGCGGCCGCGCCGGGGGCGGCCGCGCCGCCGCCGGAGGTGCCCGGCGTGCGGGGCGGTACCTGCTGGGGCACGTCCTGAACGCCCGCCAGTTCCGCCCGCCACACCGCGCCGCGCCGCTCCCGTTCGGCGGGGTCGGCCGTGGCCGCCTCCGCCCGGTGCCAGGCCGTGTATCCGACGCTCTCCGCCGGCAGGGCGGGCGCGTCCCCGCGCGAGCGCGCCTCGTAGGCGCGGCGCAGGTCCTCGACGATGACCGGGAGGGACCAGCCGTCCACCGCGATGTGGTGCACGGCCAGGACCGCGACGGCGCGCCCGGGCGCCTGCGGGTCGTGCAGCACGGTGAGCCGCAGCAGGGGCCCCGTGGTGAGGTCCACCGGGGCGGCGGCCGCCGCCCGGGCCCGCGCCGGAAGGCCGGCCGCCGGGATCCGGACCTCGTCCAGGGGCGGAACGCCTCCGGGCGGCAGGACCCGCTGGAACGGGTCGCCGTCCTCGTCCTCCAGGTAGACCGTCCGCAGGGACGGATGACAGTCGATGACGTCGCCCAGCGCGGCGCGCAACGCCGTTACGTCCAGCGGGCCTTCGAGTTCCGTCGTGCGGTGGACGAGGTTCTGCGGGCAGCCCGGGGCGAACTGCTCGGTGAGCCAGATCCGGATCTGACCCGCGGACAGCGGGGATTCGGCGCTCTCGGCCCCTCCGTCCGCGCCCGGCGCGCCGCCCGACGCCCGGGGCAGCTCCGGGATGCGCGCCGCGAGCCGCGCGACCAGCGGGGCCGACAGCACGTCGGCGGCCGTGACCCGGCGGCCGGTGGCCAGCGTGAGCCGGTGGGCGATCCGGACGGCGGCGAGGGAATCGCCGCCGGAGTGGATCAGGTGGGTGTCCGACCAGGCCCTCGGGGCGCCCAGGACGGTGGCGAACACGGCCGCCACCAGCTCCTCCCCGGGCCCCGCCGCGGGCCGGGAACCGTCTGCCCGGGTGGCCTGGCCGACGGCGCGGCGTTCCAGCTCCGGGTAGTCGGTCTTGCCCGAACCGTTGCGCGGGTAGGCGTCGAGCCGGCCTATCCAGCGCGGTGCCAGGGGGCCGGGCAGCAGCGCGACCAGCCTCTCCCGCAGGGCCGTGACGTCCAGCCCCTCGTCGCCGGTGACCCACGCGGCGAGCCCGACGGGCCGCTCCTGCGCGTCGCGCAGCGCGACCACGGCGGCGTCGCGCACGCCCGGCTCGCGGCGCAGTGCGGCCTCGGTCTCCGCCGGTTCGACACGGACCCCGCGGATCTTCAGCTGCCGGTCTCCCCGGCCGCGGTACCAGAGCATCCCGGCCTCGTCGAGCACGCCCAGGTCGCCGGTCCGGTACAGCCGGACCCGGGTGCCGTCCGGCAGGCCGGTGACCTCCGCCGGGAGCGGCGTCTCGACGAACTGCCGCGCCGTCTGGCGCGGGTCGCCGAGGTACTCGTGGACCAGTCCGGGGCCGCCCAGCCAGATCTCGCCGGTCTCGCCCCGGCCGGCGACGGCGCCGTCCGCCCGGAGCACGAGCACGAGGGTGCCGGGCAGGGCGGTGCCGATCGGCACGTCGACCGCGCCTTCGAGGGCCGCCACGTCGTGGATCCGGACCGCGGTGGCCAGGATGGTGCACTCGACGGGCCCGTACCCGTTCACCAGGTGGAGCGCCGGGTGGGCGGTCAGCAGCCGCCGCGCGTGTTCGGCCGACATCCGCTCGCCGCCGGTGAGCACCTGGGCGATGCCGTCGAAGCAGCGCGGGTCCTCGTCCACGAGGGTGTTCAGGAGCGACGGCGTGATCGTGAGCGTGTTGACGCCGTGCACCTCCACCGCTTCCCGCAGGGCGGCCGGGGTCAGCGGACCGGGGGCGCCGTAGGTGACGGATCCGCCGTTCAGCAGCGGCGCCCAGTTCTCCATGGAGGCCAGGTCCCAGGCGACCGAGGACGTGCGCAGGGTGACCGTGCGCGGCCCGAAGTGCGCGATCGGGGCCTGCCCGGGGAACAGGTCCGGGCAGTCGCCGAACGGCGGGACGGGCCGGGCGGAGTAGGGGGTGGGAGTGAACAGCCGCAGGGTCGCCGCGTGCGGTGAGACGGCCCCCTTGGGCTCTCCGGTGGAGCCGGAGGTGAAGAAGACGCAGGCCGGCGAGTTCGCCGAGGCGGCGGCGGGGACCGGGCGGCCGCTCCGGTCCGCCGCGAGGGCCGTGACGCCGGACGGCACGCGCACGCTCGCGCGCCCCGTCACGGTGACCTCGACGCCCTCGCCGACGATGAGGACGGGGGCCCCGCACCGGTCGGCGATCTGCTGGAGCCGCCCCGCCGGCCAGTCCACGGGCAGCGCCACGTACGCCGCACCGGTCTTGAGCACGGCCAGCAGTACGGCGGGCAGGACCGGGCCGGGCGGCACCAGGACCGGCACGAAGTCGCCCTCGCCGATGCGCAGTTCGAGAAGTTCGGCGGCGAACCGGTTCGCCGCGGCGTCCAGTTCCCCGTAGCCGACGGTCAGGCCGTCCCCGTACCGCAGGGCGACCGCGTCGGGGTGCAGGGCGGCAGCGGCGGCGATACCGCCGTGGATCGTCGCGGAGACCGGGATGTCCTTGGTGTGCGCGAGCACGGCGCGCGGCCGGACCGCCCTCACGCGGCGCCCCGGCCGGCGGGGGCCTCGGGGGCGGTGTGGGCGGCGGGGCCGGTGTGGGCGTAGTGGAGCAACTCCGCCTCTTCGGCGGTCCGGTGGAAGCCGGCCCGCTCCAGTACGGCCCGCGCGGCGGTGTTGTCCCTCAAGGTGCGCGCCACGACCGCGCCGACGCCGGGCTGCGCCAGCGCCCAGTGCGTCAGCTCGTGGAGCGCGCCGCTCGCGTACCCGGCGCCACGGCCGGACTCCACGAGGCTGAACCCCACCTCGACGGAGCCCTCCCGGGGCGGGGCGTGGAAGCCGATGGCACCGATCACCCGGCCGTCGGCGCACCGTACGACCTGGTACATGCCGAAGCCCCGGACGTGCTGGTCCGCGGGGCGCTCGCCGTACCCGGCGGCGGCGGCGCGCGTACCGGCCATGGGGTAGCCGGGCGCCCAGTCCTCGCCCGGCGCGTCGTCGCGCAGCAGCGCGGCGACCTGGTCGGCGGTCAGCTCGCGCAGCACGAACCGCTCGGTCGCCAGGACGTTCGGCGCGGCGGCGGACAGGTCCCGCAGGGAGCGCGGGCGCATGTCGGTCCAGACCTCCGCGATGTGGGCGAGGCATTCCTCCTCGGTCCCGGAGAAGCCGGTGGCCCGCCAGCCGGAGGGGATCTCCGGGGTGTGCGGCCACAGCGCGTGCTGGCCTTCGCCGTTGACGACGACGAGAGGGGACATGGGTGACTCCAGGAAGGAAAGGGAAGGGGGTGGTCCGGCCTCACCGGCCGACGCGGGCGGGCGGATCGGTGCGCGTACCCGAGCGGGCGCGGGATCCGCGGGCGGGGGGCGTCCGTTCGCGCCCCGGGGCCGGCGCCCGGCGCCGGGGTCAGTTCTGGGCGGACACCTGGGCGTGAACGGCGTCCGCCAGCCGCTCCACCGTGCGGTGGTCGAAGATCAGCTGCATGGAGAGGCGCGTGCCGACAGCGCGTCCGAGCCGTGCCATCACCTTCGACGCGAGCAGAGAATGCCCGCCCGCTTCGAAGAAGCTGTCGCTGTCGCTGAAGTCGGAGCGGCCCAGGACCTCGGT
This sequence comes from Streptomyces sp. NPDC002032, assembly GCF_042890765.1. NCBI lineage: Bacteria > Bacillati > Actinomycetota > Actinomycetes > Kitasatosporales > Streptomycetaceae > Streptomyces > Streptomyces sp. NPDC002032. The sequence goes on along the minus strand of NZ_JBIASM010000010.1, from coordinate 112,176 downwards.
CCAGATGGCCCGCACGCGGTCGGTGAGTTCGGCCGGCGTCATGTCGGTCTGCATCGGTGCCTGCTTCCTTCCCGGCGCGCGCCGGGTCGAGTCATCGGTCGTCGGGAGCTGGAGGGTTCCAGGGGGGCACCCCCTAGTCCCAGGCCCAGTTGCGGGGGGCCGGGAGGGCCTCGTGCCCTTCCTCGTGGACCACCGCGGCGGGCGCCGCCGCGGTCACCTCGGGGGCCACCTCGGGGGCCGCATCGCCGGGGAGGAGCACCGGAAGGGCACAGAGGACGGTGAGAACGCCGAGAACGGCTGCCCGGGAAATTCGGTTCATTCGGTCGTGCATGGTTGCCTTTCAAGGAAAAAATGCATGCCGGAACCACAGGGGTATGTGGGGAAGACACGGAGGAACGGGCAGTTCTGCGTAATCGTCCGACGCAGTGGGGCCCTCGTCCTGACTGATACTCGCTGTAGCCGCCGACCGGTGGCTACGATTCCGGATGGCCCATGTAGGCCATGGCACCAACCGGTCAGTTTGAGCCAGGTTGGCGAATGAACGCCTCTGCGGCAGCCCAGACGCCCAGCATCAGATCGGCGCCGTACGAGGACATTTTCCAGCCCGCCGACCAGTCACGGCCGAGCCAGGCCTCCCACGCCGCGGCGGCCAGCCGCTCGGCGGCGCGGAGATCGGCGGCGACGACGAAGGTCATGGCCACGACCTGCGAGGCCAGCGGAACGAGGCTCACATGGGCGATCCCGGGCTGGGGGTCTGCGACGAGCCCGTCCTCGATGGGTCCGCTGCTGGTCGGGCCGGCGGTTCGAGCACCGTACGGCGGTTGCAGGAACACCTTGATGGCATACACAAGGCTCACCATAGCCAGCCTTTGGGAACATCAAACGATGGCTGATACGGCCGCCTGATGCCATGGCCTGAATTGGCCACCGGGCCACCGCCGACGCTTCCGGTACCCCGCGGTCGGGCGCACCGAACACTACGGGATGTTACGAACGGACTTCGCCGGCTTCGGAATTCGCCGCCGCCGACGCAATTCCCCGGCCCGGCCGCCGAACCCGTCAGATCCACCCTCGGCGGGCGGCTTGCAGGCCCGCCTGGAACCGGCTTTCGGCGTTCAGCGTTTTGAGCAGGTCGGCCATCAGACGGCGGACCGTGCGGATCGACACCCCGAGCTTGCGCGCGATGACCTCGTCGGTGTGGCCGTCCTCCAGCATCCTGAGCAGCGCCAGCTCGCGCTCGCTGGGCCCGTCGCAGTGCGGAGCGCAGGACTCTCCCAGCGGGGTGGCGCGCTCCCAGGTCAGGTCGAAGAGCTGGTTGAGCGCGGTGACCATGCTGGTGAGGCGGATGACGAACGCCCCCTGCTCACTCGCGTCCGGCCGCACGGGGAGCACGGCCACGGACCGGTCGCAGAGGATGAGGCGCATCGGCAGGGAGGGCATGGTGCGCGTCTGGCCCCCCTGCCGGGCGAACCAGGTGGCGTACTCGACCGTCGCGGGGTCCTTGCGCACCGTGTCCAGGTACACCGTCTGCATGCGGACGCCCCGCGCGAGGTTCTGTACGTCCAGGGGGCGTGACGCGTCCAGCGCCGCCTGGCTGAGCGCCGGACCCGGCATGAACGCACGCACTTCGGAGGTGGCTCCCTGGGCGAGCTGCCCCAGATGGGAGCGCACCGCGTCCAGGCCCACGAGCCGCTCGACGCCCGCGACGTCGTTCTGGACGCGCCGCGCGGTGTACTCGGACGTCAGGGCCGTCAGCATGGCCCGGTCGCGCGACAGCCTGGCGCGGCGTTCGTCCAGTTCGGCTTCCAGGTTCTGCAGCAGTGGGAGGAGCCCGAGCTCCGGGCTGGCCGGTACGAACGGCTCGGCCTCGGAGGCGGAACGCAGGAGCGAGAACCTGGTCAGCCGGTCCAGCGTCTCGCGGACCTCGGCCTCCCCCATGCCGAGGTTCTGGCCTATGTCCCGCATATCCCAGCCGGGATGGACGAGAAGTGCCCTATAAACGTCGTGGTCACGATTCTCGAGTCCGATGCTCTCCAGCATTTGCCGCTCCCCCTGTGGTCGTCCCGCAGCCGGAGCGCTCATAGTTCCCGATTGCGCGAGTGACAGCATACCCGTCCGCATACCCAGGTCAACACGAATAGGGGAGGGGTCTGAGGGACGAGGGGAGGATGACCTCACCCGGAACACCCGGGACATTTTGGGCTTTACCACAGTGGAAATGCCGAACGCGGCGGCAGCCGCGCGTACGGGCCGTGGGCGGCCACAGCGGCTGCGCGGGGCGCGCGGAACCAGGAGCCGACAGCCCCCGGTACCACCCCCGGACCGCGGGTCCGCACGGCGCGAATCCCGGCAGAGGCGCACTACTCACGACCGCGGGACAAATGAATTCGGTCCGCGAACTCCCTTTCCTCCAGACCAGTTCACAGGAGACCGGCATGAATACCCGAAGGACAATCCACCGGCCACCGCACGGGACGGCGGCCGCGATTCAATGGCACGCCGCCCGTAGGCACAGCCGCCCGAATCCGTTGCCCCCGATAGAGGATTCGGGCACGCCCGTACTTCGCGCCGTGAATTACTTCACCGCTCAACCAGGAGGGCGGCGTCTCGCCCCTCGGAACGAAAAGCCCCGTACCTGACGTCGGATCAACAGCCCACGGACGGGCACCCCTCAGCGCTCGGGGACGTCCTTGACGAACACGATGCCGTCGCTGTCCGCCAGGCGGGCCGGGTCGAGCGGGGCGTAGCCGAACCAGGGGGAGGTGCGCGGCGCCGGCGGTGTGCCGTCGAGGGCGGTGGCCAGCCGTCGGGCGTCGATGACGCAGCGGTCGTCCGGCAGGGCGTACAGGAGCCCTTCGACGGTGTCCGGCGCCGGCTCGTCCACTCCCCGGTGCCGGATCGTGCCGAGGGCCGTGGCCACGTACGCGTACTCCGCACCGAGCCGGGCGCTCACCAGCGCACCGGCGCTCCACCACTCCACCGGCCCCTGCCACATCCGCATCGTGCTCTTCTCCCGCTGGAGGTGGGCGTTGTGGGCATGGACGAGGACGGGGCCGCGCGCGGCGAGGGCGAGGAGGTTGCCGGCCATCATCGAGTCCCGCAGCGCGCACAGCCGCGTCATGCGGGCCGGGGAGGTGTCGGCCATCGCGTGGTGGTAGCGCAGCAGGCCGGTCGCGGTCCGCGCGTACAGGCGCGCCCGGTCGTAGTCCTCGCGCGGGGTCGCCGCGAGCAGGTGCGGCGTCTGCGCGTCGAGCAGCGCGGTCAGTTCATCGGCGAGCAGCCGCAGCCGGCCGGCCTCGGCCGAGCGCCCCACGGACACGGCCGGGTCCATCATCGCGGCGGGGTCGGTCCACCGGTCGTCGGCGCCGAGCAGGCGGTCGAGCGTGGCGGCGGTGCAGGGGAGCAGGTCCGCGTCGACGTGGGGCGCGAGGTAGTCCTGGAGCGCGGTGAGGGCCTGGCGGGGGCTCGCGGCTTCGGTGATCTCCAGCGGGCCGTCGAAGCCGGCGAAGCGGATCCGCTCGGACGCGGGCCGGCCGTCGTTGTGGGCGCGCATCCAGCGCACGAGGGCGCGGTTGCCCGCGAAGGCGCCCCAGCCGTGGCTGAATCCGTACTCCATGACCTCGTCGAGGGAGCCCGCGCCCGAGGTGACGTAGTCGTCCACGGCCAGGCCCGCCACGCAGTCGCTCTCGATCGCGATCGTCCGGTAGCCCTCCTGCTCGACGAGCCGGCGGAAGAGCTCGTTGCGCAGGCCGAGCAGGGCCTCCTCGCCGTGGGCGGGCTCGCCCAGGGCCAGCACCCGGGGCCGGCCCGGGGGCAGCGCCATGACGGCGGCGGCGTCGAAGGCGCGGGCGGTGTCCTTGATGTCGGTAGCCATGGCTTCAACGGTATCGTTGAACCTTCGGTGTAAACTTTTCCGCTCTATCCTGGGCTTCATGCGGCAAAACCTTCAAAGCGGTGAGCGGCTCCGGCCGATCGATCTGGCGCGCGGGCACGGTCTGTCCACGCAGGCGGTCAGGAACTACGAGGAGGCCGGAATCCTGCCGGCCGCCGCGCGCACGCCGCACGGCTACCGCACCTACACCCCGGCGCACGCCGGTGCCCTGCGGGCGTTCCTCGCCCTGCTGCCCGGCCACGGCCACCGGACGGCGGCGGCGATCATGCGGGCCGTGAACCAGGGCGCGGCCGACGAGGCGTTCCGCCTCATCGACGAGAGCCACGCGCAGCTCCTCGACGACCGGCGGACCCTGCGGGCGGTGGAGGACGCCCTCCGCAACCTGGGGCCCGTCCCGGTGTCCGGGTCCGGGTCCGGGTCCGGGCCGGCGTCCGGCGGCATGTTCATCGGGCCGCTGGCGGACGGGCTCGGCATCAAGCCGGCGACGCTGCGCAAGTGGGAGGACGCCGGTCTGGTGCGCCCGCGCCGCGACCCCCGGACCGGGTACCGCGTCTACGACGAGGCCGACGTACGGGACGTCCGGCTGGCCCACCAGCTCCGGCGCGGCGGCTATCTGCTGGAGCGGATCGCCCCGCTGATCGCCCACGTGCGCGCGGCCGGGGGCCTCGAACCCCTGGAGGCCACCCTGGCCGACTGGCGCGCCCGCCTGTCCGCGCGCGGCCGGGCCATGCTCACCGGCGCGGCCGAGCTGGACGCCTACCTCGGCGGGCCGGGCGCGCCATCGACCATCCGGTAGTCCGTCCGGAAGCCCGCGTCCCTGAGCCTGCGTCCCGGGAGCCCGTGAAAAAAGGGCCCCGCCCAGCCGGGGGGGGGTTGGCTGGACGGGGCGGGTCCTGACCGACCGGGGGGGATGGCAGGTCAGGACGTATGGGGGGTGGGCTGGAAACGGCGTTCGGTCCCTCACCCACGTAAGGACGAACGTACAGGCATGTCCGGATGTTCCCACACACGGGTCCCCCCGCATGCGCGCCGCGCCCGACTGGTGGTGGTGCCGTGCGCGCAGGTCAGGATCCGCACGCACGGCTGCCCACCAGAGCCGCTCAACTCCAGCCAAGACGCGTTTGTCCCGCCCGCCGGGATCTACACCTGTGACGGCCGACACGCTGGGCTCGTACCCGAGGGCGATGGACACCCCCTAGGGGCGGGCGCCGGCCGGCGGCGGCGGGGTGGTCGGGGCGGTTTCTGGCTGGGCCGCTCCCGCGAGGGAGTGGCCGGGGGTCAGGGCCTCGGCGATGCGGCCGGCGATGGTCTGCGCCGTGTTGTACCCGGGCGCCCCGGTTCCCACGGTGGTGGTGACCGCTATCGCGAGCCGGTCGGACGGGAGGTACGCCTGGATGGCCGCGTACCCCGCGAAGGACGGGTTCGACTGGATCCACCCGTTCTGGACGATCACCCCGTACCCGAAGTGGCGCGCCGGGAGCTGGCGGAAGCAGTCCCGGGGCGGGCAGCCGGGCGTGTTGCCGCCCAGGCCGACGGTGCCCGGGTCGAGCTGGGTCTCGAAGCCCTGCGCGCTGAGCAGCTCGCCCTTGCCGACCGCCTCGGCCGAACGGGCCAGGTCGCAGATGTCGCTGTTCAGGACCGCGCCGGGGGCGGTGGTCCAGGAGGGGTTCCAGTACGTGGACTCCTCGTACTTCCCGCGCTCGGCGTCGTAGGAGTGCAGGACGGGTTCCTCGATCTCGGGAGTGGGGCTGCTGCGGGTGTTGTCCAGCCCGGCCGGATCCATGACCTTGCGCTCCAGCAGTTCGGCCAGGGGCGTGCCGGAGATCTTCTCCAGGACCTCCCCGAGGAGTACGAAGTTCGCGTGGGAGTAGCTCCAGCTCGTCCCCGGCGCGTAGAGGAGGGGGTGGGAGGCGGATATGGCGACGAGCTCCTCGGGCGTCCACTGCCGGAACGGGTCGGCGTACAGCGCCGCGAGGAACCGGGGATCGGGCACGTAGTCGCGCAGGCCCGACGTGCTGCTGCCCAGCATGCGCAGGGTGATCTTGCGGGCGTGCGGGGCGTCGGGGAGCCAGCGCGCGATCGGGTCGTCGAGGCCGGCCTTGCCGTCCGCGACGAGCTGGAGCGCGGCGATGCCCATGTAGACGATGGCCACCGAACCGACCCGGAAGTGCATGTCCGCCGTGGCCGGGACGCCCGACATCGACTGGCCGAGCGCGGTCGTGACGACCTCCCGCCCGTCGCGGGTGACCCGCAGCACGACGGACTTCAGGTCCAGTTCCCGCTGCGCGGCCCGGGCGATGTCCAGGATCCGCTTCGCGTCACCGCCCGTCGGGGTGGGGGAGGCCGCGCACGACGCGGGCGCCGCCTCCCCCACCCCCGCGACGGCCCAGGCGTCGCCGGCCGGCAGGGCCGCCGTACCGACCAGCGCGGCGGCGCACAGCATCACCAGCCGGGCTCGGCCCCGGTGGGCGGTCATGGCTCCGACAGGCCGGCCGGGCCTGCCGCACGGATCGCGAGGATCATGACGGTCTCCTGCCGTGAGAAGGCCCGGCCCACAGCCCCACGCCCCACGCCCCGCGCCGGGGCGGTGGACGCCGGACCGCGAGCGCCCTCGTAGGGACCGGTACGGCCGCGGGGACGGGACCTGTCGTCCTTCGATGAAACGCCGCCCGCGCGCGAGGGGCCAATCGGGGGCTCCGAGGTCGCCGCGCCCCTCGCCACCGCGCCGCCGAGAGACGCGGCGGGCCCGACGGGCCCCGCCGGGCGTCCGCCATTCGGTTCCTGGATCCGCCCCTGGGGGTGACGGGCCGGATCGGCGTGCGATCACCGGCGGTTCAGGTGTGCGACGTTCGGTCACGGCTGCGAGGCAGCCACCGGATCCGAACGGCCCCGGCCCCCGCATGCCCTCTCCCACCGGAGCGCGCACGGGTGCCCGGTACCGGGCGGGTGCGGCATCTGTGGACAGGCGGGCCCGCCCTGCGGCAGGCCCGCACTGACGGTTGGAGGAAACGGTATGACGACCCTCACCTGGGCGGCACGCGGTGTGGCGGCAGTATCGGGCGCGGTACTCGCCGGGGCGCTCCTGGCCCCGGCCGCGTTCGCCCACACCGGGCCCGACCCCAAGGCGCCGGCCAAACATACCTCCAGCAAGAAGACCCCGGCCAAGAAGGCTCCCGCCAAGAAGGCCCCGGCCAAGCAGGCTCCGGCCCGGCCCGGCATGGACGAGCCCCAGAACGCGCAGCTGGCGAACGGCAAGTGCCACACGAGCCGTGACGTCAGCTCCGCGGTGGTCGACTACTCCGGCTCCGGCCTGTTCCAGACGGTGTACCGCTCGGCGACCGACAACGAGGGTCACGCCTTCCTCAACGACAGCCGCAACCCCGGCGTCTGGATCAACCTCCACCTGGTCCCCGGCGCCCCCCGGTGCGTCTACGACACCGCCGTCTCCGTGACCGAGGAGAACCCCGGCCACTTGTACATCACCCTCCTCGGCAGCGACGGCGCCCTCCACCAGGCCGTCTGCACCTCCTCCGCCGCGGCCCCCTTCACCCCCGCCAACGTGGCCACGGCCTGTGCGCCCGGTTTCACGGAGCTGGCGGGCACCCCGGTCTGACCCGACCCGTCGGGTGGGCCGGACCTCGGTCCGGCCCATCCGCGGTCCGGCCCATCCGCGGTCCGGCCCACCAGCGGTGCGGCCCACCAGCGGCGCGGACGGGCTACGCCGTGACCGGGCTACGCGGTGGCCGGGCTGACCGGGCTCACCGTGAAGCGGTTCGAGCAGACCTGGAAGGGCGTGTTCAGCAGGACGGCATCCCTCGACGCGGGCGGATAGACCTTCAGGAACTCGCCCTTGGGCAGGCACGGGCCGCCGATCGGACCGTTCGTCGTGTGCAGGGTGGCGGTGGCGCTGCGTCCGGGAGCCAGTGAAACGGCGGCCGGCACCTGGCCGTCCCGGTCCGCCGGCCGCCCGATCTGCTGCCGGCTGCCGTTCAGGACGCTGACGCCGGGATACCCGAGCAGGGTGCACGGCCGGTCGCCGGTGTTGGTGAAGCGCAGCGGTACGTACAACTGGCCCGCCCCCACGTCCGGTTCCCCGGCGGAGACCTTCAGGTTCCCCAGCGCGCAGGTGCTTTCTCGGACGGCCGGCCGCTCGGCCCCGGCAGCGGGACCGGCACCCACCAGCGCGGCCCCCGCCGCGAGGGACAGCAGGACGGGAACCACCGTTCGTGCGGACGTCAACGTCACCTTGGCTCACCCCGATCGATCGGCCGGCGCGGGCGCCGACACATGCGATTGATGCCTGTCCCACCTACCCGTGATGCGCGCCCCTACGCGATCGGGGCGGCGGCGGAGCCGGGGCAGGGCGGGACGGGGAGGACCCGGAGGGGGCGGCCGACGCCCGCAGGGCACGGGTTCCGGACCGGATCCCGTGCCCTGCGGTCAACCGTGCGGTCAGGCGGGGGTGATGTTCTCCGCCTGCGGGCCCTTCTGGCCCTGCGTGATCTCGAAGGTCACGGCCTGGCCTTCCTGGAGCTCGCGGTAGCCGGTGGCGTTGATGTTGGAGTAGTGCGCGAAGACGTCGGGGCCGCCGCCGTCCTGCTGGATGAAGCCGAAGCCCTTTTCGGCGTTGAACCACTTCACGGTTCCGCTGGCCATGTCATGCCTCCCGGTCGAAGTCGGATCCGCACCGCGCGGACCCGGAGGTGATCGCCCTGGTCCGGCACTGCACAGCAAAACGCCCACGCCAGGGCGCGGGCAGGAACTGCGAACCACGACAGCTGGAGCTGAAACTACACGCCGGATTCGCCTCTCACCAGAGAGCGACAAGGATCAAATGTGGTCACGTCGCGGAGGGATTGATTCCCGTACCGACATCGCGGCCGGGCGGGGCCACCGTCCCACCGGGCCCGGTGGCCTCCCCCGGACACCTGCGCCCCGGGTCAGCCGGCGGTCTGCCGGTCCAGGACGTCGCAGTCGGTGTAGACCGGCGGCCTGGTCATCAGTGCCGCGAGGCCCTGGGCGAGCTCGTTCGTCTCGGCCGCGCGGCTGTTGGCCATCGCCGCCTCGTAGGACTCGAACTCGACCACCGCGAGGTAGCGGTTGGGGTTGGCGCGGTCCCTGAGCAGGGTGCGGCCTCCGGGGCCGCCCGTGCGGCCCTCGGAGCGGATGCGCTCCTCGTAGCCGCGCATGAGCTCGCGCACGTCGTCGATGCGCTCGGTCTCGAAGTCGATGATCTGCGTGAACGTCATGGCTGCCGCTCCTGTTCGCCCGGGGCGGCCCCGCGGATGGGGGCTCGCGCCCAGCAAACACCGCGGCGCGCGGCGCCCGCGGGCTCCCACGCCCGGCCGGGCGCGGATTCCACGAGCCCGGCCGCAGCACGGGACCCGGTTACGGGGCCGCGGCCCGCAGCGCGGCCAGCCGGTGCTCGAACGGGATCACCTCGAAGCCGTCCGCCGGATCCACCGAGGTGACGGCCCCGGTCAGCGAGCGGGGTGCGACGGCCGCCGCGGTATCACCGTACGGGGCGGCGGTGGCCGGTGGGGCCGTGGCCGGTGTGGCCGTGGCCGGTGCCATGAAGCGGGCCAGTTCCGCGCCCGCGCGCTCGATCCGCTGTGCCAGCCCCTGCCCGCCCCAGTCCTCGGAGGCCGCGTACACGGCGGTCGGCAGGGCGAGCGCGCGCAGGTGCGCGAACAGCGGGCGCATGGCGTGCTCGGTGACCAGGGAGTGCCGGGCCGTGCCGCCGGTCGCGCCGATGAGGACCGGCTTCCCGGTGAGGGCGTCCTTGTGGAGGACGTCGAAGAACGACTTGAACAGGCCGCTGTACGAGGCCGCGAACACCGGTGTCACGACGATCAGGCCGTCCGCGGCCGCCACCGCGTCGAGGGCGGCGGCCAGCCGGGCCGACGGGAACCCGGTGACGAGGTGTTGCGCGGTCTCGGTCGCCAGGTCCCGCAGTTCGATCACCTCGGGGACGGCGTCCACGTGTCCCAGCGTCGCGGCCGCGAGCCGGTCGGCGAGCAGCCGCGTCGAGGAGGGCGAACCCAGCCCCGCCGATACGACGACGAGCTTCTTCTTCGTGTCCCTCGTGTCCCTCGTGTCCCTGGTGGTCATGTCCGCGTCTCCCGGGTGGTCTCGGCCGGGGTGGTGCGGGCGGCCGTCACGCGGGCGGCGTGCGTCGGCGCGTCCGGCACTCCGGCGGGGCGCAGGTTCGCGAACTCCTTGCGCAGGACCGGCACGACCTCCTCGCCGAGCAGGTCGAGCTGTTCCAGGACGGTCTTCAGCGGCAGGCCCGCGTGGTCCATCAGGAACAGCTGGCGCTGGTAGTCGCCGGCGTAGTCGCGGAAGGACAGGGTCCGTTCGATCACCTGCTGGGGCGAGCCGACGGTCAGCGGCGTCTGGGAGGTGAACTCCTCCAGGGACGGCCCGTGGCCGTACACCGGCGCGTTGTCGAAGTAGGGGCGGAACTCGCGCACCGCGTCCTGCGAGTTCTTGCGCATGAACACCTGGCCGCCGAGGCCGACGATGGCCTGTTCCGGGGTGCCGTGCCCGTAGTGGGCGTAGCGCTGCCGGTAGAGGTTCACCATCTGCCGGGTGTGGGAGGACGGCCAGAAGATGTTGTTGTGGAAGAAGCCGTCCCCGTAGTACGCGGCCTGCTCGGCGATCTCCGGGGAGCGGATGGAGCCGTGCCAGACGAAGGGCGCGACGCCGTCGAGCGGGCGCGGGGTCGAGGTGAAGGACTGGAGCGGCGTACGGAACTTGCCGTTCCAGGTGACGGAGTCCTCGTGCCACAGGCGGCGCAGCAGCGCGTAGTTCTCGATGGCGAGGTCGATGCCGTCCCGGATGTCCTTGCCGAACCACGGGTAGACGGGGCCGGTGTTGCCGCGGCCCATCATGACGTCGACGCGGCCGTCGGCGACGTGCTGGAGCATCGCGAAGTCCTCGGCGATCTTCACCGGGTCGTTCGTCGTGATCAGCGTCGTGGAGGTGGAGAGGATCAGGCGCTCGGTGCGCGCGGCGACGTAGCCGAGGAGCGTCGTCGGGGAGGAGGGGACGAACGGCGGGTTGTGGTGCTCGCCGGTGGCGAAGACGTCGAGGCCGACCTCTTCGGCCTTCTGCGCGATGGCGAGCATCGCCTTGATCCGCTCGTGCTCACCGGGCGCGCGTCCGGCCGTCGGATCGGCCGTGACGTCCCCGACGGTGAAGATCCCGAACTGCATGGCTCCCCTTCCCATTGCCAAGATTGTTTATGATTCAACTATACCCTGGAACTGGTGGCCCGCCCGGCGTATTCCCCTCCCCCGACCACCTCTCGTCCTCCTCGTCCTCCTCGTCCTTCCGGCCGAGGGGCCGGTGCCCGGGCGCGCGGGCTCCGGGGCGGGGGGCCCGGGGCCCGCGTCCGCGCTTCCTCCGATCAGCCACTCATCGACGGCCACAGGACCGTGGATACGCGGGAGGGCGGCTCCTAGCCTGGATACCGGGGGGTGCCCGTGTACCCGTGCGGCGCGGACCGGCTCCGCGTCCGCCGCCACCGACACTCAGCGAGGTGCTGCCATGTCCGGCCCGTCCGCCCTGTCCGCCCGGCTGATCGACATCTCCCTGCCCGGGGACCTCGCGGCCGCCGGCCTGGCCCGCGAGACCCTCGGCACCTGCGTCGCGGACCGGGACCTGGCGGACGACGGCAAGCTGCTGCTGTCCGAGGCCGTCGCCAACGCCGTCGAGCACAGCGGCAGCGGCCGGCTGCGGCTGGTCATCCGGCACGACACCGCCACCGGCTCGCTGATGTGCGCCGTACGGGACGACAGCGCCGAGATGGCCCGTACGGCGGGCACGCCCGCGGGGTGCGCGGAGCGCGAGTCCGGCCGCGGCCTCGCGATCATCGCCGCGCTGAGCCTCGCCTGGGGCTTCAGCACCGACGGCTTCGGCAAGTGGCTGTGGTTCTGCCTGGGCCCCGCCGCCTGAGCCCGGCCCGCCGCGGGGCGCTCCGCGTACTCACGTCCGTCTGAGTACGGGAGCGGTGCCGCCCGGCCCGGCCCGCCTGCTGGGATGGGCCCATGACGACGAAGCCCGCTTCCGCCCCGCACGCCGCGCACCCCGCGCCCTCGCGCCGACGCCCTGCCAGGGCGCTGCTCGCGGGCGGCGCGGTGCTGGTGGTGGCGGCGTTCACCCAGGGGTGCGCGAGCGGCCGGGTCATGTCGGAGACGGAGTTCCGCGGGCACATGCGGCAGACCGAGGCGGCGGGCCAGGACGCGGTGCGGCAGCTGGGCATGGACCCCGCGGCCACGGTGGACCGGCGCTCCATGGACGACTCCGCCTGCAAGGACGACCTCGGCCTCGACTCCGAGGGCGTCACCCGCGACCAGCCGAGCGTCACCTGGGCGCCCCGCTTCGCGAGCCCCGCGGCGTACGAGGCGGCCCTCGCCCGACTGCGCGCGGCGTGGGCCGCGCGGGGCCTGGAGGTGGAGGACGTACCCGCCCCGGCGACGGGCCGGCCGGGATCCGGCCTGCGGGGGATCCGGACGACGGACGGCCACGCCGTCGAACTGTCGCTGCGCCCGGACTGGTACTCGGGGGATCCGGTGCTGCGCGCCGACGGCGGATGCGTCCGGCACCTCGGGTACCTGGCCGGGTGGGAGTGAGCGGCCGCCCCGGCCGGCGCGTCACGTAGCCTCGGGAGCGTTCCACGACTTCGCATCGCACCGCACCGCACCGCATCCGGACGGCCCGTCACCTGTGAGCACACCCATCAGCACCGAGAACCCGGCGCATCGGCCACCGACCCCTGGGGTGATCGTGGACCGGACCGACCACCCGCCCTCCCCCGGCCGCCACCTGACGCCCCGGGGGATCGTGGACCTGCGGGGCCGGGCGGGCGGTGACGTCAGGCTGACCTACCCGGCGAACGCGGCGGTCGTCGTCGCCGGGCTCCCCGGGAGCGGGAAGAGCACGCTGCTGCGCGCGTGGTCCGCCGCCGCCACCGTCGTCGATCCGCGTGTCACCCGCGAGGCCCACGAGGCGCGGATGCCCGACTGGCTCCCGTACGGCGCGTACCGGCCGTGGGCGCGGCTGAACCACATGCGGTGGATACGCTGCGAGATGGGGCGGCGCCGCCCCCTGCTCATACACGACTGCGGAAGCCGGACGTGGATGCGGCGCTGGCTCGCGCACACGGCGGGCCGCGCCGGCCGTCCGCTGCACATGGTGGTCCTCGACGTCGGCCCCCAGGAGGCCCTTTCGGGCCAGCACGCCCGCCGCCGACTGGTGTCGCCGCGGGTCTTCCGCGTCCACCAACGGGGCCTCGCGCGGCTGCTGGACCGGCTCGGGCACGCCGACGGCCCGCCCACGACGACCGCCGCAGCCGTCGCCGGCGGGGTCAGCTCCGTGGTGCTGCTCGACCGCGCTCTGCGGGACCGCCGGGTCGTCTCGGTGCGGTTCGGCCCCGAACGGGAGGCGTGAGCCGGGTCACTGGGCGCCGAGCGTCATCCACGACTCGGGCTTCTCCAGCGGGGCGAAACCGACCTTGGCGTAGACCTCGTGCGCGTCCGCGGTGGCGAGCAGGATGCGGCGCAGGCCGTACGGGGCGAGGTGGTCGCGCACCGCGGTGACCAGGGCGGTGCCCAGCCCCTCGCCGCGCGCTTCCGGGGCGATGTACACGTCGCACAGCCAGGCGAAGTCGGCGTGGTCGGTCACCACCCGGGCGTAGCCGACCTGCCGTCCGGAAGCCCGTTCGTAGACGCCGAAGTTGAGGGAGCCGGCGATCGCCCGGTCCTGCTTCTCCCGGGACCGGTCGCGGGCCCAGTAGGCGTCCTGCGACAGCCATTGGTGGATCAGGGCGGGATCGATCCGGGCGGAGTCGGCGGAGATCTCGTACGCGGGGGGAAGGGCGCTGGTCATGACCGCATCCAAGCAGGTCCGATCATTTCCGGCCGCCGATTTTCGTACCGCTCCGGCGCCGGCCGCCGACCGCCGCCCGGAGCGCGAGCCGGAGCGGGAGCGTGTTTTCCGGGCGGGTTGGTGACGCGCCCGGCCGCGGTTAACCTGCCTCGTCGCGAACAGGCCATGGAGGTCACTCAGCATGAGCAGCACAACGCCGTCGTTTCCCGAGCGGATCGAGCTCTCGGGGGAGGGTCTCGTCCTACGTGACTGGGCGGAGGCGGACCTGGCGCCGATGCCGGAGCTCTTCGACCACCCCGACATCGCGTACTGGACTCCGATCGTCTCCCCCTTCGACGAGGCGGCCGCCGCCGCCCGCCTGGTGCGGGCCCGGGAGTTGCGGGAGGAGGGCACGGCGATCCTGCTCGCCATCACCCTCGACGGGGGCGCGCCGCTCGGCGAGGTGATGCTGCGGCGCGCCCCGGAGGGGACCGAGATCGGCTACGCGGTCGGGCCGGCCCACCGGGGCCAGGGGCTGGCGGTGCGCGCGGTGCGGCTGGTGGCCGCGTACGCCTTCGAGCAGCTGGGCGCGGAGCAGGTGATCCTGGAGCTGGAGCCCGAGAACGCGGCCAGTGTCGCCGTGGCGACGAAGGCGGGCTTCGAGCTGCTCGACGTACCGCTGATCACCGGCGAGGAGAAGGGGCGGCCCTACGGCCTGCAGACGTGGGGGCTCAGCCGCTCCTGACGTCCAGTGCCCGCGCCTGCGGCGGTACGGCGGCCTGCGTGTGCAGGGCGGCCTCGGCGGCGGTGTGGGGGTCGGCGAAGGTGAACGCGTACGGGGACGGTCCGTGGGCGCGCAGGGCCGCCAGCCGTTCCAGGGCCTCGCCGACCGTCGGCAGGTGCCCGGCGGGGATCCACCAGAGCACCAGGTGCGCCTCGACGTGCCGGTGGAACCAGTCGCGGCGGTGCCGCATCACCTCCAGGTGTCCGCTGCGGTAGACGAAGTCCCACAGGGCTTCCCGCGTCTGCCACACCGACAGGGTGACGATGACGTTCTCGCCCGCCGGACGCAGGCCGGTGGCGTCCGCCTCGCCCTCTTCGACGAGCCGCCACACGAAGCCGGGCGCGCCGTCGGCGGCCGCGTTGACCGGATCGAGCAGCTCGACGAACGGCGCGACGCGCGGGTCGTCGAGGGGGTACCTGAGCGTGGCCACGTTGAGCTGGGCGAGGTGGGCGGCGGCGTGCGGGGGCGAGGTCATGTCGGAAGGGGCGGTCATGGCCCCATCCCAGCACGGCCGGCTTTTCTATGTCAATGATCGTTGTTTTTAGAAACTTCCTCCACCACCACGCAGCACTCCCCCGGCCGGGCGTCCATGCGCGGGCGGACGGGGCCGTCCACGCCGAGCAGCCCTTCGAGCAGGGCCAGGTTCATGCCGCAGACCAGCGGCGGGAAGCGTTCGGCGACGGCGTGGAAGGGGCAGTTGCGCATGCGGACGACCTCGGTGGCCCCGGCACCGGCGTCCTCCAGGTGCGGTTCGTAACCGCGGGCGGCGAGCGCCTCCACGGCCTCCGCGAGGCCGCCGCAGGGCGCCCCCGGCCCGCGCAGGGCCTCCCCCCGGCGGCGCGCGGCCGCGCACAGCGCGGCGTCCAGTCCGGCCTGCTCGGCGGCCTCGGCGAGCAGTTCGGCGGCGGTGCGGTAGTCGCGGGCGGGCAGCGAGACCGAGCGTTCGCCCGGCGCCCGCGTGTAGACCTTGGCGGGACGGCCCGCCCCCGGCCCCGACCGGCCCGTCAGGCGGCGGCTGCCGCTCTCCAGCAGCCCGGCGTCGGCCAGCTTGTCGAGGTGGTGCGCGGCGAGCGTGCGCGCCACCCCGGCCGCCTCGGCGGCCTCGTTGCGGCCGACCTCGCGGCCCTGCGCGGCAACGTACTCGTACAGCCGGCGGCGCACGGGATCCTGTAGCGCCGCGATCGCGTCGATGTCCTCCATACGGCCATTCTAAGAACCATGCGCATAGGAGATAGAAAGCGGAACGGAAGGGACCGGCTCGGCACGGCCGGCCCGGCATGACAGCTGTCATACGGCATGCGTGACCCAGGCCCCTGCCCGCGCACCCGTCGGCCGAACAGACTGATGGTCAACACACCGACCATGGGGGACACATGAACGCCAGGACCAAGAAGACCACGACGACGACCGCACCGGCCGCGCCGGCCGACTACCGCCTCCCGGTCTGGTTCTTCGCCTTCGAAGGCGTTCTCGCGGGTGCCTTCGACATCCTCCAGGCCTTCCCCACCGCGTGGCCCGTCCTGCTCCTCCTGCTGGCCGTGAACATCATCATCTCCCTGACGATGCTGCGGGGGCGCCTCAAGCTCGCCAAGGAGCTGTGGCGCGGCCGGGAGACCCGCAAGGTCGCCCTCGCGCTCGTCGCCCTGCGGATCGGCAGCCACTTCGCCCTGAGCGCCCTGGGTCTGGCCGTCACCTCCACCCTCGGGCACCTGTTCTTCGCCGTCGTCATGGCCGCCATGACGATCGGCCTGCTCGCCTACTCGCAGCACGCCGCCCTCCGCGCCCTCGCCGCCTCCACCGCCTCCACCGCCCCGGCGGTCTGACCCGGCGGCGCCGCACGCCGCGCCGAACGCCACGGCGTGGCGGGAAACGCCCCCCACGGCACGCGAAGATGGAAGGCTCCGGCCCCCGCGACGCAGCCGCCGGGCCGCGACAGGATGGAGCACCGTGACGTCTTCGTTCACCACCGAGGCCGAGCACCGCGGCAACACCGTACTGATCAGCTTCATCGGAGACCTGGACGCGGCCGCCGCGCCCGCCCTGTACGACGTACTGCCGGTGCTCGCCACCGACACCGGCTCCGACGTGCTCATGCTCGACCTGCACCAGGTGTCGTACATGGACACCCCGGGGCTGCTCCTGCTCCTGGACCTGCACCGGCGGGCCGAATGCCTCGGCCTGCGGGTCCTGGCCATCGGCTGGCGCGAACAGCCCCAGCAGCTCATGGCCACCGTCGCGGGCATCCGCGGACGCGGATCCGCGACGGGAGAGCGCTACGCGCTGGCCGGTTTCCGCCGCCTCATCGAAACGCGCGCCGAACACTCCACCGCCGCCGAGGCCCAGGCCCAGGCCCAGGTCCCCCGGCCCCTGGTACCGGGCGGAGCGTCCGGCCCGTACGGCACGGCCCCCTGGGCCCCGGCCCTGCGCGGGGGACGCTGAGCCCTCCCCGTTCCCGAGAGCCCCGTACCCCGGGGCCGGCATCCCCCGTGGCGGGCGACGGCCTTCCCGCGCCCGGCGCGCCCGGCGCGCCCGTCGGCGGGGTGTCGGTGGGGCGTCGGGGGTGTCGGGCCGCTGTCGGTGGGGTCCGGCACCGTTCGGGGGGTCGGCCGGTGCTCATCCGGCCGGGGGTCAGGGAAGGGGATCTCTCGTGTATGACGTAGTGATCGTGGGGGCCGGTCCGGTCGGTCTGTTCCTCGCCTGCGAGCTCGGCCTCGCGGGCTGTTCGGTGCTGGTGCTGGAGCGGGATCCGCAGCCGCACTCCCCGTTCAAGGAGGGGCCGCTCGGCATGCGCGGCCTGTCCGCCGCGTCGGTGGAGGCGTTCGACCGCCGCGGGATGCTGGACGCGCTGCTGACGGCTTCGGCCGCGCACGGTGATGACCCCTGGGCGGCGCCGGGCGCCGAAGCGGAGGGGGAGGCCGGTCCGGACGCGGGCGAGCCCTCGCCCCCGCTACGGGTGGGCCACTTCGCCGGCATGATGCTCGATCCGGCGCGGGTCGACGTCGCCGCCCTGCCGTACCGGCTTCCCGGCCCGGCGACGGAGGGCATGCGGACGTACCTCGTGGCGGTCGAGGCGCTGCTGGCCGGGCGGGCGTTACGGCTCGGCGTGGACATCGAGCGCGGCGTCACCGTCACGGCCGTCTCCCAGGACGACGGGGGCGTGGTCGTCCGGGCCGGCGAGCGGGCGTACGCGGCCCGCTGGGCCGTGGGCTGCGACGGCGGCCGCAGTACGGTGCGCCGACTGGCCGGCTTCGAATTCACCGGCACCGAGCCGCAGTTCACCGGCTACACCATGCAGGCCACCGTCACCGGCGGCGCGGAGCTGCGCCCCGGCTTCCACCTGACGCCGACGGGCATGTACCTGCGGCCCTCCGAGGGTCACATCGGCGTCATGGACTTCGACGGCGGCGCGTTCGACCGCTCCCGGCAGCCGACCCACGACCATCTCCAGACGGTGGTGCGCCGCGTGGCGGGCACCGGGGCGGTGCTGAGCGACGTACGCCTGGTCTCGACCTTCACCGACCGGGCGATGCAGGCGACGACCTACCGGCTCGGCCGCGTCCTCCTCGCGGGCGACGCCGCCCACATACACGCGCCCCTCGGCGGCCAGGGGCTCAACACCGGCCTGGGCGACGCCCTGAACCTGGGCTGGAAGCTCGCGGCGACGGTGCACGGGCACGCGCCGGACGGGCTGCTCGACACCTACACGCGCGAGCGCCATCCGGTCGGCGCTGCGGTGCTCGACTGGTCGCGCGCCCAGGTGGCGGTGATGCGGCCGGACGCGTACGGCCGGGCGGTCCAGTCCGTGGTGCGCGACCTGATCGGAACCCGTGACGGGACGACGTACATGTTCGGGAGGCTGTCGGGGGCGTCGATCCGGTACGACCTGGGGGAGGGACATCCCCTGATCGGCCGCAGCGCCCCGGACCTGCGGCTCGGGGACGGCAGCCGCCTCGGCGACCTGATGCGGGACGGACGGGGCGTCCTGCTCGACCTCAGCCCCGACGGGTGCCTGCGCGAGGTGGCGGCGGCCCGGGCGGGCCGGATCCGGTACGCGGCCGGGCCCGCGAGGCACGACCTCGGCCTGGGCGCCGTGCTCGTCCGGCCCGACGGCGTGGTCGCCTGGGCGGCCGGGGGCAGCCCTGACCGTGCGGCGTCGGAACGGGCCGCCGACCGGTGGTTCGGGGCCCCGCTCCCCCGCTGAAGCGGCCCCCTGCCGAGGCATCCCTGGCCCGGGGTGCGGCCCGTTGCGTACGCTGGCCGTATGCGGATGCGCCCCACTCTGAGCTGGACTCCGACCGGGGAACCACGGCCCGGCAGCACCGATGCCGAGCCGGTCGCCGAGGCGCTGCGCGGCGGCGGCGTGGTGGTGCTCAGCGGGGCGGGCCTGTCCACGGAGTCGGGCATCCCCGACTACCGGGGCAAGGGCGGCAGTCTGCGCCGGCACACCCCGATGACCTACCAGGAGTTCACCGCCAGCCCCCGGGCCCGGCGCCGGTACTGGGCGCGCAGTCATCTGGGCTGGCGCACGTTCGGCCGGGCCCGGCCCAACGCCGGGCACCGGGCGGTGGCGGCGTTCGGGCGGCACGGCCTGCTCTCGGGCGTGATCACCCAGAACGTCGACGGCCTGCACCAGGCCGCCGGCAGCGAGGGCGTGGTGGAACTCCACGGCAGCCTGGACCGGGTCGTCTGCCTTTCCTGCGGGGCCTTCGAACCGCGCCGGGAGCTGGCCGGGCGGCTGGAGGAGGCCAACGCCGGCTTCGAGCCGGTCGCCGCCGCGCTGAATCCGGACGGGGACGCCGACCTCACCGACGGGCAGGTCGGGGACTTCCGCGTGGTGCCGTGTACGCGGTGCGGGGGCGTCCTCAAGCCGGACGTGGTGTTCTTCGGCGAGTCCGTTCCGCCGGGGCGGGTCGAGCAGTGCCGCGCACTGGTCGGCGGGGCCGCCTCGCTGCTGGTCCTGGGGTCCTCGTTGACGGTGATGTCCGGGCTGCGGTTCGTACGGCAGGCGGCCGGCGCCGGCACGCCCGTACTGATCGTCAACCACGACCCGACCCGGGGTGACCAGCACGCCCTCACCCGTATCGCGCTCCCCCTGGGGCCCACCCTCAGCGCCCTGGCCGACCGGCTGGGGATCCCGGCCGACGGCCTGGCTGGCGGCCCGGCCGACGGTCCGGCGGCGGACTGAGGCGGACTGAGGCGGACTGAGGCGCTCAGGCTTGCGGGAGGGGGCGCACCGGCGGCGGCCGGCCGCCGCCGCCGCGCAGCTCATCGGCGGCGCCGGATCCGGATCGGTCCCCGGGCCGTGGCCGGGTCGACGGGGCGACCGCCCTGGGTGATGTCCACCTCGCCGGCCTCCGCCAGCCGCCGGGCCGCGCGCCGGACCGGTTCCATGAGCGCGCGCCAGCCGTCGTCCTGCCCGGTGTGCGCCGCCCGGGCGGCATCGGAGGGGCAGACCGTCGCGGACGGGCCGCGGCGCTCCAGCAGTTCCAGGATGGCCCGCTCCAGACGCCGCTCCAGACCCCGCTCCCCCGGTCGTCCGCGCTCGCCGTCGTCCATGGCGCCAGTGTCGCCCCGGTCGGGGCGCCTGCGCACCCGGTGCGCGGGTCCGCGGGTCCGTGGGTCCGTGGGCAGACGTACGAAGATCATCCGGGGCGGGCCGGGGCGCCCGGGCGCCCGGGGCTCAGGACGCGCCGGCGCGTGCCGATCCGGTGCTCGCGCCGCTGGAGTCGCCGAGGAAGCAGGTGACCTTGCGGTCGCCGAGCGTCCAGGTCGCGGCCTGCGGGAAGTAGTAGTAGAGCTCCAGCTTCGCCGCGTGCTTGGGGTCGTTGCCCACGTAGTCGGTGAGGAGCGTGCCGCCGCACTTCTCCTCGGCCATCGCGACGACCTTGTCCGAGCCGGGGTACGCGCCGCCCGGCAGGTCGAAGACGGCGTACGCCTCGCCCTCGTGGGGCTGGCTGCAAGGCACCACGCGGACGGAGGGGGAGGCCTTGGCGCCGTCCTTGTCCTTGTAGTCGGTCAGGTCGCCGTCCGTGTCGAAGCAGTCCCCGGCCCGGATGTCGTTGACCTTGCTGGAGCCCGAGCCGGTGACCTGGCCGCTGGTGTCGCGCTTGGGCGCGGCGGCGCCGTGCAGGGTCCCGGTCAGTCCGAGGACGAGGACGGTGCCGTAGATCAGGATGGTCGCGGCGTGGATGACGATCGCCGCGACGGCGAAGCCCTTGCCCTTCTCGCCGCGCGAGCGGATCTGGGAGAGGGCGACGATGCCGAGGATCAGCGGCACCAGGGGGATCGCGCAGACGATCGACATGACGAACGCCACGATGGCCAGGGCGTTCGTCTTCTGCGGCGCCATCTGCGGCGCGTACCAGCCGTTCGGGCCGGGGGGCGGTCCGGGCGGACCGGGCTGCTGGCCCGGCTGGCCGTACGGCGCTCCGTACGGGTTGGGGGACGGCTGCGGCGGCGGGGGTATGGACATGCGCGTGGGGCTCCTCGTAGAACAGGGGAATGCGTCGCCGGTGGCCGGGCGGTGGGGCCGCGGCCGTCGGGCGGCGTCTGATGGTCGCACGCTGCTCGGACAAGCGGGCGGCGGGGCGGTCTTGCTGCGCATGGCCGGTGGCCCAGGGCCAGTCGGCCGCGCCGCCGGCCTCGATGAGGGGGACCACGTCGAACGCGGCGCCCATGAGGCCGCCGAAGGAGCCGTGGGCGGGCTGATGCCCCGCCAGGTTCCAGGTGCAGACGGGGATTTCGACCGGTGCGGTTTCGGCCGGGCCGTCCGGGCGGGTGCCCGGCCGCCCGCGTCCAGGATTTCGTCATCCTCGCCGCCATCCAGTGGGCTGACCATCCGGACCGTGAGAAGGCGTTCCTCCTGTCCTACGGGCGGGAGCTGTCCGACGACGAGCGGTACGCGCTGCGCTGCCTGACCGCGCTCGACGCGGTCAACTGCCTGGCCTGAGGCC
This sequence comes from Streptomyces sp. NPDC002032, assembly GCF_042890765.1. NCBI lineage: Bacteria > Bacillati > Actinomycetota > Actinomycetes > Kitasatosporales > Streptomycetaceae > Streptomyces > Streptomyces sp. NPDC002032. The sequence continues at coordinate 90,677 of NZ_JBIASM010000010.1, read as the reverse complement.
CGGACAACGGCGACGCCGATGTCACCGCCCGGGGCCGGCGGACCATGGACCGGCCCATGGAGGAGGACCGGTTGAGCGCCGTCCACCGGCGTATCGGAAACGTCATGGTCCTGGTTCGGCGGTGCCGGTGCCGGCGTTGTTGACCGGCACGTCGACCCGGCCGAGTTCGTCGGCGAGCGCGTCGATCACGTCGGCCGCATCGGGGAGGTCCGTCAGGTCGAGCCGGGCGACGGCCGCCGTGGGCCGGCGCGCGGTTGCGAGGGGAGTGGTCACGTCCCGGCCGGCTCGCCGGCGAGGGCGGCCAGTACGCGGTCGGGGGTCAGGGGCAGCTCGCGCAGGCGCCGGCCGGTGGCATGGCTCACGGCGTTGCCGATGGCCGCCGCGGCGCCGACGATGCCGATCTCCCCGATGCCCTTGCTGCCCATCGGGTTGAGGTGCTTGTCGTGCTCCTCGATCCAGTGGGCCTCTACGGCCGGGACGTCGGCGTTGGCCGGTACGTGGTAGGCGGCCAGGTCGCGCTCCGCGAAGTCGCCGAACGCCGGGTCGAGGCCGCCGTGTTCGGTCAGGGCCATGCCGAGCCCCATCACCATCCCGCCGGTGAGCTGGGAGCGGGCCGTGCGGGGGTTGAGGATTCGGCCGGCGGCGAAGACGCCGAGCATCCGGCGCACGCGTACCTCGCCGGTGACGGTGTCCGCCTGGACCTCGGCGAAGTGCGCCCCGAACGCGTGGCGGGCGTACGGTGACTTCTGCTTCGCCGACTGGGTGGTGTCGGCGGACGCGGAGAGCCCGGCGGCGGGCAGCGGCCCCTCGTGCCGGGCGAGCCGGTCGGTCAGGGCGGTGCACGCGTCGTGTACCGCCCACCCCCACGAGGCGGTTCCGGTGGAGCCGCCGGCGACGGGTCCCGGAGGCAGCGCGCTGTTCGCGATGGACAGCGCGACGGCGTCGAGCGGGACGCGCAGCGCGTCGGCGGCGATCTGGGAGAGGACCGTACGGGCGCCGGTCCCGATGTCGGTGGCGTTGACCTCGACGAGGTAGCTCCCGTCCGGGCGGGCGTGGGCCCGGGCACCCGCCGGGGCGATGTACACGGGGTAGGTGGCGGCGGCCACGCCGCTGCCGATGAGCAACGGCCCCTCCCGCAGGGGCGGCCGGCGGCCCGGCCAGCCGAAGCGGCGCGCGCCCTCGCGCAGGCATTCCACGAGGTGGCGGCTGCTGAAGGGGCGGCCGCTGTCGGGCTCGGTGTCCGGGTCGTTGCGTACGCGCAGCTCGACGGGGTCCATGTCGAGGGCGTCGGCCAGTTCGTCCATGGCCGACTCCAGCGCGTACATGCCGGGCGTCTCGCCGGGGGCCCGCATCCAGGAGGGGGTGGGCACGTCGAGCGCGGTGACCCGGTGCGTCGTGCGGTGGTCAGCGGCGCCGTACATCACCCGGGCGGGTACGCCGGCCTGCTCGACGAACTCGCGCACCTGCGAGGTGTACGTGGTGACCTCGTGGATCAGCGAGGTGAGGGTGCCGTCGGGGCGGGCGCCGAGCCGGACTCGGTGCAGGGTCGGCGCGCGGTGGCCGACCGTGGCGGCCATGTACTGACGGGGCAGGGCCAGGGTGACGGGTCGTCCGCAGTGGCGGGTGGCCATGACGGCGAGGACGACGTGGGGGCGCGGTGTGCCCTTGGAGCCGAATCCGCCGCCCACGTGCTCGGCCAGGACGGTGATGCTGTCCTCCGGCAGCCGGAACAGCCCGGCCAGGACGCTGCGCACCACCGTGGTGCCCTGGCAGGAGTCGTACACGGTGAGCCGGCCGCGGCCGGCGTCCCAGTCAGCGGTGGCGGCGTGCGGCTCCATGGGGTGGTTGTGCAGGGGCGGCACCGAGTAGCGGGCGTCGACCCGTACGGGCGCGGCCGCGAACGCCGCGTCCGGATCGCCCTGTTCGCGGTGCGCGGGGTATCCGCCGTTGACTTCCTCGGGGGTGTAGAGGCCGGGGTGTCCCTCGCGCAGGGTGACGTCGTACGGCTCCGCCTCGTAGGTGACGCGCACCGCGTCGGCGGCGGCCCGGGCCACCTCCAGGGTGTCGGCGACGGCCAGCGCCACGTACCACCCGCGGTGCGGTACCCGCAGGTCCTGGAGCAGTTGGAGGGTGGGGTCGTCGGAGGGGCCCAGGCGCGGTGCGTCGTACGGGGTGAGGACGCCCAGGACGCCGGGCAGGGCCAAGGCGGCGGCGGTGTCGACGGCGGTGATCCGGCCGCGGGCGATCGTCGCGGGCACCGGCCAGGCGTACGCCCGTCGGGGCAGGTGCTGTTCGGCGGCGTACCGGGCGGCGCCGGTCACCTTCTCCCGGCCTTCGCGCCGCGGGACGGGGGCACCGAGAGAGGCTTGGGCGGTGGTGTCGGGGCTGGCGGCGGTGGGGCTCATCGTGGTCCTGTTCCTGGTCGGTGGCGCGGCTTACGGCGTGGCGGGGGAACCGGGATGCGGACCGGCCAGCGCGGCGACGGCGTCGCAGGCGAGGTTGCGGGCGAGGGGGATCTTGTACGCGTTGTCGCGCAGCGGCTCTGCCCGGGCGAGTTCCGCGTCCACTGCCGCTCGGACGGCGTCGGGGTGCGGCTCGGCCCCGGTCAGCCGCGCCTCGGCCGTGGTGGCCCGCCAGGGCCGGTGGGCGAGGCCGCCGAAGGCGAGGGCGATCCGGCGTACCCGGCCGTCGTCGAGTTCGAGCACGACGGCGACCGACGCGAGGGCGAAGGCGTACGAGGCACGTTCGCGGGCCTTGCGGTAGAGCGAGACGGCGTCGGGCGCCGCCGGCGGCAGGAGGACCCCGGTGATGATCTCCCCGGGGCGGATGACGGTGTCCTGCTCGGGGTGGTCGCCGGGCAGCCGGTGGAACTCGCCGGCCGCGACGGTGCGGGTGGTGTCCGGGCCGCCGTACAACTCGACCTCGGCGTCCAGCGCGGCCAGGGCCACGGCCATGTCCGAGGGCTGGGTGGCGATGCAGTGCTCGGAGTGCCCGAGTACCGCGTGGTCGCGGTGGATTCCCTCGCGGGCGCCGCAGCCGCTGCCGGGTTCGCGCTTGTTGCACGGCTTGGAGAGGTCCTGGAAGTAGGCGCAGCGGGTGCGCTGGAGCAGGTTGCCGCCGGTGGTGGCGACGTTGCGCAGTTGTCCGGAGGCGCCGGCGAGCAGCGCCTGGCTGAGGAGCGGGTAGCGGGTGCGCACGCGCGGGTCGGCGGCCATGTCGGCGCCCCGGACCATGGCACCGACGCGCAGGCCGCCGTCGGGCAGTTCGGTGATCTCCTCCAGCGGCAGCCGGGAGATGTCGATGAGGGCGGTGGGGGTCTCGACGCCCAGTTTCATCAGGTCCACGAGGTTGGTGCCGCCGGCGAGGTAACGGGAACCGGGGTGGGCGGCGTAGGCGTCGGCGGCCTCGCGCAGGCTGGTGGCGCGTACGTAGGCGAAGGGCTTCACGCGATCACGTCCGCGCCGGCCTTGGTGGCCGCGGCGTCCGCGCCCGCGTCGGCGACGGCGCCGACGATGCCGGGGTAGGCACCGCAGCGGCACAGGTTGCCGCTGAGCCGTTCCCTGATCTCCTCGGCGGTCAGCGTCGCCGGCCCGGCCTGCGCGGCGGCGGCGGCGGTGACGTGTGAGGGGTGTCCGGCGGCGGCTTCGCGGAGGACGCCGACGGCGGAGCAGAGCTGGCCGGGGGTGCAGTAGCCGCACTGGAAGGCGTCGTGCTCGATGAAGGCGCGCTGGAGCGGGTGGAGGGCGCCGTCGGCGGCGGCGAGGCCTTCCACGGTGGTGATCTCGCAGCCGTCGAGGGCGACGGCGAGCAGCAGGCAGCTGTTGACGCGCCGGCCGTCCACGAGGACGGTGCAGGCGCCGCACTGCCCGTGGTCGCATCCCTTCTTGGCGCCGGTCAGGTCCAGGTGCTCGCGCAGGGCGTCGAGGAGCGTGACGCGGTGGTCCAGGTCCAGGTCCTGGTGGACACCGTTGACGCGCAGGGTCACGCGGGAGCGGGCACCGCCGGCGACCGCGTCGTGCGGCGTGCGCGACCCCGGTCCGGGGTCACCGGCGTGCTCCGGCCGGGATGCGGGCGGGTCGTTTGCGTGGGCCACGACGAACTCCCTTGTCTTCCGTTCGGGGAGGGAATATCCGTCCCACTGCCCAGCCTGGCGCCTCTCACGCCCGCGCGCGCTCCACGCCCCCGCCCGCCTCACCGGCCTCCCCCATCCGGCCGACGGTCGGATTTCGTACGAGGCGGCCCGGTAAGACGCGGCCGCTGGTGCGCATCGGGTACACGATGTCGTGGACTGCGAGTTGTTGTCGGGCGGGCGGTTCCGGCTGGGCCTCGGTTCGGGCGAGGATCACGGCGTCGCCGGCGCGCCTGACCGAGTTGTCCTTCTGGTTGCCGCTCCCTTTCGCCTCGGGCGTCTCGAACGGCATGGCGGCGTCATTGTCGCCGGTCGGGCCGGCACCGATGGGACATGGCGACGTCGGCACCCGGCTGCCGGCCGCTGTCGACGCCTTTGAGCATCCGGTGGACCTCCTGGTCAACAACGCCGGCACCGCACACCACGGCCCCTCCCCAGAGACCGCCGCCCAGGACGCGTTCACCGCGATACGGCTGAACCGCGAGGCCGTCGTCCCCCTGGCACACGCCTTCCTCACCCAGGCCCGGCCAGGCGACGCACTGATCAACGTCTCGTCGCCCCTCGCATACGCCCCAGCCCCCGGGCGTAGGCCGTGTTTTAGAACTTGCCGGCCTGCCTCGTTGGCCGTCCGGGGAAGTCGCGGGCGGCCATCCAGATCGTGAGGTCGCGGGCGATGTCGTTGATGCTGGTCGCCGTGGTGACCTCGTGCTCGTTGCGGGTGGTGTCACGGCGGACGATCTCGTAGCCGCTCTCGTCCAGGACGGCCACTGAGGTGAACCAGACGGGGTCGTCTTCGTCGGGCTGGACGACGACGAAGGTGTTGTCGGAGTCGTCGAGGTCGCTGATCAGCATGAACAGCGCGTCCTCGGAGGGGTCGTCGATGCGGTCGCCGTCTTCGCTGTCGGCGCCGGGGTGTTGCGGGCTGAGCCGGTGTGGGTCGAGACGTTCACGGGCTTGCGAGTCGACCGGTTCGCGAAGCTGGTGAAAGTAGTGAAGGAACGGGGTGGGAACGGTCCCGGTGGTGGCCGGCCGTGGTGTCTGCCACTGGCCGACCGGGTCCTGCTGGTGGCGGTCTACTACCGGACGAACCTCACGATGCGGCAGCTCGCCCCGCTCTTCGGGATCTCCCCGGCCACTGTCTGCCGGGTCATCCACCGCCTACGTCCGTTGCTGGCCCTGGAGGCGGCTCCGCGGCCGGTCGCCGACATGGACCGGCTGTGGATCGTGGACGGTACCTTGATCCCGGTCCGCGATCGCACCGTCGGAGCTTCTTCCCGTAACTACCGGCTCTCGGCGAACGTGCAGGTCATCATCGATGCGGACAGCCGCCTGGTCATCGCCTCGGCCTGGCCCGCCCCGGGCAACAAGGCCGACGCCCACGTGTGGAGGGACTCCGACCTGCCGGCCACTGCGGCCGGGACGACGGTGATCGCGGACGGCGCCTACCTCGGCACCGGCCTGATCGTCCCGCACCGCAGAAGGGCCGGACGTCCCCTCCTGCGCGGCCAAGAGGAGGACAACGCCGAACACCGACGCGTCCGTGCACGCGTCGAGCACACCTTCGCCCGCACGAAGAACTGGAAGATCCTCCGCGACTGCCGCCAAAAGGGAGACGGCGTCCACCATGCAGTCCAGGCCGTAGCCACCATGCACAACCTCGCCATGGCGCGGTGAAACAACAGGCCAGACACCACTTCAGGCTGCCGAGGCCCGACCTTCGGCGACCCCCTTAGCCATCCCGCGGGTGGCCTTGCGGGGGCGCGAGCTTGTCGTGGACGAGGCCGGTGCCTCACCGACGGCCGATGTCGCGACGTGCGTGCAGCGGTACACGCTCAGCACCACGACTTCGGAATGAACCGCGCGGGGGCGGGAGCCCGCGAAGACGATCTACCGCCCCGTCCCGGCGTCAGACGCGCTCGGGCAGGTGCACGACCTCCTCGCCCTGGTCTTCGGCGGGCTCGGTGGGCGCCACACGGTCCGCGATCACCCGGCGGAGCCGCGTCACCTTGGGCCCCCAGAACTCCCGCGTGAGGCTGACGAGGCGCTTTGTCACGGGCGGCGGCCCGATGACCGCGGCGCTGACCCCGACGAGGGTGGATTCCGCCCCATTCTCGGCAATCGCCGAAATGGTGATGTTGATGAACTGCACGGGAACCCGATGTCGATGAACGGGCGTAGCAGCCGCCTGTTCCGTGGATCAGGCAACGAGCGCCCAGAGGTGAACTGGGGCATCGAGGTGGAGATCGAGCTGCGGCCCACGCGGCACCTCAGGTGAAGCCATCCTGAGCAGGCCGCATGGCGACTTGTCATGGGGCGGTGTGTGCGCGGCAAACTCGTAGTCGTCGATCTTGAGGAGTCGATCCAGGGCTCGTTGAATCCGTCGGCTCAGGCGGGCCAGCCGGCGTCCCAGCCTTGCGAGTTCAGCGTTGGACAGTTCTCGCAGGACGCGAACCAGCGGCCGCCGGGCGGCGTCCGCTGCTTGCTGATGCGCCTGCTCATGTGCCAGGAGACTCGCGAACCTCGGACTGTAAGGCGAGGTACCTGGGGAGGCGGCGGCCGCCTGGCGTGGACCACAGATGGTCCAGCCGCGCCCTCGGAGATCGCGGACTCGGCGGTTTTCGAGCTCTGCCGTAATCGCGTTGCTACTGCGTTCCGTTGCCCTCAGCAGCCGCAGGGTTTTGCTGAGTCGACCTGTGCCGGGCGGGCCGTTGACTTCCGGTTCTTTGGCGAGCCACAAAGCGGCCCTGCCGGGGAATGGCTCCCGACGATCTGCCCAAGACCGCCCCCCGTAGCGAAGCAGCACAGCGCCCTGCGGCCCTGTCGGGCGCTCCCTGCGTAGCGCAGGGGCCGTGATCGGTCACACGGCGATTCTAGCGGTCCAGCTCCATCAACTCGGATCGGATCGGGGCACCTTCTGGACGCCGCTCGGCCAGCATTAAGCCCATCAAAGTGATGATTGCGTAGGTCAGTCAGAGCGCCGGGTTTCGCAGCAGTTGCGCGGCGACCAGAGCCGCTGGAAGTGACCGGGGCCGGAGCTGCTAGCCTCCGGCGGTCTTTGCACGCACACGGGGGGTCAGAATGTTCTTCTCCTACTTCTTGCTGCTTTTCGGCCTGGCCGGCGCGGTCTCGGGCGGCTGGTTCGCCCTCAACATCCGCGGCGCGGCTGCCGCCTACGAGGCATACAGTGCCAAAAATGCGGAACTTCGCGCCCACGCCGCAGGCCGCCTCGACGTACCTCCGAACATCTGGACGGCGAAGGTAGCCCGCATCTTGGGGACCGTCGTCGGACTCTGCGGGGCCGTGCTGGTCCTCGCCTCCATCGCTCTGATCGTCGAGGGCACTGCCTGATCGGTGGGCCCGCACGGGCGGATCACGCAATGGCTCACCGGCTATGCGTGGAGATTTGCACGTGAAAGGACAAGTGCCTGGTCCAGCCAATGCTGGACCAGGCACTCGCCGTGCGTGAGGTCGTAAGCGGGGTAGGTCAGCCGATGGTGCGGGCGGTGTTCCAGTCGTCTTCTTCGACGCGCCGTCCGTTGCCGATGGTGGTGCGGCCTCCGTTGTAGAGGTGGAGGGTGCCGTCGTTGCGGGTGAGGTACATGTCGGGGATGCCGTCCCCGTTCATGTCGGGGGTGCCTCGGAGGAGGGGCCAGGTGGTGCTGTCCCAGCCGGTGGTGCCGTAGGGGAGGTCCTTGCCGTCGGCGGAGTTGACGGCGAGAGCGAGGGAGTTGATGTCGGCTCCGCCATTGGCGCCGGGCTTGCCCCGGCGCAGGGCCAGGCCCCGGCTGGGGTCGGCGTCGTCGCGGAAGACGAGGTCGGGGACGCCGTCGCCGGTGACGTCGCGGACGTCCACGATGTCGCGCTTGGTCCAGCTGGTGGCGGAGAGCTGGCGGGCTTCGGTGATGGAGGCGCCGCTGTAGCCGGTGAGGATCCAGAAGGTGTCGCCGGCGGTGGCGAAGATGTCGTCGGCCTTGTCGCCGTTCATGTCGGGGACGACGACGATCTGGGTGAGGGTGGCCGGATCGGGTGCGCCGGCGGGGAGGAGGATTTCGGTGCGGCGGCTGATGTCGAAGCGGCCGTTGCCGTCGCCCTGGTAGACGTACAGCTTGCCGTCGGGCATGCGGGCGATGAGGTCGGTGATGCCGTCGCCGGGGTACCAGTCGCTGGAGTGCGCGATCAGCGCGCTCCTGCCGCTGGGGTCCTTCCAGTAGCCGGTGGGGGCCGGCTTGCCGTTGTCGGTGGCGGCGGGCATCCAGGCGTCGACGTCGCCGGTGGCGTCGGCGGGGTAGACCCGCAGGTCGCCGGCTCCGTCAATGGCGAGGAGGTCGGCCTTGCTGTCGCCGGTGACGTCGCCGGGGCCGTCGAGGCCGGGGCGGGGGCGGACGTAGAAGGTGTAGATGAAGGGGTCGGAGAGGTTGCCGGCCTTGTTGACGATGCGGACGTAGAAGAGGTTCGGTCCGGCGTTGTCGGGGTTGACGTCGACGGTGACGGTGTCCTGCCCGGCGGCGGGGACGGCCTTCTGGTCGTAGACGGGGTGGTTCAGCGACCACTGGAACTCGCGGATGTCGGCGGGGTTGGTGCCGCCCGCGATGACGGTGATCTTGCCGGGGCCGAGGGTGTTCTTGCTCCACTCGGCGCCGTCGGGGCCGGGGGCGGGGAAGTCGTCCGAGCGGATCGTCGGCTTGGTGGGCTGGGTGTGGTCGACGGTGAACGAGCACGGCTTGTCGGTGCCGGCCGGGCCCTCTGGTGAGCGGGCGCCGTCGTAGTCGATGGTCACCGCGGCCCAGGAGTAGGTGTCGTTCGGGGTGAACAGTTCCCACTTGAGCGTGGTGCGGGCGACTCCGTAGCTGTCGGGGTTGACCTCTTGGTCGAAGAGGACCTTGCCGTCGCGCACGCGCCAGATCCGCATCTGGATGGCGCGCAGGTTGCCGTCGCCGTCGCGGCCCTGGACCTCGAACATGACGTCGGACTTGCCGACCTTGTTGAAGGGGGCGTCGGTGACGCACAGCCCGCCGGGGACGGTGTCCATGCCGGCGAGGGTGGGCTCGTCGGGGGCCTTGTTGTACTCGACCTCGATGTACGGGGCGCTTTCACCGTTGGCCTGGAACTTCTTCCAGAAGTTCGCGTCGCTCTCGTTCGGGGAGCGCAGGCCGAGGGTGAGGTTCTGCCAGGCGCCGCGGGCGCCTTCCTCGATGGTGGGCTTGATGTCGATGCCGACCCAGGCGTCGGGGCAGGACTCGCTCTTGTAGCCGTGCCCGGTGGTGGCGCCGGCGATCCGCTTGCCCCAGAACGTGCCGTTGTCCGTGTTGTTCCAGCTGCTTGAGCTGTTGATCAGCGGGGTGTGGTAGACGTCGAAGGGCTTCGGGTCGCAGCCCCAGGAGTAGGTCTGCAGCAGGCGCAGGTTCGCGGAGCGGATCTGGGAGCCGTAGAGCTGGCTGCCGAAGTCGAAGATGAACGCCGCGCGCGAGGTGCCACCGGTCGTCGACTCATACCCGACACGGGCCTCGGGCGTACCGGAGCCGCTGTTGTAGTTCTGCCCGTTCCAGAAGCTGGAGCCGCCCTCGGTCTTGTAGAAGGTCGACCAGTTCTGCTTGTGCCCCTTGAACGACGGGTCGATGAATACCGGATACACCGTGTCCGCGTCGTTGAGCAGCTGCGCGTTCGGGGTCACGGTCAGCACGTTCTCGGCCGACAGCGCGGCTGAGGCGGCCTTCGCGTGATTGCCCTCCGCCCCGTTCAGACCGGGCAGGGCCAGGGTCGGGTGGTCCTTCGCCTCGGGAACGGGCTTCGCCAGGGGCTCGCCCTCGGTAACGGCAACCTTGCCGGCCGAGTCCCACATGAATGGAGTCGGAGACCCGGCGATCTCCTGCCCGTGCGCGTCCTGCGCACTGACCGCCTTGGACTCCGCGTCCAGGTGGAAGATCAGGTCGGGGGAACTGAGCCGGTAGTCCAGCTGGCCCAGCAACGGATCAGTGGCGGCCTGCTTGTCCTTGACGACGAGGACGTGCGTATAGCCCGCGTCCTGAGCCGTCATCACCAGGTCGATCCCCGGCCGCACGTTCTCGTACAGCGCCCGCGAACCGGAGATGACCGGCGCGGGCAGCGGCCCCGGCCAGGACACCACCAGCTCGTGCCCCTCGGTGTTGAGCCGCACCAGCTCACTCCACTCAGGAGGCGGCCCGTCAGTCTTCAGCACAGCAGGACGGACAAGCGACACACGCGAAACCCCGCGCGAAGCCCGCTCACCGCCACCGGCAGGCTGCGCCTTGGAACCCGCGCTGAACACCACCCGGCCGTTGACGGACTTGGGCGCGAAACCGCCCTCCACGCGCTCCAGCGTCGTATCGACCGGCTTCCACACCGCGCCGACCTTGGCACGGGTCGCCAGGCTCGACACCCTCAGCTTGAACGTGCCGCTCGGCTGCGCCCAGGTCGTGGTGTGCGCGGTCGCTTCAGCAGTGACCTCGACTTCCTTCCCGCCCTTGGCCGCCTCTCGCCGGGCCTCGGCCGCGGTGACTGGCGCACTCGAATCGCGCGAAGGCGCGGCGTCCGGATGCGGAGCGCCGTCACCACTCGGGAGGCTCAGTCCGACGGGTACCGCCACGGCGATGGCCAGCAGCGCGGCGATCCCGCCGAGGTTTCGACGGCGCTGGAACCAGCGGCCTCGCGGAGCGGCGGCCAAGACAACGGGCTTGCCCTCGGGAGCGGTTGATGGATTTTCGCCCGAGGAATCGTTTTCGGACACGACTAATTCTCCCCCCTCGGGTGCGTCATATCCGCAACCCCCGGGTGTTCGCAGGTAATAGCCCGGTGACCGGGCAGCGCGAAGAACCGGCTCCCCGACCGGTGTTCGCGCATGAAATGTGCGGACTGAGCATGCCGCATCACGTGGTCGACGTCACCTGAGCAGACAGCATCAAGGCACCCCTTTTGTGCTGAATGTTGCGACCTATGTAGTCCGTAAGTGACAAACTCCACACCTATTCACTGGCTATGGATTTTGTTTGCTCCGAGACCGCAGAATCAACGCACTATTTGTCAGTTCCCTGCCACACGTGTGTCTTCACCGTGGGCAGAGCGTGGGGGGTCCACATGTCGCCGTTCTCGGCGCATCATTTCCGCCTGCCCGGAAGCAAGAGAGCCCGCGCTAAACGCGCGCGCCTCGCCGGGCGTACCGGCATCACCGTCTCGGTGGCGCTGATCGCAACACTCTTGCCCATCCAGGCCTGGGCAGCGCCACCGGGCGACCGCAGCGGTGTACAGCTACCCGGCCTCCAGCAGGACATGAAGGCCAAGCTCGACAAAGTCGAGGCCGCCAAGCTGGAAGGCTGGGCGGGGGCGCCCGTCCAGTCACCGCCGGAGTACGAACCGTCGAAGGTGACGCCCCCGGCCGGCGGTACGGCCAGCGTCGCCCTGTCGGGGGACCAGCTGGTGCAGGTGGGCACGCTGCCGGTCAGCATCGGCAAGGCCTCGCCCACCGAGGCCAACCCGACCCCGCCAGCCCCGTCCGGCACGTGGTCGGTGGCGGTCGAGACGCGTACGGCCACGGAGGCCGCGAACGTCGACGGCGCACTCATCAAGGTCACACCGCCCGCCGAAGGCTCCACACCCGTCGACGTCCAGCTGGACTACAAGAAGTTCAAGGACCTCTACGGCACAGAGTGGGCCACCCGTCTGGAGCTCAAGCAGCTCCCCGCCTGCTTCCTCACCACTCCGGACCTCCCCGAGTGCACGGTGGCGCAGGATGTACCGAGCACAAACGACCCGGCCACGGGAACCGTCCGGGCAACCATCGACCCCGCTGCCGCACCGGGTCAGGGCCTGCGGACGATGACGGGCGGCAGTGGCGGCCCCACTGTCCTGGCGGCCTCGGATGGTGCGTCCGGCGCGGGCGGCACCTTCAAGGCCACCTCCCTCTCCCCATCCGGTTCCTGGACGGCGGGTGGCAGCGGCGGCGGCTTCTCCTGGTCATATCCCCTGACGGTGCCGGCGCCGCCGGCCGGCCCTTCACCGAAGGTCGGCTTCTCGTACTCCTCGCAGGCCGTCGATGGCAAAACATCAGTGGCCAACAGCCAGGCTTCCTGGGTGGGCGACGGCTGGGACTACGAACCGGGATACATCGAGCGGCGCTACCGTTCCTGCGCTGACGACCTCAAGGCCAGCCCTGGCAAGCCGAACAACGACAACGCCACGGACAAGAAGAAGGGCGATCTCTGCTGGGCAGGCGACAGCGTCGTCATGTCCATGGCTGGTTCGACAACCGAGCTCGTCCACGATGCCGCCACCGGCAACTGGATCCCGGCCTCCGACGACGGCTCGCGCGTCGAGCGCAAGACGGATACCACGGTTCCGAACGGCGCGAAAGATGGTGAGTACTGGATCGTCACCACTCGGGAGGGCACCCGCTACTTCTTCGGCCGCCACGATGTCGATGGCGCGGGCAGTCGCCCGGTCACCAACTCGGTCCTCACCGTCCCGGTCTACGGCAACCACCCCGGCGAGCCCTGCTATCAGGCCTCCTTCGCCGCCTCGTCCTGTGATCAGGGCTGGCGGTGGAACCTCGACTACGTCGAGGACGTCCACGGCAACGCCATGATCATCGACTGGGCCAAGGAAACCAACCGCTACGCCAAGAACTCCAGGTTCAAGGAAGCGGTCACCTACGCCCGGGCCGGGTACCCCACTCAGATCACCTACGGCCTCCGCAACGACAACCTCTCCGGCCCCCCGGCCGCCAAGGTCGAGTTCACCGTCGCCGAACGCTGCATCAAGGAGGGCACCACCCAGTGCTCCGACGCAGAGTTCGAAGGCAACAACTACGGCGATAAGCAGCCTTGGTGGGACACCCCGTCTACTCTGAACTGCAAGCCCACCGCCAAGGACTGTTACGTCGGTTCCCCCACGTTTTGGACCCGTAAGCGCCTGACCGCCGTCACCACCTACGGCCAGCGCACCGAGGGCTCCACCGCCCTGTCCCTGGTGGACCGCTGGAACCTGACTCAGTCCTTCCCCCGCCAGCGCACCGACACCCACCCGCCGCTCTGGCTGGAGTCGATCACCCGCACGGGCTATGGCACCACCAAGGACGGCGCCGGAAACCAGGAAGCAACCACCCTTCCTCCGGTCTCCTTCGTCGCCAACGTCCAGGACATGCCCAACCGCGTCGCGACCGGTCCGACCGACGCGACCCCGGACTTCGACCGCCTGCGCGTGGAGACCATCCGCACCGAAACGGGCGGCGAGATCGCCGTCGGCTACTCCGCGCCCTGCCCGGTCGGCGGCACGCACCCCAAGCCGGAGGAGAACACCACCCGCTGCTTCCCGGTGTACTGGTCGCCGGACGGCGACCTGGAGAAGCCTCCGCTGGAGTGGTTCAACAAGTACGTCGTCGACAAGGTCACCGAGAAGGACCGCGTCGCCCGCCAGCCCGACGTCACCACCAACTACAGCTACGAAGGCGACGCCGCCTGGGCCAAGGCCGACGACGAGTTCTCCAAACCCGAGCTGCGCACCTACAGCCAGTGGCGCGGCTACGCCAGCGTCGCCACGAGCAGGGGCATCACGGCGAATTCGGGCAAGCCCGATGCGACCGAGCAGTCCCAGACCCGCACCCGGTACTTCCGCGGCATGTCCGGCGACGCCGGCCGTCCCAAGATCACCATCAAGGACTCCACTAACACCGAAGACCTCGGTGAAGACCTGCCCCAGTACCAGGGAAGAGCTGCCGAAAGCATCACCTATACCAAGGCCGGCGGGAGCGTGGTCTCCCGTGACCTGACCTGGCCCTGGAGCCAGCAGACGGCAACGAGGCCCCGTGACGGCACCACACCCCTGAACGCATTCCGGTCGGGCACCTCACGCACCGACTCCGTCCAGACGGTCAGCGGCGGCGCCACCCGCATCCTGCGGTCCCGCACCGCATTCGAGCCCACCTACGGACTCACCCAGACCGTCCAGAACGAGGCCATCAGCCCCAACGGCACCGGCGGGTGGCAGACCACCCAGCAGACGTGTGCCACGACGACCTACGTCCACAACCCCGCCAAAAACCTGATCGGCTTCCCGCAGCGCGTCCGCACCACCAACGGCGACTGCGTGCAGGCCGCCACCGCGGCGCTGCTCTCCGATTCCCGCACGTCCTACGACGCGCTTGGAGCCTTCGGGACCGCCCCCGTCAAGGGGCTGATCTACCAGGTCGACACCAACGACGCGAACGGCACCGGCTGGATCACCACCGCGCGCACCGAGTACGACGCCCTCGGCCGCTCCGTCAAGGTCTACGATGCCGCCGGCAACTCCTCCACGACGACATACACCCCCAGCACGGGCGCCGTCTTCGCGGTGTCGGGCACCAACCCGCTCGGGCAGACGGTCTCCAGCAAGAGCGACCCCGGTCGCGGCGTCACCGTCGAGGAGACCGACGCCAACGGCCGCAAAACCAGCACCACCTACGACAACCTCGGCCGGTCCACGGCCATCTGGACACCTTCACAGAAGCCGGGCACCGACAAGCCCGCTTCAACATTCACGTACCAGATCGCCGAGCACGAACCCCCCGTCGTCACCACCAGCATCCTCCAGGACGACGGCACCTACGCCCAGGCCGTCACCATCTACGACGGCATGCTGCGCCCCCGCCAGAGCCAGGGCGAGGCCACGGGCGGCGGCCGGATCATCACCGACACCCTGTACGGCGCCAACGGCACCGTACGCCAGACCAACAACGGCTACTACGCCGAAGGGATGCCCGAAAAGAAGATCTTCGTTCCGGAAAGCGTCTTCCAGGTTCCCAACTCCACCAAGACCGCTTACGACGGCCTGGGCCGCGCCGTCCGCACCACCACCCTGTTCGCCGACGTCCCCCAGTACTCCGCCACCGCGCAGTACGAAGGCGACTACACCCTCACCCGCTCGGCCATGTCCGCAGACGGCACCACCGCCCTCAAGGGCAGCACCGCGTCCAAGACCTGGACCGACGTGCTGGGCCGGACCTCCGCGATCGAGCGCGCCACGTCAACCGACCTGACGACGTGGAACAGGACCACCTACGCCTACGACATCCGCAACAAGCTGACATCCGTCACGGATGCGGCCGGCAACAAGTGGGCGTACGAATACGACGTCCGCGGCCGTCAGACCGCTTCGGAGGACCCGGACACCGGACGCTCCGAATTCGGCTTCGACAACCTCGACCAGAAGACCTGGGCCAAGGACTCCAGCGGCCGCACCCAGTACACCGTCTACGACGCCCTCGGCCGGCCCACCGAGCTGCGCGACGACGCAGTGAACGGGCCGCTCGTAGCCTCATGGGCGTTCGACTCCCTGCCGGGCGCCAAGGGCCTGCCCGTCTCCTCCACCCGGTACGAGGGCGGCGCGGCGTACAAGAGCGAGGTCACGAGCTACGACGCCGAGTACCGGCCCACCGGGTCGAAGATCACGATCCCGGACGTGGCCGGCACCAAGGGCCTCGCCGGCACGTACGCCTCGAACGTCACCTACACTCCCACGGGCAAGATTCAGTCCACCACCACCCCGGCAACACCTGGTGGCCTGGCCGCCGAGAAGCTGATCACCCGCTACAACTCCGACGGCCTACCCCAGAGCATGTCCGGACTGGCCTGGTACACCGCCGACGTCAAATACAGCCCCTTCGGCGAAGTCCTGCGCACCGCCTCAGGCAACGCGCCGAACCGGGTGTGGACCACCACCCAGTACAACCCGAACACCGGCCAGGTCACCAACCAGATCTCCGACCGCGAGACCGGCCCGAGCCGCATCAGCGACGTCTCCTACGCCTACGACCCCGCCGGCAACATCACCTCCATCACGGACAGCCAGCCGGGCGGCCGTGAAGACCGCCAGTGCTTCGCCTACAACCCGATCGGCCAGCTGACCAAGGCCTGGACCGGCAAGACCTCGGCCTGCACCGGCCCCAGCCTCACTGACGTCACACCCGGCCCTGACGGCGACGGCTTCTGGCAGGAATACCAGTTCGACGCCATCGGCAACCGCACCAAACTCGTCAACAAGGACCTGACCAACGGCGCCCTCGACGACGAGACCACCTACACCTACGGCGTCACGACGACCGGCGGCCAGCCGCCCGTCACCACGAAGCCCCATGCCCTGTCCAAGACCGAGAAGACCACCCGCAACCCCGGCTCCACCGTCACCTCGCTCACCAACTACGCCTACGACGCCTCCGGCAACACCACCAGCCGGCGCATCGACGGCGACACCCAGACCCTGAACTGGGACCGCCGAAACAAGCTCGCCTCCGCCACCAGCCCCGGCATCGGCGCTGCCTCCGTTATCGGAGCCTCGGGCAAGTGCATGGACGTCGAGAGCGGCGGAACGGCAGATGGCACCCCGGTCCAGATCTACCCGTGCAACGAGACCAAGGCCCAGCAGTGGCGCCTGACCGGCAACACCGTCCGTGCCCTGGACAAGTGCCTGACCGCCAGCGGAACCAAGCTTGTCCTGGCCACCTGCGACGGAAGCGACAAGCAGAAGTTCGTTTACCGCGCGGGTGACAAATCCCTGAACAACCCGGTCACCAACCAGTGCGTCGATGTCCCCAACAACGCTGCCGACGGTAGTGATCTCCAACTCTGGTCTTGCAACACGACCGGTCCGCAGCAGTTCAGCTTCGACACCACGACCACGTACATCTACGACGCCGACGGCAACCGTCTGATTGAGGAGACTGGCAGCAGCCGCACTCTTTACCTGGGGGACGCCGAGGTCACTGTCAATAAGTCCGGACAGCCCATCGACGCCGTCCGCTACTACGCCGGCCCCGGAGCCACCACAGTCCGCCAGACGGGCGGCAAGCCGGACAACCACAAGTTCAGTGTCCAGCTGGCCGATCATCACGGCACCGCCACCACCACCATTGACCAAAGCAACGGCCAGAGCATCACACGGAGGAAGAGCGACCCGTACGGAAACCCCCGCGGCACCCAGCCCGGCAACTGGCCGGGCAACCGGGGCTTTCTCGGAAGCGGTGTCGATGACACCAACACCAGCCTGACCCACCTCGGCGCCCGCGAATACGAGTCCACCACCGGTCGCTTCATCTCCGTCGACCCCATCATCGACATCACCGACCCGATCCAGATGAACGGGTACACCTACTCCAACGGCAACCCCATCATGGGCGCAGACCCCAGCGGCCTCAAATCCGATAACTGCGCCTACCACTCCAACTGCAGCGCAAACGGCGGAACGCTCGACGAGAAGAACTATGACACCATGCCCGGCGCCGGTTCCGGCGGCGGGAGCGACGAACGCGAAGACCTCGACTACAACTACATTCCGCCCGCGCCTACATCACACAAGGGAAACTCCGGAAGCAGCGGAAGAGCAAGCTCGAAGAAAAGCTGCGGCTGGTTCTCTCTCTGCAACGTCAAAAAAGCAGCCAGCAAGGTAAACAAGGTCTGGCAGGAAAACAAGGTATTCATCGTCTCAACGGCCGTTGAGATCGCCGCAGGAGCCGCATGCGTAGCCGCCGCAGGCGGTGCAGCAGCCGCAACCGGCGGAGCTGGCTTCGCGCTCGTTGCCGGCTGTGGCGCAGTTGCCGGAGCAGCGGGTGCCGCTGTCGCCAACTTCATGGACCCGAATGCCGACCACAGCATCAAGGGTCAGCTCAAAGACATGGGCACCGGGGCGCTTTGGGGAGCTGCCAGCGCGGCTGGCACCGCCGCAGCGTCGCCGTACGTTGCAGCGGCGGCCAAAATCATCGCCAAGGGCGCAGGCGAGGCGGCTGCCAAAATCGCTTCCAGATTCGCATCCAAGAGCGGGTCCAGTGAGGCAGCGGCAGCAGCACCGTCACCACCTTGCAACAGCTTCGCTGTTGGTACGGCCATCCTGATGGCAGATGGATCCACCAAGCAGATTGCGGATCTGCAGGTGGGTGACAAGGTCGTCGCCACCGACCCCGAAACAGGCGAGACAGTCACCAAAGACGTCACCGCGACGATCCAGGGCCAGGGGACCAAGAACCTCGTCGAAATCACCGTCGACACCGACGGCAACGCCGGAACGGCCACCGAGCTCATCACGGCCACCGACAAGCACCCCTTCTGGGCAGTCGACCTCGCAAAGTGGATCGACGCGACCGACCTCCAGATCGGCCAGTGGCTTCGTGTCAGCAACGGAGCACACGTCCAGATCTCAGCGATCAAGCGCTCGACGACGCCCAATACCACCGTCTATAACCTCACCGTCGCAGACCTGCACACGTATTATGTGCTGGCGGGGGCCACTCCGGTCCTGGTTCACAATTGCGGCGGCGCTCTGCTTAATCGAGCCCGCGAGCTTCATGCAACGCGGGCCGATGAGGCATCGACAGTTGCGGTTGCCCGAGTTCGTAACGTGAATACGGGTCGATCTGAAACATGGGTTGCAACTGAACGCACGGGTTTGCCCGATGAATGGAGGGGCGGCAATGCGCCGCTGCGCGGCGAGCGCTACATCCCCGGGCAAGGCCATGCCGAGGCTACGATCATGAATCGCCTGGGGAGCGACTGGGAGATCACAGGGATGGCTTCGTCGACTAGGATGTGCCCTGCATGCTTCGCGCAAGCGACAGGGCCAGGCGTGGGCCTCACACCAAGCCCGATCGGCAAGGGCACCGGAGTGTCGAGTACTGGAAACACGCCATGGCGAGTGGTTCTAGGGGGTGGCGGCTGATGGACTTGTGGAGCCTGACCGGAGGGCTGTCTCTCGCCAGGATGCGACCCATCCTTGAGGTTGCGGGGGCCTCGCACCTGGCAGAGATCGATGACATCGTCGCTGGCTGCAGCGGTCCAGCAGTTCCTGGAGGCGCAGAGAAGATCGCCTCGCTGAGGAGCTGGCGAAGCGAGATCGGTGCCCTGGAGGACTCGTCTGACCCGTCATATTTTCAATCGACAGCTGCTGGCGTAGCGATACTGGTGGCGTCGCAAGAGCTGCCTTCAGACGATCGCGAATGGAGGATCAGATCCAGCGTGGGGAACTTTTGGGATTCCTGCGATGATCTGTTGCAGGCTGGCGGCGGATACTCAAGGGCTGAGTTTCAGGGAATCAAGACGACTCTGCGGGGAGTTGAGGACATATGGCGCGAGGGTGATTTCCGCTTGTTGTCCGAAGAGGGGGTCGATGTAGCGGAATTGTACGCGGAACGTCTCTCTAAGATTCGCTCCAGTTACCCGAAGCGTCGGCAGATTGCGCGAGTCGTAGCGGAGTGTGCCGAGTGGAATACTCCGACAATTTCCCCGTGATTCCTGGCGGGGTTATCGGAATCTAGTAGCAGTGCGACGGAGCCCTCATCGACAGTGATGTCGATGAGGGCTCCGTGCCGTTTGACGGCAAAGCTGACGGCAACGTCAGCGGACGGCGACCGCAGTGGGCGGGTCGTCAGGGTCGTCGTCCTGACTGCCGAGGGCGTGGCCCAAGGCGTCGATGGCGTCCCGCTGGAGTCGGAGTCGTACGTGGGCATAGACGCCGATGTGGGCGTGGCCCAAAAGCTCCTTGATCACGACGAGATCGACGCCTTGCTCCAAGAGCAGGGTGGCGGTCGAGTGGCGTAGGTCGTGGAAGCGGATGCGTCGGAGTCCGGCCCGTTCGAGGAAGCAGCGGAAGCGGCGGGTGAGGTTGGCGGGGTCGAGGGGCCGGCCAGTCGGTGTGGTGAAGACGAGGCCGCTGTCCTGCCAGGCTGACCCTGCGGTCTCGCGCTCCTTGCCATGCTGCTGCTTGTGCTCCTTGAGAGAGTGGATGCATTCGGTCGGGAGTGCGATGCGACGTTCGGACGCTCGGGTCTTGGTGGGGAGGTGGGTGAGGCCGCTGGTCCGGGTGCGCTGGAGCGAGTGGCGGATGCTGGCTGTTCCGGTGGTGAGGTCGAGGTCTTCCCAGTGGAGGCCGAGGAGTTCACCCTTGCGGAGGCCGGTGCGGAGAGCGAGTTCGTACAGAGCGTGGACCCGGTCGGTGCGGGCTGCGTCGAGGAACTGGCGGGCTTCGGTCGCGGTGAGGGGCTGGAAGCGCCTCGGCCGGTACGTGGTGATCTTGACGTTGCGGGGCAGTTCGTCTTCGCGGACGGCGTGTTCGAGGGCGGACTTGAGCACCGAGTGCACGTAGGTCACGGTCAACTGGGACAGCCGCTTCTGGCAGCATTCGCCGATCGCGCAGCACTTCTTCCGTTCGGTGTCGAGTTCCTGGGTGCAGCACTGGCAGGTGGTGCGGAGCCGGTCGAGGAAGGTGCGGACGTCCTTGGCGGTGAGGCGGGCGATCTTCTTGGTGCCGAGTCCGGGGACGAGGTGGAGGCGGACGCAGGCGGCGTAGCGGGTGTGGGTGTTCTCGCGGAGCCGGTGGACGGCGACGTTGCCGGCGGGCGGCCTGGCCGCCGCCGGGCACCTCCAGCCGGCTGCACCCGGTGCGTGGGCACCAGCAGCCCCCTGCCGACACGAACTGTCGATCCAGCTCTCTCCTGTGCCAGACGGCGGCAGCGAGGAGTCCGGCGCCGGGGCTGTAGCCCGAGCCGTGGTAGGCCCAGTGGCGACGACGAGGGTGGTCGTCGGGTCGGGCTCGGCCAGGCTGGCCCGGGTGCGGGCCTGCTCACGAGCGTGGCGCCGCGTCCCTGGCAGGGGCGGCAGAAGAGGGCTCGGTCGAGGGTGCCGGAGGCGTCGGCGGACTTGGTGGCGTACTTGGCCACGTAGGCGGCCACGGCCCGGTCGGTCAGTTCGGCGTCGGTGCCGAAGGCGGCGATCTCGCGCACGTCGAGCTTTTCGCCCCAGGCGAGTTCGCGTTCCCCGATCGCGTCCGACACGACCGCGATACGTGCGCGGGTGGCAGCAGCCCGGATGGCATCGGGGAGCAGGGTGACCGCGGCGGACGGCGGTGGAGGCTGGGTGCTGCCGTCCGGGCCGTCGAGCCGGATGACCGCGTGGAAGTGGACCAGGCCGCGCTTCTGGTACTCGGCCACCTTGGCGAACGAGACCCGCAGAACCGCGCGGGCGGCCTTCTGGGTGAGGCCGAGCCGGGCGGCGATCTCCCGGCGCAGGTAGATCGCGAACCGTGCCCACAGCGCGGAGGCATGGGCGTTGAACAGGACCGCGCCCGCGTAGTCGTACGTCGCCGGATTCAACGGGGTACCGAGCAGGGCGTCCGTGTGTTCGTGGAGCTTGCCGCAGCGGCAGGGGCGGGGTCGTTCGGCGCGGCTTGGGGGGCGGCTGGGATCCGACGCGGCGGGTTTCAGTCCTTGCGGTGCGGGCCGAGGTCGAGGAGGACGGCCGCCAGGTCGTGCGCGCTCAGGCCCGGGCCGGGAAGGTCCGTCGTGGGCCGGGTTCCGGACCGCAGGCCGTCGAGGAACAGGGCCAGTTGCCGGCGCCAGGCGTGCGGGGGGCCGGCGGCCGCGAGGGAGGGCACGGAGCGGCCGAGGGTGGCCAGGCTCAGGAGCACGTCCTCGACGGTGACGTCGGGGCGCATCGCGCCGTCCCGCTGGGCGCGGTCCATCAGCAGGGCGATGGTCTCGTGGTTGTGGGCCTGGACGGCGTCGAGGGAGGTCACGCCCTCTATGGCGGTGGTCATCAGGTCGTTGGCGCCTCGGTCGGTGGCCAGGACCGTGAAGACCGCCTCCAGGTAACGGGCCAGCGCCGCCCAGGGGTCCGCCGCGCGGCGGGCCTCGTCCCCGGCGGCGACGGTGCCCTGGAGGGCGTCCTCGAACACCGCGTCGATCAGGGCCGCGCGGGTGGGGAAGTGCCGGTACAGGGTGGCGTTCCCGACCCCCGCCCGGCGGGCGATCTCGTCGAGGGGGGTGTCCAGGCCCTGGGCGGCGAAGGCGGTGCGGGCGGCGCCCAGCAGCAGCTCGCGGTTGCGCCGCGCGTCACGCCGTACCGGCGCGGGCCGTTCCGTGCCCGGGGTCAATGTCCACTCCTCGCGTCTGCCGGTGCCGGTCCGCGTGGTCACGTACGCGTACGGGTGTACCGGGGATCGTTGTCCGGTACGGATGCTAGCGCGGCCGGGGCCCCCGTCACGCGGGGAGCCGCCGGGACCACCGTACGGGCAGGGCGCTCACGCCCCGGAGCATGGCGCCCGGGCGGCGCTCCACGGATTCCGGCGCGATGGCCAGGGCGAGGTCCGGCAGCCGCCGCAGCAGGGTCTCCACGGCGATCCGCCCTTCGAGGCGGGCGAGCGGCGCGCCCAGGCAGTGGTGGATGCCGTGGCCGAAGGCGAGGTGCCCCTGGGCGGAGCGCCGGATGTCGAAGCGGTCGGGCTCGGGGAAGTGGCCGGGGTCGCGGGAGGCGGCGGCCAGCGAGAGCATCACGCTGTCGCCGGCCGGGATGCGGACCCCGGCGATCTCCACGGATTCGGCGGCGTGCCGGAAGGCCGCGGCGGTGACGGGCCCGTCGTAGCGGAGCATCTCCTCGACGGCGCCGTCGATCAGGCTCGGGTCGGCCCGCAGCGCGGCGAGCTGGCCGGGGTGGCGCAGCAGGGCGAGGACCCCGCTCGAAATGAGGTTGACGGTGGTCTCGTGGCCCGCGACGAGCAGCAGGAAGGCCATGCCGAGCAGTTCCTCGGGGGAGAGTCCGTCCTCCTCTGCGGAGGCCAGGACCAGGGCGGTCATCAGGTCCGGGCCGGGGTCGTCGGCCTTGGCGGCGACGAGGGCGGCGAAGTACGCGCTCATATCGGCCGCCGCGGCGCCGGCCGCGGCCGGCGAGGAGGGGGCCACGAGCTCGGTCGACCAGGTGTGGAAGAGGGGCTGGTCCGAGGACGGGACGCCGAGCAGTTCGCAGATGACGGTCAGCGGCAGCGGAAGGGCGTAGCCGGCGACCAGATCGGCGGTGCCGGCGGCCGGGAGGGCGTCGAGGAGCCCGTCTGCGATCTGCCGGACGCGCGGCCGCATCGCCTCGACGCGCCCGGCGGTGAACTCGCGGGCGACCAGGCGGCGCAGGCGGGTGTGGTGGGGGGCGTCGGTCTGCAGCATGTTCAGCCCGATGGCGTTGCCGCCGTCGCTCTTCCACGTCGCGGAGTGCCGTATGTCGTTGCAGAGCCGGGGGTCGGTCAGCGCGGCGCGCACCTCGTCGCGTCCGAGGACGAGCCAGACGTCGCCGGTTCCGGGCACGTGGACGCGGTGGACGGGGCCCCGCTCGCGCAGGGCGGCGTAGACGGGGTACGGGTCGGCGGTGAAGTCCGTTCCCTCGGGGGCGAGTTGTTCGAGCGTCGGGGCGGGCGCGGCGAGCCGGGCGGTGGTGCGCATGGCGGTTCCCTTTCTCCCTCACGAACCGGGGAGTGTTCCCCGGTTCGTGAAGAGGACGCTACAGCATGAAACGGGGAGTTGTCCCCGGTTGAGAGCGGGCGACATAGTAGCCATGGCTATAGTCGCCATGTACACTATCTGGCATGAGCAAGGTTCCGCCGGGTCCCACGCCCGGTTTCCTGGTGTGGCGGCTCGCCAACAAGTGGCGCGTCGCGGTCGATCGGGCGGTGGCTCCGCTGGGGCTCACCCACGCGCAGTACTCGCTGGTCGCGTCGCTGTACGACCTGCGGAACTCCGGCGAGCCGCCGCCCAGTCAGCGCCGGCTCGCCGACCACACCGGGATGGAGGCGCTGTACGTCTCCAAGCTGGCGCGGGCCCTGGAGTCGGGCGGGCTGATCGAGCGCGCCCGCGACCCCCGCGATCCGCGTGCCGTTCAGCTCGCCCTGACCGAACGGGGCCTGACGGTCACACACCAGGCCGTCGGGGTGGTCCAGGAACTGATCCAGCGGCTGCTGGAGCCGCTGGGCGGCCTCGACGCCCCGCGGACACGCGCGTTCACCGACGAGCTGACCGCCCTGCTCGGCGTCCCGCTGACGCCGCCCCCGCCGCCGCTGCCTCCGCCGCCCGCGTCGGCGGCACCGGCCGAACCGGCCACCGCGAGCGCTCGAACCGAAGGGGACACCCCGACATGACCACCGTGACCACCGTGACCACCACCGCAGCCCTCCCCGACGCACCCCTCCCCGATGCACCCCTCGCCGACGCGCGCATGCTGGGTCTCGCCCACTACGCCGCCCGCGGCGTCCTGGAGCGGGTCCTGGCACGGCACGGCCTCACGTTCCAGGAGCAGGTGGCCCTGCGGGCCGCCGTCGCCGGGGCCCCGCAGCCGGGGGACGCCCTCGCCGCCCGGGTCCAGGACTCCCTCAAGGCCGGCCCGGCGGAGGCCGCCGTCGTCGTCGACGCACTGCTGGCGAAGCGGCTGCTGTCGCGCACGGACGGGGCGCTGCTGAGCGCCACGGACGCGGGGCGCGAGCTGCTGACCGCCGTCGCGGCGGAGACCGCCCCCGTCACCGCCCGTGTCTGGGCCGGCATCCCCGCCGAGGACCTGGCCGCAGCCGCCCGCGTCCTCACCCTCGTCACCGCCCGCGCCGAAGCCGAGCTCGCGGCAGAGGCGGGCGGGGCGGCCTGAGCAGGAGCAGGGGCTGATCCCGGTCCGCCAAACCCGTGGTCGATGGCGTGCCCCGTGCATACCATCACCACCCATGCCCACCCATGCAGAAATCATCGAACAGGCCCTGCTCCGCATAGAAGCCGAGTACGTCTTCCCCGAGAAGGCCGCGGCGACCGGCGTCGCGATCCGGCGCCGGCTCGCGGACGGCGCGTACGACGGCCTCGACGAGCGGACCCTGTGCGAGACGGTCACCAAGCACCTCCAGGAGGTGTGTCCGGACAAGCACCTGAGGCTGCTGTGGTCCGAGGAGGCGCAGTCGATGGAACCGGAGGACCAGGACGCCGGGCGGGCCGCGTTCCTGGCCATGCTCCGGGCCGACAACCAGGGCGTTCGCCGGGTCGAGCAACTGGAGGGCGGCGTCGCGCTCATCGAGATCCGCAGCATCGCGTCGGCCGTTGAGGGCGCCCCGCTGATCGGCGCCGCCATGCAGCTGGCCGCCGGCAGCTCGGCGCTGATCCTGGACCTGCGGGAGTGCCGGGGCGGGGCGCCCGAGGGGGCCGCCATGTGGTGCAGCTACTTCTTCCCCGACGACGAGGTCCACCTGAACGACATCTACGACGGGGCCAGCGGCACCACGCGCCAGTACTGGACCTCCGGCCACCTGCCCGCGCCCCGGTACCTCGACCGTCCGGTGTACGTGCTGACCAGCGCGATCACCTTCTCGGGGGGCGAGGACGTCGCCTACACCCTGCGGGCCCACGGCCGCGCGACCCTCGTCGGCGAGACCACGCGGGGCGGCGCGCACCCCACGGCCCGGCACGCGGTCACCCCGCACGTCCTGGTGACGGTGCCGGCCGCCCGCGCGATCAACACGGTGACGGGCACCAACTGGGAGGGCGTGGGGGTGGTGCCCGACGTGGCCGCACCGGCCGACGGCGCCCTCGACGCCGCCCTCGCGGCAATCCGCTCCGCCACCACCCCGGACCCCGGCCCCCACTGACGGCCGGATGAGGGGCCTCGTTCGCGATGACCGCTGCCAGTGTGCCGTCGGTCCCTGCCGCGCGCACGGCCTGAACGTCCGTGTCGCCGGGGGCGGCCCCCCGGCGCCGCCTCGGCTGCTGGTGGGCGAAGGGGGACCGCCGGCCGGCGTGGTCGTGCGGCAGGTGAGACTGAGCGTGATGGTTGGCGCGCGGGGGAAGCGGATGTCAAGGACGCCGGGAACATGGTGGAGCTGGGGTGATCCCGGCGCTCGTCGCTGCGGCGGGTGGGATCCTGAACGGATGAACGAGACATCCGCTGCTCTGGCGACCGCTCGATGGCCGCTGACCGCGTCTGCGGAGACGGATTGGCTACGGGACCTGGCCGACGATGACGGGCTCACCGGCTTCATGCCACCGGCACTGCCCGACGCCGCCTGGGTGCTGCACTCCATGTACGAACACGAACTCGGTCCCACCGACATGTCCTATGTCGCGTATCAACGAGCCGTGCTGAACGGCGGCGGGCCCGAGGTCATCCCGGGCCTCGACCCCGCGGACGTGTTCGAGGGGAAGCCGGGCGAGCCCCTTGGCCCCCAATGGCGCCGACTGCGCTGGGCGGAGCTCTCTCGGCGGACTGGTGATCCCGTGGCGCCCGAGGGGCGACTGCCCTGCTACCGCTCGTTCCCCTCGCTCCGGGAGCCGAACGGCTGGCCAGTGGGTATCAACGGGCCGGCCGAGGGCAGCCTGGACCGGTCCGACTGGAACCGCGTGGTCGACATCCTCACCGCACACAGCCCGCAGGGGGCGCAGACCCGCTGCCTGGCCTACTACAACCCGCTTTTGCACGGGGCCGAGGACCTCGACAACCTGCACGTTCGAGCCGGCACGCTCGCGGATGCCAAGGCGTTGTACGACCACCCCGACGAGGACGGTTGGAGCCCGTCCAACCTCTGGTCCCAAGACCGGTCCTGGGTCCTCTGCACGGACTATGACCTCTGGGCCACCAAGGTGGCGGGCCCTGCCCCGCTCGTCGAGGCCCTCCTGAACGACACGGAGATCGAGGCCCTCCGCCTGCCCTGGGCCCACTGATCCCGAGGCACCCCGCGGTGCCCAGGGGTCCATGTCCCCGGCGGTGCAGGCGATGGGGTCGAGGCAGCATTCCGAGTCGCTGATCACCTGGGCGGCGATCACCGTCATGACCAGGCGGATCACCCGCCACACGTCCCGCCCGGGACGGCCCGTCAGCTCACTCGCCCACCTCGGAGGCGGCGCCGGCCAATGATGTGATCCGTCCGGCACCGGGGCGAGGAGACCAGCACATCATGTGCTGTCTCCTCGCACGACCTCGGCATACCGGTTCCCCAACTTGACACGTAGGCGTGCGAGTTGGTCTGCCGCGACGGCCGCAACGTGTGCTGAGGGAGGTAGCGGTCCGGTCGTTCTCCACCAGTCCGGCTCGTTTTCCCCTCCAAGCCCCTCCGCCCGGATCAGGGTGTCGATCTCTGCCACATGTTGCGCGAAAGCCTGTGCCCACTCCTGTTCATCTGGTCGGAGGAATGGCGAGCGTCGGAGCAGGAGGAGGTTGACCTGCCGCAGCGTGCCTGCGTCGGCTTCAGCCGCGGCGCGGTTCCGGCGCAGGATGGACGTGCGTTGGGTCTCCTCAAGGTCTGACAGTGCCTCCCACACCTCCCTCAGAGCTTCCACCCGCTGGGCGTGAAAGGCTGCCCGCGCCTCGCGGGCCTGGGCTCGTTGCCACTGCCACAGACCAGCCGCCGTGGCCAACCCAGTACCCATGAAGGTGAGAACGCCCACGCTGACCGCGTCCGAGAGCATGGGTTGAGGCTACTGGGTGATGCCGGGCTCGACAGTGAGGTCGCTGTGTTCTGTGAGTGGCTTCACCAGGCCCGCCACCATCGCGCTCGGCTTCGGCTCACCGGCGAGACCGGCTGGGCTCCGGGTCGGATCCTTGAAGTGGCTCTCCGGCGCTGTGCGCGGGCGCGGCGCACGTGCCGCACCGTCACCGCCGCCGGCAAAGCGGTCAGGAGGAGGGACAGCCCCACCGGGAGCACCCCCGCCCACACCGTTGGTGAGACGTACGCGGTGCCGGACGTACCGTCCACCAGCCGCGCCCGGACGGGTTGCGCATCGACGTCGCCCTCGACGGGGACGGCGAACGACGAGCCGCCGTCGTCCGGGGTGAAGGCTCCCGAGCAGGACCTCGACGTTCCCGCGTTGGCGGCGGTGTTGTCGTACGTCCGGCAGTCGGCTTCGGTCACGGTCCCGGGCTCTCCCCACAGCGCCGCCCGCAGCTCTCCCGTGAAGTTCGTCAGCACGACGGAGGACAGGAACAGCCCGACCAGACAGGCCAGCGCCAGCCACGGCGCGGGTCCGACCTGCTCTGGTCGCCGCCCGTCCGGGACGTTCCCACCCTCGCTCATCCCCACCCCCGGATCGCCGACGGACTTCATGTTGACCGATCCGAAGCACCCTCGGAAGCCCTCCATGGCGTGCTGGTGAGTGCCCACGACCGTCGAGTCGAGCGACACCAGCCGACCAGGGCCCCTGGCGGGGCTGCCTGAAGCGAGGGGCCCCGTGCTCGTCGTCATCTGCGGACCGGTCGTCGCTGGTGCCTCAGCGGCTCAAGCGGCGCCTGTCTAGCCCTTGATCTGGAAGGTGATGACGTCGACTTCGTCGGTTCCCGACAGATCCGGGTAGTGGCCCTTGAGGCTTTCCCGGAGTTCGGCCGCGGTCGTCAGCCCCTCGGCTTGGGCGTCCTGGTGGGTGAGGTCGTTGACCCGGCAGTGCCTGATGTCGGTCACGTCCGCCGGCAGGACGACTTCGGGGTCGCTCTCGAACACCAGCCGTGCCGGCCCGAGCTGGGCCGGATCCCGGAAGCGGGTGGTCTTGGTCTTGGCGCTGGAGCGGACGGCTTCGAGGTAGCGGGGGTTGAACCGGATGATCGGGGGGCCGGCCGTCTCGGGGTCTTGGTAGGGCGACGGGTCGGGACCGCTCATGCCTTCCCGGGTCCATCGCTGGGTCAGCGGCATCAGGTCGGCGGCGAGAACGGACCTGGGCCCCTCGGGCGTGGGCACGATGACCCGCATGGTGGGGTAGTAGTCCACGAAGACCTGCCGGTCACGCCCGCACGGGCCGACGACCCCCCGCCCGTGGTTTCCCACGGCAACGATGCAGCGCATCTGGCGGGCGCCCTGGGCTCGTGCGGCTCCCAGAGCCACGAGTTCGGCGCAGGGGCCGCCGGTGAAGTGGTAGAGGTTCACGCCGACGAACATCCGGTGGTCGGCGGCCATGACCGCGGCGCCCATCGTGTGGATCCCGTCTTCGTCGGGCCCGGCGTCGCTATGCGCGTCTACGGTGCGGCGTGCCAGCTCGACGAGCTCACGCTCGTCATCATCGAGCGCGCGTGCAGATGACGGTACGTACACGGTTTCAGCCTCTTCTTCGGTCAGCGGTCGCCGAAGAGCATTCCACGCCACGCAGAGGGGCTCCACGGGATTTCGGCTGCCTTCCCCGGGCCCCTGTGGTGGTCCCGTGGGCCCGGCTGGTCGTGTACTTCGCGCGCGGGCTGTGCCCGTTCGCCCGGGAGTCGTACGAGGCGGTGATACGCGTGCTGACCAGCGGCATACCCGGCAGCCGGGCCCTGGCCTCGGCCCGGGTCAACCGCTCGCCGCTGTGCCGGGCGCGAGTCCGGCTCGGCGAAGGGGTGCTGAAAACCGTGCAACCGTCGTGACCTCCCTACAGCTGGTCCCCCCTGTTGGGTGTTTCCGGAGGATGCATCCCGCCACCGTCCTTGGGATCCACTTCACAGGTGCGTCCGTCGTAGGACTGGTCATTGGGGATCAACAACACTCCGGCAACCTGCTCAGGGTGCTCGACGGCGAGCCAGTCGTCGCCCGTGAGGGGATCGTCGGCCGGCCCGAACGCCTGGGACGAGTACACCTTCTGACACCCCAACGCCACACGCTTCTTGTCGACCGCGCAGGCGTCCACCACGCGGGCGGAATGTTCGGCGCCGTCGAAGCGGAAGCGGAAGTGGAAGTGGACCCGGTCACCTTCGGAAGGCACCTGTGGGTGGGGCTCAAGGCGCCAGTCGACGACCGCGGCGGTGACGCCGAGAGGCCGCCCGTCCGTGTTCATGACCTGCACCCTGACGTCAGCCTTACCGCGCTTCGCCGTCGTGTCGGTGCAGTCCCAGACAGAGCAGCCGGACAGGGCGAGGAGCACCAGAGCCAGCGGGGCAACGGCGAGTATGCGTGCGCGGAACACTGGGATGGCCTCCGGTCGGGGTGAGGCGGGGCAGTGTATCCCGGGGCCGCCGGGGCGGTCTGGCCCTCCCCCGGCGCCCTGCTACGCGATGTCTGCGTCGGCCTCGACGCGTGGGGGCCGGCCCGGAAGGTCAGCCATCGCGCTCGGGTCCGGCGGGGTCGGGGGCGAGTTCGGTGAGGAGGGTGCGGATGCGGCGTTCGATCGCGTCGCGGATCGGGCGGACGGCGGCCACGCCCTGGCCGGCGGGGTCTGCCAGCTGCCAGTCCAGGTACCGCTTGCCGGGGAAGTACGGGCAGGCGTCACCGCAGCCCATCGTGATCACGACGTCCGAGGACCGCACGGCCTCCACGGTGAGCACCTTGGGGGTCTCGGCCGAGATGTCGATGCCGACCTCGGCCATGGCCTCCACCACGGCCCCGTTCACGGCGTCGGCGGGGGCTGAGCCGGCGGAGCGGACCTGGACGCGGTCCCCGCCGAGGTGGGTGAGGAAGGCGGCGGCCATCTGGGAGCGGCCGGCGTTGTGGACGCAGACGAACAGTACGGAGGGGGCGGCGGATGTGCTCATGGGGTCAGGGCGCTTTCTGCGGCGGGGCGGGCGGGCTGCTCCGGGATGGCGGTCTCGTCCGTGGGGGTGGGAGCCGGGCGGCGGCCGAAGCAGACGGCGACCAGGGCCAGGCCGAGGGCGGCGCCGAGCAGTTGCGCGGCGAGGAACGGCGCCACGGAGGTGGGGGCGATCCCGGCGAAGGTGTCGGTGAAGGCCCGGCCGATCGTGACCGCGGGGTTGGCGAAGGAGGTGGAGGAGGTGAACCAGTACGCCGCCCCGATGTACGAGGCGACCAGCGGCGGCGCGAGGTGTGCGCGGCCGGCGCGGTTCAGGCCGAGGACGAGCCAGACCAGCCCGGCGGTGGCCACCACCTCGCCCAGCCACAGGTGTCCGGCCCACCGGTCGTGCGTGGAGAAGGCCGCCACCGGCTCGGCGAACATGGCGTCCGCCAGCACCGCGCCGCCGATCGCCCCGACGGTCTGGGCCGCTACGTACGCGGCGACGTCACGCGGGCCGGGGCCTTCGCCGCTCCGCCGGCCGGTGACGTACGCGGCCAGCGTGACGACGGGGTTGAAGTGCGCCCCGGACACCGGCCCGAGGAACGCGATCAGCACGCCCAGGCCGAAGACGGTCGCCAGGGAGTTGGCCAGCAGCTGCACGCCGGCGTCCCGGGTCAGCCCGGTGGCCTGGATGCCGGAGCCGACCACCACCGCCACCAGGGCCGCGGTGCCCAGCGCCTCCACGGCGGTGCGCCGGATCAGCGGCGCCCGGGCGTTCATCCTCCGGCCTTCGCGGGGACGGCGGGAATCTCCAGCAGCGCGGAGAGCTGGGCCAGGGCTTCGGGCAGCACCCAGTAGTACACCCAGGTCCCGCGCCGCTCGGAGCCGACCAGCCCGGCCTCGCGCAGCACCTTCAGGTGGTGGGAGATCGTCGGCTGGGACACGTCGAACGGGCCGGTCAGGTCGCACACGCACGCCTCACCGCCCTCGTGTGAGGCGATCAGCGACAGCAGCCGCAGCCGGACCGGATCCGAGAGCGCCTTGAACATCCGCGACAGTTCCGCCGCGGCCTCTTCGCCCAGCGGCTCGCGGACCAGCGGCGCGCAGCACGCGGCCGCTTCGTCGTCCTGTCCGAGCACCGGCAGACCCGCTTGTTTCGACATGTCTCTATGTTGACAGCCATCTAATCCGGTGGCAAGGTCGACTGTATCGACAGATGTCGAAACAAGTAGTCCGAGGGGAGACCGCCATGTCCCGTGTCCAGCTCGCCCTGCGCGTCGCCGACCTGGAAAGCTCGATCGCCTTCTACTCCAAGCTGTTCGACGCCGGGCCCGCCAAGCGCCGCCCGGGCTACGCCAACTTCGCCCTCACCGACCCGCCGCTCAAGCTCGTCCTCATCGAGGGCGAGGCCGGCGAGGAGACCCGGCTGGACCACCTCGGCGTCGAAGTCGCCTCCACCGAGGACGTTGACGCCGCCACGCACCGGCTGAAGGAGTCCGGCCTGGCCACCTTCGAGGAGAACGACACCTCCTGCTGCTACGCCCTCCAGGACAAGGTGTGGGTGACCGGCCCCGGCAAGGAGCCGTGGGAGGTCTACGTCGTCAAGGCGGACGCCGGCACTCTCGGCAAGAGCGCCGGCAGCGCGCCGCAGGCCTGCTGCGACGCCACCACCCCTGGCGAACAGGCCGCCGGGTGCGCCTGCGGCAGCTGACCGGGCGGATCCGCCCGACCGGCGGCCGGCCTCTGTTTGAATCACCCGGTGAGTGGCGGCGACGGGCTGCTGTCCGGCCGGTGCGCCGTCGCTCGGGCCCCGTTTGACCGGCGGGGTGTGCAGGGCTGCCCGGACGGTCCGGTCCGGGCATCCGTAACCGGCGAGGGGAGCCGACGTGGTGTCCGTGGGCGAGAGGCTGAGCAGGACGCGGGAGCGGGCCTTCATCGGCCGCGAGGAGGAACTCGGCCGTTTCGGCGAGGCGTTGGACGGGGACCAGGGAGCGCCGTTCGCGTTCTACGTGTACGGGCCGGGCGGCATAGGCAAATCGGCGCTGCTGCGCCGGCTGGCGGACGCGGCCCGGGCCGCCGGCCGCCCGCTGATCGAACTGGACGGCCGCTTCGTCAGCCGGGATCCGGCCGATTTCGAGCGGGCGGCCGCCTCCTTCGCGGACGTGCCCGGCACGGTCCTGTTCGTGGACTCCTTCGAGCACTGCCAGTGGCTGGAGAGCTGGCTGTGGCACCGGTTCCTGCCGCGCGCCGCGGACGGCGCGCTGGTGGTGCTGGCCGGCCGGTTCGCCCCGCAGCCGCAGTGGACCGCCGACCCCGCGTGGGCCGGGCTCCTGCACGTGCGCGAACTGGGGCCGTTCTCCGCGGAAGAGGCGCGGAGCCTGCTGGTGGCGGCGCGGATCCGGCCCGAGCTGCGCGAGCGGCTGCTGCGCTTCGCCGGGGGCAATCCGCTGGCCCTGTCCCTCGCGGCGGCCGGGGGGTCTACGGGCTGGAGCCGGGAGGAGGTCTGGGAGCCGTCGGCCGACCTGCTGCGCACCCTGCTGACCGGGCTGATCGGTGAGGTGCCGACGGCGGCCCACCGCCGTGCCCTGGAGGTGGCGGCGCAGGCGCACGCGACCTCCGAGGAGCTGCTGGCCTCGGTGCTGCCGGAGGAGGACGTCCACGTCCTGTTCGACTGGCTGCGGGACCTGCCCTTCATGGAGTCCACCGCCCGGGGTCTGCACCCGCACGACGCCGCCCGCGAGACGCTCTGCGCCGACCTGCGCTGGCGGGCCCCGAACGCCTACGCGGCGGTGCGCGGGCGGCTGGCGCAGGAGTACCTGCGGCTGCTGCGCGAGGCGCCCGAGGAGCGGGTGTGGACCGTGACCGACGAGCTCTTCTACCTCTTCCGCGAGGGGGAGGTGCTGGCCCGGCTGCGCACCTGGTCCCGCGAGGACGAGGTGCACGACCGGCCGCTGCGCCCCGAAGACCTCGATGCGGTGCTGGCCATGGCCGAGGAGACCGAGGGGCCGGCCTCCGCCGAGCTGGTCCGCTACTGGGCGCAGCGCCAGCCGCAGGCCTTCAGCGTCTACCGCCTCGTCAGCACCGGCCGGACCGTGGCGTTCACGGCCCGCCTGGCGCTGCCGGCCCCGCCGGACCCGCAGGACCTGGCCACCGATCCCGTCGTCGCCGCCGCGTGGCGGTACACCGACGCCACCGCGCCGGTCAGCCCCGGCGAGCACATCGGCGTCAGCCGCTTCACCGTCTACCCCGAGCGCTACCAGGTCCCCTCGCGGGTGATCGACCTGAGCAGTTCGCGCGCCCAGGCGGAGTCGGCCCGGGCCCGGGGCCGCGCGTACGGGTTCGCGGTCTACCGGGACGCCGAGACCTGGGCCGCACGCGTCGAGGGCACCCTCGCCGACACCGGGGCCCGGCCGAGGGTGGGGGACCACACCTACGGGGTGTTCGGCGTCGACTGGCGCCGGAACCCCGTGGAGTCCTGGCTCCAGCGCTTCATCTCGACGGCTCCCCGGGCACCGGTGCCGCCCGGGCCGTCGCCGCTGTCGCGCAGCGAGTTCACGCAGGCCGTGCGCGAGGCGCTGGCGCACTGGCGGGACCCGGCGGCCTTCGCCGCCTGCGCCCTCGTACGCACCCGGCTCGCGGCCGACTCCGACGACGGCGCCGGGGAGTTGCGCGCGCTGCTGCGCCGGGCCGTGGACGACCTCGCCCGCGACCCGCGCGGCGTGCGCGCCCGCGAGGCGCTGGTGGCGGGCCACTTCTCCGGCGCCCCCACCCAGGAAGCCGCCGCCCGCCGCCTGGGGCTTCCGTACGGCACCTACCGGCGCCATCTGCGCCAGGGGCTGGACCTGCTGTGCGAGGCCCTGTGGGAGCAGGAGCTGCACGGCCCGCGGGCCGGATAGGACCCGCTCCCCCGGCACCGGGCGGCGGCGGCCGGGGCAGGGGCGGCCGGGGCAGGGGCGGCGGGGGCGGGCGGGTGGACAGGCGCGGACAGGAGTGGACAGTCGCCGTCCCCTCCGGGCCTGGTGGGTGGACAGCGGGCCGCCCGAGGCTGTGCGTCATGGGACTCCGGGCGGCGCCCGCCGCACCCTCCCCCCTCACCACCCCCCCTCCACGGAAAGAGGCTCCGCCATGACCGTCGCCAGGCCGCCCTACCTGACCGGCCACTTCACGCCCGTCGTCCACGAGGTCACCGCCACCGGCCTCACCGTCGAGGGCACCCTGCCGAGCGAGCTCACCGGCCGGCTGCTGCGCAACGGCCACAACCCCCGGCCCGGCGTGACCCCCACCCACTGGTTCAAGGGCAGCGGCATGGTGCACGGCATCCGGCTGCGCGAGGGCCGCGCCGAGTGGTACCGCAACCGCTGGGTGCGCACCCCCGCGCTGGAGGGCGCGCCGTACATGACGGAGAGGGGCCCCGACCTGACGGCCAGCACCGCCGGGACCCACGTGATCGAGCACGGCGGGCGGCTGCTCGCGCTGTGCGAGGCGAACCTCCCCTTCGAGCTGACCCGGGAGCTGGAGACCGTCGGCGCCTACGACTTCGGCGGCAAGCTGCGCACGGCGATGACCGCGCACCCCAAGGAAGACCCGGTGACGGGTGAGCTCCACTTCTTCGGGTCGGCGCCGTTCCCGCCGTTCCTGGTGCACTACGTCGCCGACGCGAAGGGCGGGATCGTCCACAGCGCCGAGGTCCCCGGCGCGACCGCCGCGCTCAAGCACGACTTCGCCCTCACCCGTCACCACGTGGTCTTCGTCGAGGGCAACGTCACCTTCGACCCCACCGAACCCTCCGGCATCCCCTACGGCTGGAGCGAGCGGCAGCCCGCCCGGATCGGTGTCGTGCCGCGCGGCGCGGACGGCGCCCGCGAGGTGCGCTGGTTCTCCATCGAGCCGGGCAACGTGCTGCACGTCTCCAACGCGTACGAGGACGGCCTGGGCCGCATCGTGCTGGAGGGCCCCACCGTGGACCGCGAGGGCTTCCGGCTCTCCTGGAACTGGTGGACCGGCGCGCCGGGGCGCGGCAGCGAGCCCGTCTCCCGCTCCTACACCCGCCGTTGGGTGATCGACATGGCGGCGGGCACGGTCGACGAGCGGATCACCGACGACCTGCCGGTGGAGTTCCCGACCCTCAACGAGAAGTACCTGGGCGCCGAGAACCGCTACCAGTACGCCGTCTCGTTCCCCGACGAGAAGGGCTTCGGCGGCTACGGCGTGGTCAAGTACGACCGTACGACCGGCGCCCGGCGCATCCACCAGGCCGGCGACGCGCGGATGCCCGGCGAGGCGGTGTTCGTCCCGGCGGCCGGGGCCACCCGCGAGGACGACGGCTATCTGCTCACGGTCGTCTCGGACCTCAAGCAGGACGCCTCGCAGCTGCTCGTCCTCGACGCGTCGGGGCTGGAGCGGATCGCCACCGTCCACCTCCCCCACCGGGTCGGCGCCGGACTGCACGGCTCCTGGCTCCCCGACGGCCCCTCCGAGGGAGCCTGACCCCGTACGCCCGGCCGGGCTCAGCCCTCGGGAAGGGTCGGGTCGGGCGTGTAGGGGCTCGGTGCGGCGAGGGCCCAGCGTTCGTGGTCGCGCCAGGCGCCGTCGATGTAGAGGTAGGCGGGCGAGATCCCCTCGTAGTGGAAGCCCAGCCGGCGGACCAGGGCCAGGGACGCGTGGTTCGCCGGCTGGATGCCGGCCTCCAGGCGGTGGAGGCGCAGGTCGGTGAAGGCGTGGTGCAGGGTGGCGGTGAGCCCCTCGGTCATGTACCCGGCCCCGGCGGACGGGGCGAAGGCCGCGTAGCCGAGGGAGGCGCCCTGGTAGCGGCCCCGGATGATCGAGTTGATCTGGACGGTCCCGGCGGCCGCGCCGGTCTCCCGGACGCGGATCAGGAAGCCGAGGTTGGTGCCGTCCTCGAAGCGGCGCGTCCAGGCACGGAACTCCTCGGCGGTTTCGGGCAGTCGCATCCACGGCCGGTGCAAGGCGGCGCTGGCCCGGACGAGCGTGCAGAACTCGTCCTGGTCGGCGGCGGTGAGCGGGTGCAGTTCGACCCGCGAGGGCATCTGGGGCATGGGCCAACGGTAGGCGGTCGCCCGGCGGGTGGTCAGGGGCGGGCGGTCGGCGGCGGGTGGTGGTCAGGGGCGGGCGGTCATGTGGGCCAGGATCTGGGCGGCGCTGTCGGGGGCGAAGGCCCCGGCGATGCCCTCGGCGGCGCCTTCGGCCGCCTCGGCGGAGCGCGGCAGGAGGACCTCCTCGTACGCGGCGACGGCCTCCTCGACGGTCGGGTGGCCGGTCAGGGCCCGGGCGAGGTCGGCGCCGTCGAGCATGGCGAGGTTGGCGCCCATGCCGGAGAAGGGGGACATCAGGTGGGCGGCGTCGCCGAGGAGGGTGAGGCCGGGGACGCGGCTCCAGGTGTGGGGGACGGGCAGGGCGTGCAGGGGGCGGTTGGTGTAGCCGGTGTCGGTGTCGGTGATGAAGCCCAGGAGACCGGGGCTCCAGCCGGCGAAGCGGTCGAGGAGCGCGTCGCGGACGGCGGTGGTGTCGGCGAGGTCGAGGCCGCTGCGCCGGTGCCAGTCCTCGTCGGTGCGCATGCCGACGTAGACCCGGATGTGGCCGCCCGCGTTGCGCTGGGCCACGAAGCCCTGACCGCCGTCGAGGGCCATCATGGTGCCGTGGCCCGTGAGTTCCGCGAGCCGGGGGTGGCGGGTGTCGGCGGCGTCGAGTCCGGTCTCGACGAAGGTGACGCCGGTGTAGCCGGGTACCGCGCCGGACAGGAGCGGGCGGACCTTGGACCAGGCTCCGTCGGCCCCGATGACGAGGTCGGCGTCGGCGGTCGTGCCGTCGGCGAAGTGGAGGCGATGGACGGCCCCGTCGCGGGGTTCGACGCGCAGGAGCCGGTGGCCCCAGCGGACGGTGGCGGGGGCGAGGGAGCCGAGGAGGAGCCCGCGCAGCCGGCCTCGGTCGATCTCGGGGCGGACGTCGGCGGTGTCGCCGTCCCCGGGCGGGCTCGCGTCGAAGAGGAGGCGCCCGTCGCGGCCGACCAGCCGCATCTGCTGGCCCTCGGGGCGGGACAGGGCGAGGAACTCCTCCAGCAGTCCGGCCCGGCGCAGGGCTTCCTGGCCGGAGCGGGGGTGCAGGTCGAGGGTTCCGCCCTGGTCCCGGGCCGCGGGTGAGGCGTCCCCTTCGTAGACGGTGGCGGTGAGACCGTGCCGCTGGAGGACGCGGGCGCAGGTCAGGCCGCCGGGGCCGGCGCCGATGATCGCGATGCGGGGCGCGGGGTCGGGTGTGGTCATGGGGTGGTGCTCCGTTCTGGCCGGGGTCGCGGGGAGTCGCGGGGGGTGCGGGGAGTCGCAGGGGCGGCGCCCGTATCGCCCGGCCGCCGCCGTTCCACAAAAGCACAACGACTCAATAAGTGCAACGACTTCACTTTTGATGCTGTTCAACGAAGCGGTAGGGTGCTCCCGTGAACGACACCGAGACGGGACCCCCGGCGCCGGCGCCGGGCCGCCGCGAGCGCAAGAAGGCCGCCACCCGCAAGGCCATCGCCGACGCCGCGCTGCGCCTCTTCCTGGAGCGCGGGTACGACGACGTGGGCATCCGCGAGATCGCGGACGCCGCCGACGTCTCCACGACCACGCTGTTCAAGCACTTCCCGGTGAAGGAGGCCCTCGTCTTCGACGAGGACGCCGACCAGGAGGCCGGGCTGCTCGCCGCCGTCCGGGAACGGCCGCCCGGCCGGTCCGTCCCGGCCGCCCTGCGCGAACACGCCCTGCGCCACCGCATGGCCGCCGCCGACGGCGACGCCCGCTTCACCGCCTTCGCCGCACTGGTGGACGGCACCCCGGCGCTGCGCGACCACCTCCAGAACATGTGGCTGCGCCATGCGGCCGCCCTGGCCCGGGTCATCGCCGACGAGTGCGCCCTGCCCGCGGACGACCCCGCCTGCGCCGCCCTGGCGCACTTCGCCCTCGAAGCGCCCCGCGCCGCCCGCGGTCAGGCCGATCCCCGCCGGGCCCTCTGCCGCGCCTTCGACCTGCTCGAAGGGGGCTGGGACACCCTCACCGCCACCGCCGGCTGACGGCTGACGGCCCGCCACGGGCACCCGTACGGGGGCGCGTACGGGCTGCGTACGGGGGCCGAGTACGGGCCGAGTACGGGAACGCGAAAGGCCCCGGCCTCCATGAAGGAGGCCGGGGCCTTGATCGAGCGCTGGGCAGGCCTTGCACCTGCATCCCCCCACGGGAAGTGGGGTGTCTTTCCTTGGACCACCAACGCGAGCCCCACCACCGGGAATCCCGGCTGCGAGAACAAGGCCAACCATAGCCCATGATCTTCCGACCGGCACATCGGCTCTCCGGCGCGCGCCGCCCGCGCCCGTGGCCGTGGCCGTGGCCGACATCGCCCGTGGCCGACGCCCCGCGTGGCCGCCCGCGCTCGAACAGTAGGGTGGGGCGGGTGGACACTCCCTCGCTCCCGCGTTCCTTCCGGCTGCTCGTGACCGGCGGAGGAACTGGCGGTCACACCTATCCGGCCCTCACGGCCATCCGTACTCTGCAGGCCCGGCTCGCGGCCGCCGGCGGCACGCTGGACGTGCTGTGGATCGGCACCGCGGACGGCCTGGAGGCAAGGGTCGCGCCGGCGGAGGGCATCGCGTTCAAGACGGTGGCCACGGGCAAGATCCGCCGCTCGTCGAACCCCCTCAAGATGCTGTCCGCCGCCAACGTGAAGGACATGGCGCGGGTACCGCTCGGTGTGGCGCAGGCGCGCACCATCGTCTCCGAGTTCGAGCCGGACGTCGTCCTGGCGACGGGCGGTTACGTCGCGGTGCCCGCCGGGCTGGCCGCGCGGCTGTGCCGGCGTCCGCTGGTCCTGCACGAGCAGACGGTGCGGCTGGGCCTGGCCAACCGCAAGCTGGCGAGTTCGGCGACGCGCATCGCGGTGTCCTCGGAGTCCTCGCTGGAGCTGCTGCCGGCCGAGGTGCGCGACCGTGCGGTGGTCACGGGCAACCCGGTGCGGCCCGAGGTGCTCTCCGGTCACCCGGACAAGGCGGTGCAGGCGCTGTCGCTGTACGGGTTCGACCGGCGGCTGCCGACGGTCTACGTCACCGGCGGCGCGCAGGGCGCCCAGCAGATCAACGGGGTCGTGCGGGACGTGCTCCCCTGGCTGCTGAGCCACGCGAACGTGATCCACCAGTGCGGCCCCGCCAATGTGGACGAACTGCGCGCGGCCGCCGCGTCGCTGGACCCGGTCCTGGCCGGGCGCTACCACCTGACGGGGTTCGTCGGCCCGGAGCTGCCGGACGTACTGGCGCTGGCCGACATCGTGGTGTCGCGCAGCGGGGCCGGCACGCTGGCGGAGGTGACCGCGCTCGGGAAGCCGGCCGTGTTCGTGCCGCTGGCCACTTCGGCGGGCAACGAGCAGGCGCACAACGCCCGGCACCTGGCGGACGCCGGTGCGGCGGTGGCCCTGCTCGGCGAGGTCACTCCGCAGGCCCTCGGCGACGCGGTCG
This sequence comes from Streptomyces sp. NPDC002032, assembly GCF_042890765.1. NCBI lineage: Bacteria > Bacillati > Actinomycetota > Actinomycetes > Kitasatosporales > Streptomycetaceae > Streptomyces > Streptomyces sp. NPDC002032. The sequence continues at coordinate 50,843 of NZ_JBIASM010000010.1, read as the reverse complement.
GCCCGCTGCTGACCGATGCCCGGCTGCGGGCGTCGATGGCGGAGCGGGCGCGGGCGTACGGCAGGCCGGACGCCGCGGACCGCCTCGTGGACGTGCTGCTGTCGGCGGCCCAGGGCTAACCGCCCCGCCCCCGAGGGGCAGAGACTCCTACGTCGCCCCCCGCCCCGTCCGCCGGGCCGGGGGGCGACGTTAGATTCGTCGTATGAATCGATCGCATGGGCAGGAATTCCCGGCGCCCGGGGCCAGGGCCGCGGACAGTGACCGGGAAGCGGTGGCGGAGCGGTTGCGGATGGCCGCCGGGGACGGCCGGATCGATCCGGCCGAGCTGGACGAGCGCCTGGAGCGGGCGTACGCGTCGAAGACGTACGCGGAGCTGGAGGCGCTGGTCGCCGACCTGCCCGCGAGCAGCGGGCCGGGGGCCGAGACGCTGGAGCTGAAGACGCACCTGTCGGCGATCCGGCAGTCCGGGCCGTGGGTGGTGCCGCCGCGGATCGTGGCCGAGTGCAAGATGCTGAACATCCTGATCGACTTCACCGAGGCGACCTGCGTGCACCGCGAGGTGACGCTGGAGGCGTCCTGCGGGATGGGGACGGTGCAGGTCGTGGTGCCCGCCGGGTGGGCGGTGCGGATCGACCCGGCGAGTACGAACACGGCGCACATCGCGAACCGGGCCGACGGGCCGGTGGACCCGACCGAGCCGGTGCTGACGGTGCTCGGGCACCCGAGGTCCGGGCAGATCAAGATCAGGCGGGCCCGCCGCTAGCCCACGGGGCCGCCGGCAGCCCACGGGCCCGCCGGCAACCGTCGGGGCCGCCGCTAGCCCACGGGGCCCCTCCCGCGACGGGGGCATCGCGGGCGGGGCCCCGGGCCCCGGGGCGGCCGGTCCTCGGGGGAGCGGGCCGGCCGCCCCGCGGTGACGACGTTACGGACCGCGGGCGCCGCCCGGAAGGGAGTTGGCAGCAGGGCGGGGGTGGTGGAAACCGCACCCCCCCCCAGACCGCCACGACCGGGGCTCGAACGGGGCGTGCCAGACTGGCCGGGTGCTCTCTCCGATCGGCCGGGAAGAACGACGTGAGGCGCCGACCGGAGCGGTCGGCGCCCTGATGAGGCTGCGGGCCCACGCGGCGGCGCCGCCCCGCGGCGTCGTCCTCGCACTGCTGGGACTGCTGGGGCTGTTGGCCGTGGTGCCCGCCCTGATCGCGGTGGGCGTGGGCGCGACGGGCGTGCTGGACGGGATCCGGCGGCTGCCGCGGCTGCGGCGCTCGCTGGCCGGGCGCTGGTCCGAGGTGCCCGTCGACGACCCCTATCTGCCGGAACCGCCGGCCCCCCGCCGCCGGGAGAGCGGCATGTACCGCGACGGCAGGCAGTTGTACGCCTCGTACGGTTCGGCGCTGCGCCAGCGGCGGGTGCGCCAGATGCGGCGGGACCCCGCGACGCGGCGGGACCTGGCGTTCCTGGCGCTCGACCCGCTGGCCGGGGTGCCGGTGGCGTCGCTGCCCGCGCTGCTGGTGGGCGGCGGTCTGTACGCGGTGGTGTCGCCCTCGGTCCGCGCCTTCGGCGGCGGCGCGCCGCCGGGGACGGCCTGGGCCGGTGCGGCGGTGGTCGCGGTGACCGGGCTGGTGTCCGTCGCGACGGGGCTGACGGCGGGGCCCCTGGTGCTGTGGGTGCACGGCTGCTGGACGCGGCTGCTGCTGACCCGCCGGACCGCCGGGCCGGTGGTGTCCGACGGGGGCACGCTCGGCCGGCGCCTGCGGCTGCTGGGCGCCGGGGCCCTGTTGTCGCTGATGTCGGTGGCCGGCGCGGTGCTGGCGGCCGTGCAGCTGGTGGCGCTGGTGGCCGGGCTGTGCACCGGCCTGGTGGTCCTCTTCCTGAAGGCCGTGGAACTCGGCCAGCGCTTCGTCACGCTGTACCGGCGGCTGGCCGGGGACTGGGTGGGCGTGCGCATCCCGGTGCCCTACCTCGCCGCGCCGGAGCCGGTGCGGCGCGGTGCGGACGGCTACTACCAGTACGGCAGGCGGCTGTACCGGGCCCCGTACCTGGTGCGGCAGTTGCAGCTGATGCGGCACACGCTGACCGATCCGGCCGTGTGGCGGGACCTGGTGTGGCTGGTGGTCAACCCGGTGGCGGCCGCGGCGCTGTTGCTGGCGCCGCTGGCCGTGGTGGGGTTCTCGCTGTTCGGGCTGGTGGTGCCGGGCGTACTGGACGTACTGACGGGCGGCTCGGGCCCGTACACCTTCTGGGACGAAGCGCTGCGGCGGCTGCCGGCGGTGCGGGCGCTCGCAGGCGTCCCCTGGGCGGCGGCCGCCGTGGGCGCGGCGCTGGGGGCGGCGGCTTCGCGGGTGGCCCCGTACGCGCTGCGGCTGCACGCCCGCTTCGCGCTGCTGCTGCTGCGGCCGACCCGGCACGCCCAGCTGGCCCGGCGGGTGCAGCGGCTGACCGAGACCCGCGCGGACGCCACCGGGGTGCAGGCCGCCGAGCTGCGCCGGATCGAACGGGACCTGCACGACGGGGCCCAGGTGAGCCTGGTGGCGATCGGGATGACGCTGCGGGTGGTCGAGCGGCGGCTCGGTGACGGGGCGCCGGAACTGCGCGAGCTGGTGGCCGAGGCGCGCCGGCAGTCGTCGACGGCGCTGGCGCAGCTGCGGGACCTGGTGCGCGGGATCCATCCGCCGGTGCTCGCGGAGCGCGGCGTGGGCGACGCGGTACGGGCGGTGGCGCTGGACTGCCCGCTGGACGTCGAGGTGACGGTGGACGTCCCGGGGCGGCCGGAGGCGCCGGTGGAGGCGTGCGCGTACTTCGCGGTGTGCGAGGTCCTCGCCAACGCCGCCAAGCACTCGGGGGCCTCCCGGGTGGGCATCGACCTGCGGCACTCGGACGGGGTGCTGCGGATGACGGTGACCGACGACGGCCGCGGCGGGGCCGATCCCGCCGGGGGCACGGGCCTTCAGGGCGTGCGCCGGCGGCTGGGTACATTCGACGGAGACCTGTTCGTGAGCAGCCCGGTGGGCGGCCCGACCATAGTGACCATGGAGCTGCCATGCGTGTTGTCCTCGCCGAGGACCAGTACCTCCTGAGGGAGGGGATGGTGCGGCTGCTGGAGTCGTACGACTTCGAGGTCGTCGCGGCCGTCGACAACGGGCCGGGGCTGTCGCGGGCGTTGCTGGAGCACCGGCCGGACGTGGCGGTAGTGGACGTGCGGCTGCCGCCGACCTTCACCGACGAGGGATTGCAGGCGGCGCTGGCGGCGCGCCGGGAGATTCCGGGGCTGCCGGTGCTGGTGCTGTCGCAGCACGTGGAGCAGCTGTATGCGCGCGAGCTGCTGGCGGACGGCCGGGGCGGGATCGGGTACCTGCTCAAGGACCGGGTCTTCAGCGACGAGGAGTTCGTCGACGCGCTGCGCCGGGTGGCGGGCGGCGGGACCGCGATGGATCCCGAGGTGATCTCCAAGCTGGTGGCGCGGGGCGAGCGCGCCGGGCCGCTGACCTCGCTCACCTCGCGCGAGCTCCAGGTGCTGGAGCTGATGGCGGAGGGCCGGTCCAACGCGGGCATCTCCGAGGAGCTGCACCTGAGCGACAGCGCCGTCAGCAAGCATTCGGCGAGCATCTTCACCAAGCTGGGGCTGACGCAGGACAACAGCGACAACCGGCGGGTGCTGGCCGTACTGGCCTACCTGAACGCGCCCCAGGGCTGAGGGAGGCCCGCGCGGCGGCCCGGGTCCCCCACGAGGGGGGTCCGGGCCGTCGGCGTGCGCGGGCGGCGGCGGGGGGCCGGACGGCGGGCGGCCCGTGCGGCGGCCGGGGGCGGGCGAAGCCAGGGGCGGGGTAGGGGGCGGTAAGGGTGTCGGCGTCCGAGGGCCCGTCCCTAGGCTCCACAGCACCCACGTCGCCGCCGCCCGACGCGTCGGCAGACCGTCTGAGGAGAAGGCTCGATGAAAGCCCTGGTCCTGTCAGGGGGGATGGGCACACGCCTGCGTCCCTTCACGTACTCGATGCCCAAGCAACTGATCCCCATCGCGAACAGACCCGTCCTGCTGCACGTCATGGACAACCTACGCGCCCTCGGGGTGCGGGAGGTCGGGGTGATCGTCGGAGACCGCCGCGACGAGATCGCCGAGGTCCTGGGCGACGGCTCGCCGGTGGGGATGGAGGTGACCTACATCCGCCAGGACGCGCCGCTCGGGCTGGCGCACTGCGTGCGCATCGCCCGGGACTTCCTGGGCGAGGACGACTTCGTGATGTACCTCGGCGACGTGATGCTGACCGACGGCGTCGTGGAGATGGCCGAGCGGTTCGCGCAACGCCGTCCGCAGGCGCAGGTGGTGGTGCAGAAGGTCGCCGACCCGCGGTCGTTCGGTCTGGCCGAGACGGACGCGGACGGGCGGGTGACGGCGCTGGTGGAGAAGCCCGAGCAGCCGCGGGGCGACCTGGCGATGGTCGGCGTGTATTTCTTCACGCCCGCGATCCACGAGGCGGTCGCCGCGATCGGACCGAGCGCGCGCGGCGAGCTGGAGATCACCGACGCGGTGCAGTGGCTGGTGAGCGAGGGCCGCGAGGTGCGGGCCGAGGTCTACCCCGGCTTCTGGAAGGACACCGGCCGGGTCGACGACATCATCGAGTGCAACCGCGAGGTCCTCGGCGGGCTGCGCCGGTCGGTGGCCGGCACCGTCTGTCCCGACAGCGAGATCGTCGGCGACGTGGTCGTCGACCCGACGGCGCGGGTGACGCGCTCGCGGATCGTGGGCCCGGCCGTGGTCGGCGCCGGCGCGGTGATCAGCGACAGCCAGATCGGCCCGTACACGGCGATCGGCGACGGCTGCGAGCTGAGCGACGCGGGCGTGGCCGACTCGATCGTGCTGGCCGGGGCGACGGTGCGGGACGTGCCGGGCATCCAGGGTTCGGTGATCGGCCGGGGCGCCGCGGTCAGTTCGAGCCGTACCCGCCACCGGCTGCTCGTCGGCGACGACGCCCGGGTCGAGGTGGCGGTATGAGGCTGCTGGTGACCGGCGCGGCCGGTTTCATCGGGTCCCACTACGTGCGCACGCTGCTGGCGGGCGGTTACCCGGGCTACGAGGACGCCCGGGTGACGGTGCTCGACAAGCTCACGTACGCGGGCAACCTGGCCAGCCTGCCCGCCGCGCACCCCCGGCTGGACTTCGTACGGGGCGACGTGTGCGACACCGCGCTGCTGCGCGAGCTGCTGCCGGGGCACGACGCGGTGGTGCACTTCGCGGCCGAGTCCCATGTGGACCGGTCGATCGACGGCGCGGCGGCGTTCACGACGACCAACGTCGGCGGGACGCAGAGCCTGCTGGAGGCGTGCCTGCACAGCGGCGTCGAGCGGGTCGTGCACGTCTCCACCGACGAGGTGTACGGGTCGATCGAGGCGGGTTCCTGGACGGAGGAGTGGCCGCTGGCCCCCAACTCCCCCTACGCCGCCTCCAAGGCCGGTTCGGACCTGCTGGCGCGCAGCTACTGGCGCACCCACGGGCTGGACGTGTCGATCACGCGCTGTTCCAACAACTACGGGCCGTACCAGCACGTGGAGAAGCTCATCCCGCGCTTCGTGACGAACCTGTTCGAGGGGCGGCAGGTGCCGCTGTACGGACGGGGCGCGAACGTCCGCGAGTGGGTGCACGTCGACGACCACTGCCGGGCGGTGCAGCTGGTGCTGACCGCGGGCGGGGCGGGCGAGGTCTACAACGTGGGCGGCGGCAACGAGCTGACCAACCGCGAGATCACCGAGCAGCTGCTCCGGCTGTGCGGGGCGGGCCCGGAGATGATCCGGCACGTCGCCGACCGCAAGGGCCACGACCTGCGGTACTCCCTGGACGACTCCAAGATCCGCGAACGGCTGGGGTACGCACCGCAGGTGCCGTTCGAGCGGGGGCTGGCCGCGACGGTCGACTGGTACCGCGACCGCCCCGACTGGTGGAAGCCGCTGCTGGACGGCGCCGGGGAGGTCGCGGCGTGAGCGTCCTGGATCCGGCCGCCGTGCTGCGGCCGCGCACCGACCGGGCGCTGACCGAGCGGCTGGCCGCTTCGGCCGCCCGGCGCGGGGCGGGCGTCCAGCTGCGGACGGAGGAGTTCGCCGAGTGGCTGGCCGGGCGCGGCCGGGCCCACCGCTTCGAGGTGTCCCGGATCCCGTTCGCCGCGCTGGACGGCTGGGGCTTCGCCCCGGGCAGCGGGAACCTGGAGCACCGCAGCGGACGGTTCTTCACCGTCGAGGGGCTGTCGGTGGAGACCACCGCGGGCCCCGTGGCGAGCTGGCGGCAGCCGATCATCCGGCAGCACGAGGTGGGCGTCCTGGGCATTCTCGTCAAGGAGTTCGACGGGGTGCCGCACTTCCTGATGCAGGCGAAGATGGAGCCGGGCAACCCCAACCTGCTCCAGCTCTCCCCCACCGTGCAGGCCACCCGCAGCAACTACACGCGGGTGCACGGCGGGACCGCGGTGCGCTACCTGGAGCACTTCATGGGGCCGCGGCGCGGCCGGATCCTCTCCGACGTGCTCCAGTCGGAGCACGGCTCGTGGTTCTACCGCAAGAGCAACCGCAACATGATCGTCGAGACGGACGAGGACGTGCCGCCGCACGAGGACTTCTGCTGGCTGACGCTGGGGCAGCTGTACGAACTGCTGGGCCGCGACAACACGGTCAACATGGACGCGCGCACCGTGCTGTCCGCCCTGCCCCCGCTCGCCGCCGGTCCGCGGGAGCGGGAGGAGGAGGGGCCGGCGCTGCTGAGCGACGCCGAGGTGCAGGGCTGGCTCACCGCCCACCGGGCCGAGCCGGAGTGGCGCATCGACCGGGTGCCGCTGGACGGGCTGCCCGGCTGGTACCGCACCGACGAGGAGATCGCCCGTCACGACGGCCGGTTCTTCCGGGTGGTGGCGGTCTCCGTACGGGCCGCCAGCCGTGAGGTGGGCAGCTGGAGCCAGCCGCTGCTGGAGCCGGGCGGGCTGGGCGTCACCGCCTTCGTGGTGCGTGACGTCGGGGGCGTGCGGCACGTGCTGGTGCAGGCCAAGATGGAGGGCGGGCTGCCCGGCGTGGTCGAGCTGGCCCCGACGGTGCAGTGCGTCCCGGAGAACCACCCCGCCGGCCGCTGGCCGTTCCTGCTGGACGACGTCCTGTCCGCGGACCCGGCGCGGATCCTGTACTCGGCGGTGCACGCCGAGGAGGGCGGCCGGTTCCGCAACGCCGAGAGCCGCTACCTCGTGGTGGAGGCGGACGAGCGGCTGCCGCGGGAGCTGCCGCCGCAGTACGCGTGGCTCACCGTGGGGCAGCTGTCCGACCTGGTCCGCCAGGGCGGCCGGGTCAACGTCCAGGCCCGCACCCTGCTGGCCTGCCTCGCCTCCCTGGCCTGAGCCGGGGGCCCGGGCCCGGAACCCGGCCCCGGAGGCAGCAGCCCGGGGCCCGGACCGGAGCCCGGCCCCGGAGGCCGCAACCCGCGGGCCCCGGCGCCCGAAGCCTGAAGCCTGAAGCTACAGCTGAGGCTGAGGCCTGGGCCCCGTCACCGTCCCGCGGCCCGGGGGCCCGTACGGGTCCCCGGGCCCTTTTCCGTCCCCAGGAGGACCCGTGGATCCCGTCCGCGTCGGCGTGCTCGGCTGCGCCTCGATCGCCCGGCGGCGGGTGCTGCCCGCGCTCGCCGCCGTCGACACCACCCGCCCCGTCGCCGTGGCCAGCCGCAGCCCGCGCCGGGCCGCCGAACTGGCGGCCGGATTCGGCTGCGCCGCCACCGGTTACGAGGAGCTGCTGGCGCGGCCGGACGTGGAGGCGGTGTACGTACCCGTACCGGCCGCCCTGCACGCCCGCTGGGTGCGGGCCGCGCTGTTCGCGGGCAAACACGTGCTGGCCGAGAAGCCGCTGACCACCGATGCCCGGCAGACGGCCGAGCTGGCGGCGCTGGCCGAGGAGCGCGGACTGGTGCTGCGGGAGAACTTCATGTTCCTGCACCACGCCCAGCACGCCGCGGCGGCCCGGCTCCTCGCCGACGGCGCCCTCGGCGAGCTGCGCTCCTTCGAGGCCGCGTTCACCATCCCGGCGCTGCCCCCGGACGACATTCGCCACCGCGCGGACCTCGGCGGCGGCGCCCTCCTCGACGTCGGCGTCTACCCGCTGCGCATCGCCCAGTTCTTCCTGGGGGCCGCCCTGGAGGTGGTCGGCGCCGAGCTGACGGGCCGTCCGGAGCACGCCGTGGAGCGGGGCGGGAGCGTCGTCCTGCGCTCCCCCGCCGGGGTGGAGGCCCGGCTGTCCTTCGGCATGGAGCACGCCTACCGGTCGGCGTACGCCCTGCACGGCAGCGGGGGGAGCCTGAGCCTGGACCGGGCGTTCACCCCGCCCGCCGACCACCGCCCGGTACTGCGGCTCACCGGCCCCGGCGGCGGGCGGGAGCTGGTCCTCGCCCCCGACGACCAGTGCGCCAACACCGTACGCGCCTTCGCCGCGGCGGTACGGGGCGGCCGGCCCGGCCGGGAGCCGCTGCGGGGGTCGCTGGCGCTGGCCCGGCTGGTGGACGACGTGCGCAACGCAGCGGCGCGGGCGTGAGAAACACACGCGGGGCATGAGGAATTCAGCGGCCGATCACGGAGGGCGGCACTGGGCCGGGCCCCCCGCCCGGTGCGACGATCGGACGGCACCCCGACCGCAGCCCGCCGAGGAGGAATGACGTGGAGATCCGCGTACTGGGACCGTTGACGGCCCTCGAAGAGGGGACGTCCGTGGTGCCGAGCGCCGGCAAGCCCCGGCAGATCTTCGCCACCCTCGCCCTGAACGCCGACTGCCCCGTGCCGATGGGGACCCTGCTGAAGGAACTGTGGGGCGACGCGCCGCCGCGCAGCGCGGTCCGCACCCTCCAGACGTACGTCATGCAGCTGCGCCGGCGCATCGAGACCGTCCTGGCCGACGGCGACCCGCGCACCGCCAAGGACGTGCTGACCACCGAGGACAACGCCTACCGGCTGGCGGTGCCCCGCGAGCAGGTGGACATCGCGCGCTACGAGCGGGTCGCCGCGGCGGGCCGCACGGCCCGGGCCGCGGGTGACGACGCGGCGGCCTCCGCCCTGCTGAACCGGGCGCTGGGCCTGTGGCGCGGGCCGGCCCTGGTCGACGTACCGGTGGGGCGGGTGCTGGAGGCCGAGGCGATGCGCTGGGACGACGACCGGACCGCGACGCTGGAGCAGCGCATCGACTGCGACCTGCGGCTGGGCCGGCACCGCGAACTGGTGCCGGAGCTGCGGGTGCTGACGACCCGGTACCCGCTGGACGAGAAGTTCTGCCGCCACTTCATGCTGGCGCTGTACCGCTCCGGCTACACGTGGCGGGCGCTGGAGGCGTACCAGCGGCTGCGCGCGGAGCTGACCGCGGAGCTGGGGCTGAGGCTGTCCCCCGAGGTGGAGCGGATGCAGCACCTGATCCTCTCCGAGGACCCGGCGCTGGACCTGCCCGGTGCGGTGGCGCGCCGGGAGCGGGCCCTGCTGTTCGCCTGAACCACCGGCTCCATTTCCCTCTCGCGGGGGCCCGGATCTTGCCAATTCCTTACCCGAACCGGCCACGCACAACGTGTACCCTGCAACGGCCAGGCGCCGACCAGCACCGACCGTCGGTGGTCGGCCTGGACGGGAACGGGGGATTCCATGATCCGCGTCATGCTTGCCGAGGATCTGTACATATTGCGCCGCGCGCTGGCGTCCCTGCTGGCGCTGGAGGACGACCTGGACGTGGTCGCCGAAGTCGAATCGGGCAGCGACATCCTGCCGACCGCCCGCCGCCTCAGACCGGACGTCGCGGTGCTCGACATCGACCTGCCGGGGGTGGACGGCATCACCGCCGCCGCGCAGCTGCACCAGGAGCTGCCGCAGTGCCGGGTGCTGATCCTGACCAGTCTGGCCAAGCCCGGCACGCTGCGCCGGGCCCTGGAGGCGCGCGTGTGCGGCTTCCTGCCCAAGGACGCCGAGCCGGCCCGGCTGACGGCGGCGATCCGCGCGGTGGCCGCCGGCCAGCGGGTGGTCGACCCGCAGCTCGCCCTGTCGGCCCTGGACGGCGGGCACGAGACGCCGCTGACGCCGCGCCAGACGGAGGTGCTGGAGCTCGCCGCCCGGGGCGAGGGTGCCTCGCAGATCGCCGCCCGGCTGTGTCTGTCCGTCGGCACGGTCCGCAACTACCTCACCAGCACGGTGCACAAGCTCGGCGCCCGCAACCGGGTCGACGCCATCCGCATCGCCCGCGAGTCCGGCTGGATGTGACGCGCGGCGCGCGCCGCGGGGGCCGGCCGGGCGGCCCGGTCCGTGACGCGGCGGTGGGCCGCGCGCCCGAGGGCGTGCGGCCCACCGCCGTCATGTCCCGTCCTACTCCCGGGCGGCGCGCGCCAGTTCGGCGATCCGGGCCGGGGTCGGCCGGCGCAGCACCTCGTCCAGGCGGCCCATGAACCGCTTCTCGCCCGCCGCCCCGACGATCTCGGCGCACACCGCGGCGAGCATCGCCACCAGGGTGAAGGACGTGCCGCCCAGCAGGTGGAAGTCGGTGTCGGCGCCGACCGAGGCGAGCTCGACATCGAGCACGCGGGCCCAGATCCCGGCCACCTCCCGCTCCAGCGGGTCGTGTGCGGCGGCGACCGGTGGTGCGGCCCCCTCGGTGGCGAACGGGTCGGGCAGCCGGGCCAGGTCCACCTTGCCGTTGACGGTCAGGGGGATGTCCGGCACGGCCACCACGGCCGCGGGCACCATGTACGCGGGCAGCAGCCCGGCCGTGAACGCGGTCAGCTCCGCGGGCCCGGTGGCCGGGTCGGCCACCACGTAGCCGACCAGCACCCCGTCCGCCCCGGCGGCCCGGCGCCGGTCGGCCACCACGGCCCGCACCACGTCCGGGTGCTGCTCCAGGACGCGGGCGATCTCGGCCGGCTCCACCCGGTGGCCGCGTACCTTGACCTGCTCGTCGTTGCGGCCACAGGACTCCAGCTCACCGCTGGGCAGCAGGCGCGCCAGGTCGCCCGAACGGTAGGCCCGGGTGCCGTCGGCGAGGGTCACGAACCGCTCGCGGGTCAGGTCGGGGCGGCCCCGGTAGCCGCGGGCCAGCTGCTCGCCGGCCAGGTACATCTCGCCGATCTCGCCCGGCGCGACGAAGCGCCGCTCCTCGTCCAGGAGGTGGATGCGGGTGTTGTCGGTGGGCACGCCGATCGGGACGGAGGCCGCGTCGGCGTCACCGTCCCGGCCGAAGCGCCGGGTCATGCAGCCGACGGTGGTCTCCGTGGGCCCGTACTCGTTGAAGATGCCGCACTGCGGGCCGAACGCCCGCTGCGCGGCGGCCGCGACCGAGCCGCGCAGCAGCTCGCCGCCGGCGATGACCGCCTTGAAGCCGGCCGGTTCGATGCCGAGGCGGCCGATCAGGTCGAGGTGGGTGGGCGTCAGCTTGATCGCGTTGCAGCCGGAGTCCTCCAGCACCTCGCGCAGCGTGACGTGGTTGAGCTCTCCGGGCACCAGCGCGATCGAGCCGCCCACCAGCAGCGGCAGGAACAGCGCCGTGTTGGAGAGGTCGAAGGCGAGCGAGGTGAACAGCGGGAAGCGGGTGGCGGCGTCGACGCCGTAGACGCGCACGGCCCAGTCGGCGAACGTCGTCAGCGCGCCGTGCTCGACCTCGACCCCCTTGGGCGCACCGGTGGAGCCGGAGGTGTAGATGATGTACGCCAGGTCGCCGGGGGCCGGCCCGTCCGGCAGTTCCCCGGCGGGACCTCCGGCCGGCGGCAGGCCGGCGGTGGCCAGGCGCTCGCAGCCCGCGGGCAGGCAGTCGCGCCCGGCGTGGGCGCGGTCGGTCAGGCACAGGACGGCCCCGGCGTCGGCGAGTACGCCGGCCAGCCTCCGGTCGGGGTGGTGGGGGTCGAGCGGGAGGTAGGCGGCGCCCGCCTTCAGCACGCCCCAGATGGCGGCGACGGCGTCGACGGTACGGTCGGCCAGCAGGCCGACGACGGATCCGCGGCCGATGCCGCGGCGGCGCAGTTCCGCGGCGACGGCGCCGGCGCGGGCGTCCAGTTCCCGGTAGGAGACCTCGCCCTCCGGGCCGGTGAGCGCGACGGCGTCGGGGGTGCGGCGGACCTGCTCGGCGAAGCGGTGGACCACGCTGCGGGAGACGTCGACCGGGCGGTCGGTGCGGTTGCCCTCCCACTGGCGGTGGGCGCGCGGGGACAGGGCCTCCTCGATCCGGTCGAGCAGTGCTTCGGCCCGCTCGGCGACGCCCGGGCCGTCGTACCAGCCCAGGGTGATCTCGGTGCGGCCGTCGACCTCGCACAGGTCCACCTCGGGCGGGCCGACCGGCCCGGAGTTGGGCAGGGCGTAGACGGTGGTGGGGTGGAAGCCGGGGGCGGCGAACTCGGCGAGGTCGAGGCGGCCCATGTGCGAGACGGTGGCCAGCGCCGCGTACCGGTCGATCTTGGCGGAGTAGGCGTCGAGGGCGTTGATCTGCTGGGCGAGCACGTCCAGCGGCACCGACGTCAGGGCGGGCTCGGCGCGGGCGGCCAGGTCGCCGCCGGCGGCGAGGGTGCGCAGCAGCCGCTCGTGGGCGTCCTGCCAGGGCTGTCCGGCGGTGACCTCCAGCAGCGGGTTGTGCACGAGGTTGCCGGTGGTGCGGATGTCGGGGAGGTGGCGGCGCAGGTCGACGGGGACCATGAACCGGCCGGTGTCCAGGCCGGTCGCCTCGGTGATGACGGTGGCGATCTTGGCGACCAGGGCGGGGTGGTTGCCGTCGACGGTGCGCCGGCGCCACAGGAAGCCGCCGCCCAGGGCGGGGCGGGTGCCCAGGCAGGACGGCCAGTTCAGGTCCGGCTTGGGGCCGTCGAACGCGGGGACGCCGACCTTGTCCAGCAGGTCGGTCTCGGTCAGCTCGCTGGGCGCGCCGAGCGGCCCCTCGCCGCGCAGCGCGCGGAAGACCTCGCCGGCCCACAGCAGGACGCCCTTGCCGTCCATCGCGCCGTGGAAGGCGCGGAAGACGACGGTGGCCGGCTCGCCCTCCAGCAGCAGCACCTCGCAGGTCGGGCCGCCGTCGCCCATCAGCGGCACGTGCAGGGCGGGCTCGTCCGCGAAGGTGGTGCGGTCCAGGCCGGCGCCGAGGCCGGTGCGCACCTCGGGTGCGCGGCCGCTGTCGACCCACTCCATGCCGCGGCGGGTCAGCCGGGAGCCGGGGCAGGCGTCGGCGGCCGTGTGGACGGCGGCGGTCAGTGCGGCGCGGTCGATGGTGCCACCGCCCTCCACGAAGACCTGGATGACGCCGGGGACGGAGGGCGGGTAGACCAGGAACCAGCATTCCGTGGGGGACACCGGCCTGCGGTAGGTGCCCGTCTCGGCTCCGACAGCCATCGTGGTCCTTTCTTCGGGGACGTCGTGGGGGTTGGTGTGGGTGTTCAGGGGGTTGGGGTTCAGGTGGTTGGGGTTCAGGGGGCTGGGGTTCAGGGGGTGCCGTGGACGACCGGGCCGTCGGCCGGCCGCAGGGCGCGCGAGCGCCGCAGGTCGCGGTGGACGAAGGCGCGCTGGAGCCAGCGGTCGCGGCCGTCGTAGCGCGGCAGGAAGGAGTTGCGGCCGTGCAGCGCGAGCCGGTTGTCGACGAAGGCCAGGTCGCCCGGGGCCAGGATCAGGGTGGTGGTGACGCGGTCGATCGCGGTGCGCAGCCGGGCGAGGGCCGCAGCGGCGACGTCGTCGAGGGGGGTGGTGCTGGTGAAGTCCACCGTGATGTCGGGGTCTTCGGGGCTGCCCGAGAGCACGCCGGTGGCCTCGGGCAGGCCCTGGTCCTCGCCGAAGGAGGCGGGTGCGGCCGTGACGTAGCGCGGCTGGTGCAGCAGGACCCGGTCGGCGTCCTCCAGCAGCGGCAGCGCGCGGCGGATGGAGGCCACGCGCAGGCCGGCCACGTTCGCGTGGTCGTTGCGCAGGCACATCAGGCCCACGAAGTCGGGGCGGAAGGCGTGGAAGGCGTTCTCGGTGTGCATGTTGAGCGCCACCGAACCGGCGTTGCCCTGGTACTCCTCCATGCCGGGCACCGGCACCACGTCGTGCACGAGCGCGCCCTGCTTCTCCTCGCGGAAGGACACCAGTTCGCCCAGACCCAGCGCGACGAGCGACAGGGCGGCGGCCGGCACGGTGGCGGTGCGCTGCACCGAACCCGCGACCAGCGGGGTGTCCGGGACGGCGCCCCGGTGCCGCGGAAGGTTGCGCACCAGGAGCATGGCGTCGGGGCCCGCGTCGCGGGTGAACCGGCGCAGGGTGCGCCGCAGCCGGTCCGGCAGCAGCGTGCTGCGGTCCCGGGCCTCCCGTACCCACTCCTCGGTGTCGATCCGGGACGGTGCGCTGCGGAGCAGGTCCTCGGCCAGCTCCGCCAGTTCGGCCCGTTCCGGCTCGTCCAGGGTGACCACCGCGTCGTTGCCGACCTTGTCGGATACGTCAACAGACATGCCGTCCCGCTTTCTCGCCGATTACGAATTTCCCACCGGTCAGCCTATGAATGCGGGCGGCCGGCCCCAACCCCTAAAGCCGGGCGGAAAACCCCTCATCATTTCCGGGCGGCGTTATACGGATTCCATCGGAAAACGCCGGATCACCGGCCGGGGAATTCCCCGGCCGGTGATCCGGCGTTCTTCCGTGAGGGTGGTCGGATCAGGCCGGCGCCACCTCGCGCCGCATGCCCGCCGCGGGCAGCGGTCCACGGCCGGCGCCGTCGGCCGGGGCCGGGGCGGGGAGCGCGATGGCGGTCATCAGCAGTCCGTCGCGGGCCATCCAGCGTCCGGTCAGGGTGTGGAGCCGCGTCCCGCGCACGGACGGCCCGGGGAGCAGCAGCCGGGCCGAGAAGGTGCCGTCGTACGGGGCGATGGTGATCGCCGCGTCGGTGAAGTCCAGGCGCCGGCGCATCAGCGGGAACCACGTCTTGTACACGGCCTCCTTGGCGCTGAACAGCAGCCGGTCCCAGTGCACGGGCGGGTCGGTCAGCGGCAGGTCCAGCAGCCGGCGGCGTTCCTCGCGCAGCGAGATGGCCCCCAGCACGCCCTCGGGCAGCGCCAGGTTCGGTTCGGCGTCGACGCCGAGACCCAGGAACGCGTCGGCCGGGGCCAGCGCCGCGCACCGGTATTCGGCGCAGTGCGTGATGCTGCCCACCACCCCGTGCGGCCAGCGCGGTTCACCGCGCGGGCCGGGCACCACCGGCGCCGGCGGCAGTCCGAGTCCGGCCAGGGCGCGCCGGGCGCACAGCCGGGCCGTGGTGAATTCCAGGCGCCTTTTCAGAACGGCCTGACCCAGCGCCCTTTCCTCCTCGGGAAAGAGCATCAGATCCGGTTCCGGATCCCCGAACTCCTCGGCGCTCAGCACGCCCGCGGGAAGAATTTCCTCGATCATGTCACCCCCATGGTGCGCTTTCGCCGCGGCTCTCGCTCACACGGCCGCGGTCGCCCGCAGCCCGTCCGCGATGTCCGCGACGACCGCCTTGCTGTGGTCGTTGAGGAAGAAGTGGCCGCCGCCGTACACCTTCAGGGTGAAGGGGCCGGTGGTGTGCGCCGCCCAGTCCGCGGCCTCGTCCACCAGCGCCTTGGGGTCGGCGTCGCCGACGAAGGCGGTGACCGGGCAGCTCAGGTCGGGGCCGGGCACGTAGCGGTAGGTCTCGGCGGCCTTGTAGTCGCCGCGCAGCGCGGGCAGGGCCATGCGCAGCACCTCCGGGTCGTCCAGGAGGCGGGCCTCGGTGCCGCTGAGCCGCTGGATCTCCTGGATGAGCCGCTGGTCGCCCTGGGCGTGGACGTTCTCGTCGCGGTGGCGCGAGGGCGCGCGGCGTCCGGAGGGGAACAGCGCGGCCGGCACGACGCCGGCCCGGTGCTCCAGCAGGCGGGCCACCTCGAAGCCGACCGAGGCGCCCATGCTGTGCCCGAACAGGGCCAGGGGGCGGTCGGTCCAGGGGGTCAGCGCGGCGAAGACCTGCTCTGCGAGCTCCTGGATGTCGTCGATGCAGGGCTCGTGGCGGCGGTCCTGGCGGCCGGGGTACTGGACGGCCAGTACCTCCACGTCGGGGGCGAGCGCGGCGGAGACGGGGAAGTAGTAGCTGGCCGAGCCGCCGGCGTGCGGCAGGCAGACCAGGCGGACCCGGGCGTCGGGCGACGGGTGGAAGCGCCGCACCCACAGGCCGTTGTCTTCGGTGTTGCTCATGTTCTGGTGCTCCTCGGTCGGTTCGGTCTCGGTCGGGTGTGTGCGGTCGGTCATGCGGTCCGGCCGTCGGGCCGTCAGGTGGTCGTGCGGCCGGCCGTCAGACGGTCGCGGGGAGGGCGTCGAGCGGCCGTGCGGCCGTGGTGAGCCCGTCGAGCCAGGCGTCGAGGTGCCCGGCGGCGGTCCCGGCGTGCTCGCCGATCATCGTGAAGTGGCTGCCGGGGCAGTCCACGGCGGTGTGCGGGAAGTCCCACGCGGCCCGCCAGTCCCCCTCCCCGGTCCACTCCCGCAGCGGCTCGGCGGCACGCAGCAGCAGGGTCGGGGCGGCCGTCGGCTCGGGGCGCCAGTCGGCGAACAGCGGGATGTACGCGGCCCAGGCGGTGACGCGGAAGTCGTCCATCGGCGTGTACGCGGTGGTCCGCTCGGTCATCCCGTCCATCAGCTGCGGGATCCAGGCGGCCATCACCTCGCTGTCCGAGGGGTAGACGTCCAGCAGTGCCTGGCCCAGCGGTGGCCGGCCGGCCGCTTCGAGGTGGCGGGCGAGGGAGTTGGCGACCATGGCGCCGCCGGAGTGCCCGGCGAGGACGAACTCCCGCTCCCCCACCACCTCCAGGACCGCCTCCGCCTGCGCCCGTACGAGGGCCTCCCGGTCGGCGGGCAGCAGCTCCTCGGGGCCGAAGCCCGGATGCGGCAGGGCGTACACGTCGCGCTTGCCGCGGAAGTGCGCGGCCAGCCGGGCGTACTCCTGCGCCCCCGCCAGCGGGGACATGGTGCAGCAGCACACCAGCGCCGGGCCGTCTCCCCCGGAGGCGAGCCGCACCGGGCCGGTGCTGCGGACGAGCTCCGCCGGATCGGTGAACGTGGGCCGGAACGAGGCGAGTTCGAGCAGCAGGCGGGTGTACTGGTCGGGCCGGCCGGCCCGGCGCGCGGTCCCGAACAGGGTGCCGAGCAGGCCCTGGGCCGGCGGGGCCCCGGCCGCTCCGGCGTCCGGGGCGTCCCCGGCGGGGGTGCCCGGGGCGTCCAGGAGCGTGGCCAGATGACGGGCGAGGGCGGTGGCGGTGGGGTGGTCGAACAGCAGCGTGCCCGACAGCTCCAGGTCCAGCAGCCGGGCCAGCCGGTCGCGCAGCTCCAGCGCGGTCAGCGAGTCGAAACCCAGCTCAAGGAAGTCCCGCTCCCCGTCGAGCTCGCCCTCGTCGGCGTAGCGCAGCACGGCCGCGGCCCGTTCGAGGACGGCGGCGCGCAGCAGCGCCTCGCGCGGCCCGGCGGGAGCGGCCGCGATCCGGCCGCGCAGCTCCGCGTCGGCGGCACCCGGCGCCGTGTCCCCGTCCGGCCCGGGCGCGGTGCCGGGCGCGGCCGGGGCACCTGCGCGCGGGGCCGGGGCCGGGGCGCCGGTGGGCTGTGGCCAGTACCGCTGGTGCTGGAAGGCGTACGTGGGCAGCTCGGCCCGGCCGCCGCCCCACGGCCCGTACACGGCCGCCCAGTCGACGGCCGCGCCGCGCACGTGCAGTTCGGCCACGGCGGTGAGCAGGCAGTCCTCTTCCGGCCGGCCCGGGCGCAGGGCCGCGACGGCGGCCGGGGCGGGACCCTCGGCGGGCGGCAGGGCCGCCAGGGACTCCCTGGCCAGCGCGGTCAGTACGCCGCCGGGGCCCAGTTCGAGGAAGGTGGCCGTGCCGGCCGCGCGCAGCCGGCGCACGCCGTCGTCGAAGCGGACGGTGTGGCGCGCCTGGCGCACCCAGTACCCGGCGGTGCGCACCTCGTCGGCGTCCACGGGCTCACCGGTCAGGCCGGAGAAGAGCGGGAGGCGCGGCGGGCGGAAGGCGATGCCCTCGGCGATCCGGCGGAAATCGTCGAGCGCGGGGTCGAGCAGCGCGGAGTGGAAGGCGTGACCGGCCGGCAGCCATTTCGTCTTCACCCCGTGCGCCCCGAACTCCGCCACGACCCGCTCCAGGGCGGTCCGGGGGCCGGAGAGCACGGTGGCGGCCGGGCCGTTGACGGCGGCGACCGCGACGGCGGCGCCGTCCGGATGGCCGGCCAGCACGGCGGCGGCCCGCTCCTCCCCGGCGCGCACGGCGACCATGGTGCCGCCCGCCGGCAGCGCGTCCATCAGCCGGCCCCGGGCCGCCACCAGGGTGCAGGCGTCCGCGAGGGTGAGGACGTCGGCGGCGTGGGCGGCGGCGAGCTCGCCGACCGAGTGGCCGAAGACGAAGTCGGGGACGACGCCCCAGTCCGCCAGGAGCCGCAGCAGCGCGGTCTGGAGCGCGAACAGCGCCGGCTGGGCCCAGCCGGTCCGCTCCAGGAGTGCGGCGCGCTCCGAGCCGGGCTCGGCGAAGGCGACCTCGCGCAGCGGCAGGCCGAGGAGCGGGTCGAGGTGGGCGCAGATCGCGTCGAAGGCGTCGGCGAAGGCCGGCCGGGAGGCGTACAGTTCGCGTCCGGTTCCGGCCCAGCCGCCACCCTGGCCGGTGAACAGGAAGGCCGTGCGTCCGCCGCGTACGGCCTGCCCGGTGATCAGGTCCGGGGCCGGTTCGCCGGCCTCCAGCGCGTGCAGGGAGCGGACGGCGCCCGCCCGGTCGGGGGCGAGGACCACGGCCCGCCGCTCGAAGTGGGAGCGGGTGGTGGCCAGCGCCCGGCCGACCTCCAGCTGCCCGGCCCCGGGGCGGGCCGCCAGGTACGCGGCGAGCTTGCGGGCCTGGCCGCGCAGGGCGGCCGGGGTGCGGCCGGAGACCGGCCAGGGGAAGGCGACGGGCGGCGCCGTCCGGGCCGCGGGCGCGACGCCGGGCTCATGCTCGGCAGCTGCCTGTCCGGCCTGGGGCTGTTCGGCCTGGGGCTGTCCGGCCTGGGGCTGTTCGGCCTGGGCCCCTTCGGGCGGGGCCTGTTCGAGGATGACGTGCGCGTTGGTGCCGCTGACGCCGAAGGCGGAGACGGCGGCTCGGCGCGGCTGGCCCGTCTCGGGCCAGGGCCGCCCCGCCGTGAGCAGTTCGACCGCGCCGGAGGTCCAGTCGACCATCGGGGACGGCTCGTCCACGTGCAGCGTCGCGGGCATGACGCCGTGGCGCATCGCCTCGACGGCCTTGATGACGCCCGCCATGCCCGAGGCGGCCTGCGTGTGGCCGATGTTGGACTTCACCGAGCCCAGCCACAGCGGCCGGTCCGCGGCGCGCCCCTGGCCGTAGGTGGCCAGCAGCGCCTGCGCCTCGATGGGGTCGCCGAGGGTGGTGCCGGTGCCGTGCGCCTCCAGCAGGTCGACCTGGTGGGCGGCGAGCCCGGCGTCGGCGAGTGCCTGGCGGATGACACGGCGCTGGGCCGGGCCGCTCGGCGCGGTCAGGCCGTTGGAGGCGCCGTCCTGGTTGACGGCGGAGCCGCGGAGCACGGCGAGGACCCGGTGGCCGTTCCTGCGCGCGTCGGACAGCCGCTCCAGGACGAGGACGCCCGCGCCCTCGCCCCAGCCGGTGCCGTCGGCCGCGGCCGCGAAGGACTTGCAGCGGCCGTCGCCCGCAAGGCCGCGCTGGCGGGCGAACTCGGCGAACGCGCCGGGCGTCACCATGACGGTCACGCCCGCGGCGAGCGCCAGGGTGCACTCGTCGGCGCGCAGGGCGCGGGCCGCCAGGTGCAGGGCCACCAGCGAGGAGGAACAGGCCGTGTCGACGGTGACCGCGGGGCCCTCCAGGCCGAGCGCGTAGGCGACCCGGCCCGAGATGACGCTGCCCGAGGAACCGGTGAGCAGGTAGCCCTCGGTGCCCTCCTCGGTGCCGAGCAGGCCGGCCGCGTAGCCGGAGCCCGACGCGCCCGCGAAGACACCGGTGGCACTGCCGCGCAGGGTGGCCGGGTCGATGCCGGCCCGTTCGACGGCCTCCCAGGAGGTTTCCAGCAGCAGCCGCTGCTGGGGGTCCATGGCGAGGGCCTCGCGCGGCGAGATCCCGAAGAACGCCGGGTCGAACCCGGTGACGCCGTGGACGAACCCGCCGACGGGGGCGTAGCCATCGCCTCCGCCGCCCTGCCCGTCTGCGTCACCGTCACCGTCGTCGGCCGCCTCTGCATCTGCGTCTGCATCCGCGTCGACGGCTGCGGCCCGGGCCCCGGCGGTGAATCCGGCCGCCTCCCAGCCCCGGTCGTCCGGGAACCCGCCGAGCGCGTCGACGCCCTCGGCCGCCAGCCGGTACAGCTCCTCCGGGGTGTCGGCGCCGCCCGGGAAGCGGCAGCTCATGCCGACGATCGCGACGGGCTCGGCCGCCCGCGCGGCCCCGGCGGCCAGCCGTCCGTTCTCCGTGCGCAGCCGTTGGTTGTCCAGCAGCGTCGTCCGCAACGCGGCGACGACCTCGTCGGTGTTCGTCTCGCTCACCGGTCCCACTCCCCTAGTTCCAGCTCATTCGGATTGGTCGTCGCCCAGCGCCATGCGGATCAGGTCCCGGACGTCCATCGACCCGATCTCGGCGCTGAGGTCGGCCTGCGGCCGCGGCGGGGCGGCATCCCGTACCGCGTCGGCCGCGTCCCCCACGGGGCCCCCGGTACGGGGCCCGTCCGCCGCGGTCGCCTCGGCGGCCAGCCGCCACAGCGCGTCCAGCAGCCCCTCCTCACGGAACCGTTCGAGCGGCACCGCGGCCAGGGCCTCGCGCAGGGCGGCCTCGTCCCCGGTGTCACCCGGACCGGCCCCCTCGGCGGGCAGCAGCTCGGTACGCAGCAGGTCGCGCAGGGCGGTCGGCGCCGGGTGGTCGAAGACCACGGTGGCCGGCAGCCGCAGGCCCGTCGCCGTGCCCAGCCGCTTGCGCAGTTCCAGCGCGGTCACCGAGTCGAAGCCCAGTTCCCGGAAGGCCCGCTCCGGGTCGACGGCGGCGCCGGACGCGTGGCCCAGTACCGCCGCGGCCGCGTCGCACACCAGGTCCAGCAGGATCCGGTCCCGCTCGGACTCGGCCGCGGCGAGCAGCCGGGCGCGCAGCGCGGCCCGCGTGTCGCCGGTGCCGCTCTCCTGCGGGTCCTCGGCCGGCTCCAGCGCGCTGCGCGCCTCCGGCAGGTCCGCCAGGAGCGGGCTGGGGCGGGCGATGGTGAACGCGGGGGCGAAGCGCGCCCAATCGACGTCGGCCACGGTCAGCGTCGGCGTACCGGCGCCGACCGCGAGCGCCAGCGCGGACACCGCCCGCTCCGGCGCCATGGCGCGCACGCCCCGCCGCAGCAGTTCCCGTTCGGCGTCGCCATCCGCCATCCCGCCGCCCGCCCAGCTGCCCCAGGCCACCGAGGTGGCGGCGAGGCCGAGGCCGGCCCGGTACTCGGCGAGCCCGTCGAGGTAGGCGTTGGCGGCGGCGTACGCGCCCTGCCCGGCGCCGCCCCAGACGGCCGCACCGGAGGAGAACAGCACGAAGGCGTCCAGGTCCAGACCGGCGGTGAGTTCGTGCAGGTGCCGGGCGCCGGCCGCCTTGGCGGCGAACACGTCGGCGAAGCCGTCGTGCGTGACGGCGTCCAGGGCGCCCTGCGCGGTGATCCCGGCGGCGTGCACCACGGCCCGTACGGGACCGCCGTCGGCGGCCACCTTCTCCAGGAGCGCGGCGAGCCGGTCGCGGTCGGCGGCGTCGCAGGCGGCGATCGTCACCCGGGCACCCGACTCCTCCAGCTCCCGGGCAAGTTCCCGGGCTCCGGGGGCGTCCGGGCCACGCCGGCCGGTCAGCACCAGGTGTTCGGCGCCGTTCGCGGCCAGCCAGCGGGCTACGTGGCCGCCGAGGGCGCCGGTGCCGCCGGTGACCAGTACGGTTCCGCGCGGCCGCCACGGCCGGGCGGGCCGGCCGGCGCCGCCCGGGACCCGGGTCAGGCGGCGGACGTACGCGGCCGTGTCGCGCAGGGCGATCTGGTCCTCGCCGTGGTCCCCGGCGAGCAGCGCGAGCAGCCGGCGCAGGGAGCGCGCGTCGGTCTCCTCCGGCAGGTCCAGCAGGCCGCCGCGGCGCCCGGGGTGTTCCAGGGCCGCGACGCGGCCGAGGCCCCAGACGGCCGTGTGCGCCGGACGCGTCACGGACTCCGAGCGGCCCACGGCGACCGCGCCCCGGGTGGCGCACCACAGGGGTGCGACGGCGTCCGCGTCGGCCAGGGCCTGGAGCAGGGTCAGGGTGGAAGCCAGCCCCGCCGGCAGTCCGGTGCTCGCCGCCTGCGGCCGTTCGGCCAGGGCCAGCAGGGACAGGACGCCGGCGGGCCGCTCGGCGCGGATCCGCGTGGCGAGCCCGGCCCGGTCCGGCTCCGCGTCGGGCACGGTGATCCGGGTGAAACCGGCGTATCCGTCGGCGAGCCAGCCGGCGATCCGTTCGGCCTCGGCCCGCGCCGCGGGGTCCGCGACCTCGGGGGTCACCAGCAGCCAGTTGCCGGTCGGGGCCGTCCGGGCCGGCTCGGCGAGCGGCTTCCAGGTGACCCGGTAGCGCCAGCCGTCCACCGCCGACTGCTCGCGGCGCTCGCGCCGCCAGTGGGACAGGGCGGGCAGGACGTCGCTCCAGGGCTGGTCGCCGGAGATCTCCAGGGTCGCGGCCAGAACGTCCGCGTCCTCGCGTTCGACGGCCTCCCAGAAGGCGGCGTCGACCGGATCGGCCTGGGCCGTCCCGGACGGCGGGCTGAAGGCCTTGGGCCGGGGCCAGAACCGCTGGTGCTGGAAAGCGTACGTCGGCAGGTCGACACGCTGCGCGCCGGTCCCGGCGAACACCACGGACCAGTCGACGTCGGCGCCGTTCACCCACGCCTCGGCGAGGGAGGTGAACACCCGGCGCAGACCGCCCTCGTCCCGGCGCAGCGAGCCGACGGCCAGGACGTCCATCTCGGCGAGGCCGACGGCGAGGACGGGGTGCGGGCTGGACTCGATGAACAGCCGGTGCCCATCGGCCACGGCGGCCTTCACCGCGTCCTCGAACAGGACCGTATTGCGCAGGTTGCGGTACCAGTACCCGCCGTCCAGTCCGGTGGTGTCCAGCACCTCACCGGTCAGCGTCGAATACATGGGGATCTCGGAGGCTTGCGGGTTCAGTCCGCCCAGCAGCTCGGCCAGTTCGGCCTCCAGCTTCTCCACGTGCGCGCAGTGCGAGGCGTACTCCACCGCCACCCGACGCACCCGGACGCCCTCGGCCGACAGGACAGTGACCAGCTCCTCACAGGCGTCCGCATCACCCGACACCACCGTCGAAACCGGGCCGTTGACCGCCGCCACCGCCAGCCGGTCCCCGAAGGACACGGCGATCCGCTCGGCCGCATCGGCGGCCGACAGCCCGACCGAGACCATGCCCCCCAGACCCGCGATGGCATCGATGGCCCGGCTGCGCAACGCCACGACCTTGGCGGCGTCGTCCAGCGACAGCGCTCCCGCGACGCACGCGGCGGCGATCTCACCCTGCGAGTGCCCGATGACGGCCGACGGACGGACCCCGTACGAGATCCACACCTCGGCCAGCGCCACCATCACCGCGAACAGCACCGGCTGGACCACGTCCACCCGCTCCAGCGGATCGTCCGAACGCAGCACCTCCGTCAGCGACCAGTCCACGTAGTCGGCAAGGGCCTCCTCGCACTCCGCGATCCGCGCCGCGAACACCGGCGAGGAATCGAGGAGTTCGACGGCCATACCGACCCACTGCGAACCCTGCCCGGGGAAGACGAACACCGCCTCCGAGGCCGTCGCCCGGCCGTACACCACGTCCGAGCTGTCGCGGCCGTCGGCCAGGGCCGTCAGGGAACCGGTGAAATCCGGGCCCAGGACGACCGCGCGGTGCTCCATCACGGCCCGGGTCGTCGCCAGCGAGAGGCCGACGTCCACCGCCTCCAGCCCGGCGCGCTCGGCCGTGTACGCGGCGAGGCGCTCGGCCTGCCCCCGGACGGCCGCCTCGGTGCGGCCGGAGAGCACCCACGGCACGGCCGGGGTACCGACGTCGCTCCGCACGGGCGCGGGGTCCGCTTCGGGGGCCTCCGGGGCCTGTTCCAGGATCACGTGGGCGTTGGTGCCGCTGACGCCGAAGGAGGAGACGCCGGCCCGGCGCGGGCGGTCCTCGTCCGCCGCCCAGGTGCGGTCCTCGGTGAGCAGCTCCACGGCGCCCGCCGTCCAGTCCACGTGCGGGGACGGCGCGTCGACGTGCAGGGTCTTGGGCAGCACGCCGTGGTGCATCGCCTGGACCATCTTGATGATGCCCGCGACGCCCGCGGCGGCCTGGGTGTGGCCGATGTTCGACTTCACCGAGCCCAGCCACAGCGGCCGGTCCTCGGCGCGCCCCTGTCCGTACGTGGCCAGCAGGGCCTGGGCCTCGATCGGGTCGCCGAGCGCGGTGCCGGTGCCGTGCGCCTCGACGGCGTCCACGTCGGCGGCGGTGAGCCCGGCGTTGGCGAGGGCGGCGCGGATGACGCGCTGCTGGGCGGGGCCGTTGGGGGCGGTGAGTCCGTTGCTGGCGCCGTCCTGGTTGACGGCGGAGCCCCGGACGACCGCCAGGACGCGGTGGCCGTTGGCGCGGGCGTCGGAGAGCCGCTCCAGCAGAAGCATGCCGACGCCCTCGCCCCAGCCGGTGCCGTCCGCCCCGGCCGCGAAGGCCTTGCAGCGGCCGTCGGCGGCGAGGCCGCGCTGGCGGGAGAACTCCACGAAGGCGCCGGGGGTCGACATCACCGTCACGCCGCCCGCGAGGGCCAGCGAGCACTCGCCGGTGCGCAGCGCCTGCGCCGCGAGGTGGAGGGCGACCAGGGACGAGGAGCAGGCGGTGTCGACGGTCATGGCCGGGCCTTCGAGGCCGAGCGCGTAGGAGACGCGGCCGGAGAGGACGCTGGCGCCGTTGCCGGTGGCCATGTAGCCCTCGACGCCGGCCTGGGCGGCCAGCAGGAGGCCCGCGTAGTCCTGGCCGTTGGTGCCCGCGAAGACGCCCGTGGCGGTGGAGCGCAGCGAGGCCGGGTCGATGCCCGCGCGCTCCAGGACCTCCCAGGAGGCCTCCAGGAGCAGGCGCTGCTGGGGGTCCATGGCGAGGGCCTCGCGGGGCGAGATCCCGAAGAACTCGGCGTCGAAGTCGCCCGCCTCGTGCAGGAAGCCGCCGGAGCGTACGTAGGAGGTGCCGGTGCTGTCGGGGTCGGCGTCGTAGAGCCGGTCGGTGTCCCAGCCGCGGTGCTCGGGCAGGGCGGTGATGGCGTCCCGGCCCGCGGCGAGCAGCTGCCACAGCCGTTCGGGGCTGTCGGCGCCGCCGGGGAAGCGGCAGCTCATGCCGACGATGGCGATGGGCTCGTCGGAGGCGGCGGCGGAGGCGGCGGCGGGCCTCGTGGTGGGCGCGTCGGCGGCGGAGGCGCCGAAGAGTTCCTCCTCCAGGTGCCGGGCGAGCAGGGCCGGGACGGGGTAGTCGAAGACGAGCGTGGCGGACAGGGCCAGTCCGGTGGCGGCGCCCAGGAGGTTGCGCAGCTCCATGGCGGTGAGCGAGTCGAAGCCGAGCTCGCGGAAGGCCTTGCCGGGCGGGACGGCGTCGGCGGAGGGGTGGCCGAGGACGGCGGCGGCCCGGGTGCGGACGAGGTCCAGGAGCAGCCGGCCGCGTTCGGCGGCGGAGGCGCGGACGAGGCGTTCGCGCAGCGGGTCGCCGGGGGCCGGGCGGCCGCCCTGGCCGGGGCCGGCCGCGTCGAGCAGGGCGCGTACCGCGGGGACGTCGTGGAGCAGCGGGGCACGGCGGGCGGCGAGGAAGCCGGGGGCGAAGCGCTCCCAGTCGATCTCGGCCACGGCCGTGAGGGGGGCGCCGCGGTGCACGGCGCGGGCCAGCGCCTCCAGGGCGGCGTCCGCGGCGAGGGCCGGCATGCCGGAGCGGCGCATGCGCTCCTCGACGACGGCGGAGTCGGTGGCCATGCCCGCTCCGGCCCAGGGGCCCCAGGCCAGGGAGGTGGCGGGCAGGCCGAGGGCGTGGCGGTGGGCGGCGAGGGCGTCGAGGAAGGCGTTCGCGGCGGCGTAGTTGGCCTGTCCGGCGTTGCCGAGGAGGCCGGCCAGGGAGGAGTAGAGGACGAAGGCGTCGAGGTCCAGGTGCCGGGTGAGGTCGTGCAGGTGCGCGGCGGCGTCGGCCTTGGGGCGCAGCACGGCGTCGATGCGGTCGTCCGTGAGCTGGTCGAGTACGCCGTCGTCGAGGACGCCCGCGGTGTGGACGACGGCGGTGAGAGGCTCTTCGAGTCCGGCCAGCAGCGCGGCGAGGGCCTCGCGGTCGGCGACGTCGCAGGCGGCGAGGGTGACGCGGGCGCCGAGGGTGCGCAGTTCGTCGGCGAGCCGCTCGGCGCCGGGGGCGGCGGGGCCGGACCGGCTGGTGAGGACGAGGTGGCCGGCGCCGTGGGCGGCGAGCCAGCGGGCGGTGTGGGCGCCGAGGGCGCCGGTGCCGCCGGTGACGAGGACGGTGCCGCGCGGGGTCCATCCGGGCCGGGGGGCCGGGTCGGCGGGGGTGTGTGCGAGGCGGCGGGCGAAGGCGCCCGCGGGGCGGACCGCGACCTCGTCCTCGGCGCCTTCGGTGAGGACGGCGAGGAGCAGGTCGGCGGTGCGGGTGTCGAGGGTGGCGGGGAGGTCGACGAGGGCGCCCCAGCGGTGGGGGTGTTCGCGGCCGGCGGTCTTGCCGTAGCCCCACAGCAGGGCCTGGGCGGGGGCGTCGAGGGGGTCGGCGGTGACGGCCGAGACCGCGCCCCGGGTGACGCACCACAGGGGGGCCCGCAGGCCGGCGTCGCCGAGGGCGAGGAAGAGGGCGTGGGTGCGGTGGAGCAGGGAGCGGCCGGCCGCGATCCCGAGCGGGTCGGTGGCGGCTGTGGGGGCCGGGTCCGTGGCCGCGGGTTCGTCGAGGGCGAGCAGCGACAGGATGCCGTCGGGCGGGGTCAGTTCGCGCAGCCGGGCGGCGAGGGCGGTGCGGTCGTCGGCGGCGGGGGTGAAGGGCACGATGTGCACGCCGCGTCCGGCGAGCGCCTCCAGGACCTCGCGGGCGGCGGCTCCGGCGTGCTCGGGCAGCACCACGAGCCAGGTGCCGGGGGCGCCGGCGGGGCGGGCGAGGGTCAGCGGCCGCCAGGTCACGTCGTAGCGCAACGGGTCCGTGGCGGCGGCCCGGGGTGCGCCGGGAGCGGCGCCGGGGGCGGTGAAGGTGCGGGGGGTGGGCCAGTAGCGCTGGTGCCGGAAGGCGTACGTCGGCAGGTCGACGGCGCGGCCGGGGGTGACGATCCGGCCCCAGTCGGGGCCGGCGCCGCGTACGTGCAGCCGGGCGAGCGCGGTCAGCAGGGCCTGCGGCTCGGGCCGGTCGGAGCGCAGCAGCGGCACGGCATCGGCGGCCGGTCCGGTGTCGCCCGGGCCGGTGGCGCCCGGCCCGGCGGCGGCGGTGTCGGCGAGGCATTCCCGGGTCAGGGCGGACAGGACACCGCCGGGGCCGAGTTCGACGAAGGTGCGCACGCCGCTGTCGTGGAGCCGGTGGACGGTGTCGGCGAAGCGGACGGTCTCCCGGACGTGGCGCACCCAGTGGTCGGGGGTGCACAGCTGGGCGGCGGGCACGGGCCGGCCGGTGAGGCCGGAGACGACGGGCAGGGCCGGCGGCGCGTACGTGAGCTCCTGCGCGACCTGCCGGAACCCTTCCAGCATGGGCTCCATGAGCGGGGAGTGGAAGGCGTGGCTGACGGTGAGCCGCTTGGTCTTCACGCCGCGTCCGGCGAGCGTGCCGGCGATCTCGGTGACGGCCTCGGCCGCGCCCGAGACCACCACGGATTCCGGGCCGTTGACGGCGGCGATGCTCACGTCCGGGTACGCGGCGACGAGTGCGGCGACCTCGTCCTCGCAGGCGCGTACGGAGACCATCGCACCGCCCTCGGGCAGCGCGGCCATGAGCCGGCCGCGGGCGGCGACCAGGCGCGCGGCGTCGGGCAGCGAGAGCACCCCGGCGACGTGGGCGGCGGTGATCTCGCCGACGGAGTGGCCCGCGAGGTGGTCGGCGCGCAGGCCCCAGGCGGTGACGAGGCGGTACAGGGCGGTCCCGACGGCGAAGAGGGCGGCCTGGGTGAAGTCGGTGCGGTGCAGCAGCCCGGCCTCGGCGGAGCCCTCCTCGGCGAAGAGCACCTCGCGCAGCGGGCGCTCCAGGTGCGGGTCGAGGTGGGCGGCGGCCTCGTCGAAGGCGGCGGCGAACTCCGGTGCGGCGGCGTGCAGCGCGCGGCCCGCGCCGAGGCGCTGGGAGCCCTGGCCGCTGAAGAGGAAGGCCACCTTGCCGTCGGCGACGGTGCCGCGCACCAGGCCGGGCGCGTCGTCACCGGCGGTGAGCGCGTCCAGGGCGGTGAGCAGGCCCTCGCGGTCGGGGGCGGTGAGCACGGCCCGGTCCTCGAAGGCGGTGCGGCCGGTGGCCAGGGAGTGCGCGACGTCCGCGACGCCCTGGTCGGGGCGGGCGGCGAGGTGGGCGCGGAGCGCGGCGGCCTGGGCGCGCAGGGCGGCGTCGCCGCGTCCGGACAGCAGCCAGGGCGTCGCGAAGCCCGCCCCGGGCGCGGAACTCGCGGTCTCGGAACTCGCGGTCGCGGAACTCGCGGTCGCGGGGGCCGGATCGGCGGGTGCCGGGTCGGCGGGGGCTTCTTCCAGGATGGTGTGGGCGTTGGTGCCGCTGACGCCGAAGGAGGAGACGCCGGCCCGGCGCGGCCGGTCCTCCCGGGCGGGCCAGGGGCGCGCTTCGGTGAGGAGGTCGACGGCCCCGGCGCTCCAGTCGACGTGCGGGGTGGGGGCGTCGACGTGCAGGGTGCGCGGGAGGGTGCCGTGCCGCATGGCCATGACCATCTTGATGACGCCGGCGATGCCCGCGGCGGCCTGGGTGTGGCCGATGTTGGACTTCAGCGAGCCCAGGTACAGCGGGTCGGCGCCCTCGCGGTGCTGCCCGTAGGTGGCGAGCAGGGCCTGGGCCTCGATGGGGTCGCCGAGGGTGGTGCCGGTGCCGTGCGCCTCGACGGCGTCGACCTGGTCGGCGGTGAGGCGGGCGTCGGCCAGCGCCTGGTGGATGACGCGCTGCTGGGCGGGGCCGTTGGGGGCGGTGAGGCCGTTGCTGGCGCCGTCCTGGTTGACGGCGGAGCCGCGGACGAGGGCCAGGACGCGGTGGCCGTTGCGCCGGGCGTCGCCGAGGCGTTCCACGAGGAGCACCCCGACGCCCTCGGCGAAGCCGGTGCCGTCGGCGTCGGCCGAGAACGCCTTGCAGCGGCCGGACGCCGACAGCCCGCGCTGGCGGCTGAAGCCGATGAACATGCCGGGCGTGGCCATGACGGTGACGCCGGCGGCCAGCGCGAGGGTGGACTCGCGCCGGCGCAGCGACTGGCAGGCCAGGTGGAGGGCGACCAGCGACGAGGAGCAGGCGGTGTCGACGGTGACCGAGGGCCCCTCCAGGCCGAGGGCGTAGGAGACGCGGCCGGAGACGACGGCGGCGGCGCTGCCGGTGGCCAGGTAGCCCTCCAGACCGTCCGCGACGTCGGCCGAG
Source organism: Streptomyces sp. NPDC002032 (assembly GCF_042890765.1). Classification (NCBI taxonomy): domain Bacteria; kingdom Bacillati; phylum Actinomycetota; class Actinomycetes; order Kitasatosporales; family Streptomycetaceae; genus Streptomyces; species Streptomyces sp. NPDC002032. The sequence continues at coordinate 21,280 of NZ_JBIASM010000010.1, read as the reverse complement.
CCCATCAGCAGGGCCGGGTAGTCCTGCCCGTTGGTGCCGGCGAAGACGCCGGTGCGGCTGCCGCGCAGCGACGCCGGGTCGATGCCGGCCCGCTCGAAGGCCTCCCAGGAGGTTTCCAGCAGCAGCCGCTGCTGGGGGTCCATGGCGAGGGCCTCGCGCGGCGAGATCCCGAAGAACGCCGGGTCGAAGTCGCCCGCGTCGTGGAGGAACCCGCCGTCACGGGCGTACGAGGTGCCCCGGTGGTCGGGGTCGGCGTCGAAGAGCGTCTCCAAGTTCCAGCCGCGGTCGGCGGGGAACGGGGTGAGCGCGTCGACGCCGCCCTCGACCAGGTCCCACAGGTGCTCGGGGGACCGGACGCCGCCGGGGAAGCGGCAGCTCATGCCGACGATGGCGAGCGGCTCCGTGTCGCGCGCCTCCACTTCGCGGAGCCGCTCGTGCGCTGTTTCCAGGTCGGCGGAGACCCGCTTGAGGAAGTAGCGCAGTTTCTCTTCGTTCGCCATCTGGGGCGCCATCAGGGGGTTCTCCATCGTCGGCTGGTGGACGGGTCGGGACGGGGGCGGTGGGTCAGGAGATCCCGAACTTCTTGCCCAGCAGGTCGAACATCTCGTCGTCCGAGGCGGTCTCCATGACCTGTGCGGCGGCGGCCTTGACGGCGGGTTCGCCGCCGCCCTGCCAGCCCGCGACGAGGTTCTGCATCCGCACCAGGAAGCGGGTGCGGTGCGGGTCGTCGGGGTCGAGGCGGCCCAGCGCCGACTCGATGCGGTCCCACTCCTCCAGCGCGGCCAGGTCCTCGTCGGCCGTCTCCGGCGGCGCGACGAGGGTGAAGAGGTGGTCGGCGAGCCGGGTGGCGGTGGGGTGGTCGAAGGCCAGCGAGACGGGCAGGTGCAGACCGGTGGTGACGCCGAGCCGGTTGCGCAGCTCCACGGCGGTGACCGAGTCGAATCCCATGTCGCGGAAGGCCCGCTTGACGTCGACGGCCTCGGGTCCGGGGTAGCCGAGGACGCCGGCGACGTGTCCGCGCACCAGGTCCAGCAGGGCGTCCTGCTGTTCGGCCGGGGTCAGACCGGCGAGCCGGCGCTCCAGGGCCGGGCCGTCGTCGGCGCCGTCGCGCCGCGCGCTCTCGGCGAGCGCCCGTACCTCGGGCACCTCCGACAGCAGCGGGCTGGGCCGGGTCGCGGTGAACGCGACGTAGAAGCGTTCCCAGACGATGTCGGCGATGACGGTGGACGCCTCGCCCCGGTCGACCGCGGCCTGCATGGCCGCGGTGGCCAGGGCGGGCTCCATCTCGCGCAGCCCGTGCCGGCTTAGGATCTCGCCGAAGGCCCCGTCGGCCATGCCGCCACCGCCCCAGGCGCCCCAGGCCACGGAGGTGGCGGGCAGGCCGCGGTCGCGGCGAGCCTGCGCGAGGGCGTCCAGGAAGGCGTTGGCGGGGGCGTAGTTGCCCTGGCCGGGGGTGCCGACCGTACCGCCGAAGGAGGAGAACAGCACGAAGGCGTCCAGGTCCAGGCCGGCGGTGAGTTCGTGCAGGTTGAGTGCGGTGGTGGCCTTGGCGCGCAGGGCCCGGTCGAGCCGTTCGGTGCCGAGCGCGTCGATCACCCCGTCGTCGAGGACGGCGGCGGTGTGCACGACGGCCGTGAGCGGTTCGTCGAGCCCGGCCAGCAGGCCGGCCAGCTGCTCGCGGTCGGAGGCGTCGCAGGCGGCGACGGTGACGCGGACCCCGGTGGCGCGCAGCTCCTCGGCGAGTGCGGTGGCCCCGGGGGCCCGCTCGCCGCGCCGGCTGACGAGCAGCAGGTGTTCGGCGCCGTTCCCGGCGAGCCAGCGGGCGACCTGCCCGCCCAGCGCGCCGGTGCCGCCGGTGATGAGCACGCTGCCGCGCGGGGTCCAGGGCCGGGCGCCGGAGCCGGCGCGGCCCGGGGCGCGGGTGAGGCGGCGTACGAACGCTCCGGCGGGGCGCAGCGCGATCTGGTCCTCGTCGCCCGCGGCGGCCAGCACGGTGGCGAGCCGGGCCCGCACGCGCTCGTCGCAGTCGGCGGGCAGGTCGATCAGGCCGCCCCAGCGCTCGGTGTGTTCCAGTGCCGCGACCCGGCCCAGACCCCACACCAGGGCGTGCTCGGGGGTGTCGAGGGTGTCGCTGCGGCCCACGGAGACCGCGCCCCGGGTGGCGCACCACAGCGGTGCGGTGACCGCGGCGGCGCCCAGGGCGCGCAGCAGGGCGACGGTGGTGGCGAAGCCGGTGGGGACGGCGGTGTGGTCGGGGTGCGGGTCGGTGTCCAGCGCCAGCAGGGACAGGACGCCCCCGATCGCGGGGGCGGCGGCGGCCGCGTCGCGCAGCCGTCCGGCGAGGACCCCGTCGGCGAGGTCGGCCGTGCCGACGGTGATCCGTACGACGTCCGCGCCGTGTTCGGCGAGGGCGGTGGCGCAGGCCTCCACCTCGGGGCGCCCGGCGGCGCCGGCCGGGACGGCCAGCAGCCAGGTGCCGGACAGGGCGGGCACGCCGGCGCCGGTGAGCGGCTGCCAGCCGACCCGGTAGTTCCAGGAGTCCACGGTGGAGCGGCTGTGGTGCTGGCGGCGGTAGTGGGACAGCAGCGGCAGCAGTCCGGCCAGCTGGGCCTGCTGGGTGTCGTCGTCCGCGGCGAGGGTGCCGACGAGGGCCTGGAGGTCCTCGCGTTCGACGGCGTCCCAGAACGCGGCGTCGACGGCGGAGGCGCCGGGCATCCGTGCGGCCCTTCCGTCACCGCCGTTCACCACGTCCTCGATCCAGTAGCGGCGCCGCTGGAAGGCGTACGTGGGCAGGTCGACGCGGCGCGCCCCGGTCCCGGCGAAGACGTCCTCCCAGGCGACGTCGAGGCCGTGGGCGTGGGCTTCGGCGAGCGAGGTGACGAAGCGCGGCAGACCGCCCTCGTCGTGGCGCAGGGTGGCGACGGCGACGGCCTCGCTCTGCCGGGCCTCGAAGGTCTCGGTCATGCCGATGAGGAGCACCGGGTGCGGGCTGACCTCGATGAAGACGCGGTGCCCGGCGATGAGGGCGGTGGCGACGGCCGGCTCGAAGAGCACGGGGTTGCGCAGATTGCGGTACCAGTAGGCGCCGTCCATGCCGGTGGTGTCGAGGAGTTCCCCGGTCACCGAGGAGTAGACGGGCAGCCGGGCGGGCCGCGGGGTGAGCCCGTCGAGCAGTCCGGCCAGCTCCGCCTCGATGTTCTCGACGTAGGTGGAGTGGGAGGCGTAGTCGACCGCGACGCGGCGCACGCGCACGCCCTCCTCGCGCAGCGTCCGGACGAGTTCGTCGCAGGCGGCGGTCTCGCCGGAGACCACGGTGAGGGTGGGGCCGTTGACGACGGCGACGGCCAGCCGGCCGTCCCAGGGGGCGATGCGGGCGGCGGCGTCCTCGGCGGACAGGGCGACGGCGACCATGCCGCCGAGCCCGGACAGGGCGTTGATGGCCCGGCTGCGCAGGGCGACGACCTTGGCGGCGTCCTCCAGGGACAGCGCGCCGGCCACGCAGGCGGCGGCGATCTCGCCCTGGGAGTGGCCGATGACGGCGCTGGGGGCGACGCCGGCGGACTCCCAGACGGCGGTCAGCGCGACCATCACCGCGAACAGCACGGGCTGGACGACGTCGACCCGTTCCAGGGGCTCGCCGGAGCGCAGCACCTCGGTCAGCGACCAGTCGACGTACGGTTCGAGGGCCTTCTCGCAGTCGGCGATCCGCTCGGCGAACACCGGCGAGGAGTCGAGGAGTTCGACGGCCATGCCGTCCCACTGGGAGCCCTGGCCGGGGTAGACGAAGACGGGTCCGGCGCCGGACTTGGCGGCGGCGGCGCGGACGACGTCGCCGCTGTTCTCGCCGCGGGCGAGCGCGCTCAGGCCGGCGACCATGGCGTCGCGGTCGGGGCCGACGACGACGGCGCGGTGCTCGAAGGCGGCCCGGGTGGTGGCCAGCGAGTAGGCGATGTCGGCGGAGTCGACCTCGGGGTGGGCGGCGGCGAAGGAGCGCAGCCGTTCGGCCTGGCCGCGCAGCGCCTGTTCGGTGCGGCCGGTGACGACCCACGGCAGGACGGGTCCGGCGGCCAGGCCGGTGCCCTCGCCCGCGGCGGGGACGGTCTCGTCCTCGTACTGCTCGGCGTGCTCCAGGATGACGTGGGAGTTGGTTCCGCTGACGCCGAAGGAGGAGACGCCGGCGCGGCGCGGGTGGTCCAGCTCGGGCCAGTCGCGGCCCTCGGTGAGCAGGGCGACCGCCCCGGCGTTCCAGTCGACCAGCGGGTTGGGTTCGCGTACGTGCAGGGTGGGCGGCATCACGCCGTGGCGCAGCGACATGACGACCTTGATCAGGCCCGCCATGCCGGCGGCGCACTGGGTGTGGCCGATGTTGGACTTCACGGAGCCGATGTACAGGGGCTGGTCGGCCGGCCGGTCCTGTCCGTAGGTGTTGATCAGCGCCTGCGCCTCGATGGGGTCACCGAGGGTGGTGCCGGTGCCGTGCGCCTCGACGAGGTCGACCTGCTGGGCGGAGAGGCGGGCGTCGGCCAGCGCCTGCTGGATCACGCGCTGCTGGGCGGGGCCGTTGGGGGCGGTCAGGCCGTTGCTGGCGCCGTCCTGGTTGATGGCCGAGCCGCGCAGTACGGCGAGGACGGGCCGGCCGGCCCGGCGGGCGTCGGAGAGGCGCTCCACCAGCAGCATGCCCAGGCCCTCGCCCCAGCCGGTGCCGTCGGCGTCGGCGGAGAAGGCCTTGCAGCGGCCGTTGGTGGACAGCCCGCGCTGGCGGGAGAACTCGGTGAAGGCGCCCGGGTTGGCCATGATGGTGGCCGCGCCGACCAGCGCCATCGAGCATTCGCCCTTGCGCAGCGCCTGCGCCGCCATGTGCAGGGCGACCAGCGAGGACGAGCAGGCGGTGTCGATGGTGAGGGCCGGGCCGTTGAAGCCGTAGGTGTAGGCGATGCGGCCGGAGGCCACGCTCGGGGTGTTGCCGATGCCCAGGTAGAGCTCGGTGCCCTCCGGCGGGTGGATGACGGTGCCGCCGTAGCCCTGGAAGGTGGTGCCGACGTAGACGCCGGTCTGGCTGCCGCGCAGCGACGCCGGGTCGATGCCGGCCCGCTCGAAGACCTCCCAGGAGGCCTCCAGCAGCAGCCGCTGCTGGGGGTCCATGGCGAGGGCCTCGCGGGGGGAGATCCCGAAGAACTCCGGGTCGAAGTCGGCGATGTCGTAGATGAACCCGCCTTCGAGGGAGTAGTCGCGGTCGGGGTCCTCGGGCGCCTGGAAGAAGACGCCCTCGAAGTTCCAGCCGCGGTCCTCGGGGAACGGCGACAGGGCGTCGACGCCGCCGGTGACGAGGTCCCACAGGGCTTCGGGCGAGTCGAGGCCGCCGGGGAACCGGCAGGCCATCGCGGTGATGGCGAGCGGCTCCTGCTCCCGGCTCTCCACCGAGCGCAGCCGCCCCCGTGTCTCCTGCAGTTCGGCCGTCACGCGCTTGAGGAAGTGACGGAGCTTGTTGTTGTCGTCTTCGGTGGTCATGGTGTGCCTCACCCCTCCCGGGCGATTGCGTTCGGACGGAGCACCGGTGATCAGGAGATCCCGAACTCGTCGGTGATGAAGGCGAAGATCTCGTCGTCGGTGGCGGACTCCAGGTCGCGGGCGTCGTCCTGCTCCGCCGTCGCGTGCCCGGGGTGGCCCCACTTCGCCAGTACGTCGTTCAGTCGCATGCCGATGCGCAGCCGGTCGGCCTCGTCGGCCGGCACGGGCCCCAGCAGGGCCTCCAGCCGGTCGATCTCCGCCAGCAGCGGGGCGATGCCCGCCGGTTCGCCGGGGACGATCTCGGCGTGCAGGTACGCGGTCAGTTCGGTGGGTGTCGGGTAGTCGAACACCAGCGTCGCGGGCAGCCGTACGCCGGTCGTGGCCGCCAGCCGGTTGCGCAGGTCGACGGCGGTCAGCGAGTCGAACCCGAGCTCCTTGAAGGAGGATTCGGCGCTCACCGCCTCGGCGGAGTCGTGGCCGAGGACCACGGCCGCCTGACGGCGCACCAGGTCCAGGACGGCCCGTACCCGGTCGGGTTCGGACAGGGCGGCCAGGCGCTGCGCGAAGTCGGCGCCGGCGTCGCCGGCCGCGGCCTCGGCCGCGCGCCGCACCGGGGTGCGGACCAGCTTGCGCAGCAGTGGCGGCAGGGCGCCGGCCCCGGCCTGGACGCGCAGCGCGGCGGTGTCCAGGCGGACGGGCAGCAGTTCCGGCTCGCCGGTGGCGAGCGCCAGGTCGAACAGGGCCAGGCCGGTCTCGTCGCTCAGACCGCTGATGCCGCCGCTCTGCATGCGCCGCCGGTCGGCCTCGTCGAGGTGCCCGGTCATGCCGCTGGCCTGCGCCCAGAAGCCCCATGCCAGCGAGGTGGCGGGGAGGCCCTGGCCCCGGCGGCGCCGGGCGAGGGCGTCGAGGAAGGCGTTGGCGGCCGCGTAGTTGGCCTGTCCGGAGCCGCCGAGCACGCCGGTGGCGGAGGAGAACAGCACGAACGCGGCGAGATCGTGGTCACGGGTGAGTTCGTGCAGGTGGACGGCCGCGTCGGCCTTGGGCCGCAGGACGGCGGCCAGCCGGTCCGGGGTCAGGGACTCCAGGACGCCGTCGTCGAGGACGCCGGCCGCGTGGACCACACCGGTCAGCGGGCGCGGCACACGGGCGAGGAGCTGTGCCAGCGCGTCGCGGTCGGCGGTGTCGCAGGCGGCGACGGTGACGTCGGCGCCCGCGGCGGCCAGTTCGGCCCGCAGTGCGTCGGCGCCCGCCGCGGCGGGGCCGCTGCGGCTGACGAGCAGCAGGTGGCGCACGCCGTGTGCGGTGACCAGGTGGCGGGCGAGCAGGCCGCCCAGTACGCCGGTCCCACCGGTGATCAGGACGGTGCCGTCGGGGTCGAAGGCCGGGGCGGCCGCCCCTTCGGCGGGTGCGTCCGCCCGGACCAGCCGCGGCACGGTGACGTTTCCGGCGCGGACCGCGAGCTGCGGTTCGCCGGTGGCCAGGGCGGCGGGCAGGGCCCGCCAGGAGGCATCGGCGCCGTCGACGTCGGCCAGGACGAACCGGCCGGGCGCCTCGGACTGTGCGGAGCGCATCAGGCCCCACACCGCCGCGGCGGCCGGGTCCGCGGCGGCCCCGTCGGCGGTCGCGCCGACGGTGACCACGGCGAGCGGGGCCCGGCCGGCCCCGTCGGCGGCCAGCCACCGCTGTACGTCGGCCAGGGCGCGGCGGGTCGCGGTGTGGGCCCGCTCCGCGAGGTAGGCGTCGGCGGCGGGAGCGGCGGCGTCGGCGCCGGTGTCCTCGGGGGTTCCGGCGGCCAGCAGCACCAGGTCGGGTGCGGAGGCACCGGCCGCGAGGGCGGCGGTCAGCTCGGCGAGATCGGCGTACCGGGCGGCCCGCACCCCGGCCTCGGCGAGCGCGTCGGCGAGCGGCCCGGGGCCGGCCACGGCGAGCCGCTGGACGGCCGGGGCGGCGCCGGCGGGCGCGTCGGCCCACTCCACCCGGTAGAGGGAGTCGCCGTGGGCCCGTCCGGCGTTGCGCAGTTGCTCGGGAGCGACCGGCAGCATCGTCAGGGACTCCACCGTGGCCACCGGGGCGCCGGTGGCGTCGGCCACCGCGAAGGCGATGCCGTTGCGGCCGGTGTGCGAGAGCCGGACGCGCAGGGCGCCGGCGCCCGCGGCGTGCAGGGTGACGCCCCGCCAGGCGAACGGCAGCCGCGGCTTGCCCTGGTCCTCGTCGGCGACGGCGCCGTCGAGGAAGGTGCCGAGGCCCATGGCCTGGAGGGCGGAGTCGAGCAGACCGGGGTGGACGCCGAACGCGGCGGCGTCGGCGCGCGCCTCGGCGGGCAGCTCCACCTCGGCGAAGATCTCCTCGCCGAGCTGCCAGGCGGCCCGGAGCCCCTGGAAGGAGGGCCCGTAGCCGAAGCCCTGCCGGGCGGCCTCCTCGTAGACGCCGTCGAGCGGCAGCTCCCGGGCGCCGCGCGGCGGCCAGACCGCCAGGTCGGCCGGGCGGTCCTGGCCGGTCCCGGCGGGGGCCAGCACGCCGGTGGCGTGGCGGCTCCACTCGGCGTCGGGGTCACCGGCGGGCCGCGAGTGCACCGCGAGCGTCCGGCGGCCGGTGCCGTCCGCGGCGCCGACGGCGACCTGGATCTGCCGCCCGCCCAGCTCCGGGAGCAGCAGCGGTGCCTGGAGGGTGAGTTCCTCGACCCGGCCGCAGCCGACCTGGTCACCGGCCCGCACCGCGAGCTCCACGAACGCGGTGCCGGGGAAGATGACCGTGCCGACGACGGCGTGGTCCCCCAGCCAGGGGTGCGAGTCGACGGACAGCCGGCCGGTGAACAGGAAGCCGTCCGTCTCCGCCAGCTCCACGCCGGCGCCCAGCAGCGGGTGCTCGGCCGACCCGAGTCCGGCGGACCCGATGTCGCCGATGGTGCGGCGCGGCACCTCCAGCCAGTAGCGGCGGCGCTGGAAGGCGTACGTCGGCAGGTCGACGCGCTGGGCGCCGGTACCGGCGAAGACGGCCGTCCAGTCGACGTCCGCGCCGTTCACCCACGCCTCGGCGAGGGAGGTGAGCACCCGGCGGGGCCCGCCTTCGTCGCGGCGGAGCGTGCCGAGCGCGACCGCGTCCATCTCGGCGAGGCCGACGGCGAGGACGGGGTGCGGGCTGGTCTCGATGAACAGCCGGTGGCCGTCGGCGACGGCGGCGTTGACGGCGTCCTCGAAGAGGACGGTGTTGCGCAGATTGCGGTACCAGTACCCGCCGTCGAGCCCGGTGGTGTCCAGCACCTCACCGGTGAGCGTCGAATACATGGGGATCGCCGAAGCCTGCGGGTCCAGCCCGGCGAGGAGCTCGGCCAGTTCGGCTTCGAGCTTCTCCACGTGGACGCAGTGGGAGGCATACTCCACGGCCACCCGGCGGGCCCGGATTCCGTCCGCTTCCAGGACGGTGACCAGCTCCGCGCAGGCATCCGCGTCACCCGAGACCACCGTGGAGGCGGGACCGTTGACGGCGGCCACGGCCAGCCGGCCCTCGAAGGACGCGGCGATCCGCTCGGCCGCGTCGGCGGCGGACAGACTCACCGACACCATGCCGCCCAGACCCGCGATGGCGTCGATGGCCCGGCTCCGCAGGGCCACCACCTTCGCCGCGTCATCGAGGGACAGGGCCCCGGCCACACAGGCGGCGGCGATCTCACCCTGCGAGTGGCCGATGACGGCCGACGGCCGGACCCCGTACGAGATCCACACCTCCGCCAGCGCCACCATCACCGCGAACAGCACCGGCTGGACCACGTCCACCCGCTCCAGCGGGTCGTCCGAACGCAGCACCTCCGTCAGCGACCAGTCCACGTACGGTTCGAGGGCCTTCTCACACTCCGCGATCCGCGCCGCGAACACCGGCGAGGAATCGAGGAGTTCGACGGCCATCCCGACCCACTGCGAACCCTGCCCCGGGAACACGAACACCGGACCGGACCCACCGGCGCCCGCGAAGCCGCGGACGATGCCGGGGGCCTCGCGGCCCTCGGCCAGGGCCGTGAGCGCTCCGGCCGGGTCGGCGCCCAGGACCACCGCGCGGTGCTCCATGACGGCGCGGGCCGTCGCCAGCGAGAGGCCGACGTCGACGGTTTCCGGGGCGGCGCGCTCCGCGAGGTGGGCGGCGAGCCGCTCGGCCTGGGCCTGGACCGCCGCCTCGGACTTGCCCGAGAGCACCCAGGGGGTGACGGCGAGCGGGGTGCGGGCGGCGGGGGTCGCGGCGGCGTCGGGGGCCTGCTCCAGCACCACGTGGGCGTTGGTGCCGCTGATGCCGAAGGAGGACACGCCGGCCCGGCGCGGACGGCCCGTCTCGGGCCACTCCCGCTCCTCGGTCAGCAGTTCCACCGCGCCCGCCGACCAGTCCACGTGCGGCGAAGGCTCGTCCACGTGCAGCGTCTTGGGCAGCACACCGTGCTGGAGGGCGAGGACCATCTTCATCACGCCGGCGACGCCCGCGGCGGCCTGGGCGTGGCCGATGTTCGACTTCAGCGAACCGAGCCACAGCGGCTCGTCGCCGAAACGTTCCTGCCCGTACGTGGCCAGCAGCGCCTGCGCCTCGATCGGGTCGCCCAGCGTCGTACCGGTGCCGTGCGCCTCCACCACGTCCACCTCGGCGGCGGACAGCCCGCCGTTGGCGAGGGCCTGGCGGATCACCCGCTGCTGAGACGGCCCGTTCGGGGCGGTCAGGCCGTTGCTCGCGCCGTCCTGGTTGACGGCCGTACCCCGCACGACGGCCAGGACCGGGTGTCCGTTGCGTTCGGCGTCCGAGAGCCGCTCCACCAGGAGCATGCCGACGCCCTCGGACCAGCCCGTACCGTCGGCGGCGCCCGCGAAGGCCTTGCAGCGGCCGTCGGCGGCGAAGCCGCCCTGACCGCTCAGGCCGACGAAGCCGGCCGGGGTGGCCATGACCATGACGCCGCCGGCGAGGGCCATCGAGCATTCGCCGTTGCGCAGGGACTGCGCCGCGAGGTGCAGGGCGACCAGGGACGAGGAGCAGGCGGTGTCGACGGTGACGGCCGGGCCCTCGAAGCCGAAGGTGTAGGAGACGCGGCCGGAGACCACGCTGGCGGTGGTGCCGGTCAGGAAGTAGCCCTCGATGCCCTCGGGGGCCTGCTGGAGCAGGGCAGCGTAGTCCTGGCCGCTGGAGCCGGCGAAGACGCCGGTGCGGCTGCCGCGCAGCGTGCCCGGGTCGATGCCGGCCCGCTCGAACGCCTCCCAGGAGGTCTCCAGCAGCAGTCGCTGCTGGGGGTCCATCGCGGTCGCCTCGCGCGGCGAGATCCCGAAGAAGGCCGGGTCGAAGGCGCCGGGGTCGTCGATGAAGCCGCCCTGGATCGCCTCGCGTCCGGCTCCGTCGCCGTCCTGGTGGGGCAGGGCGGTGGCGTGCCAGCCGCGGTCGTCGGGGACGGCGGAGACGGCGTCGCCGCCTTCGGTCACCAGGCGCCACAGCTGTTCGGGCGTGGTGACGCCGCCGGGCAGCCGGCAGGCCATGCCGACGATCGCGATGGGCTCGTCGTCGGCCGGGGTCACCGTCGCCACCGTGCGTCCGGCGGCGGGTTCCCGGCCGAGCAGGAGCTCGGCCAGGTGGTCGGCGAGGACCTGCGGGGTCGGGTAGTCGAAGATCAGCGTCGCGGACAGGGCCAGCCCGGTGAGGGCCTTGAGGCCGTTGCGCATCTCGACGGCGGTCAGCGAGTCGAAGCCGAGGTCGTTGAAGGCGCGCTGGGCCTCGATGCCGTCGGGGCCGGCGTGGCCGAGGACGGCGGCGGCCTGGGTGCGCACCAGGTCGAGCAGCCGGCGCCGGCGGTCCGGCTCCGGGAGTCCGGCCAGCTGCGCGGCGAGCGCGTTGCCGTCGCCGGCCGCGGACGCGGCGCTGCGCCGGGCCGGGACCCGGACCAGGCCGCGCAGCAGGGCGGGGATCCGGGTGGCGGACTGGGCGCGGAAGGCGGCCAGGTCGAGGCGGGCGGGCATCAGGTGCGCGTCCGGCAGGGCGACGGCCGTGTCGAACAGGCCGAGGGCCTCGTCGCTGTCCATGGCGGCGACACCGGTGCGGCCGATGCGCTCCAGGTGGGCGTCGTCCAGCTTGCCGGCCAGGCCGCTGCGTTCGGCCCACAGGCCCCAGGCGAGCGAGGTCGCGGGCAGGCCGAGGGCCCGCCGGTGCTGGGCGAGGGAGTCCAGGAAGGCGTTGGCGGCGGCGTAGTTGCCCTGGCCGGGTCCGCCGAAGGCGGCGGCGACGGAGGAGAACAGCACGAAGGCGGTCAGGTCCTCGCCCCGGGTCAGTTCGTGCAGGTTGACGGCCGCGTCCGCCTTGGGACGCAGGACCGCGTCGACGCGGTCGGGCGTCAGCGCGGAGATCACGCCGTCGTCCGAGACGCCGGCGGCGTGGACGACGGCGGTCAGCGGGTGCCCGTCCGGGATCCCGGCGAGGACGGCGGCCAGCGCGTCGCGGTCGGCCGCGTCGCAGGCGGCGAACGTGACGGTGGCGCCGAGGGCGGTGAGCTCCGCGTGCAGAGCGGCGGCGCCGGGGGCGTCCTGGCCGCGGCGGCTGAGCAGCAGCAGGTGGCGCACCCCGCGCGCGGTGACCAGGTGGCGGGCGAGGAGCTGCCCGAGGGTGCCGGTGGCGCCGGTGAGCAGGACGGTGCCCTGCGGGTCGTACGCCGCCGGGGCGGCCTGCGGAGCCTCCGCTGCGGTGCCGGGTCCGGCGGCGGCTCCGGTGCCGGGTCCGGCGTCCGCCGAGGTGGCGAAGCGGGCCAGGCGCGGTACGTGGCCCTGCCCGGCGCGCAGCGCCAGCTGGGGTTCGCCGGTGGCGAGGGCGGCCGGCAGGGCGCGGGCCGACTCCTCGGTGGCGTCGAGGTCGACGAGGACGAAGCGGTCGGGGTGCTCCGACTGCGCCGAGCGGACCAGACCCCAGACGGGGGCGGCGGCCAGCCCGGCGGCGGTGTCGCCGGGGCGGGCGGCGACCGCGTCGCGGGTCAGCAGGATCAGCCGCGCGCCGTCGAAGCGGGTGTCCTCGGCCCACTGCTGGGCCAGGAGCAGCGCGCGGTGGGCGTGGACGTGCGCGGCCGCGGCGGTGCCTTCGGCGCCGGCCGGCGGAAGGGGGGCCACCAGGACCGTCCCGGGTACGGGGGCGCCGCCGTCGACGGCCGCGCCGAGCGCGGCCAGGTCGGCGTACTCGGTGAGGCCGGCGGGGAGCACGTCCGGGTCGCGCAGGGCGGTCAGGAACTCCGGGGCGGCGGCGCCGATCAGGGCCCACGGGCCCGGCGCGGTGACGGGCGGGGCGGCGGGCGCACCGGTCCACTCGACGCGGTACAGCGCCTCGTGGTGACCGGCGCCCGCGCCGGCCAGCTGCTCGGCCGCGACCGGCCGCAGCACCATGGACTCCACGGTGGCGACGGGCAGGCCCGCGCCGTCGGCGAGGAAGACGCTGACGCCGTCACGGCCGGCGGGGGTGATCCGTACCCGCAGCGCACGGGCGCCGGAGGCGTGCAGCGCGACGCCGTTCCACACGAACGGCAGACGGCCGCGGCCGGGGCCCATGGCACCGTCGGCGTCCTGGAACGCCATGGCGTGCATAGCCGCGTCGAAGAGGGCCGGGTGCAGCCCGAAGAGGGCGGCGTCGGCCTCGTGGCCGTCGGGGAAACCGGCCTCGGCGAAGATCTCCTCGCCGCGCCGCCACACGGCGCGCAGCCCCTGGAACTGGGGCCCGTAGTCATAGCTCTGGGCGGCGAGGGCGGCGTAGAAGCCGTCGGTGTCGAGCGGTTCGGCGCCGGCCGGCGGCCACTGGGCGAGTTCCGCCCAGACCGGCTCGGTCCGCGGTGCGGGCCCGGCCGCGGGGGCCAGGGTGCCGCTGGCGTTCCGGGTCCAGGGGGCGTCGGGGTCGTCGCCGTCGGCGCGGGAGTGCACGGCGAGCGGGCGGTGTCCGTGGGCGTCGGCGGCGCCGACGGAGACCTGGAGCTGGACCCCGCCCCACACGGGCAGGACCAGCGGGGCTTCCAGGGTCAGTTCCTCGACCCGGGAGCAGCCGCTCTGGTCGCCGGCGCGGACCGCGAGGTCCACGAAGGCGGTGCCGGGCACGAGGACGGTGTCCAGGACGGCGTGGTCGGCGAGCCAGGAGTGGGTCTGGAGGGAGAGCCGGCCGGTGAAGAGGAAGCCGTCGCCGTCGGCGAGGCTCACGGCCGCGCCCAGCAGCGGGTGTTCGGCGGGGCGCAGTCCGGCGGCACTGACGTCCCCGGTCTGCGGCAGCCAGCGCGAGGGCCAGTGCCGCTGCTGCTGGAAGGCGTACGTGGGCAGGTCGATCCGGCGCGCACCGGTCCCGGCGAAGAGGGCGGCCCAGTCGGGGGCAGAGCCGTGGACGTGGGCGGTGGCCAGCCCGGTGAGCAGGGACGGCGCCTCCGGGCGCCCACCCCGCTGGAGGGGGATGAACACGGCGTCGGCGGCGTCATCGGCGGCGGCGGCGGTGTCGGCGCCCATGGCGGACAGCACGGCGTCGGGGCCGAGTTCGACGAAGCGGGTGACGCCGGCCCGGTGCAGGGTGGCGATGCCGTCCGCGAAGCGCACGGCCTCGCGCACGTGCCGCACCCAGTAGGCGGGGTCGCGCAGCTCATGGGCGGTGGCGGTGCGCCCGGTGACGTCGGAGACGACCGGGATGACCGGGGCGTGGTAGGTGAGACCCTCGGCGACCTGCCGGAACTCCTCCAGCATGGGGTCCATGAGCGGGGAGTGGAAGGCGTGGCTGACGGTGAGCCGCTTGGTCTTCACCCCACGCCCGGCCAGCACCTCCGCGATCTCACCCACGGCCTCGGCCGCACCGGAAATCACCACGGACGCAGGCCCGTTGACGGCTGCGATGCTCACGTCCTCGTACGAGGCGACCAGCTCGGCCACCTCTGCCTCGGCGGCCCGCACCGACACCATGGCCCCGCCCTCGGGCAGCGCCTGCATCAGCCGGCCACGCGCCACGACCAGCCGGGCCGCGTCCTCCAGCGAGAACACCCCGGCCACATGCGCCGCAGCGATCTCACCGATGGAATGACCCAGCAGGTAGTCGGGCTTCACACCCCAGCCCTCGACCAGCCGGTACAGGGCCACCTCCAGCGCGAACAGCGCCGGCTGGGTGAACTCCGTACGGTCCAGCTCGGCGGAGTCCTCCGCGAACATCACCGCGCGCAGCGAACGCCCCAACTCCGCATCCACGACCGCGCACACCGCGTCGAGGGCCTCCGCGAACCCGGGGAACGCCTCGTACAGCTCCCGGCCCATGCCGGCCCGCTGCGCGCCCTGGCCGGTGAAGAGGAAGGCGGTGGGGCCGGTGGTGGTGGCGCCGGTGATCAGACCGGGGGCCGCTTCGCCTGCCGCCAGCGCGTCGAGCGCGGCCAGCAGGCCGTCCGCGTCGGTGCCGAGGGCGACGGCCCGGTGCTCCAGCGCGGCGCGTCCGGTCGCAAGCGAGTAGCCGGTGTCGGCGGGGGCCGGCTCGCCGTGGGCGCGCAGGTGCGCGGCGAGGCGGGCGGCCTGCGCGCGCAGGGCGGCCGCGGTCTTGCCGGAGACCGGCCACGGGACCAGCGGCAGCGGTGCCGTGGGCGTCGGGCCGTCGGCCGGCGCCGGGGCGGGGGCGGGAAGGGGAGCGGGCGGCTCTTCCACGATGACGTGGGCGTTGGTGCCGCTGATGCCGAAGGAGGAGACGCCGGCCCGGCGCGGGCGCTCGCCCCGCGGCCACGGACGGGCCTCGGTGAGCAGTTCCACCGCGCCGGCGGACCAGTCGATGTGCGGGGTCGGCTCGTCGACGTGGAGGGTCTTGGGCAGCACCTCGTGGTGCATCGCCTGGACCATCTTGATGACGCCGCCGACACCGGCGGCGGCCTGGCTGTGGCCGATGTTGGACTTCAGGGAACCCAGCCACAGCGGCCGGCCGGCGGGCCGGTCCTGGCCGTAGGCGGAGATCAGGGCGTGCGCCTCGATCGGGTCGCCGAGGGTGGTGCCGGTGCCGTGCGCCTCGACCGCGTCGACCTGCGCCGCGGTGAGGCCCGCGTTGTCGAGGGCCTGCTGGATGACGCGCTGCTGGGAGGGGCCGTTGGGGGCGGTGAGGCCGTTGCTCGCGCCGTCCTGGTTGACGGCGGAGCCGCGGAGGACGGCGAGGACGGGGTGGCCGTTCTTGCGGGCGTCGGACAGCCGCTCCAGGAGCAGCATGCCGACGCCCTCCGCCCAGCCCGTGCCGTCGGCGGCGGCCGCGAACGCCTTGCAGCGGCCGTCGAGGGCGAGGCCGCGCTGGCGGGAGAACTCGACGAACATGCCGGGGGCGGACATCACGGTGGAGCCGCCGGCCAGCGCGAGGGTGCACTCGCCGGCCCGCAGCGCCTGCGCCGCGAGGTGCAGCGCTACCAGGGACGAGGAACAGGCCGTGTCCAGGGTGACCGCGGGGCCCTCCAGGCCGAGCGCGTACGAGACGCGCCCGGAGACCACGCTGGCCGCGGTGCCCGTGAGGTAATAGCCCTCCACGGGCTCCGCCGAACGCTGGAGGAGCGTCGAGTAGTCCTGGCCGGTGCTGCCGGCGAAGACGCCGGTGCGGCTGCCGCGCAGCGACGCCGGGTCGATGCCGGCCCGCTCGAAGGCCTCCCAGGAGGTCTCCAGCAGCAGCCGCTGCTGGGGGTCCATGGCGAGTGCCTCGCGCGGGGATATCCCGAACAGGGTCTCGTCGAAGTCGGCGACGTCCCGCAGGAAGCCGCCCTCGCGGACGTAGGAGGTGCCGGGCTGGTCGGGGTCCTCGGCGTAGAGCCGCTCGACGTCCCAGCCACGGTCGTCGGGGAACGCCCCGACGGCGTCCGTGCCCGAGGCGACCAGCCGCCACAGGTCTTCCGGGCTGCGCACGCCGCCGGGGTAGCGGCAGCTCATGGCGACGATCGCCACGGGCTCCTGCTCACCGGCCTCGACCTCGCGCAGGCGCTGGCGGGTCTGGTGGAGATCAGCCGTCACCCGCTTGAGGTAATCGAGGATCTTCTGGTCGTCCGTCATGATCGGCTGTCCCCTTTGCGCAAGATGTACGCGTCCATCAGGTCCATCAGGAAGTTCCGAGCTCGTTGTCGATGAAGGCGAGGACCTCGGCCGCCGAGGCGGCCTGGAGCTGCTCGGCGACACCCGCCGCCGCCTCCGTGGGCTCCGGTTCGTCGTCCAGGGCCGACAGGAGGCCCTGCATCCTGGCCCTGAGCTGGGCGCGGGCGCGCTTGTCAGCGGTCAGGTCGGCGAACGCGGCCTCCAGCCGGTCGAGTTCGGCCAGCGCGGACACCGGGGCCGCGAGGCCTTCCTCGACGAGCTGGGCCCGCAGGTGCGCGGCCAGGTCGGCGGGGGTCGGGTGGTCGAAGGCGACCGACACGGGCAGCCGCAGTCCGGTGGCGGCGCCGAGCCGGTTGCGCAGTTCCACCGCGGTCAGTGACTGGAACCCGATCTCCCGGAACGGCTGGTGCTCCTCGACCTCCTCCACCGACTCGTGTCCCAGGACCGCCGCCGCCGTACGGCGGACCAGGTCCAGCAGGCGCAGGGCCCGTTCGGTCCCGGTGAGTGCGGCGAGTTCGGCGCGAAGTGCGGAACCGTCCCCTGGTTCACTTTCGTCCATCGCGTTCGCATTCGACTCGGGCGGCTCTTGTCGAGCCGTCCGCGCCGGACCCGCGAGGGGTTCGTCCAGCCAGTAGCGGCGGCGCTGGAAGGCGTACGTCGGCAGGTCGACGCGCTGGGCGCCGGTGCCGGCGAAGACGGCCGTCCAGTCGACGGTGACGCCCCCCACCCAGGCTTCGGCGAGGGAGGTGAGCAGGCGGGCCGGGCCGCCTTCGTCGCGGCGCAGCGTGCCGACCGCGACGGCGTCCATTTCGGCGAGGCCGACGGCGAGGACGGGGTGCGGGCTGGACTCCACGAAGAGCCGGTGCCCGTCGGCGAGCGCCGCCTTCACGGCCTGCTCGAACAGGACGGGATTGCGCAGGTTGCGGTACCAGTAGCCGCCGTCCAGCCCGGTGGTGTCCAGCAGCCCGCCCGTGAGGGTCGAGTACATCGGGATGCGGGATGCCCTCGGGTCCAGTCCGCCGAGGAGCTCGGCCAGTTCGGCCTCCAGCTTCTCCACGTGGACGCAGTGGGAGGCGTACTCCACCGCCACGCGGCGGGCCCGGACGCCCTCGGCCTCCAGGGCGGTGACCAGCTCGGCGCAGGCGTCCGCGTCACCGGAGACCACCGTGGAGGACGGGCCGTTGACGGCCGCGACCGCCAGCCGGTCCCCGAAGGAGGCGGCGATCCGCTCGGCCGCGTCGGCGGCGGACAGGCTCACGGAGACCATGCCGCCCAGACCCGCGATGGCGTCGATGGCCCGGCTCCGCAGGGCGACGACCTTCGCGGCGTCCTCCAGGGAGAGGGCCCCGGCCACACAGGCGGCGGCGATCTCACCCTGCGAGTGCCCGATGACGGCAGCGGGCCGGACCCCGTAGGAGATCCACACCTCGGCCAGCGCCACCATCACCGCGAACAGCACCGGCTGGACCACGTCCACCCGCTCCAGCGGATCGTCCGAACGCAGCACCTCCGTCAGCGACCAGTCCACATACGGGGCCAGCGCCTTCTCACACTCCGCGATCCGCGCCGCGAACACCGGTGAGGAATCGAGGAGTTCCACCGCCATGCCGATCCACTGGGTGCCCTGGCCCGGGAAGACCAGGACGGGGTTGCCCGAGCCGGCCGCGGCCGCGTGGCCGCGGACCACGCCGGGGGCCTCGCGGCCCTCGGCCAGGGCGGCGAGCGCTCCGGCCGGGTCGGCGCCCAGCACCACCGCGCGGTGTTCGAAGGTGGCGCGGCCGGTGGTCAGGGAGAAGCCGATGTCGGCCGGTCGTGCGCCGGGCCGCCGCGCCAGGTGGGCGGCGAGCCGTTCCGCCTGAGCGCGCAGGGCCGCGCGGGACTTGCCGGAGAGCGTCCAGGGCACTGCGGGCAGCGTCCTGCCGCCCTCGTCCGGCACGGACGGCCGGGGCTCGTCCTCGGGCGCCTCGTCCTCGGGCGCCTGCTCCACGATGACGTGGGCGTTGGTGCCGCTGACGCCGAAGGAGGAGACGCCGGCCCGGCGCGGACGGCCGGTCTGCGGCCACTCCCGCTCCTCGGTCAGCAGTTCCACCGCGCCCGCCGACCAGTCCACCATCGGGGAGGGCTCGTCCACGTGCAGCGTCTTGGGCAGGACGCCGTGCTGGAGGGCGAGCACCGTCTTGATGACGCCGCCCACGCCGGCCGCGGCCTGCATGTGCCCGATGTTCGACTTCACGGAGCCGAGCAGCAGCGGCCGGCCGGCGGGCCGGCCCTGGCCGTAAGTGGCCAGGAGGGCCTGGGCCTCGATCGGGTCGCCGAGCGTCGTACCGGTGCCGTGCGCCTCGACGGCGTCGACCTCGGTCGCGTCCAGGCCCGCACCGGCGAGCGCGGCACGGATGACGCGCTGCTGGGAGGGGCCGTTGGGGGCGGTGAGGCCGTTGCTGGCACCGTCCTGGTTGACGGCGGAGCCGCGGACGACCGCCAGGACCGGATGGCCGTTCCTGCGGGCGTCGGAGAGGCGTTCGACGAGGAGCATGCCCGCGCCCTCGGCCCAGCCGGTGCCGTCCGCACCGGCCGCGAAGGCCTTGCACCGGCCGTCGGGGGCGAGGCCGCGCTGGCGGGCGAACTCGGTGAAGATGCCGGGCTGCGCCATGACGGTCACACCGCCGGCCAGGGCCGCGGTGCACTCCCCGTTGCGGATCGCCTGCACCGCCAGGTGCAGCGCGACCAGCGCGGAGGAGCAGGCGGTGTCGACGGTGACCGCGGGGCCTTCGAGGCCGAAGGTGTAGGAGACGCGGCCGGAGACGACGCTGGTGGCGCTGCCGGTGAGCAGGTGGCCCTCCACGCCCTCGGGCAGGCGCATGCCGGACCCGTAGGAGGAGGAGGCGGTGCCGACGAAGACGCCGGTACGGCTGCCGCGCAGCGTGCCCGGGTCGATGCCCGCGCGCTCGACGGCCTCCCAGGAGGTTTCCAGCAGCAGCCGCTGCTGGGGGTCCATGGCGAGGGCCTCGCGCGGCGAGATCCCGAAGAACCGCGCGTCGAACTCGCCCGCCCCGGTGAGGAAGCCGCCCCCCTTCGCGTACGTCGTGCCGACGCCGTCCGGGTCGGGGTCGTAGAGGCGCTCCAGGTCCCATCCGCGGTCGTCCGGGAGTTCGCCGACGGCGTCGCGGCCCTCGGCCAGCATGTCCCACAGCTGTTCGGGGGTGGAGACTCCGCCGGGCAGCCGGCAGGCCATGCCGACGATGACGACCGGGTCGTCCTCGGGGGCGGCTGCCGCCGCCGGGTGCCGTTCGGCGGCTTCGGGCGCGTCCTGCCCGGCGAAGAGCTCGGCGCGCAGGTGGTCGGCGAGCGCCACGGGTGTCGGGTAGTCGAAGATCAGCGTGGCCGGCAGGCGCAGGCCGGTGGCCGCGTTCATCCGGTTGCGCAGTTCGACGGCGGTCAGCGAGTCGAAGCCGATCTCCTTGAACGCCTTGGTGGGCTGGACGTCTTCCGCGGTGGCGTGGCCGAGGACGGCCGCGACCTGGTCGGCGACGAGCGCCACGAGGAGCCGGTCGCGTTCGGCGGCGGGCAGCGCGGCCAGCCGCTGCTGGAAGGCGGAGCCGCTCTCCTGGGGCGCGGCCGTGACGGCCCGCCGGGAGGGCGTGCGCACCAGCTTGCGGAAGACCGGCGGTACGCCGCCGGCGGCCGCCTGGGCGCGCAGCGCGGCGGTGTCGACGGCGACGGGCACCACGGCGGCGTCACCGGCGGCGCGGCCCGCGTCGAACAGGGCCAGGCCCCGGTCTGGGGCGAGCGGGGCGACGCCGGAGCGGGCGATGCGCCCGGCCGTGTCGTCGGCGAGCGTGCCGAGCATGCCGCCGCCGCTGGTGTCCCAGGGTCCCCAGACGAAGGACTGGGCGGGCAGGCCGTGGGCCTGGCGGTGGGCGGCGAGGGCGTCGAGGAAGGCGTTGGCGGCGGCGTAGTTGCCCTGGCCGGGGGCGCCGAAGACGCCCGCGACGGAGGAGAACAGGACGAAGGCCGACAGGTCGCTGTCGCGGGTCAGCTCGTGCAGGTTCCAGGCCGCGTCGGCCTTGGGGCGCAGCACGGCGGCGAGCCGTTTGGGCGTGAGCGCGGACAGGATGCCGTCGTCGAGGATGCCTGCGGCGTGCAGGACGCCGGTCAGCGGACGGTCCGCCGGGATCCCGGCCAGCACCCCCGCCAACGCCTCACGGTCAGCCGCGTCACACGCGACCACCGAAACCGACTCAGCCCCCAGCTCCTCCAGCTCCGCGACCAGAGCGGCCACACCCGGAGCATCCCCGCCCCGCCGGCTCAGCAACAGCAGATGCCGCACCCCCTGCCCCACCAGATGCCGGGCCACCAGACCGCCCAACGCACCCGTACCACCCGTCACCAACACCGTCCCGGCAGCCTCCAACGGAGCCGGAAGCGTCAACACCACCTTCCCCACATGACGGGCCTGACTCAGATGACGGAACGCCTCACCCGCCCGCCGCACATCCCACGACACCACCGGCAACGGCTCCAGCACACCCGCCGCGAACAGCCCCAGAACCTCACCCAGAAGCTCACCAATACGCTCCGGACCCGCATCGATCAGATCGAACGACCGATACACCACCCCCGGATGATCCACCGCAACCCGCACCGGATCCCGCAGATCCGCCTTGCCCATCTCGACGAAACGCCCACCGCGCGGCAACAGCCGCAACGACGCATCCACGAACTCG